>NZ_JBHJYS010000014.1:21377-244319 GCF_042270245.1 Streptomyces sp. NPDC055955
GGGGTGGGCCGCGGCGGCGGTTGTTTCGCCGAGGTGGTCAAGGCCGGCGAGGGGGTGAAAATCGCCGACTTCGTGAACGGGCCGCTCCGCGGGCGCGCCCGAAGCGTCCGCGCTGCCGAGCCGCCACTCCGAGCCGCCCGTCACCCGCTACCGCGAGCCGCCCGCCATCCGTTACCGCGAGCCGGTGCAGGGCGTCGAAGCCGCGACGGTGCCCTGCCGGGCGGGGCGGCGGCCACCGCCCCGCGGAAGGCCGGCTCGGGCGCGTGGTCAGGGCGCCGCGGACACGACGGTGCCGGCCGTCACCTCGAATGAGGCAGCGGTGGCCCTGGCGCGGGCCGGGACCCGGGTGACGTACACGTCGTACGAGGGCGTCGACCACGCCTCGCCGCCGGTGACCGCGCTGGCGAGGTCGACGTCTGGCTCGACGCGCAGTCGGCGCGCTCACGCCCCGGTACCGCGGGTCGGGCGCCCGACCATCTCGACGGCCGTGCAGAGCCAGCGATGGTCGTCGCCCCGATGCAGGCGGAAGGCGAGGGCGTGCAGCCGGGGGCCGGCGCTGATCCGGGCGAAGACTTCGTAGACGCCGGGTTCGGGCTGGTAGTGGCCGATGCCGCGGACGACGGGCTGCCGTCCCCGGTCGTCGAGGGGCCGGTTCTCGGCGAGCCGGATCAGGGCGTCGTAGAGGGAGCCGGCGAAGTGGCGGGACGCCCAGTGGACGGGGCGCTGGCCGCTGAGCACCAGCAGGAGGCGCTCGGTGAACAGCTCGGCGGGGTGGGGCGGCAGCTGGGGCGGGACGCGCACGGGCCGCGCGCCGGGCCTCCTCGCGTCCTGCCTGCCGGGCGGGCGGCCGCCCGGGGGCCGGGTGGTTCCGGGGCGGCGGCGCGGCTGGTCCATGACCTTGCGCAGCGGCTCATGGGCGGTGGGCTCATGCATGTCTGGATCCCCGTTCGGCGTCCGACCGGTGGATACCGATCGGTAACTTCGCTTGGGGATCTTGTACGCGGACGGCGATGCCGCTCACAAGGCCCGAGGCGCCCGGCGAGGGCGGCCGGAAGGATCACCTATCCGGGTGATCGGACGGCGGACGAGCCATGGGGGGACAGGGCTCGGGAGGGTGACGGAGGGCTCCGACGTGGACGTGTGGACGGGTGGTGACCGGCACTCCGAAGGGGGACTCCCGCACGTATCCTGAAGGCCCTCTCGTCGACGAAAGTGGCCCGCCATGCGCGTGTACGTCCCCCTGTCCCTGCCCCGTCTCGCGGAGGCGCACAAGGCGGGCGAACTGGGACCCGGACCGCTCACCGCGTACGCCGTGACGCCCGCGCTGCGCGAGTGGTACGTCTCCGACGACATGGAGGAGCTGGAGTACGCCGCCCTCAACCGCGCGGCGGCGGCGTCGCTGCGGCTGATCGCCGGGCAGCCGGACGCGCCCCGTAAGCGGGTCGTGGTCGCGCTCGACGTGCCGGACGGCGCCGCGGTGGCCGACCCGGACCGCGGGCTCGACCCGGGAGCGCTCGGCGAGGTGCGGATCGCGAACGCGGTCCCCCTGGCCAAGGCCGCGGCCGTGCATGTGGACTCCGCCGACGCCGGGAAGGACGTGACGGCGGCGGCCGCGGCGCTCGGGGCGGCGGACCAGGGCGACGACGACGCGCAGTTCGTCGTCGACGGCGCCGAAGACCACGAGCTCCTCTGGTTCGCCACGCAGGAGATCCC
Source organism: Streptomyces sp. NPDC055955 (assembly GCF_042270245.1). Lineage (NCBI taxonomy): Bacteria > Bacillati > Actinomycetota > Actinomycetes > Kitasatosporales > Streptomycetaceae > Streptomyces > Streptomyces sp. NPDC055955. Next base: position 23,091 of record NZ_JBHJYS010000014.1, read on the forward strand.
GAACCTGCTCGGCCTGAGTGGCTGACCTGCGCGAACGTACGATTGTCGGTCTCTGCGGATAAGTTCTTGGCATGGGGAAGCACGCAGTCGGAGCACACATCGTCTGGGACTGGAACGGGACGCTGTTCCACGACAATGACGCGGTCATCAGCGCGACCAACGCCGCCTTCGAGGAGATCGGTCTCGAGCCGATCACCCTGGAGCGGTACAGAGAGCTGTACTGCGTGCCGATCCCCCGCTTCTACCAGCGGCTGATGGGCCGGCTGCCCACGGAGGCCGAGTGGGAGCGCATGGACGCCGCCTTCCAGCGGCACTACACGCTTCACCGCACGACCTGTGGGCTCGCCGACGGCGCGGAGCTCCTCCTCGCCGACTGGCGCTCCGCGGGCCGCAGCCAGTCGATCCTCAGCATGTACGGGCATGACGAACTCGTCCCGCTGGTGAGGGAGTTCGGGATCGAGTCGCATTTCCTGCGGATCGACGGGCGCACCGGCCCCTCCGGCGGCAGCAAGGCCGAGCACATGGTCCGCCACCTCGGCGCGCTGGCCGTTTCGGGGGTGGCGCCGGGGCGCACGGTCGTCATCGGGGACGCCGCCGACGACGCGGTGGCGGCGCTGCACGCGGGCGCCAGTGCCGTGCTCTACACCGGCGGATCGCACAGCCGGGCCAGCCTCGAAGGCGTGGGGGCGCCGGTCGTGGACACTCTCGCCGAGGCCGTGGGGGTGGCGCAGCGCCTGGCCGAGTGAGCGCATCCGCTCACGCTCCTCGGTCGGCCGCGTGCGCGGTGACGGTCGTCGGCGGGCCGGAACGCGGGGATTCGGCAGAGCGACCCCGCGCTGATCCGGCGCCCCTCGCCGCCGTTCTCGAACCGCACGGCGGACGCGCACGTGGAGCACATCCCGGCCAAGTCGGGCGTCACGTGCGCACGCCCGGCCGGGGGTGCCGTTTCGCGGGTGGTCGCCCGCGGCAGGGGCGCCGCGGGCGGCAATCCGGTCGGCTCCTCGGGCTGGCGGGGGGACTCCGTCGTGTCGCCCAGGAGCGTCATGCGTGGCGGCCGCCCGTAGACAGGGCAGCCGCCCACCATCCCCTCAGGCCTCAGGCCTCAGGCGACACACGTCAGGGGTCAGGTGTCGCGCGTCAGGGGTCAGGGGTCAGGCGACAGGCGTCGCGCGTCAGGCGTCGGGTTCAGGCCTCAGGTCACCGGTGCCTTGGCGCGCAGCACCGTGAGGAACTCCCGCATCCACGCGGAGTGGTCCGGCCAGGCGCGGGACGACACCAGCGTCCCGTCGACCACCACTTCCGCGTCGCGGAAAGCCGCGCCGGCCGCCTGCATGTCGGGCTCCAGCGCCGGATAGGCCGTGACGTTGCGCCCGCGCAGCCCGTCGACCGCCGCCGTGAGCAGTGGTCCGTGACAGATCTGGGCCACGGGCTTGTCGGCGTCGAAGAAAGACTTCAGAATCTTGCGCAGCTCCGGGTCGTTGCGCAGATACTCGGGGGCGCGGCCGCCCGGGATCACGACAGCGACGTACTGTTCCGGCTCGACCTCGGCGAACGCGAGATCGGCGGGCCAGGTGTAGCCGGGCTTCTCCGTGTACGTGTCGAACCCCGGCTCGAAGTCATGGACGACGAACCGCAGCTTCTTGCGCTCCGGGGCGGCGATGTGGACGTCGTAGCCCTCCTCGCGCAGGCGCTGGTAGGGGTACAGGACTTCCAGTGACTCGGCGGCGTCGCCGGTCAACAGGAGGATCTTGGGTGCCATGGCTGTGCGCTCCCCTCGGAGCCTTCGGGCCGGGGTGTCTTCCCCTCAACGTGGACCCGGCGGGACCGTTAGGCAACCCCTCGTTGCATCCATCCGTGTCGCTGTCCCTGTGCAGAGTGTCAAAGTTCGACCGCTGTATTTGTACACATACGGCTCATGACGACTCCCGGGGGAGGGGCGATAGCCTTGACCCGTGATCAGCGCGATATCTCGCGGGGGCATCGTCGCCCCCTGCCCGCGCCGGGAGCACACGGAGATCGACATCCGTGCCCGGTGCTCCGCTGACCATTCCCTTCGGGACGGAACATGGATGCCGTCCCGGCTCCGGGCAGGAAATACGCCAAAAATGGCGGATAAACGCCCGCTCATCTCTCATCCCGGCATACCGTCGACATCGACCGGAGACCCCGCGTCGTGGCGTTGTGCCGCATCAATTTCTTCAACGTCACGCAACGGCGCGCGACAGGAGCCAGAGGACAATGCAGACCAAGCTGGACGAAGCCAAGGCCGAGCTGCTCGCACGGGCCGCCCGGGTAGCTGAGAACAGCCCGGCAGGGGGGCATCTCCCGGCCGGGACGAATGGCGAGGGGGCTCCGGACCAGGAGTCCGTGCTCGCGTTCCTCCAGCGCTACTACCTGCACACCGCCCCCGAGGACCTGGCCGACCGTGACCCGGTCGACGTCTTCGGAGCAGCCGTCTCCCACTACCGGCTCGCGGAGGTCCGCCCGCAGGGCACCGCGAACGTCAGAGTCCACACGCCGACGGTCGAGGAGAACGGCTGGACCTGCAGCCACTCCGTCGTCGAGGTCGTCACCGACGACATGCCGTTCCTGGTCGACTCGGTCACCAACGAGCTCTCCCGCCAGGGCCGCGGCATCCACGTCGTGATCCACCCGCAGGTCACCGTGCGGCGCGACCTGACCGGCAAGCTCCAGGAGGTCCTGCCCGCGGGCAGCGCCGCCGACAGCCACGACACGCTCACCGAGTCGTGGATCCACGTGGAGATCGACCGGGAGACCGACCGCGCCGACCTGAAGCAGATCACCTCCGACCTGCTGCGTGTCCTGTCCGACGTCCGTGAGGCCGTCGAGGACTGGGAGAAGATGCGGGACTCGGCGCTGCGTATCGCCGACGACCTGCCCAGCGAGCCCACCGCCGACGACCTGCGCGCCCAGGACGTCGAGGAGGCCCGCGAGCTGCTGCGCTGGCTGTCCGCCGACCACTTCACGTTCCTCGGCTACCGCGAGTACGAGCTGCGCGAGGACGACTCGCTGTCCGCCGTGCCCGGCACCGGCCTCGGCATCCTGCGCTCCGACCCGCAGCACGGCGGTGACGACCACCACCCGGTGAGCCCGTCCTTCAGCCGACTGCCCGCCGACGCGCGCGCCAAGGCCCGTGAGCACAAGATCCTCGTGCTGACCAAGGCCAACAGCCGCGCCACCGTGCACCGCCCCTCGTACCTCGACTACGTCGGCGTGAAGAAGTTCGACGCCGAGGGCAACGTCATCGGCGAGCGCCGCTTCCTCGGCCTCTTCTCGAGCGCCGCGTACACGGAGAGCGTCCGGCGCGTGCCGGTCGTGCGCCGCAAGGTCCAGGAAGTGCTGCGGGGCGCCGGGTTCTCGCCGAACAGCCACGACGGCCGCGACCTGCTCCAGATCCTGGAGACGTACCCGCGCGACGAGCTGTTCCAGACCCCGGCCGACGAGCTGCGCGCCATCGTCACCAGCGTCCTCTACCTCCAGGAACGCCGCCGGCTGCGGCTCTACCTGCGCCAGGACGAGTACGGCCGCTACTACTCGGCCCTCGTCTACCTGCCGCGCGACCGCTACACCACCGGTGTCCGGCTGCGGATCATCGACATCCTCAAGGAAGAGCTCAACGGCACCAGCGTCGACTTCACGGCCTGGAACACCGAGTCGATCCTGTCCCGGCTGCACTTCGTCATCCGCGTCGAGCCGGGCACCGAGCTGCCCGTGCTGACCGAGGCCGACACCGAGCGCATCGAGGCGCGGCTCGTCGACGCCGCCCGCTCGTGGGCCGACGGCTTCGGCGAGGCGCTGAACGCGGAGTGCGGCGAGGAGCGCGCGGCCGAGCTGGCCCGCCGCTACTCCGGCGCCTTCCCCGAGGGCTACAAGGCCGACCACTCGCCGCGCGCGGCGGTCGCCGACCTCGTCCACCTGGAGGCCCTCAAGCGCGGCGAGAAGGACTTCGCGCTCTCGCTGTACGAGCCCGTGGGCGCCGCCCCCGGCGAGCGCCGCTTCAAGATCTACCGCACCGGAGCCCCGGTCTCCCTCTCGTCCGTCCTGCCGGTCCTCAACCGGCTCGGCGTCGAGGTCATCGACGAGCGCCCGTACGAGCTGCGCTGCTCGGACCGGACGACCGCGTGGATCTACGACTTCGGTCTGCGCATGCCGAAGTCGCCCAACGGCAACGGCGGCGACTACCTCGGTGACGACGGCCGCGAGCGCTTCCAGGAGGCCTTCACGGCGACCTGGACCGGTGCCGCCGAGAACGACGGCTTCAACTCCCTCGTCCTGAGCGCCGGGCTGACCTGGCGGCAGGCGATGGTGCTGCGCGCGTACGCCAAGTACCTGCGCCAGGCCGGTGCGACGTTCAGCCAGGACTACATGGAGGACACCCTCCGTAACAACGTCCACACCACGCGCCTTCTCGTGAGCCTCTTCGAGGCGCGCATGTCGCCGGAGCGCCAGCGGGCCGGGACCGAGCTGATCGACGGGCTCCTGGAGGAGCTCGACGGGGCCCTCGACCAGGTCGCGAGCCTGGACGAGGACCGGATCCTGCGGTCCTTCCTGACCGTCATCAAGGCGACGCTGCGGACGAACTTCTTCCAGAAGTCCGACGACGGCACGCCGCACGCGTACGTCTCCATGAAGTTCGACCCGCAGGCCATCCCCGACCTGCCCGCGCCGCGCCCCGCCTTCGAGATCTGGGTGTACTCGCCGCGGGTCGAGGGTGTGCACCTGCGCTTCGGCAAGGTCGCGCGCGGTGGTCTGCGCTGGTCCGACCGGCGTGAGGACTTCCGTACCGAGGTCCTCGGCCTGGTCAAGGCGCAGATGGTGAAGAACACCGTCATCGTGCCGGTCGGCGCCAAGGGCGGCTTCGTCGCGAAGAACCTGCCGGACCCGAGCGTCGACCGTGACGCCTGGCTGGCCGAGGGTGTCGCGTCGTACAAGACCTTCATCTCGGCGCTGCTCGACATCACCGACAACCTGGTGGCCGGCGAGGTCGTGCCCCCGGCGGACGTCGTGCGCCACGACGAGGACGACACGTACCTCGTGGTCGCGGCCGACAAGGGCACGGCGACGTTCTCCGACATCGCCAACGCGGTCGCCGAGTCGTACAACTTCTGGCTCGGTGACGCCTTCGCCTCCGGCGGCTCGGCGGGCTACGACCACAAGGGCATGGGCATCACCGCCCGCGGCGCCTGGGAGTCCGTGAAGCGGCACTTCCGGGAGCTGGGCACCGACACGCAGACCGAGGACTTCACGGTCGTCGGCGTCGGCGACATGTCCGGTGACGTGTTCGGCAACGGCATGCTGCTCTCCGAGCACATCCGCCTGGTCGCCGCGTTCGACCACCGGCACATCTTCATCGACCCGCGGCCCGACGCGGCCACCTCGTACGCCGAGCGCCGCCGCCTGTTCGACCTGCCGCGCTCCTCGTGGGCCGACTACAACAAGGAGCTGATCTCCGCGGGCGGCGGCATCTTCCCGCGCTCCGCCAAGGCGATCCAGCTCAACGCGCACATCCGCGAGGCACTCGGCATCGAGTCGGGCGCCGCGAAGATGACGCCGGCCGACCTGATGAAGACGATCCTGCACGCGCCGGTCGACCTGCTGTGGAACGGCGGCATCGGCACGTACGTGAAGTCGTCCGCCGAGTCGAACGCGGACGTCGGCGACAAGGCCAACGACGCGATCCGCGTGGACGGCCAGGACGTGCGGGCCAAGGTGATCGGCGAGGGCGGCAACCTCGGCGCGACCCAGCTGGGCCGTATCGAGTTCGCGCGCAAGGGCGGCAAGGTCAACACCGACGCCATCGACAACAGCGCGGGCGTGGACACCTCCGACCACGAGGTGAACATCAAGATCCTGCTCAACGCGCTCGTCACCGACGGGGACATGACCGTCAAGCAGCGCAACAAGCTGCTCGCCGAGATGACCGACGAGGTCGGCGCCCTGGTGCTGCGCAACAACTACGCGCAGAACACGGCCCTCGCCAACGCGGTCGCGCAGGCGCCCGACCTGCTCCACGCCCACCAGCGCTTCATGCGCCGCCTGGTCCGTGACGGGAACCTCGACCGGGCCCTGGAGTTCCTGCCGGCCGACCGGCAGGTCAAGGAACTGCTGAACTCCGGGCGCGGTCTGAGCCAGCCCGAGCTGGCCGTCCTCCTCGCGTACACGAAGATCACGGCCGCGCACGAGCTGATCCAGACGTCGCTGCCGGACGACCTGTACCTGCGCAGGCTCCTGCACGCCTACTTCCCGCAGGCGCTGCGCGAGCGGTTCTCCGACGCGGTCGACGGGCACGCGCTGCGCCGCGAGATCATCACCACGGTGCTGGTCAACGACACGGTGAACACGGGCGGTTCGACGTTCCTGCACCGGCTGCGCGAGGAGACCGGGGCGTCCCTGGAGGAGATCGTGCGGGCGCAGCTCGCCGCGCGCGAGATCTTCGGCCTCGGTGAGGTCTGGGACGCGGTCGAGGCGCTCGACAATGTCGTCGCCGCGGATGTCCAGACCCGGATCAGGCTGCACTCGCGCCGCCTGGTCGAGCGCGGCACGCGCTGGCTGCTCAACAACCGGCCGCAGCCGCTCCAGCTCGCCGAGACGATCGACTTCTTCCGTGAGGGCGTCGCCCAGGTCTGGTCGGCCATGCCGAAGATGCTGCGCGGCGCGGACGCCGAGTGGTACCAGTCGATCCTGGACGAGCTGAGTGCCGCGGGCGTGCCGGAGGAGCTGGCCGAGCGGGTCGCCGGGTTCTCCTCGGCCTTCCCGACGCTCGACATCGTGGCGATCGCCGACCGCACTGGCAAGGACCCCCTGGCCGTCGCCGAGGTGTACTACGACCTCGCGGACCGGCTGTCCATCACGCAGCTGATGGACCGGATCATCGAGCTGCCGCGGTCCGACCGCTGGCAGTCGATGGCCCGCGCCTCGATCCGTGAGGACCTGTACGCGGCGCACGCCGCCCTCACGGCCGATGTGCTGACCGTCGGGAACGGCGTGTCGACTCCGGAGCAGCGCTTCGACGCGTGGCAGGAGAAGAACGCGCCGATCCTGGGCCGCGCGCGGACGACCCTGGAGGAGATCCAGAGTTCGGACGCCTTCGACCTGGCGAACCTGTCGGTCGCGATGCGCACGATGAGGACGCTGCTGCGCACGCACTCGTAGGGTCCGCATCAGCGAACGGGGGCGCCCCGCACCGGAACTCCGGTGCGGGGCGCCCCCGTTTCACCTCCCGGACTCTTTCCGTTCTCTTCCCTTTCTCCGGCCCGCCTCTTGACCGGGTCTGGCCTGATGGACCGCGCACCCAATCGGTTGCTCCTGAAGGCGCGTCGGCCCCAAGGGGTTTGTCCTAGGCCGCTAAATCGGGCATAACGTCTAAAGTGGACCCGATTGTCGGATCGCCGGCGCGAGCGGAGAGGTCGGGAAGGGTCCATGACGGAAGCGATTGTGCTGGTCGGCGGGCTGGGCACCCGGCTGCGGCCGCTCACGGTCAACACGCCCAAGCCCATAGTGCCCGCGGCCGGAGTCCCCTTCCTGGCCCACCAGATCGCGCGGCTCGCTGCCGCGGGCGTCGACCACGTCGTCCTCGCCACCTGCTATCTCGCCGAAGTCTTCGAGCCGTACTTCGGCGACGGATCGGCGCACGGCGTCCACCTCGAATACTCCGTCGAGTACGAGCCGCTGGGCACCGGCGGCGCGATCCGGCACGCGGCCCGCCGCCTGATCTGCGCACCCGAGGACCCCGTCCTCGTCTGCAACGGCGACATCCTCACCGGCCTCGACACCCGCGCCCTCGTCGACCGGCACCGCGAACGCGAAGCCGATGTCACCCTCCACCTCTCCCGCGTCGACGACCCCAGAGACTTCGGGCTCGTCACCACCGACGACGACGGCTGCGTACTCGCCTTCACCGAGAAGCCGCAGACGCCCGAGGAGATCGTCACGGACCAGATCAACGCGGGCTCCTACGTGTTCCGCAGGTCCGTCATCGACAGCATCCCCGCAGGGCGGGCCGTCTCCGTCGAGCACGAGACGTTCCCCGGCCTGCTCGCCTCGGGCGCCTATCTGCACGGCATGGTCGACGACTCGTACTGGCTCGACCTCGGTCGGCCCGAAACCTTTGTGCAGGCCTCCGCCGACCTCGTGCGCGGGGTCGTCCACTCACCCGCCGTGCCCGGAGTGCGCGGCGAGTCCCTCGTACTGCCCGGCGCCAAGGTCGCCGCCGACGCCTGGCTCGCCGACGGAACCGTCGTCGGGGCGGGCGCCCGGGTAGGTTCAGGGGCCGTCGTCCATGGTTCCGTGCTGCACGACGGCGCGACCGTGGGCGCCGGTGCCTACGTAAGGAAGAGCCTGGTCGGCGCGGGTGCGCGGATCGGGCGGCGCTCCGTCCTGCACGGCAGCGTCATCGGTGACGGCGCCCGCGTCGGCGCCCACAACGACCTGCGGAACGGAACCCGGGTGTGGTGCGAGGCCGTACTGCCCGACCGGGCCGTCCGCTTCGCCTCCCTCGCCGGAGAAGGGCTGACCGAACAGTGAACACGAACTCTCCCGACACCGGGGCCACAGCGACCGCCGCGAAACCGCTGCCCGACGACTGGGCCCGCACCCCCCTCACCGTCGTCATGCCGACGTACAACGAGGCGGGCAACCTGCCCGGCATGGCCGACGCCCTCATGGCGCTCCCGCTCCCGGGCCTGCGCCTCCTCGTCGTCGACGACTCCAGCCCCGACGGCACCGGCGACATCGCCGAGCGGTACGCCGAACGGCACGGTCGCGACCGGATGAGCGTCCTGCACCGAGCCGGGAAGGAGGGCCTCGGCCGGGCCTACGCGGCCGGCATGGCACAGGCCGTCGCCGACGGAGCGCGCTACGTCCTCCAGATGGACGCCGACGGCAGTCACCCCGTCGACAAGGTCCCCGCGCTCCTCGGCACCGCCCTCTCCACCGGCGCCGCCGTCACCATCGGCAGCCGCTACGTCCAGGGCGGCACGCTCTCCGACGCGTGGGGCGCGCACCGCAGGCTCCTGTCCCGCTGGGCCAACGCCTACGCGGGCACCATCCTCGGCACCCGCGTCCGCGACATCACCGGCGGCTTCAACCTGTGGCGCGAGGACGCCCTGCGCGCCATCGACCTGGCGTCCGTGGACAGCGCGGGCTACAGCTTCCAGGTCGAGATGAAGTTCCGCGCCGTGCGCCGTGGCTTCGGCGTCATGGAGGTCCCCATCCACTTCGAGGACCGCACGGTCGGCGAGTCCAAGATGAACCTGATGGTGCAGCTCGAATCGGTCGGCATGCCGTGGAAGCTGCGGGCGAGGGCGCGCCGATGACGGTCCCGACCGCGGTGCGCGAGGCGCCGCCCGTCGTCGTACCCGTCCGGGCCCGCGTGCGGCGCCTGTCCGTGGAGGTCGCCAAGTTCGGCGTCGTCGGCGGCAGCGGCGTCGGCGTCAACTTCCTCGTCTTCAACCTCCTTCTGCACGGCATCGGCCGGGCCCCGATGACGGCGACGGTCCTGGCCAGCTGCGTCGCCATGGGCACCAACTACCTGGGCTTCCGCTTCTTCGCCTACCGGGACCGCGCCTCGCGCACCCGTCGCCAGATCGCGCTGTTCTTCGGCTTCAGCGCGCTCGGTGTCCTCATGGAGAGCGTCCTGTTCTACGCCGGGTACCACGGCGCCTCGATGACCGGGCCCATCGCGTCGAACGTCGCCAAGGCGCTGTCCATCGTCCTGGCCTCGGCGTTCCGCTTCCTCGTCTACCGGACGTGGGTCTTCCAGCACGATGCGCGCCGCGAGTGACGCGGCCCGCAGGGCCGCCGCCCCGCTGGTCCTCCTGCTGCTCCTCGCCCTGCTCGTGGCAGTCGCCGTCCGGCTCCCCTGGGCGGGTGACCTCGGCATCCACGCGGCCACCGTCGAGCGCCTGCGCCACGACCTCCTCGACCCCGGCAACCCGCTGGTCGAGGAGAACACGCCGAGCCCGTACTACTCGCCCTGGACGGTGTTCCTCGGCGCCCTCGCCGACGTCACCGGCCTCGGCACCTTCACCGTCCTGCGCATCGCCGCACTGATCTCGCTGACGCTGCTCGTGACCGGCGTACGGCGGTTCACCGGCACCTTCGCCGACGCGCCCACGGACCGCACCAGGCGCACGGCGGTCACCGTGCTCGTCCTCCTGTGCCTGCTCCTCCTGTGGGGCACGAGCCCGTTCAACTGGAGCGGGTTCCTCGGCCTCAACTCCCTCGCCCTGACCGTCTCCTACCCCAGCACGTTCGCGCTCGGGGTGTCCTTCCACCTCTGGGCGCTGCTGCGCGGGGCGCTCGCACGCGGCGCGGGCCTGCTCGTGTTCCTCGGCCTCGGGCTGCTCTGGTCCGTGATCCTGCTGAGCCATCAGTTCTCGGGCGTCGTCGCGTCGTTCGGCGCGCTGGCGATGGTGGCCGGGGCGCGGCCCTGGCCGGTGCGCGCGGTGTGGGCGCGGCTCGCGGCCGGGCTCGCCGTCGGCGCGGTCGTGCTCGCCGCGTGGCCGTACTACTCGTTCTTCTCGCTCTTCCACGCGCGGGGCCTGGAGGAGATCCACCAGGCCCTGTACGGGAACCTGCTCGGCCGGTACTGGCTCCTGCTGCCCGGCGTCTTCGCCCTCGCCCTGCGCCGGCGCAGGGACCCCCGCGATCCGCTGGTGGTCTTCTTCGTGCTCGGGGCGCTGATGTTCGTGGCGGGCGGGGTGAGCGGCCACTACTCGTGGGGCCGGGTCCTGCCGGCGGCCGTGATCCCCGCGCAGGTCGCGGCGGGCCTCGAGGTGTTCGGGGCGGGGCGCAGGGCGGTACGTACGGCGTTCGCCGCGGTGCTCGGCGCGGCGCTCCTCGCGGGCGCGTGGACCCAGTCGGGCACCCTCGGCTATGTCCTGCCCCGCGACGTCCTGCCCCCGCCGATCGCCGACCGCTACCACCCGCCGTGGCGCGGCTACCAGTGGGTGACGCCCTGGACGAGATACGGGGACGTGGTCCTCGCCTCGATGTTCCCGGCGCGGCAGATCCCCGCGTACGGGCCCTACACCGTCGCCCCCGGCTACCCGGACTTCTTCCTGCCGGACGAGAGGGCCCGCACGCGCGCCGTGGACACCTACTTCGCACCCGGCGCCACGCGGGCCGAACGCCTCGACGTCCTGCGCCGCTACGAGGTGCGGTGGATCGTGAGCCACCGCGACGAGGCCGGCCTCGCCGCCACCGACCCGGCGCTGCACAAGGTCACGACGGGCCCGGGAGGCCAGACCCTCTACGAGGTCGTCGGCGACCCCGGCTAACGCAGCGCGCTCTTCACCAGGCGTACCGCGTTGCGTACGCGCCCGTCCGACGCCGTGGCCAGCCTGCGCGCCACCGGGTGCGTCACCCGGGCCGTGAGCCCCGCGGGCCGCCAGCGGATCTGGAGGCGGCCCGCGCCCCGCCCCTCCGGCTCCAGCGTCACCTGGTGCGTGGCCGCCCCCGAGTGGTAGCCGACGCGGGCGGTGAGCGTGGGGAAGTCCAGCGGCGCGAGCAGGACCGCCGTGTTGCGCAGGCTTCGTTCCTGGAGCTGGAGCATCGGATGCCGTACGCCGTCGAAGCCGTGCACCGGGAGCGGGGCCGCCGCCAGATCGAGGCGCACCCGCCCCTCGAAGACGCCGGGCCGCACCGGGTCGAGCCGCAGTCGTGTCGTCATGCGGTGCCGCCCCGGCGCCACGACCAGAGCGGCGACGTGCGGGCCGACGGCGAGGCGCAGACCGGGGTCGTACGTGCGCACCGACAGGTCGACGGTGGCGCCGGGGCCCCGCTCGATCCGCGTGATCTCGTGCCGGAACTGGGCGCCGGGGAACGGGCGCGAGTACAACTCCTGGTCGGTCAGGTCGAGTTCGCCGCGAGCCTGTTCCGACGACGGGACCACTGACCCCCAGTACACGGCGCCTGACGCGTCCGTGGCCGTCTCGCGCGGGGCCACCACGTGGCCGAGCCCGCGCGCGGCGAGCCGGGCGTCGGCCAGGCGCCCGTCGCGCACCAGCTGGAGGACGACCCGCTCCGGGCGCGGCAGCCGGGCGTACGCGCCCGGGGACAGCGTCGCCAGATACGGGTTCACGATCTCGGCGAAGCCGGCCAGCCACGCGTCGTCCCGCGAGGGCAGGTCACCCGCGTACATGCGGAAGTCGTGCTTGAGGAACTTGTAGTCCTTGTCCTCGCGCACGCCGGCGTGGCCGCCCGCCGCGAGGAACTCGTCGATGAGCTCCTGCACGTGGACGCGGTCGCGGACGTTGCTCAGTTTGTGCCGCTGGTTGGAGATCGACGCGTCGTCCGCGGCGACGAACGGCGCGATGTACCAGCGGTAGACCGGCTCGGGGATGACGGTGAAGGACTTCGCGAGGCAGTACGCCTGCGCCGAGAACAGCTGGTCCTCGTAGTGGATGCCCTCGGGGAAACGCAGCGCGTTGCGATCGAGGAACTCCCGCTTGTACATCTTGCTCGTCGACAAGTGCTCGAAGAACAGGCCGGGTTCGGCGTCGATCCCGTCGACGGTGCGGCGCTCCGCGACCAGGTGCGGCATCCACGTCGACGTGCGGCCCGTGTCGACGCGGACCCGCTCGACCGCGCCCATCGCGAAGTCGATCTCCCGCTCGCGGTGCGCCGCGAGCAGCAGTTCCACCGAGTCCCGGGGGAGTTCGTCGTCGCTGTCGAGGAACATCAGATACGGGGCGCGGGCGATGTCGAGCGCGCGGTTGCGGGGCGCGCTGCACCCTCCGCTGTTCTCCGGCAGGCGCAGGTGGCGCACCCGCGGGTCCGAGGCGGCGAGACGGCGCGCCACCTCGGGGGTGGCGTCCGTCGAGTGGTCGTCGCTGATGACGACCTCGATGTTGCCGTGCGTCTGGTCCAGGACCGAGGCGACGGCGCGCGGCAGCCGCCCGGCGTCGTTGTAGACGATGACGGTGACCGTGACGTCGGGGGTGATCGTCTTCGTGGGCGTGGTCATCGCTGGGCCGCCTCCTCGGGCGTGGGCGCGGGGATGCGCTCGTCGACGGGGATCACCGGGGGCAGCGACGCGTCGCTCTCGCCGAGGAAGACCCGGCGCACGACCCGCTCGGCGGCGTGGCCGTCGTCGAACTCGCAGAACCGGCGCCGGAACGCGGCCCGCGCCTTCACCGACGCCTCGTCGCGCCACGCGCCCGCCGCGAGGATCTCCGTCAGCTCGTCCTGTGTACGGGCGACGTGCCCGGGCGCCTCGGCGATCAGGTCGAAGTAGACCCCGCGGGTCTTCGCGTACATCTCCCAGTCGTCCGCGTAGATCACGATCGGGCGGTCCAGATTGGCGTAGTCGAACATGATCGACGAGTAGTCCGTGACCAGGACGTCCGCGGCGAGGCAGAGGTCCTCGACCGGGTCGTACGTGGACACGTCGATGACCCGGCCGCTGCGGCGCAGCTCCGCGAGCGGTGAGGCCGCCCCGCCGTAGAAGTAGTGGCCGCGCACGAGGAGGACCGTGTCCTCGCCCAGGCGGTCGGCGAGCGTGGCCAGGTCGAGGCGCGGGGTCCAGGAGGCCTCGTAGTCGCGGTGGGTGGGCGCGTACAGGACGGCCCGCCGGCCCGGCGCGATGCCGAGGCGGTCGCGGACAGCCCGGATGTCGGCGGCCGTCGCGCGGTAGAAGACGTCGTTGCGGGGATAGCCGTACTCCAGCGGGACGTAGTGCGCGGGATAGGCGCGCTCCCACATCCGGGTGGAGTGGCTGTTCGACGTGACGCTGTAGTCCCACTTGTCGACGCGGGCCAGGAGCTGGCGGAAGTTGAGGCCCTTGGACGCGGTCGGGTAGTCGATCTGGTCGAGGCCCATGCGTTTGAGGGGTGTGCCGTGGTGCGTCATGACGTGGACGGCTTCGGGGCGCTTGACCACGCCGTTGGGGAAGTTGACGTTGTTGACGAAGTACGCGGCGCGCGCCATCACCTCCCAGTAGCGGCGGGAGCCGGGCACGACGTGGTCGGTGCCGGGCGGCAGGAGCGGCGCGTGGGCCGCCGAGACGACCCACACCTGGTGGATGCGCGGGGCGAGTTCGGTGACCTTCGCGGCGATCGCGGCCGGATTGCAGGACATCCCCCGGTCCCAGTACGCGGAGAACACCGCCAGGTCCGGGTCCACGGGCCGGCGCAGTTCCCGCCGGTAGCGGTGGCCGCGGACCTTCGCGCCGACCCGCCGCTTGTGCTTCCTGACCGCGGACTTCAGGCCGCGCCGCTTGTGGTTGACGCTCTGGAAGGCGCGGTAGCGGGAGTACGCGTCCTCTTCGAGCAGCCGGCGCCGGATGCCTTCGAGCCCCGGGGGCCTGCGGTAGCCCTCCGGCCGCCACGCGACGGCCGCGCGGGAGGCCCGGCGGAAGAACTCGCGGCCCACCGGATCGGGCATCCCGGCGCGGGCCACGATCCGCATGCACTCGGTCGCCATCACGTCGTACAGCACCGCGCGGGGGCCGGTCGGCGTGCCGCGGCCGGCCATCAGCCGCTGGAGGTCCTCGTACTCGCCGACGGGCGCGTAGTACTCCTGCGGGGTGGGCGGCGGCAGGCTCGCGGCGCGCAGCCTGCGCTCGTCGAGCACCACCTGCTGCAGCGCGGTGACGCGGTCGGCGAGGACGAGGGCGGCGCGTGCCGCGAAGCGCTCCTCGGTGGCGGCCAGTTGGTCGCGGTGGTCCCGCCAGAACGCGGCGCGCACGGCGCGGTTGCCGAGCAGCGGGGTGACCCGCAGGAGGTCGGGGCAGTCCGCGAGGGCCAGCTCGCGGTCCCCCGCCCTGGCCAGCAGACGGGTGTCGGGGCCCGGGATGCCGGAGGCGTGCCAGGTCGAGCGGACCTGGTCGGCGAGTACGACATCGACGCGCTCGGCGCCGTCCGGCAGGCCCGCGACCCGGTCCCGCAGCGCCCGCAGGGCGCCGGGGGGCACCCGGTCCTTGGCGTGCACGAACAGCAGCCACGCGCCCGAGGCCCGCTCGCCGCCGGCCGCGCGGGCCTCCTCGTCGGAGAGGGCGCCGGGCAGGGCCAGAACGGTGACGCGGCCCGGCACGTCGGCGGTCGGTGCAGGATCGTCCACGGCGGCGACGACGAGCTCCGCCCCCTCGGGCAGCTGGCCGGTCACGCTGTCCAGACAGTCGGCGAGATGTCCCTGCACGTCCCGGCCGTACACGATGACGCTGAGTTCCTGCACGGTCGCCGTCCCTTCTTCTCCTGGCGCACCATAGTGTCACCAATCGGATAAAAGGGATAAGGGAGTGCGTCCGAATCGGCCTCAGGCGGAAACGGCGACCTTGGCCTTCTTGGGTTCCGTCCTGCCGCCCGGATTGGTGAACGCCTCGTACGCCTCGAGGACCTCGTCCGTCGGCCCGTCCATGCGCAGCTCGCCGCGCTCCAGCCACAGGACCCGGTCGCAGGTGTCGCGGATCGACTTGTTGTTGTGACTGACGAGGAAGACCGAACCGGCCTCCTTGCGCAGCTCGCGGATCCGGGACTCCGAGCGCTTCTGGAAGGACCGGTCGCCGGTGGCCAGGGCCTCGTCGATCAGCAGCACGTCATGGTCCTTGGCGGCGGCGATGGAGAACCGGAGCCGGGCGGCCATGCCCGAGGAGTACGTCCGCATGGGCAGCGTGATGAAGTCGCCCTTCTCGTTGATGCCGGAGAAGCCGACGATGTCTTCGTAACGCTCGCGGACCTCCTCGCGGCTCATGCCCATGGCGAGGCCGCCGAGGTGGACGTTGCGCTCGCCCGTGAGGTCGTTCATCAGCGCCGCGTTCACGCCGAGCAGCGACGGCTGGCCATGCGTGAAGATCCGGCCGTTCTCCGTCGGCAGCAGCCCCGCGATCGCCTTGAGCAGCGTCGACTTGCCCGACCCGTTCGTGCCGATCAGGCCGATCGCCTCGCCCTTGTACGCGGTGAACGAGACCTTCTTCACCGCGTGCACCGTGCGCACGCCGGCCCGGGCCTCGGCCTTCCTCCGGCCGCCGATGATGCGGTTGAGCGCGGCGGTCGCGGTGCCGCGGCCCGCCCCGGTGCCGTTCACGCGGTAGACGATGTCGACGTCGTCGACGATGACGGTGGGGATCCGCTCCCCGGAGGTGTCAGCCACGGCCGTAGGTCTCCTCTGCCTTCCAGAAGTAGATGAACCCGCCGACGCCCGCGAGCAGCGCCCACCCGGCCGCGATCGCCCACACGTGGGGCGGCAGCTGGCTGTGGTGGAAGCTGTCGATCAGGGCGAAACGCATCAGGTCGATGTAGACGGCGGCCGGGTTCGCGGACAGCAGCAGGTGCACGACGTGCGGCAGGTGCTGGTTCTTGAGCACCTTGTCGATGCTCCACATCACGCCGGACGTGTACATCCACGTGCGCAGCAGGAACGGCATCAGCTGCGCGATGTCCGGTGTCCGCGCGCCCATCCTCGCCATGACGAGGGCCACGCCGGTGTTGAAGACGAACTGGAGCAGCAGAACCGGCAGGACCAGGAGCCAGGAGAGGGCCGGCGGAACGCCGAAGCAGAGCAGGATCACCACCAGTGCGCACATCGAGAACAGCAGCTGCTGGAGCTGCTGGAGCGCGAACGACACCGGCAGTGCGGCGCGCGGGAAGTGCAGCGCCCGTACGAGCCCGAGGTTGCCGGAGATCGCACGGGTGCCCGCCATGATCGAGCTCTGCGTGAACGTCCACACGAACACGCCGGTGACCAGGAACGGCACATAGTCCGGCACGTTGTGCTTGGTGTTCATCAGCACGCCGAAGATGAAGTAGTAGACCGCCGCGTTCAGGAGCGGGGTCGCCACCTGCCACACCTGGCCCAGCTTCGCCTGGCTGTACTGCGCCGTGAGCTTGGCCGTCGCGAACGCGGTGATGAAGTGGCGCCGCTGCCAGAGCTGGCCCACGTACGCCACGAGGGTCGGCCGCGCGCCGCTGACCGACAGGCCGTACCGCGCGGCCAGCTCCGCGGGATCTTCCACCGGCGCGGTGGCCGCCGGCGGGGGAGGTGTGTCGAGTGCCTGACTCACATCCGCTGCTTTCGCTCAAGGGGTCGGAGACGTCGGAACGGGTCCGTATCGTCGTGACGCGAGCGTAGGGCGTCATTACGTCGGAACGCAACCGTTTCGTCGTGCCGCCTTATGCTGTACGGATGACCAACGCCGACTCCGCCAAGCCGACGCCACGTCGAAGAGCCCCCGCAGGCGCGGCAGTGCTCCGCGAGGATGTGACGGAAGCCATTCGCTCCGCCGTCTTCGAAGAACT
Organism: Streptomyces sp. NPDC055955; assembly: GCF_042270245.1. Taxonomy (NCBI): domain Bacteria; kingdom Bacillati; phylum Actinomycetota; class Actinomycetes; order Kitasatosporales; family Streptomycetaceae; genus Streptomyces; species Streptomyces sp. NPDC055955. Next base: position 40,346 of record NZ_JBHJYS010000014.1, read on the forward strand.
CGCCGCCGTGGGCTACGCCCGTATGTCCATCGAGGGGATCGCGCGCCGCGCGGGCGTCGGCAAGACCGCCGTCTACCGCCGCTGGCGCTCCAAGCTGCACCTGGTCCTGGACCTGGTCTCCGCCATAGCGGTACAGGGCCTGCCGGCCCCGGACACGGGTTCCCTGGAAGGCGACCTGCGCCTCCTCTACGAGGTCACGTCCCGCGCGCTGAAGCACCCCGTCGCGGGCCAGATCATCCCCGACCTCCAGGCCGAGGCGGCCCGCAACCCGGAGATCGCGGAGGCCATGCAGAAGGCGCTGCGCGAAGGGCAGCACGGCGTGGCGAACGGCATCGTGCGCAGCGCCGCCGCACGCGGAGAGGTCAGGGCGGACCTCGACGAGGACCTCGCCCTCGACCTGATCTCGGGCCCGCTGTACTGGCGCGCCGTCGTGGTGCGGACGCCGTTGCCCAAGGGGTACCTGGGGAGACTGGCGTCGGCTACGGCGGCGGGGTTGAAGGCGTTGTGACTGGCTCTAGCGCTGGGCTGCGTAAGCGATGAACGCGGCCCAGGTGGTCCTGGCGACTCGCGAGGTGATCCGAATCGAGGTCACGGATGCGCGCGGGGAGCGCGTCCCGGAGGTGCGTCACCCCGGCGACGAGGAGGAGGCGGGGCGGGGCCTGCAACTGGTGGAGGCGCTGGCGGCGCGCTGGGGCGTGACGCCCGGCCCCGCGCCGAGGAAGACGACGTGGGCGGAGTTGCCCGTGCCCCGGTGAACTGATCAAAAGCGGATTGCGTGGCTGGTGTGGGTGGGTGGTTGCGGGAGCCTCCATCAGTTTCCCGTTCGTCCGCGGCCTGGTGGGGGCTGGCTTTCCCCGATCGAGGTGCGTACGGGGTCCGGATTCGCAGCTGTTGTTCGAGGAACTGCGGGTGGGGCGGGGGCGGAGGCCGTGGACAGGGAGCGCCCGCTCGGGCTGCGGGAAGGGAAAGCGGCAGCAAGGGGGAGGGAGGGAGGGAGGGGGAGGGGAGGGGAGGGGAGGGGAGGGGAAGAGTCGAGGGGCCAGGGCAGGAGGTGGGCATGGGGTGGCTGCTCGTGGCGCTGCTTGGCGGGGGAGCCGGCTGACCGCGACGCCGCCTTGGCTCTTGAGTTGGCTGACCGCGACGCGGCCTTGGCTGATGAGTTGGCCGGCACTGACGGGTCTTGGTTCGGTGGGGTCGTTCTGGCGCGGATCTGCCAATGGGTCCCGGTGTCGGCGGGCTTCGGCCTGGTGAGGCCCGTCCTGACTGGAGGCGGCGTCGCGCTAGCCGGGGGATTGGCAGATCGAGGCCACTCGGCCGGGTCCTGGCTGCCGCAGCTGCCGTATTTACCCGCAATCACCCGTCTCGCCCTCCTGGTCAAGGCTGGCGAGATCAGTCAGGGGGCGGGGTGGGCGAGGCGAGTAGCAGTCATTCTCGGCCCCGCCCCGCCCGCGCTTCCCGTCCCGCGCCCTCTCGGGTCGCCGGCGCGCCAGGAGCCGTGGATCACGGGTGGCCTGGTCTGGCTTCTCAAGCAGCCGTCCGTGCCGAGGAGTTGGCCTGCAGGGCGGGGCGTCCATGGGTCCCCGGACGGAGGACGTGGTCAGCTGACTGCGGTGGGCGCTTCGTCGGTGTCCTACTCATCCGGGTCCCAGGCGCTGAGCTGCTCGAAGGCACGTCGGTCGCCGTCGATCTTCAGGGAGTCGACCGGAATGCGGTCGTACATGATGAGGACCAGCTCGCTGGCCGTGCCCCGAGCGGAGAAGAAGGCGGCGGCCGCGTCCGGGTCGTGGCCGGCGGCGGTGGCCGGCATGGCGCCGGGCCCGGGGAGACGGGCGCTCCGTGCGCCGTCGGCGGAGAGCGAGAGGCGCCAGGAGCGTCCTTCGGAGGCGTGGAAGTCGATGGCAGCGGGCTTGTGCGGCCAGGCACTTGTCGTTGCGACGCAGGTGGACAGGAACTCGTCGACACCGTCGAGCGCCACCTCGTCCGGCAGCGGCTGCGGGGCACCTACCGTGATCTGGGCGTCGTACGTGTGCACCGCCATCTGCTGGAGCTGGTGCCGGGCTACGGCACCGGTGGTGTGCGGCGACTGCAACGTCTCCCACCACGCCCAGCAACCGCGATCCGGGCCTGCCTTCCGCAAGGCGTCCAGCAGTTGCTCCGTGGACTGTGCCAACCAGGCCAGCAGGGCCTCGCGCTCCCGAGGCGCAGCCGGGGCGCCCTCCGCTGCGGACTTGGCCGGAGCAGGCCCTGCGGCGACGGTCGCGGCCCAGTCGCGGCGCCCCTCGCCGATGTGCTGCGCCAGATCGAACAGCGTCCACTCGGGGCAGGTCGGCACCTGTACGTCGAGGCTGGGCGCGGAGGCGACCGCGGCGCGGAAGGCAGTCGACCGTTCGTCGATCAGTCGCAGCAGGACGGGGAACTCGAGTGTCATCGTCACCCCGAATCTCTATCACCGCGTTCCGACAATCGGACAGCGATTTTCACAGCCTCTGCGCCGGCCGCCCGAAGCGCCGGACCGGCCGGCCGGCGGATGTATAGCTCGGCCCTGCCGTGGAGAGCGAGCCCGTGGCTCAAATCTGCCAGAGTCCGCCCTCAACAGCCTTACGCAGCAAGGCAGATACGGCCCCGCCTCCGCTCGACCCCTCCCGCACTAGGTGGATAGGCAGATCTGAGTCATTTGATCATTCGGCCATGCGTCATTCGGCCATGCGCCCTGCGCCAGGCGTTACGCACCACGACGACGACGCGACGGACGCCGCCCACCCAACCCTCGTCCCCCGAGCCCCGACCACCCGAGCCCTCCGGCAGCCGCCGCCCCCCACCTCCAGCAGCCGCCCCACCACCCCTCCCCCTCCCAACCTCCCGCTGCTGCCATGTCTTTGTCCTTGTCTTCGTCTTTGCCTCTGACCTTGGCAGTGGCTTGTCCGCAGTGGCCTGTCAGGGAGGTTGATCAATTCGTGCCCGCTCACTGACCGGTATCGGGGAAAGTCAGCCCCCGCCGGTCCGCAGGCGAACGGGAAACTGATGGAGGCTTCCGCAACCACCCACCCCCATCAGCCACGCAATCCGTTCTTGAGCCTGCAGGCGAAAGAGCAGGCGAGCGAGGAAGGGGCCGAAGAAGGGGCCGAAGAAGGGGCCGAAGTAGCGGCCGAGGAGGTGGCCGAAGAAGCGGCCGAAGTAGCGGCCGAAGAAGCCGCCGAAGAAGGGTGCAGAGGCCCTCACGCGTCGCGGCGGCGCAGGAGGAACAGGGTCACGCCGGTGGCCAGTGCGGCGAGGCCGGTTCCGATGCTGATCAGGACCTGCTCGACGCCGTCGAAGACGATGCTGGTCGAGACGTTGACGGCGAGGGCTGCGACGAGGACGAGCCAGAGCAGGGCCTTCATGACCGGGTTCCCTTCGGGTGTGGCGGATGGTGTTGCGGCCAAGTCTGGCGTGGTGGGGGCGCCCGGGCGAGGGTGCCCGCCACCGGACTCGTGGTGTAGCGCGCTACACCATCGCCGGGGAGCCGGCTCGACCGCGTGACTGTGCGGGGTCGCCTAGCCTGTGGCCATGGTCAGGGCCATGCGGGAGACGGTGCGGGGGGCGGCGCGTGCCACAGGGCAGTTGGGTGTGGCGGCCGGGCTGGCGCTCGTCTCGTACCTCTTCATCGGGCTGCTGCTCTTCACGGCCGTGGTGACCCTGCTCGTGGTCGGCGCCGGGGTGCTGCCCGAGACCGTGCTGCTGTTGCGGCGCATGGCCGGTTTCGAGCGGCGGCGCGTGGCGGCCTGGACGGGGCGGGAGATCGCGGAGGCGTACGTCCCGCTCACGGGGACGCTGACCGAGCGTGTGCGTGCGGCGGTCGCGGACCCCTGCACATGGCGTGACCTGCGCTGGCTCGCCGCGCACTTCCTGTACGGGTGGGTGCTGCTGTACGTGTCGTTGGCGCTGTGGCCGTTCGGGCTGCTCGTGGACGGCGTGTGGTGCGGGCTGCTCGGGCGGCGTGCCCTGGTGCTGCCGCTCGTCGCGCGGCTCGCCGGCCTGGACGCGTCGTGGTCCGGCGCGCTCCTCGCGCCCCCGGCGAGTGCGCGGCTCACGGACCGGATCGAGCAGCTGACGGCGACCCGGGCGGGAGCGGTTGCCGCGCACGGGGCCGAACTGCGGCGTATCGAAAGGGACTTGCATGACGGGACGCAGGCGCGTCTCGTGTCCCTGTCGATGCGGATCGGGCTGGCCAAGCGGGCGTACGACCGTGATCCGGCGGCTGCCCGCAAGCTCATGGACGATGCCCAGGACCAGGCCGAGGAGGCGCTGGCGGAGCTGCGGCATGTGGTGCGCGGCATCCATCCGCCGATCCTCACCGACCGGGGCCTGGCCGGCGCCGTGCGGGCGCTGGCCGCCGGGAGCGGGCTCGATGTGACGGTGCGCGAGGACGGTGTGGCGGACGGGCCGCGCGCACCGGCGGCTGTCGAGGCGGCGGCGTACTTCGTGGTCGCGGAGGCGCTGACGAACGCGGCGAAGCACAGCGGCGCGGACCGGGCGACCGTGGAACTGGCTTGGTCGCAGGGCGGGTTGAGGGTTTCCGTGCGGGACGAAGGGCGGGGCGGCGCACGGCAGTCGGGCGGCTCGGGCCTGCTCGGCATACGGCGCAGGGTCGCCGCGCTCGACGGGACGGCGGAGGTGTCGAGCCCCGTCGGGGGGCCGACCGTGATCGAGGTGGAGCTGCCGTGCGTGTGGTGATCGCTGAGGACAACGCGCTGCTGCGCGAGGGGCTCGTCCTGTTGCTCGGTTCGGCGGGGCACGAGGTCGTGGCTGTCGCCGAGAGCGGGCCCGAGGTGCTGCCCGCCCTGCTGGAGCACCGGCCCGACGTGGCGGTGCTCGACGTGCGGATGCCACCGGGGTTCCGGGACGAGGGGTTGCGGGCGGCGCTGGAGGCACGGAAGTCCTTGCCCGGACTGCCTGTTCTGGTCCTGTCGCAGTACGTCGAGGAGTCGTACGCCGCCGAGCTCCTGGGTGGGGGCGCGAGCGGTGTCGGCTATCTGCTGAAGGACCGTGTCGGCCGGGTCGACGAGTTCCTCGATGCGCTCGACCGGGTGGCCGGGGGCGGCACCGCCCTCGACCCCGAGGTCGTCACGGAACTGCTCAGCCGGCGCCGGGACGACCCGGTGGACGCGCTCACCCCGCGCGAGCGCCAGGTGCTGGAGCTGATGGCGGAGGGCCGGGACAACACGACGATCGCAAAGACGCTGGTCGTGTCCGAGCGTGCCGTCAGCAAGCACATCGGCAATGTCTTCGCGAAGCTCGGGCTGCCCCCGAGCGACAGCGGGCATCGCCGTGTGCTCGCCGTGCTCGCATATCTCAACAGGACGTAGGGCCCGGACACAGGTCCCGGACCGGTCGAGCGCCCGGGGGAACCGCTCGCGCGTCGGCCCGAGTCGAGCGGGGACTCACCTCACGGCCGTCCCGTGGACCCGGACCCAGCCCTGCCATGCCGACTCGACCATGTCGCGCACGTCGCGCTTCGCCGTCCAGCCGAGCTCCGTCGCGATGCGGTCCGCGGAGGCGACGACGCGGGCCGGGTCGCCGGGGCGGCGCGGGGTGACGACGGGGTCGGTGCCGTGGCCGGTCCTCGCGTTGATCAGCTCGACCATCTCCAGGACCGAGACGCCCTCGCCGCGGCCGATGTTGAGGGTGAGGTCCGTGCCGGGGGCGGCGGCGGAGAGGCGGCGCGCGGCGGCCACGTGGGCCTCGGCGAGGTCGGCGACGTGGATGTAGTCGCGTACGCAGGTCCCGTCGGGTGTCGGGTAGTCGGCGCCGAAGATCCGCGGGGCCTCGCCGTCGCTGAGCTTCTCGAAGACCATCGGTACGAGGTTGAAGACACCGGTGTCGGCCAGTTCGGGGGTGGCCGCGCCCGCCACGTTGAAGTAGCGCAGGGAGGCCGTGGCCAGGCGGTGGGCCCGGCCCGTCGCGCGGACCAGCCACTCGCCGGCGAGTTTCGTCTCGCCGTAGGGGCTCATGGGCAGGCAGGGGGTGTCCTCGGTGACGAGGTCGACGTCGGGCATGCCGTACACGGCGGCGGACGAGGAGAAGACGAACGACGGGACGCCGTTCGCGGTGACCGCCTCCAGGAGGACGCGCAGGCCCTCGACGTTCTCGCGGTAGTAGTGCAGCGGCAGCTCCACCGACTCGGCGACCTGCTTCTTCGCGGCGAGGTGGACGACGCCGGTGATGCCGTGCCCGGCGATGGTGCGTGCCACGGCGTCGGCGTCCAGGGTCGAGGCGACGACGAGGGGTACGCCGTCCGGGACGCGCCCGGCGATGCCGGTGGACAGGTCGTCGTAGACCACGGTCCGCTCGCCCGCCTCCTGCATGGCGCGGACGACGTGCGCCCCGATGTATCCGGCACCGCCGGTGATCAGCCAGGTCATGTCGGTCAGGGTCCCCTCGGGTCGTGTCGTGCCTCGTCGTGCGCGTGCGGTCGGCGTTCTAGTGAACCAGGCGGTTGAGGCGGCCGCGTGCCACCGCCAGGGCTCCGCGTACGCCGGGCGCGAGGCGTACGGCGAGGGCGCCGGAGTGGGTCGCGTACGGATGGGCGAGCAGCAGGCCGTGGCGCAGGCTCGGCAGGGCGGTGCGGCGCAGGAGGCCGGGGCCGGCGGCGGCGTGGGCGCTGGCGTCGCGGCTGGTGCCGTCGGCGAAGTTCACATGGAGGCGCAGGTCCCAGGTGCCGGTGGCGAGCGCCGAGAGGCCGAGGGACGCCGAGGCCTCCCAGGTCCCGGCGTCGGACCCGGGCACGAAGGTCACCGTGCGGCGTCTGGTGGGTCGGTGGCGCAGGCGGTCGATGACCTCGATGTCGACGGTGGCGGGGCCCGCCTCGGCGACGCGTCCGTACAGGTCGTGCAGGCGCAGCCGCAGCCGTGAGCCACGCGCGCGTGGCCGCAGTTCCGCCTCTATGGCGATGGGGAGCAGGCCCATGGGGCGTACGAGGAGGTGCTCAAGGGTCACCTGGGGGAGGTCGTCGGACCAGATGGGCATGCCGTCGGCGGCGCGCGCGTAGGGCGGGCGCAGGCGGGAGGGGCGGGCCGCGACCTCCTTGAGGCGGGCCAGGTCGCGCGGGTGGCCGGAGGCGAGGATCACCCGCGCGACGACGCGGCCGGGGGCGGGCGCCGCGTCGATGTCGGCCGTGTCGAACGTGGTGAGGTAGGCGCGGGTGCGGTCCCACCACTCGGCGCGGTACTCGGGGCTGCGCAGGTCGAGCTCGCGGGCGTACATGCGCAGGCTGTGGTCGAGGAACCGGGTGCGGGCCGCGCGTGCGAGGCGCTTGTGCGAGGCGGTCAGGAGGATGTCGACGGACTGGCGGTGTGCCTCGACGCGGGCGGTCCAGTTGTCGAGTCCGGCCCGGTCGAGGGAGAGCGACAGGCGGTCGGCGTCGCGGCGCACGTTCCAGATGTAGACCGTGTCGGGGACGAGCGCGAGGCGCGGCCCGGCGGCGAGCACGCGCGCGGTGAAGACGAAGTCCTCGTAGACGAAGTGGCCGTCGGGGAAGCGGATCCCGTGCTCGCGCAGGAAGTCCGCGCGGTAGAGCTTGTTGACGCAGAGCGTGTCGTGGACGAGGCGGGGGCGGCGCTCCGGGTGGGGGATCACGGCGGCGTCGGTGTACAGCTCGGGCTGCCACGGGATGTCGCGGCCCGAGGGGAGCTCACGGCGCACGCACAGGCCGGCGGCGACCTCGGTGCCGTGTGTGAGCGCCGCGTCGAGCAGGGCGTCGACGGCGCCGGGCGGCAGCACGTCGTCGCTGTCCAGGAACATGACGTAGGGGGCCGAGGCGCTGTCGATGCCGTCGTTGCGCGGGGTGCCGCAGCCGCCGCTGTTCGTGGCGCGGCGCACCACCTTCAGGCGTGGCTCGTCGTCCGTCATGCGCTGGAGGAGCTCGCCGCTGCCGTCCGTCGAACAGTCGTCGACGGCGATCACCTCGCGGACGGCGGGGCCTTGCGAGAGGGCGGAGCGTACGGCGTCGGTGACCCGTGCGGCGTCGTTGTAGCCGATGACGACGACCGAGACCTGTGAGCGCTGTTGCGATGGCTGCTGGGGCTGGGACTGCGTGGCTTCCACAGAAGGAAATCCTAGGTCTTTGCGGTAATTGTCCGGTAAGTAAAATTCCTACGCCTTCGTTCCTTTCCAGAGGGAACGGAACGAGAGGACGGCGCCTCCGAGGAGCAGGCCGTTGCGTGCCAGCATCAGCAGCGAGCCCGTCCATGTGGCCGCCTCGACGTCGCGGTACAGCACCGGGTACGCGAGCGCGCTCAGGCCGGCCGCCGCCACGACGAGCAGGGCGACGGGGCGCTGGGTGGTGTGGCGCGAGGTGAGGCAGACCGCGGCGAGCCCGAGCAGCCAGATCAGGTACTGCGGGCTGATCACACGGCTGGTGACGGTGAAGAGCAGGACGGCGCAGAGCGCGGCGTCGTACGGCGTCGCAGGGTTCCACTCCGCCGCCCGCAGCCGCCAGAGCAGCAGCAGGGCCGCCGCGACGGCGGTTAGCACCAGGGAGGCCGCGGTCACCGTGCCGACGTGCGGGCCGACGTACTCCATCGCCCCGAACCGGTAGCGGATGTGCCCCGACCAGCCCGCCCGCCGCGCGAAGGCCAGCACCGTGCCGCCCAGCGACTCGATCTGCACGCCCCGCTCGCCCTGATGGCGCAGGAACGAGAACGGTGAGCGGAACGCGACCGTGAGGACCAGCAGGATCGCGGCGGCGGACGTGAGCGCCGCCGTCCACGCCTCCCGGCTCGTGCGCCCCCGGGGTGTGCCGAGCAGGGCGAGCGCGGGCCACACCTTGACCAGCGCGCCGCACGCCGCGAGGGCGCCGCCCGCGCGCGGGAACCGCCCCATGAGCAGCAGCGCGAACACGGCGAGCGCGGTGACCTCGATGTCGTAGCGGGCCAGCGGGATGTGGAGCAGGAGCGGCAGCCCGCCCACCCACAGCCAGGCGCCCGCCGTGCTGCGCCGCGGACGCGCGCCGGTCCGGGCGAGGGCGAGCGTGACCAGGGCGTCCGTGACGAGGGTGAGCGTGACGAAGGCCTGGAAGTAGGTGAGATCGGGGACCAGGCCGGGCGCCAGGAGGACGGGGCCCGCGCCCGGCGGGTACTGCCACATCGGGTCGCCGGCCGGGAAGGCGCCGCCGGCGAGGGTGGCGTACCAGTCGGCGTACAGCGTGTGCACCTCGTGTGCGACGCCGCCGACGCCGAGCGGGGCGCGCCCGTCCGTGAGGAGCAGGGCGAGCATCGCGGCGCGGGTGGCCAGCCAGGTGAGGGGGAGCGCCGCCCGCGCGAGGGGGCCGGGGTGGACCCAGGTCGCGTGGACGGGTGCTGCGGCGGTGGGTGGCTGAGTGTCGAGCGTCACCTGTGCGAGCGTACGAGCGTATGGCCGCAAATGCGGTGATAATCAGCCGAATGCGGCTTTCGTGTCGGACGGGGGGCGGCTCTGCCGGGCGGGCACGTCACGCCTGCGGCGCGGGGGGCCGCTCACGCGTCGAGCGCCGCCCCGTCCAGTGCCGTCGTCAGACGGTCGAGGCGGGCGCGCAGGTCCTCGATCTCCGCCAGGTCGAAGCCCGTGGCCGCCGCGATCCGGCGGGGCACCAGCGCCGCGCGTTCCCGCAGCTCGGTGCCCTCGCGAGTCGGCCGGACGTTCACCGAGCGCTCGTCGCGCGCGCTGCGCTCCCGCTGGACGAGGCCGGCCGCCTCCAGCCGCTTGAGCAGCGGGGACAGCGTGCCCGAGTCCAGTCGCAGCCGCTCCCCGAGCCGCTTCACGGGCAGCTCGCCGTCCTCCCAGAGCACGAGCATGACCAGGTACTGGGGGTAGGTCAGGCCCAGGTCCTTGAGGAGCGAGCGGTAGACGCCGCCGAACGCGCGCGACGCGGCGTTCAGGGAGAAGCAGATCTGCCGGTCGAGTCGCAGGAATTCCTCGTCGCCGGGTGTCTCGGTCGTCTCGGTGGTCATGGGTCCAGGGTAACCGGGACCTCTGGCGAGTCATTTAATTGCGCACAATTGAATTGCGTGCTCTACTTGTATCCGTCAGCGCAGCACGTACTCCACCGCGGACGTCACCGCGGCCCTCATCGCAGGAGGATGTTTTTCATGGAAGCGATCTACACCGCCGTAGCCACCGCCACCCACGGCCGTGACGGCCGCGCCGTCAGCTCCGACGGCCGCCTCGACCTCCAGCTGGGCATCCCCACGGAGATGGGCGGCAACGGCCAGGGCACCAACCCCGAGCAGCTCTTCGCCGCCGGATACTCCGCCTGTTTCGCCAGCGCGCTCGGCCTGGTCGGCCGTGCCGCGAAGGTCGACATCAGCGACGCCGCGGTGACCGCCGAGGTCGGCATCGGCAAGCAGGGCGAGGGCTTCGGGCTCGCGGTGACGCTGCGGGTGGAGCTGCCGGAGACGGTCGACGCCGAGACCGGCCGCAAGCTGGTCGAGCAGGCCCACCAGGTCTGCCCGTACTCGAACGCGACCCGCGGCAACATCGACGTCGAGCTCGTCGTCGAGTAGTCGCCGCGCCCGCGGGGTGCTCGTTCTGCTCCCGGGGTGTCAACGCTCCCCGGAGGCGACCCCGTTGACCCGCGCGAGCACCTCGCCCGTGCGCGCGCGGCGCCCGTGACGGCCGGGCGCCGCCGTTCGCTCCCTGCGCCCGCGACGGCAAGGCTGCGTCACAAATCCGATCAATTGGGACAGGATCGGCGCGTGCGCATCTCTTCGGACGGTCCGCGCGGCCGCACCCCCAGGGCCCTTCCCGCCGCCGCGCCCGCCGTGACCGCGGTCCTGCTGCCGGGCGCGGTGATACTGAGCCTCGGGCTCTGGGGGCTCGACCGCGGCACGATCTGGCGCGACGAGGCCGCGACGATACTCGTCGCCACCCGCTCCCTTCCCCAGATCCTCCATCTCCTCGGCAACATCGACGCGGTGCACGGTCTCTACTACGTGCTGATCCACTTCGTGCTCGGCGGGCAGACGGACGCCTACCTGATGCGGCTGCCGTCCGTGCTCGGCGCGACCGCGGCGGCCTGTCTCGTCGCCGCGCTCGGCATCCGGCTCGCCCGGCCCCGCGTCGGCCTGTGGGCCGGACTCCTGTACGCCGCCTCGCCGTTCACCGGCTACTACGCGCAGGAGGGCCGCTCGTACGCGATCGTCGCGGCGGGCGCGGCCGCGGCGACGCTCGTGTTCGTCCACTGTGTACGGCGTCCGTCCTGGCCCGCGTGGGCCGGGTACGCCGCGCTCGTGACAGTGACCGCGTGGCTCCACGAGTTCGCCGTGCTCGTCCTCGCCGCGCACGCCGTCACCCTCCTCGTCTCGCGCGCGGCCCCCGTGCTGTGGCGGGGCTGGGCGGCCGCCGCCGCTGCCGCCGTCCTGCTGGTGCTGCCGCTCGCCCACGAGGCGCGGGAGCAGAGCTTCCAGGTGGCGTGGATCCGCAGGCCGGGCTGGGAGGACGCCGAGGCGCTGCTGCGGCTCGCCGCCGGGCACCCCGGCGCCGTCTTCGACACCACGCTCCTGCTCGCCGTGGCCGCCGTGCTCGCGCCCGCGGTCCGCCGGGGGAGGTGCGGGCTCGCCGCGGTCGCGCTGCCGCTCGCCGTGGTCCCGCCCGCGCTGCTGCTCACCGTGTCGCAGTGGCAGCCGCTGTACGCGCCGCGCTACACGTTCTTCGCGTTCGCCGGGCTGCCGCTGCTGGCCGCGGCCGGCGCGGACACGGTCCTGCGGCGCCTGCCGGAACGCGTGCGGCCCTCCGCGTACATCCAGGTGACCGCCGGGGCCGCCCTGGTCGCGCTGGCGTTCTGGGCGCAGTTCCCGGCGCAGCTGCGCGAGCGCTCGCCCGAGAGCCGCAGGGACGACTTCGGGGCGGTCGCGCGGATGGCGGAGCGGGATCTGCGGCCCGGCGACGCGCTGCTCTACCTGCCGAAGACCGGCCGGCGCCTCACGGAGACGTACCCGCGCGCGGTGGCGGGCGTGCGCGACGTGGCGCTGAAGTCGACGGGCGCCCGCTCCGGAACCCTGTACGGCGTGGACGCGAGCCCCACCGAACTCCGCGCCCGGATGGCGTGCCTGAGCCGCGTCTGGGTCCTCTTCGACGCGGAGGCCGGCCGCCCCGGCTGGCGCACCCGCAACCCCGCCGAACTCACCAAACTCCAGCTCCTGGAAAGGGACTTCACCCCCCTCGCCGAATCGAGACGCCGCAGCGGGCTGCTGCGCCTGTACGAGCGGGTGGGCGGCCCCGCCCCCGCGTGCGCGGCCGGCGCGGGGCCTGCCCCGGCGACCGTCACCCCCACCGAGCAGACGCCGGAGTCCCCATGAACACCACGGTCCCCGCCCTCCTCGACCAGCGTCGTCCCGACCGGCCGCGGCCCGTGCCCGCCGTCCACGCCCCGCACGCCGGACCCGCCTCCCGCGACCTGGCGGGCCTGACCGACCGCCGCATCGCGGACGCGTACGCCTCCGGCGACCTGCGCGCCCTGCGCGACCGCGTCCTGCGCGTCGAGCGTCCCGAACTCCTGCACGTCCACGCGGTCTGGGTGGACAAGGCGGGTCTGACCGTCGCCCGCCTGGCGGACGCCGGCTACGTCCCGCTGTACCGGCAGCACAACGGCGGTGACTTCGTCCGGGCCGACGCCGTCCACGATCCGGCCCGCATCGCCGCCGTACGCGCCTGGGCCACGCCGCGCCTCGACCGCCTGATCGCGGACCAGGACCACACCGGCGGCTGCGGTGCCACTCTCACGCCGGGTCAGGGAGCCGCCCTGTGACAGCCACCCTCCTTCCCGCGCCCGACCGCTCCCGCGGCGCGCAGGCGCGGACGCCGCGGCTCGATTCGCTCACCGGGATGCGTTTCGTGGCGGCGCTCGCCGTCTTCGTGCACCACACCACCGGGCTCGCCCCGGGCAGCGGCCTCGCTCAGGCCCCTCTCCTGTTCCCGTACTCGACCATGGGCGTCAACGGCGTCGGGTTCTTCTTCGTGCTGTCCGGATTCCTGCTGGCCTGGGGGTACCGCCCCGGCACGCGTCGCGGTCTCTTCTACTGGCGCCGCGCCGGCCGCATCTGGCCCGCGCATCTCGCCGCCACGATCCCGTGCGTCTGGGTGTTCTACCTCTGGGGCGGCGTGCCCACGGACGCGTTCAGCTTCGTCACGTCGCTGCTGCTCGTGCAGACCTGGTTCCCCGGCGTCGTGCCGATGTTCCCGGGCAACGGCGTGGCCTGGACGCTCAGTGTCGAGGTGTTCTTCTATCTGCTGTTCCCCTGGGTGATCGGCCCGGCCCTGCGTCTGCGCACCCGTACCCTCGCGCTGCTCGCGGCGTCCGGTCTCGCCGCCATGTGGGCCGTCAACTGGTGGGCCGCCGCGCACCTTTCCCCCTTCGCGCGTGAGTGGGTCATGCGTCACCCGGTGACGCGCCTGCCCGAGTTCGCGGCCGGCCTCGTCTGCGCGATCGCCCTGCGCCGCGGTCACCGGATCGCCCTGCGCCCGGCCGTGCTGCTCGCCTCCTTGGCTGCGTACACGGCCGTGTACTGCCACCGGACCGAGTGGTTCTCGCCGGGCGCGGTGGGTCAACTGGAGTGGACGGTGAGACCGTTCGTCGCCGTGTTCTCGGCGCTCTTGATCGTCGCGTACGCCCAGCGCGAGCTGTCCGGGCGCCGCGGAGCGCTCTGTTCGCGCCCCATGGTGCTGCTCGGCGCGTGGTCGTACGCGTTCTATCTGCTGCACCAGACGCTGAACCGGTACGTGCAGGACACCTGGGGCCGGATGCGGCCCGACAACTCCGCTGTGTTCGCGCTGTGCGGACTCGCCGTCGCGGTGATCGCGCTGTCGTGGGCGCTGTTCACGTACGTCGAGGAACCGGCCAGGAAGTGGTGGTCCCGGCACACACCGCGTCACCTCGCACGGTGACCCCAGGCGGACCCGCGCGTTGAAAGGCCATCACGTCACCCCGAACCCCCTTGATGGAGGCCGTCATGCACCAGTCCGCCTACGAACAGATGGAGCTCTGCGTACAGAGCTACCTGCCGCGCGGGCGGCGGCTGCGGGTGGTCGACCTCGGGGCGCGGGTGTCGGACGGGCAGGTGCGCACACACAAGTCGCTCCTGGAGGGGTACGACACCGAGTACGTCGGCGTCGACGTGCTGGAGGGGCGCAACGTGGACGCGGTGATGGCGAAGCCGTACCGCATCCCGGTCCGCTCGAACAGCGCCGACTTCCTCATCTCCGGCCAGGCCTTCGAGCACATCCCGTTCTTCTGGGCGTCGATGCTGGAGATCGCCCGCGTCCTCAAGCCGGAGGGTACGGCGTTCATCACGGCCCCTTCGCGCGGCCATGTGCACGACGCGCAGGACTGCTGGCGCTACTACCCGGACGGGATGCGCGCCCTGGCCGCGTACACGCGTCTCGAACTGCGCGAGGCGTACACCGACTTCCCGCCCATGAAGGGCATCCGGCACGCCTACGGCAGCATCGACGCCAAGCACGCCTACTGGGGTGACACCGTCGGCGTCTTCCGCAAGCCGGCCAAGTACCCGCGTCTGACCATGGCGTTCGTGCGCTCGACCACGCGCTGGTGGGCCAACCGCGTCGGCGGTGTCGACGGGGTGCCGCTGCCCGCGCCGCTCGCCGGACGGGAGCAGTGCGGCCGTCCGAAGGCGATTCCCCGGCCCGCGGGCGTATCAAATGGTGAGAAAATTCTGCAGGTTGACGAAAAGTGACATGCGGAATATCGCGGACGTAAGGTGCCGCGCATGGCATGGCGAAGCGTCGTGAACGGCGTCATCAAGCAGCTCACCGGGTATCAGCTGACCCGCGTACAGGTGCCCGCTCCCCGGCAGGCCGCCCGCGCGAACGAGTCGGCGCCACCGGCCTCGGCGCCCAAGCCGAAGCCGACGCCGAAACCCAAGGCCCTGGTCCTCCCCGAGGACTACGACGACGAGGCGAAGGACACCATCCGCGCGGTCAAGCCGTACACGATGACGTCCCCGGAGCGCCTCAACGCCTTCATCCTCGCCACCCGCCACATCGTCAGGCACGACATCCCCGGCGACATCGTCGAGTGCGGTGTGTGGCGCGGCGGTTCGATGCAGGCCTGCGCCAAGGCCCTCCTCTCACAGGGCGACACGGGACGCGACCTCTACCTCTTCGACACGTACGAGGGCATGACGCCGCCCACCGAGGAGGACCTCAGGCGCGACGGGAAGTCCGCCGAGGAACTGCTCGCCGCCCAGGGCAAGGACCGCCCGATCTGGGCCGTCGCCACCCTGGACGACGTCAAGTCGGGCTTCCGGTCCGTGCCTTACCCCGAGGAGCGCCTCCACTTCGTGCAGGGCAAGGTCGAGGACACCGTCCCCGAGCAGGCTCCGGAGCAGATCTCGATCCTGCGCCTCGACACCGACTGGTACGCCTCCACCAAGCACGAACTCGACCATCTCTACGACCGGTTGGTGCCCGGCGGCATCCTCCTCATCGACGACTACGGCTACTGGCAGGGCTCCCGGCAGGCCGTCGACGAGTTCCTGGAGAGGACCGGCGAGCGGCTGCTGCTCCTGCGCATGGACGAGGGGCGCATCGCCGTCAAGCCCTGACCCGATTCGCGCCCCCGACCCGTCCGATCCCGCGCAGCGCGGCCGCCCGCCGGCCCGCCGCGCGGGATCGCTCTGCGTGATCACCCGAATGGCTCAGGCGTGGTGACCCGGATCCACAGCGCGGGTTGTTAACCAGTAGGTCCCTCGCGTAGGTCCCTCGCGGGTCGCGCAGCCGTGCCCGTCAGTTCTCCGGAAGGAATGTGCGCAGCGCATGACACCACGACTCACGGTCGTCGTCCCCATCTACAACGTCGAGGCGTACCTCGAGGCCTGCCTGGAGTCGCTGGCCGCACAGACCATGCCCGACCTCGAAGTCGTGCTGGTCGACGACGGCTCCACCGACGGGAGTCCGGTGATCGCCCGCGCCATGGCCGGGCGCGACCCGCGCTTCAGTTACGTCCGGCAGGAGAACGCGGGCCTCGGAGCGGCGCGCAACGCGGGTGCGGCGCGGGCCACGGGCGCGCATCTCACCTTCGTGGACAGCGACGACGTGGTGCCGCACGACGCGTACGAGCGCATGCTCGACGCCCTGGAGGAGTCGGGCTCCGACTTCGCCACCGGCAATGTGCACCGGCTGCGCGTCGACGGGACGACCGAGCAGTCCGCCATGTTCCGCAAGGTGATGGGCAAGGACCGCGCCGCCACCCACGTCACCCGGCACTGGGACCTGCTCGGGGACCGCATCGCCTGCAACAAGGTGTTCCGCAAGGACTTCTGGGACCGCCACGCTTTCACGTTCCCCGTGGGCGTGCTCTTCGAGGACACCCCGGTCGTGGTGCCCGCGCACTTCCTCGCCCGCAGTGTCGACGTCCTGTCCGGGCCCGTCTATCTGTGGCGCGACCGGGACGGCTCGATCACCAACCGGCGGGCCAGGCCGCGCGCCGTCGCCGACCGCACCGCCGCCGTCCGCTCGGCCAGCGGCTTCCTCGGGGACAAGGCGCGCGAGACGGCCGGCACCCCGGAGGGAGAGGGCTGGGCGGAGGGCAAGCGGCGTTACGACGCGACGGTGCTCGCCGGGGACCTGTGGCTGTTCATGGAGGCGCTGCCGCTCGGCGACGCCGAGTACCACGAGGCCTTCCTCGACCACGCCAACTCCTTCGCGGACACGGTCGACCCGGCCGTCCTCACCGGTCTTCCGCTGGCCCTGCGCGTCAAGTGGCAGCTCATCCGGGAGCGCCGCCTGACCGAGCTGCTCGCGTTCATGGCGTACGAGAAGAGCAACGGCACGACGTTCCTGGCGCGCGGGCCGCGCAGGAGCCGGGCACAGTTCCCGCCCGTGACCGGGCGCCTGCCGCGTGACGTGACCGCGCTCCGGCGGGCCGATCTGCCGCTGAAGTCGCACATCACCGAGGCGTCCTGGGACAAGGACGGACGGCTGCGGCTCAAGGGATTCGCCTATGTACGGAACCTGCCGGCGGGCCGGGTCGGGGCGCGCGCCAAGTTCGCGTGGCTGCGGGCGGGCAAGCGGCGCGCGGTACCGCTGAAGGTCCGTACCGTCCGCTCCCGCGAGGCCACCTACCGCTCCAGGCAGGGGCTGCACAGCTACGACCGGTCCGGGTTCGAGACGGTCGTCGATCCGGCCCGGCTCGTCACCAAGCGGCCGAGCACCACGTGGAACGTCGAGATGGCCGCCTTCGGAGGCGGCCTGCTGCGCACCGGGCCCGTGCGGATGGGCGGGCTCGCCGAGCTGCCCGTGCGCTATCTGGACGACTTCCTGCGCGTCGCGCCCCGGCTCAGCGCGGGCCGGCTGCGGCTGCGGGTCGAGCGGGTGAAGGCCCGCCTGGTGCGGCACGAGGAGTCCGGCGGCACCCTCAGGCTGGAGGGTGAGCTCGCTCCCGGGACGCCCGCCGACCTCAAGGCGCTGCGCGTCGAGAACTGGCACACCAAGGAGGCGTACGACCTCCCTGTCGAACGCTCGGGGCGCGCCTTCGCCGCCGAGCTGCGCCTGGAACTGATCGCGGGCGCCGGGACCGACGCCTGCGGGGCGCCCCGCAAGACGGACCCGTGGGGTGTCGGCCTCGTGCGCGGGGACGACCAGTGGTCGGCCCTCGCGGTGCGCCCCGACACCCCCGCGGGCCGCCATCCCCTCGGCGCCGGACGCGAACTGCTCGTCCTCGCCAACGCCGCCGGGAACGTGGAGCTGCGCAACCAGACCGTACGGCCCCTCGTCGACACCCTGACCTGGGACGAGGACGGGCGGCTCGCCGTCGAGGGCAGCTTCCCCGACGAGTCCGACAGCGCGTGGGAACTGCTGCTCCGGCACAGCGGCCACGACGAGGTGGCCGTCCTTCCGGTCGAGGTGACCGACGGGCGGTTCGGCGCGGCGCTGTGTCCGGACGCGGTCGCGGGTCCCGCCGGAGTCCTGCCGCTCGCCGAGGGCCGCTGGTACCTGTTCCTGCGCGAGCCCGGCGAGAGCGACCCCGGCAGGTACCGCCAGGTCCATGTCGCGCCCGCCCGGCACGAGCACCTGCCCCTCGTACGCGCCCTGAGCGGCCGGGACTTCACCGTCGGGCGCCGCTACTACGACCGGCTCGTCATCGAGTCGGGATCCGTCCTCGCCGTCACGGAGCGCGGCGGCGCCCAGCAGGGCGCGCTGCGCACCCGCTACGCGTCCCTGCGCGTCGAGCCCCGCACCGACACGGTCCTGTACTCCAGCTTCGACGGCCGCCAGTGCTCGGACTCGCCGCGCGCCGTGCACGAGGAGCTCGTCGCCCGCGGCGAACCCCTGGAGCACCTGTGGGTCGTGCGCGACCAGCAGGTCACGGTGCCCGCGAGCGCCCGGCCCGTGGCCCTGTGGAGCACCGAGTGGTACGAGGCGCTGGCCCGCAGCCGCTACATCGTCACCAACACGCAGCTGCCCGACTGGTTCGAGCGCGCCGAGGACCAGTACGTCGTGCAGACCTGGCACGGCACCCCGCTCAAGCGCATCGGCCGCGATCTGGCGGACAGCCCGTCCGGCGACCAGCGTTACATCGCGACGCTGCCGGAGCGTGCCGCGCAGTGGAACCTGCTCGTCTCCCCGAACCGTTTCTCCACCCCCGTCCTACGGGGCGCGTTCGGCTACCACGGCGAGGTCCTGGAGTCCGGCTATCCGCGCAACGACCTGCTGCACGCGGTGGACCGCGCCAAGGTCGCCGCCGCGGTCCGCGAACGCCTCGGCATCCCCGAGGACAGGCGCGTCGTCCTCTACGCCCCCACCTGGCGCGAGAACCAGCCGCGCAAGGGCGGCCGTTACGGGCTCGACCTGCGCCTCGACCTGGCGGCGGCCCAGCGCGCGCTCGGTGAGGACCACGTCCTGCTCGTGCGCCGCCACTACCTGGTCGGCGGGACCGTCCCGGGCACCACGTCCGGCTTCGTGCGCGACGTCACCCGCCACCCGGACGTGAGTGAACTCCTCCTGATCAGCGATGTGCTGGTCACCGACTACTCGTCGCTGATGTTCGACTTCGCGCAGACCGGCCGCCCGATGCTGTTCCACACCTACGACCTCGACCACTACCGGGACACGCTCAGGGGCTTCTACTTCGACTTCGCCGCGCAGGCGCCGGGGCCGCTGCTCGCCACCGGCGAGGAGGTCGTCGAGGCGCTGCGCGACCCGGTCGCCGCGACCGCCGGGCACGAGGAGGCGTACCGCCGCTTCCGCGAGGTGTTCTGCGACCTGGACGACGGGCGCGCCGCCGCCCACGTCGCCGACGCCATGCTGCCGGGAGGTCGCCGATGACCACCCCGGAGGCGTACGACATCAGCTGTGTCGTCGTGTGCGGCACGGACGCCGCCGCCCTGCGTGCCACCGTGCGTTCCGTGCTCGACCAGACGCTGGCCGGCACCGAGGCGGTCCTCGTCACGGCCGGGGCGGACGACACGGCCGCGTCGCTCGCGGCCGCCGATCCGCAGCGGATCCGGCTCGTCCACGCGGGAGCGGAGAGCCCCGCGTGCGTCCTGCGCGACCTGGGCCTGGCCGCCGCCCGCGGCCGGTACGTCATGGTCGCCGCCCCGGGGGAGCGGCTCGAACGGCACGCCTGCCGCAACCTCTTCGAGGCGGGCCGCCGCACGGACGCCGACCTGGTCGCGGGCCGCCGGGACAAGGCGCCCGCCTGGCACCGGGAGCTGCACGCCAGGTCCCGCGTCGTCGAGAACCTCGCGGACGCGCCCGAGCTCGTCGCACGGGACAGCCTGAGCGGCGGCTTCTGCGTGCGGCGCGGCGTACTCGGCGCGCTGTCCGACGGCGGGCGGGCCCTCTTCGGCGTGCGGGCCGCGCTCGCGGCCCGGCGCATCGCTCTCGTCCCGAACCTGATCACCACCGGATGCGCCCCGGCCGACCCGGTACGGGACCTGCCCCGTGCCGCCGAAGCCCAGCGCGACACGCTGGCACTGCTGGGGGGCGACGACGCCCTGCGCGCGGCCCGAGAGAGCGCCTTCCTCACCGACCACGTCGTCCCGTGCGTCCGCGCCTTCCTGCCGCTCGGCCCCGACGACCGCCGGGAGGCGGCGGGCATGCTCGCCGAGGCCCTGGACGGCCTCGTCACCCCAAAGGCGCTGGGCGCGCTGCCGCCCGTCGAGCGCGTCGGTGTACGGCTCCTCACCGACGGCGACGCGGACGGCGTGCAGGCGGCCGCGTACGCACTGGCCCGGCCCGGCACCGTCGTCTCCCCGCTCGTCAGGACGGGGAACGGCCGGGTCCGCTGGAGCGCGGAGCACGCCGACGACGACACGTTCGACGTCACCGAACTCGGCCACCAGTACCGGCGGTTCACGGACCTCCGCCTCCTGAACCGCGTCACGCACTGCCTGCGCCACGGGGCGGCGCTCGCCGTCGAGGGGCGGCTCGTCGTGCCGCTCGGACTTCTCGACGACCGGCCCGCGCTCACCGCCCGGCTCGACCTCTCGGTGCGCGGTGGCCGCGCGCACACGCTCTCCGTGCCGGTGCGCGACGTACGCCAGGAGGACGGGGGCGTCGTGTGGCGGGCGGAACTGCCCCTCACCGGCGCGCTGCGCCCGCGCGGCATCGGCGACCGCGTGTGGGACCCGCGGCTCGTCCTCACCGTCGACGGCGTCCCCGTCACCACGGACCTTTTCGCCGACAAGGCGGCCGTCCCCACCCGCGCCACCGCCCTGCCGGCCCGCCCCCTCCTGACCCGCCTCACCGCCGACACCTGGCAGCCCTACGTCACGGCCAAGCACCACCTGGCCGTCTGCCTGCTGCCTCGCCGCCGCGCGGCCCGCGCCGCACAGGCCGTGGCGCACTACGTCACCCACTTCAGGCCCGCCCGCAAGCTGAAGCCCGTACTCCGCACCCTGCGCCAGAAGCGCGAGGCCCTGCACTCCCAGCGCGTCAAGGTCCGTGTGTACCGGCGGATCCTGTCCCGACTGCCCGTCAGCAAGGGGCTCGTCGTCTTCGAGAGCCACATGGGCAAGTGCTACGGGGACAGCCCGCGCGCCGTGCACGAGGAACTCCTCGCCCGCGGGGCCGGGGCGCGCTGCGTGTGGTCGTACGCCACGTCGCCCGCCGGGTTCCCCGACGGGGCGCGGCTCGTGCGCCGCTGGTCCTGGCCGTATCTGTGGGCGCTGGCCCGCGCCGAGTGGTGGGTCGACAACCAGGGGTTCCCGCACGCCCTCGACAAGCCGCGCCACACCACGTATCTCCAGACGTGGCACGGATCCGCGTACAAGCGCATGGGGTTCGACGAGGCGCGGCACAGGACGCGGAACGCGCCGGAGCGCGAGCGGCTCCGGCGCGCGGTCGGCCGGTTCGACCACTTCATGGTCCGCTCGGAACACGACGTGCGGACCCTCGCCCGCGCCTATCGCATCCCGGAGGAGCGGCTGCTGCGCGCCGGCTACCCGCGCAACGACCGCCTCGTCGAGGCCCGCGGGCGCGACGAGCGCGAGGGCCGCTTCCCGCGCCCGCCGCTCGCCACGGAACTCGGCATCCCGGACCACCGCACGGTCGTGCTGTACGCCCCCACGTTCCGCGGCGTCCCGAAGAAGGGGCAGGTCGTACAACTGCCGCTCGATGTGGCGGAGTTCGCCCGGCGATTCGGTGACACGCACGTCCTGCTCGTGCGCGCCCACTACATGGAGGCGGCGAGCCTGCCGGTCACCCCTCCCGGCACCGTCGTCGACGTCTGCGGACACCACGACGTGAGCGAACTCCTCGTTCTCGCCGACGTGTTGATCACCGACTACTCGTCGATCATGTTCGACTACGCCCTCCTCGACCGGCCCCTCGTCCATTTCGCGCCGGACCTCGACGCCTACGCGGCGGACCGCGGCACCTATTTCGACCTGCGCGAGCGCGCCGGCGGGCCCGTCATCGAGACGCAGGAGGAACTGCTGCGCGCCCTCGTCGGGCTCAAGAAGGCGGACGGGGAGTGGCAGGAGGCGCGCCGCGCGTTCGCCGCCGAGTTCGGCTCGTACGACGACGGCGGCGCTGCCCGCGCGGCCGCCGACCTCATCCTCGGGAAGAAGGCCCGCGCATGACCTCCACGAGCGCCCCGCGCACCGGCCGCGACCTCTTCCTCGTCGCCAACACCGTCGACGAACTGGGCGGCGTCACCGCCTGGACCCATCAGATGGCCCGCCTCTTCCAGAGCGCGGGCCACCGCGTGCACGTCATCGGCGTGCACGAGGCGGAGCTCAAACTGACTCTCCCCGCCGATCTCGGCTACGAGGTGACCAGTCTCTACCCGGCCCACCCCCCGACCCCGCGCCCCGTGCGCGGCCTGGGCCGCCTGAGCCCCGCCGCGCACCGCCGCGAAGCCCGGCGCCTCGCGGAGCGCGGGCGCGCCGTCGCCCGCCTCTCGGAGCTCTTCCGGGCAGCCCGCCCCGGCGCCGTCGCCGTCGTCACCCAGGTGTGGCCCATGGAGTGGCTGCGCGAGGCGGACACCGCGGGCCTGCGGATCATCGGCATGAGCCACGAGTCGTACGCCTACACACGGGCCTGCCACCGCTACCGCTCCGTCAAGCGCAACTACCCGTCCGCCGACCGCTGGCTCACCCTCACCCAGGAGGACGCCGACGACTGGATCGCCGACGGCATGCACAACGTCGGCGCCATGCCGAACGCCCTCGCCCACCTCCCGGAGATCCCCTCGCCGCGCTCCGCGAAGGTCGCGTGCAGCATCGGCCGCCTCGCCGACCAGAAGGGCATCGACATGCTCGTCGACACCTGGGCCGAGGTCGCCCCGCGCCGGCCCGACTGGACCCTGCGGATCTATGGCGCCGGATCCGACGAGCCGGACCTGCGGCGCCAGTGCACCGAGCTGGGACTCGACCGATCCGTGCGGTGGATGGGCCGCACGGACGACGTGGCGGGCGCGCTCGCCGAGAGCGCCGTGTTCGTCCAGTCGTCGCGCGGCGAGGGCTTCCCCCTCGCGCTGATGGAGGCCATGGCGAGCGCCGTGCCGTGCGCCGCGTTCGACTGCGCGCCCGGTGTGCGGGAGATCGTGCGCGACGGCGAGGACGGGCTCCTCGCACCCCCCGGCGACACCGCTGCGCTCGCCGACCGACTCCTGCGCCTCACCGGGAACCCGCGGCTGCGGGACGCCATGGGGGAGCGGGCCAGGGTCAATGTGCAGCGGTTCTCCGAGGAGCGTGTCCTGGAACGCTGGGAGGAGCTGTTCGCCCTGCTGGAGCGGTGAGGCCCGGGCCCGCCCCGGGGCTCAGGAGCGTGGGCCGACCGGCTCACCCGCGGGCACCCGGCGCGGCCCGGCGAGCGACACCTCGGGCAGGGACCGCGGCTCCTCGCCGAGCACGATGTGCCGCACGACCCGCTCGGCCGCCCGCCCGTCGTCGTACGGGCAGAACCGCCGGCGGAACGCGGCCCGCAGCTGCGCCGAGCGCGAGCCGCGCCAGTGCCCGGTCGCGAAGATGTCGATCAGCTCGTCCTCGCTGCGGGCGACGGCGCCGGGCGGGGACGCGCGCAGGTCGAAGTACGTGCCCCGCGAGGCCTCGTACGCCTCCCAGTCGTCGGCGTGGATCACGATGGGCCGGTCGAGGTGGGCGTAGTCGAACATCAGGGACGAGTAGTCGGTGACAAGGGCGTCCGATGCCAGACAGAGCGACTCGACGCTCGCGTGACCGGAGACGTCGATGAGGCGCCCGGCGCTCTGCGCGAGGGGCGCCGGGTGAAGCGGGTGGGCGCGGGTCAGGAGGAAGAAGTCCCTGCCGAGCCGGCGCAGCACCCGCTCCAGGTCGAGGGCGCAGGACTGGGTGCGCCGGTAGTCGCGGTGGGTCGGCGCGTACAGGATCGCCGTCGCGCCCTGCGGGATGCCGAGGCTCTCGCGGACGCGGGCCACGTCCCGTGAAGTCGCCCGGTGGAACGCGTCGTTGCGCGGGTAGCCGTACTCCAGCGTCGTGTACGCGGACGGGTAGACGCGCTCCCACACGAGGGTGGAGTGCCGGTTGGCGGACAGGACGTAGTCCCAGGTGTCGGCGGAGCGCAGGAGCCGGCCGAAGTCCCGGCCGCGGGCCGCCGCCGGATGGTCCTGGAGGTCGAGGCCCATCTTCTTCAGGGGCGTGCCGTGCTGGGTCTGGATCACGACCTGCCCGGCGCGCTTGACCAGCCTGTGGTCGAAGTCGACGTTGTTGACCAGGTACTTGGAACGGGCCAGCGCCGTCCAGTAGGCGGCGGTCCCGGGACTCAGGGCGCGGGTGCCGGACGGCAGGGTGTGGTGGTGCTCGGGCTCGGCGATCCACGCGGTGGCGACGTGCGGCGCGTACGTGCGGAAAGCGGATTCCAGCGCACCCGGGTTGCAGCCGTGGCCGCGCCCCCCGTAGCTGGAGAACACGGCACGGTCCGCACGCACCGGGAGGCGCAGCTGGACGCGGTAGTGCGCCTGGAGGGCGGCCGCCCGGACCGCGCGCCGCAGCCGGCCCGCGAGCCCCCGGACCCGCCGCACGCAGCGCATCGCCGCGGCCAGCGACCGGTACGTGCGATGCGAGCCGAGCCGCACCAGGCCGTGCCGGAGCCGGTCGCGGGCGGCGACGGGCGCGCCGGGGACGCGGTGGCGCCGGTAGTGCGCGCGGGCCCTGCGCAGGAAGTCGGGGCGGGAGCCGCGCGGCAGCCGGTCCGGGTGCGTGAACACCGTGGCGAAGTGCTCGACCATCCGCCGGAACAGCAACGGGCCCCAGGCCTGAGCGAGTTCGGGATGTGTGTCGAGGAAGGCGAAGACGCGGTCGTACTGGTCGAAGACGTCGAAGTGCTCGTGGGACGTGGTGCCCAGGATGTTGCCCCGGCGGCGCTGGCGGTAGTGGACGCAGACCCGGTCGAGGGTGGCGATCGTCCGCGCCGACATCAGGACCGGGTAGGTCCAGGGGGTGTCCTCGTAGTAGCCGGGCGGGAAGACGAAGCCCTGCTCCTCGATGAAGGCGCGCCGGTACGCCTTGTTCCAGGCGACCATGAGGAGCTGGAGGATCTCGGGCCGGTCGGCGAGCGTGAACGGTGCCGGTCCGTCCTGCGTGAGACGGTCCGCGTACTGATTGCGCACGGCCTCGCCCGTCCAGTACGTGCGGGCGTAGTCGTAGACCAGGACGTCGGGGCCGCCGGTCGCCTCGATGCGGTCCGCGATCGCCTGGAGCGCGCCCGGTGTGAGGGTGTCGTCGCTGTCGAGGAAGAGGACGTAGTCGCCGGTGGCGTGTTCGAGACCGGCGTTGCGGGCCCGGCCCAGCCCCACGTTCTCCCGCAGGCGCACCGTCCGCACCCGCTTGTCCCGCGCCGCGAACTCGTCGGCGATCGCCCCGCTCGCGTCCGGCGAGCAGTCGTCGACCGCGATCACCTCAAGATCGGAACACGACTGTTCCAGGACGGATTCGAGGCACGCGTGCAGGTAGGCCTGCACCTTGTACACGGGGACGATGACACTGAACCGGGGCAAGGCGAATCCATGGGTCGGCGCGGGCAGACTGCCCGGCAACGGCCGATGGAGTGATCCGGTTACGCCAGTTGTGGCATACGGGGGACCTCGTCAACCGAAGAGGGGCGAACCGTGACCGGTCCGCCCCCCAATTCGCCTGCGGATGAGGCTATTTCACCGCTCCCGCCATCACACCGGACACGAACTGCCGCTGGAAGGCGAAGAACACGGCCAGCGGGATCACCATGGAGATGAAGGCGCCGGGCGCCAGGATCTCGATGTTCCCGCTGAACTGCCGCACCTGCTGCTGGAGCGCGACCGTCAGCGGCTGCGAGCCGGAGTCGGAGAAGATCAGCGCGACCAGCATGTCGTTCCACACCCACAGGAACTGGAAGATGCCGAGCGACGCGATGGCCGGTCCGCCGAGCGGCAGGACCACCGTCGCGAAGAGCCGTGCCTCGCCCGCGCCGTCGAGCCGTGCCGCCTCCAGGAGTTCACGGGGTATCTCCGCGAAGAAGTTGCGCAACAGGAAGATCGCGAACGGCAGCCCGAAGCCGACGTGGAACAGGATGACGCCGATGATGCTGCCGAAGATGCCGATCTTCCCGAAGAGTTCGGAGAGCGGGATCAGCGCGACCTGCACCGGCACCACCAGCAGCCCGACGACCGCCATGAACCAGCCGTCGCGGCCCTTGAAGTCCATGCAGGCGAAGGCGTATCCGGCCATCGACCCGATGATCACGACGAGGAGCGTCGCCGGGACCGTGATCCAGATCGTGTTGAACAGGGCGTGGGTGATCTCGTCCTTCTCCAGGAGCGACTGATAGCTCTTGGTCGTCAGCTGCGCCGGGGCGGTGAAGACCTTCCACCAGCCCGACGCGGCGATGTCCGTCGGATCGCGGAACGAGGAGACCAGCAGCCCGAAGGTCGGCACCAGCCAGAACAGGCCGACCACGAGCAGGAAGACGCGCAGCGCGCCCCCCGCCGCGCCGCTCGCGATCCGGGCGGCGAGCGAACGCTTGGCGCGCACGGACGTGTCGAGTGCGGTCACCGCTGACGCTCCTTCCGCAGCCGGCGGATGTTGACCCACATCACCGGGAGGACGAGCAGCAGGAGCAGCACGCCGATGGCGCTGCCCGCGCCGAAGTTCCCCTGGCCGCCGAACGCGGACAGGAACAGCTGGAGGGCCAGGACGTTGGCGTCGTCCTGGGACGGCTGCGGGGCGATGATGTAGATCAGGTCGAAGATCTTCATCACGTTGATCATCAGCGTGACCAGGACGACGGTCAGCACCGGGGCGAGCAGCGGCACGGTGACCTTGCGGAACACCTGCCACTCGTTCGCCCCGTCGACGCGCGCCGCCTCCAGGAGGTTGCGGTCGATGCCCGCGAGCCCGGCCGCGATCAGGACCATCGCGAAGCCCGCCCACATCCAGGCGTACGCGCCGATGATCGACGGTGTCACCAGGGCCGGGCCGAGCCAGTCGACGCCGCCGTAGGCGGTCGCGAAGTTCGATCCCGGCAGCCGGAGTCGGGCGCCGTCCGCCGTGCCGGGCAGGGTGAAGGTGCCGTCGGCTCCGCTGGTGGTGGACGCGACGACCTTGCCGCCTCGCACCGCCTCCACCTTGACGCCCTTCAGGGCCTTCTCGCCCGCGTCGACGACGCCCTTCTCGCCGCCACCGCCGAGCTTGAAGTCCAGCCAGACCGTGCCCGTGACCTTGTCGCCCCCGGCGCGCGCCGCCTTGGCGTTCTGCGGGTTTCCGGGCACCTTGCCGGGCGCGATGCCCACCAGCGGCAGGAACGCCGGGGTGCCGGCCCGCGCGGTCTGCTTCGTGGTGAACGACCCGCCGCCGGACGCCTTCAGATCACTGCCGATGGCGGGACGCGCCTTCGGGTAGACGGAGGCGTCCGTGAACGCGTCGTGCACGGACGTGACGATCGCGTTGGCCGCGCCCTGGTTCGGGTCCTGCTCGTAGACCAGGCGGAAGATGATGCCCGCCGCCAGCATCGAGATCGCCATCGGCATGAAGACGATCAGCTTGAACGCCGTGCCCCAGCGCACCCGTTCGGTCAGCACGGCGAAGATCAGGCCGAGCGCCGTGCACAGGGCGGGCGCCACGGCCACCCAGATCGCCGTGTTCCTGACCGCGATCAGCGTCTGGTCGTCGCGGAAGATGTCGACGTAGTTGTCGACGCCGACGAAATGGGAGCCGCCGGAGTCGTAGAGGCTGCGCCAGACCGAGTACCCGATCGGGTAGACCACGAGCGCGCCGAGCAGGACGAGCGCGGGCAGCAGAAACAGCGCCGCCACCCACGGCCGGGTCCCGATCACGCTCTTGCGCGGTGTCGCGGACGACGCCGGCGGCAGTGCGCCGGCGCCCCCCGCCTTCGCCACGGAGGACGACATACCGCGCCGTCAGCCGTTCTTGTACGCCTTGGCGGCGTCGGCCTCGAGTCGGCGCTGGGTCCCCGCGACGTCCTTCGGGTTCTTCAGGAAGTCCTGGAGGCCCTTCCACTCACCGACGCCCTGCGTGCCGCCGAACGCCGCGGGCGCCTGGTCGGACATGTCGAAGCGGAAGTCGTCGCCCGCGGCGAGCAGCGCCTTCGCGATGTCCCGGGTCACCGCGTCCTTGTACTTGGAGGTGTCCATCTCCTTGTTCGGGGAGATGTAGCCGCCCTGCGCCGCCCAGATCTCGGCCGCGTCGGTCGAGGAGAGGAACGTGACGAGGGCCTGGGCGCCCTTGCCGCCCTTGAGGGCCACGGCCACGTCACCGCCGCTGACCACGGGGGGCTTGTCGCCGACCGCGGGGAACGGGAAGACCTTGGCGTCCTTGCCGACCTTGGCCTTGGTGTCCGCGTTGATGTTGGCGGTCACGAAGTCGCCCTCGTAGACCATCGCGGCGGGGGTGTCACCGGAGAACGTCTGCGTGACGGACTTCGGGAACTCCGTGCCGAGCGCGCCCTTGCGGCCGCCCGCGATGAGGTCGTCCTTGCCCCACAGCTGGGCCAGCGTGGTCAGCGCCTCCTTCACGGAGGGGTCCGTCCACTTGATCTTGTGGGCGGCGAGCTGGTCGTACTTCTCGGGGCCCGCCTGGGAGAGGTAGACGTTCTCGAACCAGTCGGTGAGCGTCCAGCCGTCCGCGCCGCCGATGGAGACCGCGGGGGAGCCCGCGTCGGACAGGGTCTGCGCGGTGGACAGGAAGTCGTCCCACGTCGCCGGGGTCTTGGAGATCCCGGCCGCCTCGAACGCGGCCGTGTTGTACCAGACCAGCGACTTGTTGGCGGCCTTCACATAGACGCCGTACTGCTTACCCTTGTACGCCCCGAGGTTCTTCCACCCGGCCGAGAAGTTCTTGTCGACCTGGGCCTGCGCCTCGCTGCCCAGCGGCTTGATCCAGCCCTTGTCGGCGAACTGGTGCAGCACGCCGACCTGCGGCAGGAACGCCACGTCCGGCGGCTTGCCGCCCTCGATCTTCGTACTGAGGAACGTGGCGGTGTTGTTGCCCGTCGGCACGAAGTTGACCTTGGCGCCGGTGCGCTTCTCGAACTCCTTGAGGACCTTGGTGAAGTTGTCCTGCTCCGGCCCGGTCCAGACGGCCGCGACCTCCAGGGTCTGCCCGTCGAGCTTGGGGAGCTGGACGGAGGCGCTGCTGCTCTCGCCGCCGCCGCTCTTGTCCTTGCCGCCCTTGGCCTTGCCGTCCCCGCCACCACAGGCGGTCAGCGTCAGCGCGAGGGCGCCCGCGGTCAGAGCCGCCGCGGCCTTCGCCGCCCCGGACGTCCTGGACGCCCTTGATGTCGTGCGTGTACGAATGCTGCGCATCGCTGCCCCGTTCTCGTCCCGAACGCTGAACGTACGTCCCGAACGCTGAACGTACGTATGCGCGCTGTCTCGTGGCGTCTGGTTCTACGCCCGGCCGGGGACACCCGGCAAGGGCGCCTGCCGGGTCAGCTCGAAGATCGTGACGGGGTCGTGATGTCGGCCTTGAACATGGGGAGTTGAGAATTTCCGGGCCGTCCCGCCGGGCGTGCCGTCACAGGAGCGACGGCACCTCCCGGGCCGCGACGGAACGGGCGGCCCGCTCCAACGCGCTCGCCAGCAGGGCCAGATCGGTCGGCCCGTTCCCGAGCTCCCTCACCGGACGACGGGTCGGCGGGTCACCCATCCGCGTCCAGTCGAGCGGCACCACCGTGGGCCGCTGCGTGGCCGTACGGGGGATGCGCCCCGTGACCCGGCCCGCCTGGAACGCCAGCTCGCGGCCGTCGGCGCCGGAGAGCCTGCCGCGGCCGGGCGCCGGATCGTCGGGACCGCCCGACGGGGCGTCGAGCACGACCCGAAGCGCCACACCCCACGCCGGCTCGGAACCGGACGCGCGGGCCGCGACCAGATGCACCCCGAGCCGCTCGCCGTCCCGGACGACGGCCTCCAGGGCCCGCACGACGGATCCCGCGGCGGGCCGCCCCGGCGAGCCGAGCGGCGGCGAGAGCAGCGCGTCCAGGTCGTCCACCAGGACGACGAGCCGGGGCAGGGGCGGCGCCGGGTCGGCCTCCTTGCGGGCGGCGGCGGGCCGCAGGCGCATGGTCGAGCTGGGCGGCGCCTCCAGGTCCGCGGCGCCTTGGTCGGACGTGCGGGGCGGCGCGGGGCGCTGGGCTACCAGACGGCCCGACACCTCACGCTGGGTGTGCCACTCGGCGAAGTGCACCCGCCCGAGGATCTCGGCGCGGCGCTTCAGCTCGGCGGCGAGCGACTGGGCGAACTCCCGCATGCGCACCGGGTCGTTGGCCGTCAGATGGGTCGTGACGTGCGGCAGGTCCGTACAGACGCGCAGCCCGTCGCCCCGGTCGGCGCCCGTGCCGTCCCGGCCGTCGACGAGGACGAGCCCGAGCCGGTCAGGGCGCTCGGCCGCCGCGAGGGAGGCGGCGATCGAGCGCAGCAGCTCCGTACGGCCGCTGCCCGCCGGGCCCTCGATCAGGAGATGGGGGCCCTCCGCGGCCAGGTCCACGACGACCGGGCCGCGCGGCCCGGCGCCGAGCACGGCCCAGACGCGCCCGCCGAGCGCCTCCGTGTCGTCCCCGGCGGCGGCCCAGCGGGCCATCAGGGATGCGGGTGTGGCCCGCGCGAGCCCCAACTCGTCCAGGAGGCGGGCGATGTGGGGCAGGGGAGCCGAGACCCGGGGGTGCGGCTCGCTCGGGCCGCTGTCGGGACGCAACGGGGCGAGGGCCCGCGCGAAGCGTTCGGCCCAGGCCGCCGACACCGCGTCGATCGCGGCGACCGTGCCGTGCCCGACGACCTGGCCGTGGGACGTCCGCATCAGCCGCAGTGCCGTCGCCACGTCCCCGCTGAGCAGCGCGACGGCGCCGCACGACTTGAACGCGGGCGACACGGCGCACGCCATCTCATAGGTCTGGGTGACCGGCGACGCGGGCGAGGACGCGGGGGCCTCGGCGAGACAGATGACGTGTATCCCGGCCCGGCCCCCTTCCGTCGCGAGCCGCACGGTGGCCTCGCGCAGCCCGGCCGACCCCGGGTCCCCGTCGACGACGAGGACGGTCAGCGGGCCGGTCCAGCGGTGCCCGGCGCCGGGTCCCTGCGCCGTCGCGGGCGGCCGGGTCTCCTCCGCGGCGGGGTGCCCTGCGGCGTACTCCGACGGGCGCCCGTCCCGGTCCGTGGGGGGCCTGAAATCCCCGTGGCCGTCCGCCACGGCGTCGGGCCGGCCGCCCGCACCCTCGTGCCCGTACGGCCCGGACGCGGTCATCCGGCCACCGCGCTCCCCGGCGTCGGCGGCTTCACCCGAACGGGACCTCGGCACCATGGGCCCGAAGCCGGCCTGCTGCCGCCCTGCGCGGGCCGCCGCCGTCCCGGCGTCCGGGAGGCGTGACGCATCGGCGATGTGGTCGTCGAGGCGGCGCAGGAGCTCGCCCGTGCGGGCCACGGCCTGCTCGCGGTCGTACGCGAGGAGGAGCCGGCAGTCCTGGCCGTGCGCGGGACGCAGATGGGGGAGCCAGCCGAGCCAGGACCACTCGGCCGCGCGGTCCTGCACGCCGCGTGACCGGTCGGTGCTGACCAGGACGATCTCCAGCACGTCCGGCGAGTGCAGCGCCGCGAGCTGCGCGACGACGGAGCGTGCCACGCCCGACAGCCGCGCCCGCGGCCCGGCGATACCGAGCGCGCCCGCCTCCCGCAGTCCCACCGTCACCGGCACGCCGGGCAGCAGCCCCGTGCGGTCCGGGGACGTCCGGTCGTCCGTGCCCAGCCGCACCGCGAGCGCCTCGGGGTGCTCGGGTCCGCGCTCCCAGAGCCGGGGCCCCGGGCCGAGCGCGGTGAGCAGCAGCGCGGCGGCGTCGGGCCACGCCTCGGCGGATCCCCTGGCGGACGGCGAGGCGGGCGCGAAGGTCTCGGGGACGTGCGGTGCGCCGTCGTGGGCGCCGGTGTCGTACGGAGACACGTCCTCGCCGGTGCGCCCGCCGGCCAGGCGCCGCGCCCAGGCGCCGAGCCCGCCGCGCCTGCGCTGCTCACGCGGCAGGGACGTCCCGCGCGCGGGGGTGACGGTCGGTGTGCTCTCGACGGCCGGCGGCCCGCCCTGCTCGGGCACGACGGGGCCGGAACCGGCGGAGAGCGCGGCGGGCCCGTACGCGTGCCGGGTCTCGCCCGCGAGAGCGGGATCGGCGGACGGGTCCTCGGAGGCGCCGGCGTCCGGGGCCGTCACGCGCACGTGGCCCTCGCCGTCGGGCGCCGTCCGCAGGACGGGCCCCGGGGAACCTGAGAATCCGGTGAAAGCCGGGGAACCCCCGGCGCCCTCGGCGGCCAGCCGCAAAGTGGACTCGCCGAGGCGCAGGAGGGCGCCGGGGGCGAGCCGGGCAGGGCGGTCGCCGACGGGGCCGCCGTCGACCGTCGTCCCGTTCGTCGAGCCCAGATCCGTGACCGTCACGCGGCCGTCGGTGCCGAGTGTCACGGCGCAGTGCATCCGGGACACGTCGGGGTCGTCGAGCGCGACATCGGCGTCCGCGGAGCGGCCCACGCGGATCTCGCCGCCGTGCAGCAGATGCACACCGCCCGCGTCGGGCCCCGCCACCACGTGGAGCTGCGCCGCGGCGCCCTCGATCTCGGGACCCGGCTCGGCGGGAACGCCCAGGGACAGCACGGCCCCGTCGGTCAGCGGCGGCTCGCCCAGCGTGCACCGCTGTCCGTCGAGCCGCTCGGGTCCCGCGTAGAGAATCGCCGTGCCCTCACCGCCCGCGACGGCCGCCACCAGGGCGGAGGCCACCGCGGCGAGCGCGGTGCCCGCCGGGGCGGTGACCAGCACGTCGCACGACGCCGCGCGGGCTTGCGGGTCGGGGCGCGTCCCCAGGGGGTCTACGACGGTCAGCCGGATCTGCATCGCGTCAGCGGTCCCTTCTGCGCGGGCGCCCGGGAAGGGGCTGCACCGCGGTCACCCCACCGCAGATCCCCCACCGCACAACGGGCACGTAGGCCAGTACGAGAGGCATCCTCGCACTTGCCACCGACAACACGCCCGTCGGCCACCCGTAAGTGATCTTGATTGGTCGGCTCTGCCCGCAAAAGTGCCTGCATGATGCCGCTTGGGACCGCTCACGCCCTTGCCGGCGGCAACCGACAGCCCGCCCCGAGCGTCTTTCCGTCGAACGCGGCTCCGGCGGGCGAGGGAGTCGCGGAAGATCAACAGACAGTGGGTTGTTCGACGGCACTACAGTGGGTCGGAACACCCGAGAACGAGCAAGACCAAGCAGTACGCCAGTACGCAGCAAGCAGGGAGCGCATGACGTGCGGCCGGTAGGCAGTAAATACCTGCTCGAGGAGCCGCTCGGACGCGGCGCCACGGGCACCGTCTGGCGGGCCCGCCAGCGGGAGACCGCGGGAGCCGAGGCGGCCGTCGCCGGGCAGCCCGGCGAGACCGTGGCGATCAAGGTCCTCAAGGAGGAGCTCGCCAACGACGCGGATGTCGTGATGCGCTTCCTGCGCGAGCGCTCCGTGCTGCTCCGCCTGACGCACCCGAACATCGTGCGCACCCGCGACCTGGTCGTCGAGGGAGAGCTCCTCGCCCTCGTCATGGACCTGGTCGACGGACCGGACCTGCACCGCTATCTCCGCGAGAACGGCCCCTTCTCCCCGGTGGCCGCGTCCCTGCTGACCGCCCAGGTCGCGGACGCGCTCGCGGCGAGCCACGCGGACGGCGTCGTGCACCGCGACCTGAAGCCGGCGAACGTCCTGCTGAAGCAGGACGGCGGTGAGATGCACCCGATGCTCACCGACTTCGGCATCGCCCGCCTCGCCGACTCCCCGGGCCTGACCCGCACGCACGAGTTCGTCGGCACGCCCGCGTACGTCGCGCCGGAGTCCGCGGAGGGCCGCCCCCAGACGAGCGCGGTGGACATCTACGGCGCCGGAATCCTGCTGTACGAGCTGGTCACGGGCCGGCCCCCGTTCTCCGGTGGCTCCGCGCTCGAGGTCCTGCACCAGCACCTGAGCGCCGAACCGCGCCGCCCGTCCACGGTGCCCGACCCGCTGTGGACGGTCATAGAGCGCTGCCTGCGCAAGAACCCCGAGGAGCGCCCCAGCGCCGAGAACCTCGCCCGCGGCCTGCGCGCCGTCGCCGAGGGCATCGGCGTGCACGCGAACTCCGCGCAGATCGCGGCCGCCGAGGGCGTCGGCGCCCTCCTCATGCCGGACCCGGCGCCCGCCCAGGTGCCCGGCGCGCCCGGCGCGGCAGACCCGACGCAGGTCCTGCCCAACAACGCGGGCTCGTACGACCCGAACGCGGCGACGAGCGTCATGCAGTCCACCGGCACGGGTGACGCCGATCCCACCTCCGTCCTGCCGAACCGGGGCGCGGCCGACCCGACGGCCGTCATGCCGCCGGTCCCGTCTCACCAGCCGGGCGCGAACCCGGACGACCCGCACCCCTGGCAGAACCAGATGCGGGCGGCCCGCGACCGCAACGAGCAGACGCAGGTCCAGTACCTGGACCCGAACGACGACCCGCTGCGCCGCCGGCCGCAGCGCCAGCAGGGGCGCCCGCAGCAGCAGCCCCAGCAGCCGCCTCAGCAGCAGTACGCGCCCCAGCAGCCCCGTCGGCAGCAGCAGCCCCAGCGGTACGCGCCGCAGCCCCAGCAGCAGCAGTACGCGCCGCCGCAGCAGCCCCAGCAGCCCCAGCGGCCGCAGCCGCAGGCGCCGCAGCGTGAGCCGCGGCAGCGCAGCGCGAACCGGATGAAGATCCCGGGGCTCGGCTGCCTCAAGGGCTGCCTCTTCATGATCGTCATGCTGTTCGTGGTGAGCTGGCTCGTCTGGGAGTTCACCCCGCTCCAGGACTGGATCGGCACGGGCAAGGGGTACTGGGCCCAGCTGTCGGACTGGTACGACACGGTCACCGGCTGGATCGGCGACCTGGGCAGCGGCAGCGGGGGTTCGGGCAGCTGAAGTGAGCCACGCGCGCCCGGCGTTGGGCGTGATGTTGGAGATTTGTCGACTTCCAGAGGGTGATTTCCCCCGCGGATGTGATGGTTGGCGCCCGAGCCGCGTAGCTTGGGCGCCAACACGCGTCTGTAGGAGCAGTCTTGGCACGGAAGATCGGCAGCCGGTACACCGCGAACCAGATCCTGGGACGCGGCAGCGCCGGCACGGTGTGGCTGGGCGAGGGACCCGAGGGGCCCGTCGCCATCAAGCTGTTGCGTGAGGACCTGGCCTCCGACCAGGAGCTCGTGGGCCGCTTCGTCCAGGAGCGCACGGCCCTGCTCAGCCTCGACCACCCGCGCGTGGTCGGCGTCCGTGACCTGGTGGTCGACGGCAACGACCTGGCCCTGGTCATGGACCTCGTACGGGGCACGGACCTGCGCACCCGGCTCGACCGCGAGCGGCGCCTGGCCCCCGAGGCCGCGGTCGCCATCGTCGCGGACATCGCGGACGGGCTCGCGGCCGCGCACGCCGCCGGGATCGTGCACCGCGACGTGAAGCCGGAGAACGTCCTCCTGGACATGCAGGGCTCCCTCGGCCCCGGCGGCTCCCACCCGGCGCTCCTGACCGACTTCGGTGTCGCCAAGCTCATCGACTCCCCGCGCCGCACCCGCGCCACAAAGATCATCGGCACCCCGGACTACCTCGCCCCCGAACTCATCGAGGGCCTCCCGCCGCGCGCCGCCGTCGACATCTACGCCCTGGCGACGGTCCTGTACGAGCTGCTCGCCGGCTTCACGCCCTTCGGCGGCGGCCATCCCGGCGCGATCCTGCGCCGGCACGTCACGGAGACGGTAGTCCCGCTCCCGGGCATCCCCGACGAGCTGTGGCAGCTCGTCGTCCAGTGCCTGGCGAAGGCGCCCGCGTCCCGTCTGCGCGCCTCCGAGCTGGCGGCCCGTCTGCGCGAGCAGCTGCCCCAGCTCGCCGGGATGGCCCCCCTCGACGTGGACGAGCCGGACACCGAGCCCGACCCGGAGCCGGAGGCCGCCCCGGCCGCACCCCAGGCGCCCGCCGCCCGCCGCGGCGCCGTCCCGCTGGTCCCCGGCGCGACCCCGGCCGACTCGAACAGGGACACGCACACGTCGATGCGTGTTCCGGCCCCCGACGAGCTGGCGGGCGGCGCCCGAGGCACTGCCCGCGCCCCGCGCGCGGCCGGAGCGCCCCGCCCGGGTTCGGCCCGCCACCGCGCCTCCGCCCGGCGCCGGAGGATCACGCTCGGCGTGGCCGGAGCCGTCCTGGTCGTGGCGGCCGGTATCGGCACGTGGGCGGCCGTGGGCGACGACGCGGACGCGACGCCGGGCAAGAACCCCGGGCAGTCGGCTCCCGCCGCTCCCTGAGGCGGCCCGGCAGGCCCCCGACCCCTCCCCGCGGCCACCAGGACCGGAGCACTTGCCTCAGCCGTTACGCTGGTGTCGTGGCAGTCGTCGACGTTTCCGAAGAGCTCAAGTCCCTCTCCTCGACCATGGAGTCGATCGAGGCCGTCCTGGACCTCGACAAGCTGAGGGCAGATATCGCCGTGCTCGAGGAGCAGGCGGCCGCGCCGTCCCTGTGGGACGACCCCGAAGCGGCGCAGAAGATCACCAGCAAGCTGAGCCACCTCCAGGCCGAGGTGCGCAAGGCGGAGAGCCTGCGCGGCAGGATCGACGACCTGAGCGTGCTCTTCGAGATGGCCGAGGAGGAGGACGACCCGGACACCCGCGCCGAGGCCGAGTCCGAGCTGGCCTCCGTCAAGAAGGCGCTGGACGAGATGGAGGTCCGCACCCTCCTGTCCGGTGAGTACGACTCCCGCGAGGCGCTGGTCAACATCCGCGCCGAGGCGGGCGGCGTCGACGCCGCGGACTTCGCCGAGCAGCTGCAGCGCATGTACCTGCGCTGGGCCGAGCGCCACGGCTACAAGACAGAGGTCTACGAGACGTCGTACGCGGAAGAGGCCGGCATCAAGTCGACCACCTTCGCCGTGCAGATCCCGTACGCGTACGGGACGCTCTCGGTCGAGCAGGGCACGCACCGCCTGGTCCGTATCTCCCCCTTCGACAACCAGGGCCGCCGCCAGACGTCCTTCGCGGGTGTCGAGGTCCTCCCGGTCGTCGAGACGACCGACCACATCGACATCGACGAGTCCGAGCTGCGCGTCGACGTGTACCGCTCCTCGGGCCCCGGCGGCCAGGGCGTGAACACGACGGACTCCGCGGTCCGTCTGACCCACCTGCCGACCGGCATCGTCGTCTCCTGCCAGAACGAGCGCTCGCAGATCCAGAACAAGGCGACCGCGATGAACGTCCTCCAGGCCAAGCTCCTCGAGCGGCAGCGTCAGGAGGAGCGGGCCAAGATGGACGCCCTCAAGGACGGCGGCAGCTCGTGGGGCAACCAGATGCGTTCGTACGTCCTGCACCCCTACCAGATGGTCAAGGACCTCCGGACGGAATTCGAGGTCGGTAATCCGCAGTCGGTTCTCGACGGCGAGATCGACGGATTCCTCGAAGCGGGAATTCGCTGGCGCAAGCAGCAGGAGAAGTAGCCTTCGGCCTTTTCCAGCTTTGTCGACAAGGCAACTGCCGCCCACCGGGCGGCAGTTGCCTTTTACGTCACAGTCACATGTCCGTACGTCGGCCAACTCCCCTGATTTCGGGCATCACGTACGCAACGACCTTGACGCTGACATGAAAACTGGGAAGGCTGACGCGTGGCATGCGTATCAGTGGGACGCGTGTGAACCGGGGGGCGGGCAGGCAGTCGCCGACCACCCCCGGGCGGCCCCCGTCCCGCGCGCTGCTCCATCAACGATTAGCTACTGGGGGTAGCAGGCAGATGACCAAGAAGACGCGCATCCGTGTCGCGCGGATAGCAGCCGGTGCGGTGATCGCGGCCGGTGCGTCACTGACCGCCGCGGGCGCCGCTTCGGCCCTCGACATCGGCGTCGACCTTCCGGGTGTCGGTGCGAAGGTGCACGCGGGCGGCGACGGTGTCGCAGCCGGTGTGAGCATCGGCGATGACGAGGACCCCACGCCGCCCGCCCCGACGGATGAGCCGCCCACCGGCCTCCCGTCGGAGCCGCCGACGGAGCAGCCTCCCACCGAGGAGCCTCCGACCGAGCCCACCCAGGAGCCCACCGAGCCCACCGAGGAGCCGACCACGCCGGGCAACGGCGGCGGTAACGGTGGCGGCAACCACGGCGGCGGCGGCAACCACGGCGGTGGCGGCGGCAACCACGGCGGCGGGAACGGCAACACCGACCCCGACGGCGGCAACAACCCGGTCGAGCAGGGCCAGGGCAAGGACAGCCTGCAGGACACCGGCTCCGTGCCGGCCGCCCAGCCCGCCCAGAACGGCAAGTCCGGCGGTGAGCTGGCCGAGACCGGCGCCGCCGAGACCACGTTCCTGCTGATCGGCGCCGCGACGATGATCGCCGGCGGCATCGGCTTCCGCCTGCTGCCCCGCCTCGTCGGCGGCGGCCGCACGGTTGCCTAGGCAGCCGTAGGCGCGCACGTCCGCACATGACGCGAGAAGGGCCCGGAGCATCGCTCCGGGCCCTTCTTCGTGTCTCAGACGGTCTGGTGGGCGAGGAGTGCCACCGCCGCGATGAGGACGGCCACCAGGACGATCAGGGCCATCGGGTGAAGACCCGCGAACGGGCTCTCCTGCTGAAGTCGCTCACGGTTCGCCCGGCACACGGGGCAGCGGCCCTCGCTCACGGGCGCCGCGCAGTTCGCGCACACCAGTCGGTCATAGGTCATGCGCTCTTCCTCCTCCCGCGCGGCGGAGCCGCCACAGCACAATTCTCTCCGCACAACGCTCCGGGGAACGCAACCGTTCCCCCTACCACTGTGCCAGCTTCCGGGGATTTCGGCGCGCCTCCCCGGATGCTGCCCCTTTGGACCCGTTCCGTTCCCGTCAGGACCTGCCTGTGCCCGGGCAATCATCGGGACAAACCACTCAACCGAGGACGCCGACTGCGCCGCACAGCCGGGTTCGCGTATGGTCACGCACACCTACCCCCGACGCCCACGATGCACCGAGGCGCACCCGTGATCCGATTCGACAACGTCTCCAAGGCCTACCCCAAGCAGACCCGGCCCGCCCTCAGGGATGTGTCCCTCGAGGTCGAGCGCGGCGAATTCGTCTTCCTTGTGGGATCTTCCGGCTCCGGAAAGTCCACCTTCCTGCGGCTGGTCCTGCGCGAGGAGCGCACCAGCCACGGCCAGGTGCACGTCCTGGGCAAGGACCTGGCACGCCTGTCCAACTGGAAGGTGCCGCAGATGCGCCGCCAGCTCGGCACGGTCTTCCAGGACTTCCGGCTCCTGCCCAACAAGACCGTCGGCGAGAACGTCGCCTTCGCGCAGGAAGTCATCGGCAAGTCCCGCGGCGAGATCCGCAAGTCCGTGCCCCAGGTGCTCGACCTCGTCGGCCTGGGCGGCAAGGAGGACCGGATGCCCGGCGAGCTCTCCGGTGGTGAGCAGCAGCGTGTGGCCATCGCCCGCGCCTTCGTGAACCGCCCCAAGCTCCTGATCGCCGACGAGCCGACCGGCAACCTCGACCCGCAGACCTCGGTCGGCATCATGAAGCTGCTGGACCGGATCAACCGCACCGGGACGACCGTCGTGATGGCCACCCACGATCAGCAGATCGTGGACCAGATGCGCAAGCGCGTCATCGAGCTGGAGAAGGGCCGTCTCGTCCGCGACCAGTCGCGCGGCGTCTACGGCTACCAGCACTGATCCCGTGCCCAAGAGCACCAGAGCACTGAGAAAGGCCTGACCAGACGCCATGCGCGCCCAATTCGTCCTGTCGGAGATCGGCGTCGGTCTCCGCCGAAATCTCACGATGACCTTCGCGGTCATCGTCTCGGTCGCCCTCTCGCTCGCCCTGTTCGGCGGCTCGCTGCTCATGCGTGACCAGGTGAGCACGATGAAGGGCTACTGGTACGACAAGGTCAACGTCTCGATCTTCCTGTGCAACAAGGGCGACGCCGAGTCCGACCCGAAGTGTGCCAAGGGAGCCGTCACCGCCGAGCAGAAGCAGCAGATCCTCTCCGACCTGCACAAGATGCCGGTCGTCGAGAAGGTCTCCTACGAGTCGGCGGACCAGGCGTACAAGCACTACAAGGAGCAGTTCGGCGACTCCCCGCTGGCCAGCTCGCTGACGCCGGACCAGCTCCAGGAGTCGTACCGGATCAAGCTCAAGGACCCGGAGAAGTACCAGGTCGTCGCGACCGCCTTCGACGGGCGTGACGGGGTGCAGTCCGTGCAGGACCAGAAGGGCATCCTCGACAACCTCTTCGGACTCCTCAACGGCATGAACTGGGCGGCGCTCGCCGTGATGGCGCTGATGCTCGTCGTCGCGCTGATGCTGATCGTCAACACGGTGCGCGTCTCGGCGTTCAGCCGCCGCAGAGAGACCGGCATCATGCGCCTGGTGGGCGCGTCCAGCTTCTACATCCAGATGCCGTTCATCATGGAGGCCGCCGTCGCCGGGGTCATCGGCGGTGTGGTCGCCTGCGGCATGCTCCTCGTGGGCCGTTACTTCATGATCGACCACGGTCTGGCGCTCTCCGAGAAGCTGAACCTGATCAACTTCATCGGCTGGGACGCGGTCCTGACCAAGCTGCCTCTCGTCCTCGCGATCGGCCTGCTGATGCCCGCGATTGCCGCTTTCTTCGCGTTGCGCAAGTATCTGAAGGTGTGACAAGACTCCCCGGAGTTGCAGGGCGCCGTGCGGTTCAACGAGCCGTACGGCGCTTCTCGTTGTCCTAGACTCACCGTCATGTCGGGCCCCGAGCTGTTCTCCCGGCCCCGCCGCTTCGGCCGCGGGGCGGCCCTGACATTGGTCTTCGCGAGCGTCCTCGCGACCGGCGTCGCGACGGGTTCGTGGAGCGCCGAGGGCGGCGGCAAGTCCGAGGAGCGCCCGGCCGGTTCGGCCGCCGGCGGCGGACACGAGGACGTGCGGGACGCGGCCGCCGAGGCGATGGCGGACGGCAAATCCCCTACGCAGGCTGCCGAGGAGGCCGTCAGCCGCAGCGGTGACCGCTGGGGCGCGGTCTACTCGCAGGGTGAGTACAAGGAGTTCGAGCAGGAACTCGACGGCCAGTACACGGGCGTCGGCCTCTGGGCCAGGCGTACCGCCGACGGACGGATCGAGGTCTCCAAGGTCGGTTCCGGTTCTCCCGCGGCCCGCGCGGGCGTGCGCCCGGGCGACCGGCTCCGCACCGTCGACGGCCGGCCCGTCACCGGCCGCCCCGTCACCGAGGTCGTCTCCCTGCTGCGCGGCGAGCACGCGGGGACGGCGGTCCGGCTGGGCCTGGCGCGCGGCACGCGCGCGTGGACCGAGACCCTGCGCCGGGCGAATCTCGCCACCGAGCCCGTCACCGTCTCCCGCCTCCCCGGCGGCACCGTCCTGATCAAGGTCGCCGCCTTCACCAAGGGCTCAGGCGATCGCGTACGGTCCGCCGTGCGCGACGCCCCCCACGGCGACGGCGTCCTCCTCGACCTGCGCGGAAACTCGGGCGGCCTGGTCACGGAGGCGGTCACCGCGGCGTCGGCGTTCTTCGACGGCGGGCTCGTGGCGACGTACGACGTGCGCGGACGCCAGCGCGCCCTGCACGCCGAGCGCGGCGGCGACACCTCCAGGCCGGTGGTCGCGCTCGTCGACGGCGGCACGATGAGCGCGGCCGAGCTGCTCACCGGGGCCCTCCAGGACCGCGGCCGTGCGGTCGTCGTGGGCTCGAAGACCTTCGGCAAGGGCTCGGTCCAGATGCCGAGCCGGCTTCCCGACGGGTC
This sequence comes from Streptomyces sp. NPDC055955, assembly GCF_042270245.1. Lineage (NCBI taxonomy): Bacteria > Bacillati > Actinomycetota > Actinomycetes > Kitasatosporales > Streptomycetaceae > Streptomyces > Streptomyces sp. NPDC055955. The sequence goes on from NZ_JBHJYS010000014.1 coordinate 82,013, forward strand.
CGTGGCCGAGCTGACCGTCGGCCACTACCGCACCCCCACCGGCCGCGGCGTCGACGGCCGGGGCATCATCCCCGACCTCGAGGCCGAGGAGGGCGCCCGGCAGCGGGCCGAGACAGTATTGAGTGGCCTCGGGGACCCCTCGTAGTGCGAAAATGGCCGCACTATGGCTAAGGGAATGTTCGTACCGAAGGAATCACAGCCCAAGCAGGGCGCGTCCGGGAAGTCCGGCAAGGACAAGGACGGCAAGCGCAAGATCGTCGCGCAGAACAAGAAGGCCCGTCACGACTACGCCATCGTCGACACGTACGAGGCGGGCATGGTCCTGACCGGCACCGAGGTGAAGTCGCTGCGGCAGGGCCGCGCCTCGCTGGTCGACGGCTTCGTCCAGATCGACGGGCACGAGGCGTGGCTGCACAACGCCCACATCCCCGAGTACAGCCAGGGCACCTGGACCAACCACTCCGTGCGCCGCAAGCGCAAGCTGCTCCTGCACCGCGAGGAGATCGACAAGCTGGAGTCGAAGTCCCAGGAGACGGGTCACACGATCGTGCCGCTCGCCCTGTACTTCAAGGACGGCCGCGCGAAGGCGGAGATCGCGCTCGCCAAGGGCAAGAAGGAGTACGACAAGCGGCAGACGCTGCGTGAGCAGCAGGACCGGCGCGACTCCGACCGTGCGATCGCGGCGGCCAAGCGGCGGCAGCGGGCGCGGGAGCGCTGACGCTCCGCCCGGATCCGGCAGTCCGGCGGGTCCGGCAGTCCGGCTTCGTCCGCCCTTGCCGTCCGCGCCGGGAATTGGCTGGCACCGTCGGCCGTCGGTCACGTACGATGGGTCTTGTCCCGCTGGTGACGGGGCACATTTTGAAAAATCAACATGGGGATGATCGGTTTCGACAGCGGCTGTCGAAGCAGGGGAAGCGTGTCGAGGAAGCGGCAATGATCTCGTTAACCATATGTCGCAACCTATAATCGCCAACACCAAGCGCGATTCCTTCGCCCTCGCTGCCTAAGTAGCGACTTGCGAAGTGTCAGCCCGGGGGTGATCCCGACCCGGATCCTGGCATCATCAAGGGATCTAAACTTCTAAGCCCGGTCACGGGGCCTAGAAGGAAATCAAACAGTGACTGAGCCCGTCGGAGACTTGTTCGCGTGATCTCCGGGGCTGAGAAAATCGAAGCGAACTGCACACGGAGAAGCCCTGATTCTGCACCGTTGGACGCGGGTTCGATTCCCGCCATCTCCACAGAATTCCCATGTGAGACGAAGGCCCGGCTGCCATGCAGCCGGGCCTTCGTCGTGCCCCGACGCCCTCGAGGCGACCGGGCCGCCGAACGTCGGCGCGACCTCCGGGACGATGGCCGCGCACCCGGGGAAAGCTCCGCCGGAGGCGTCGCCGCCGGGCTGCCGTACGGGCCGTGCGGGTGCGAGGCCGACCCGGCGGGCCATTCCTGGAGTCCCGGCTGACGCACCCTGTCCACGGGAGCCGTGATCCGGGATGCTCCTGAGGCATGAGTAGATCCGACGGACCTGTGAGACGCATCCTCAATCCCCTTGCGCGTCAACGGCGTTACCTCGTCTGGCCCGCCCTCGTCGCGCTCGCTGCGGGCCTGGCCTGGGGCTCGCCTGCCGGTGCCGACGGCGACAGCACCGGCCTCCCGGAGGCCATGGACACCATCCTCGGCGACCCATCCATGGAGGGCGGCGCGGCGAGCGTCGTCGTCGCCGACGCCAGGAGCGGCGACATCATCTACCAGCACAACCCCACCGGACGCCTGATGCCCGCGTCCAACACCAAGCTCCTCACCTCGACCGCCGCGACGGAACTCCTCGGTACCGGCTACCGGTTCACCACCGACGTGCTCGGCGACGGGCGGCGGCGGGGGAGCGTGCTCGACGGTGATCTGTATCTGCGCGGCACCGGCGACCCGACCGCCCTCGCCAAGGACTACGACGAGCTCGCCGCCAAGGTCGCCGCGTCGGGCGTGAAGTCGGTCAGCGGTCGTCTCGTCGCCGACGACACCGCGTTCGACAGCCGGCGCCTCGGCCGCTCGTGGGCCGCCGACGACGAGTCCTCGTACTACTCGGCGCAGATCTCCGCCCTGAGCGTCGCGCCCGACACCGACTACGACACCGGAACGGTGATCGTCGAGGTCTCGCCGGGCGCGAAGGCCGGGGACAAGCCGAAGATCACCCTCACGCCGAGGACGCGCTACGTGAACGTCGACGTGCGGGCCACGACCGTCGCGGCCGGTGGTGACGACAGCCTCACCGTCGAGCGGCAGCACGGCACGAACACCGTCACCGTCACCGGCACCGTTCCCGTCGGTGGGGACACCACCAAGGAGTGGGTCGCCGTCTGGGAGCCCACCGGATACGCGGCCTCCGTCTTCCGCGACGCGCTCGCCGCGCACGGTGTGAAGGTGTCGGGCGGCACGAAGCTCGGGCGTGCCACCCCGAAGGGTGCCGTGCGGCTCGCCACGCACGACTCCATGCCCCTGAAGGACCTGCTGATCCCCTTCATGAAGCTGAGCAACAACATGCACGCCGAGATCCTCACCAAGGCCATGGGCGCGAAGGCGACCGGCCGTGCGGGCAGCTGGGACGACGGACTGGCGGCGATCAGCGGATATCTGAAGGGCATCGGTGTCGACACCGGGCGGCTGCGCCAGGCCGACGGGTCCGGACTCTCCCGCATGGACAGCATCCCGGCGGGCCAGATCGCGAAGCTGCTGCTCGCGGTGCGGGCCGAGCCGTGGTTCGGCGACTGGTACAAGGCGCTGCCGGTGGCCTGCGACCCCGACCGGTTCGTCGGCGGGACGCTGCGCTCGCGGATGTGCGGGACACCGGCCGCGCTCAACGCCCGCGGCAAGACCGGCTCCCTGACCGGCGCGTCCGCGCTCTCCGGCTATGTGAAGGACGCCGGGGGACGTGAACTCGTCTACAGCGTCGTCCAGAACAACTACCTGGTCGACTCGGTGAAGCCTCTCGAGGACGCGATCGTGGTGACGCTCGCGAAGTCCGACGCGGACGCGGCGGTGGCGGTGAAGCCGCGCTCGCTGCGCTCCGTGCCGGTCTCCGAACGCGGGGGCGACCTGGAGTGCTCGTGGCGTAAACCGGCGGTGTGCTGACGGCTGCGGGCGACTACGTACGGGCGCGTGCGGCGCCGCGTACATAGCCGATGAGCGCGAGCACGAGCGCGCACGCGGACGCGGCGGCCGGGACCGCGTAGCCCGCGGTGGGACCCAGGTGCTCCACCGCGGAGCCGCCCGCCGCCGCGCCACAGGCGATGCCCCCGAGCAGGCCGGTCACGGCGAGGGTCATGCCCTCGTTCAGCTGGCCCTCGGGGGTCCGGGCCTGGACCAGCGTCATGCCCGTGACCATCGTCGGGGCCGTCGCCATGCCGGCGACAAGGAGAGCCCCGGCGAGCATGAGGAGGGAACCGGTGAGCGCCGCGCACAGGGGAAGGGTCAGCAGGACGGTCATCGCGGCGACGCACCAGGGGTGCCGGCGCGCCGCCGGACCGGCGGGCCGCACCGCCCCGTAGACCAGACCCGCCACACAGGAACCGGCCGCCTGGAGCGCGAGGACCGCGCCGGCCGCCGCCTTGTGACCCCCCTCGTCCGCGAACGCGATCGTGACCACCTCCATCGAGCCGAACACGGCGCCGGTGGCGAGGAACGACGCCAGGAGAACGGGCATCCCGCGCGCGCGGAGGGGCGATTTCGTGGCCGTGCGCCCATGGGTGGGCGGTTCCGTGGCGCGCTGCGCGGCGAAGACCAGTACCCCGGTGAACAGCAGGACCGCGCCGATCAGGGTGCCGGCCTCCGGGAAGAGCGACCCGCACAGGAAGGCGGCGAGCACCGGGCCGAGCATGAAACACAGCTCGTCCACCGCCTGTTCGAAGGAGTTAGCGGTGTGCAGGGCGGCCGGGTCGCCCTGGAGGAGATGGGCCCAGCGGGCGCGTGACATGCCGCCCGTGTTGGGCGTCGTGGCCGTCGCCGCGTAGGACGCGAAGAGCGTCCAGTCGGGCGCTTCGAGGTGCACGCACAGGAGCAGGGCGAGCGATCCGCAGACCGCGACCGCCGTGGCGGGCACGGCGATCCTGGCCTGCCCGTACCGGTCCACGAGGCGTGCCGTCCACGGGGCGACGACGGCGGTCGCGGCCATCCCGGTCGCGGTGACGGCCCCGGCGAGCGCGTACGAGCCGCGCGCCCCGGCGACCATGATGACGGCGCTGACGCTGAACATGCCCACGGGCAGGCGGGCGAGGAGGTTCCCGAGCGTGAAGGCGAGCGCGCCGGGCGTGGACAGGAGCCGGACGTACGGGGAGCGGCCGGGCCGGGGCCGGCGGGTGGCGGTCAGGGGAGCGGTGGCGGGCTCGGATATCGCGTCGGGCATGTGATCAGCGTCGTCGTGGACCGGGCGCCCGGTCCAACACCTTCTCCGTACCGATTCACGCACCGGCGTTGTAAGTTCGCCGGATGCCCGACCAGCCAGCCGCGCCCGGCACGTCCGCCCCCGCCCACCTGGAGCCCCGGCTGCTGCGCGCGTTCCTCGCCGTCGCCGAGGAGCTGCACTTCACGCGCGCCGCCGCCCGGCTGTACGTCGCACAGCAGGCCCTGAGCAGGGACATTCGCCGGCTCGAACGGGAACTGGGCGCCGAGCTGTTCGCGCGGAGCACGCGCCAGGTCGCCCTGACCGCGGACGGTGCGCGGCTGCTGCCGTACGCGCGCCGGGTCCTCGATGCGCAGGACGAACTGCTCGCCGCCTTCACGCGCCGCCCGGCCGGAGGGGCGGCGCGGCCGCTGCTCGTCGACGTGAACAGCCCCGGCCTCGTCTTCGAGCGCATCCTGGAGCGGGCCCGCGAGTTCGCTCCCCAGTGCGAGCTGATGGCCCGCTACGAGAGCGGTCTGACCGGCGCCGCCGCGGAGATGACCGCGGGCCGCCTGGACGCGTCGTTCGGGCGCTACGCGGGGCTCGATCCGGCGGTGCGGGCACGCCTGTCGCAGCAGCCGGTGCGGTACGAGCCGATGACGGTGGTCCTGCCCGACGGCCACCCCCTCGCCACCCTGCGCGCCGTACCGCTCGCCCGGCTCGCGGGCGAGACGGTGTACGCGGGCGCGGGCAATCCCCGTACACCGGAGTGGACCGACCTGGCCGGGCGGCTCTTCGAGGGGCGCGGGATAGCGGTCGCGCCGCCCGCGCCGCTCGCCGTGGGCGTCGAGGAGTTCCGGCGGATCATGGCCAAGACGGGTACCCCGGTGCTCGCCGCCGGGGACTTTCCTGCCATGCCCGGCTCCGTCGTGAGGCCCCTGACCGACCCCGTGCCCCTGTCGCCGGTGTCGCTGGTGTGGCCGACGGGGCTCGTGCACCCGGGGATCGACGCGCTGCGTGCGGCGGCGGCCACGCTCGCGGAGGAGAACGACTGGCTCCGTAAGCCCCCAGGCGCCTGGATTCCGGCCATAGATGCACTCATCATGATGAGTCAGGACTGAGGGTTGGACACGGCTGTCACTCGCGTGCGCTACATTCGTCGTCCGAGCGCATTGTGATAAGGGGGGCGCTCGGATCGGGTGGGGGCCCGGTCCGAACGACGAGTGCTCGGTACGTCGTGCGCGCACCCGCTATCCATGTCCTTGGGGGGATGTGCGTACGGTGGAACATTGGCGAGAAAATGCCCGTTCCGGGCAGACTCACGATCCTAATGAAGTGACGGTCCAACTCGACGGCGCAGGCCGCCAGTTGGACGAGCTCATCGCTGCACGGCGCGAGGGAGCGGCCGCCAAGGAAGTCCCGGTCTTCGTGGACGACTCGGGCCGGCGAAACCGCAGGTACCGCCGCTTCGGCGCGATCGTCGGGATGATCTGCGCGGTCTACGCCGTGGTCATCGTGGCGACGCTGCTCTCCGGAAACTCGAACGCGCCCTGGCTGCCCATCCAGGGCGAGGACCGCGACAGGCCCGCCGGCAAGGTGGACACGTCGCCGCTGCCCGCCGACCCGTCGGCCAGGCCGTCCTCCTCGGCGGGTGTCACGGCCGAACCCGGTGCTTCCGGCACGGGAGCGGTGTCCGACGAGCCGGGTGCCGGCTCGTCCACCGGGCCGGACGCCAGTGCGAGCGCCGAGCCGGACGACAAATCCGGCACGTCGCCCACCCCGAAGCCGTCCGGCGGCCATGGCAAACCCGCCCCCGGCAAGTCGCCCGACCCCGGCCCCGGCCCCTCGGAGCAGCCCAGCTCACCCGACCCCGGCGAGCCGTCCCCGTCCGACAGCGGACCACCCGTCGAGCCGTCGGGCTCCCCGGCCGCCCAAGGCGGTTCGGAGACGGTCGCGGCGTCGTCCGTCGAGTCGCCCGTCGTGTCACCCGTCGACCCGAGCAAGAGTCCGGCCGGACCGTCAGCGGCCTCGTCCCCGGAAAGCGGCATCCTGTAAATGTCCTCCCGCCCACGCAGCAACCGCAGGGCGCCGCGTCGCCGCCTGCCCATGCGCTATCTGCTGCCGTCGCTGCTCCTTGTCGCCCTGCTCGCGATGCTCATGCTCCGCGGGTACGTGCACAGCGAGATCCTCGCCGACCACCGCATCCAGCCGCCCGCCGCCACCGATCACGTGCCCGAGAAGATCCTCGAGGGCGGTCCCGTCATCGACACCCGCGGCGGGCGCGAGACCAGCATGAGTGTGCCCGAGCACCGGCTCGTCCTCACCTTCGACGACGGCCCCGACCCGGAGTGGACCCCGAAGGTCCTCGACGTCCTGAAGGAACACCACGCGCACGGCGTCTTCTTCGTCACCGGCACCATGGCCTCCCGCTACCCGGACCTGGTCAAACGCATGGTCGACGAGGGTCATGAGGTCGGCCTGCACACCTTCAACCACCCCGACCTCTCGTACCAGTCCAAGAGCCGCATCGACTGGGAGCTCACCCAGAACCAGACGGCCCTCGCCGGTGCGGCCGGCATCCGCACCTCGCTGTTCCGGCCGCCGTACTCCTCGTTCGCCGACGCCATGGACAACAAGTCGTGGCCGGTCACCAAGTACATCGGCAGCCGCGGGTACATCACCGTCGTCAACAACACCGACAGCGAGGACTGGAAGCGCCCCGGCGTCGACGAGATCATCCGTCGCGCCACGCCCAAGGGCGGCAAGGGCGCGATCGTCCTGATGCACGACTCCGGTGGAGACCGCTCGCAGACCGTCGCGGCCCTCGACCGTTTCCTGCCCCGGCTCCAGAGCCAGGGATACGACTTCGTCAACCTCACCGAGGCGCTCGGGGCACCCAGCGCCCACACGCCCGTGCACGGTGTCGAACTGGCCAAGGGCAAGGCGTGGATCTACGCCGTCGACGCCTCGGATAACGTGACGGACGTGCTCGTCGTCGGGCTCGCGGTGATCGGCGTCCTCGTCTTCACCCGCTTCGGCCTGATGCTCCTCCTGTCCGGAGCGCACGCCCGGCGCGTGCGGCGCCGCGGATTCTCCTGGGGGCCGCCCGTCACCGAACCGGTGTCGGTGCTGGTCCCGGCGTTCAACGAGGCCAAGTGCATCGAGAACACGGTGCGTTCACTCATGTCGAGCGAGCACCCCATCGAGATCATCGTCATCGACGACGGCTCGACCGACGGCACGGCCCGCATCGTCGAGAATCTGCGCCTGCCGGGCGTCCGGGTGGTCCGCCAGCACAACGCGGGCAAGCCGGCGGCCCTCAACAGGGGCCTGGCCAACGCCCGGTGCGACCTGATCGTGATGATGGACGGCGACACGGTCTTCGAGCCGTCCACCGTCCGCGAGCTCGTCCAGCCCTTCGGTGACCGCCGCGTCGGCGCGGTCGCGGGCAACGCGAAGGTCGGCAACAAGGACTCCCTGATCGGGGCCTGGCAGCACATCGAGTACGTGATGGGCTTCAACCTCGACCGCCGCATGTACGACATGCTGCGCTGCATGCCCACGATCCCCGGGGCCGTGGGCGCCTTCCGCCGCAGCGCGCTCGAGCGCATCGGCGGCATGAGCGACGACACGCTCGCCGAGGACACCGACGTCACCATGGCCCTGCACCGGGACGGCTGGCGCGTCGTCTACGCCGAGAAGGCCCGTGCCTGGACCGAGGCCCCGGAGTCCGTCCAGCAGCTGTGGTCCCAGCGCTACCGGTGGTCCTACGGCACGATGCAGGCGATCTGGAAGCACCGCCGCTCCGTGATCGAGTCGGGCCCCTCCGGGCGCTTCGGCCGCATCGGCCTGCCGTTCGTCGCCCTCTTCATGGTCGTGGCGCCGCTCCTGGCACCCCTCATCGACGTCTTCCTGCTCTACGGCCTCGTGTTCGGCCCCACGGAGAAGACGATCGGCGCCTGGCTCGGCGTCCTCGCCGTCCAGGCCGTCTGCGCGGCGTACGCCTTCCGGCTCGACCGCGAACGCATGACCCATCTCATCTCACTCCCGCTCCAGCAGATCCTCTACCGGCAGCTGATGTACGTCGTGCTGCTCCAGTCCTGGATCACCGCCCTCACCGGCGGCCGACTGCGCTGGCAGAAGCTGCGGCGCACCGGAGCGGTCGAGGCGCCGGGGGCGATTCCGCGCCAGCGGGCGTCGCGCGGCAACGATCGGAGGCCCGTCGCATGACGTATCCCACTCCCGCCACCGACGGCCAGAGCGGGTTCCGGCAGACGCGGCGCCTGCCGCAAGTGCCCTTCCCGCAGGTGCCGTTCACACCGGAGCCGTCGCCCGCCCCCGTTCCGCCCGCACCGCCCGCGCAGGCGGCCGCGCCGAAGAAGCCGGGCCGCGACCGCTATCTGGACCTGCTGCGCTCCATCGCGCTCGTCCGCGTCGTCGCCTACCACCTCTTCGGGTGGGCCTGGCTGACGGTCCTCTTCCCGTCCATGGGCGTGATGTTCGCGCTCGCCGGATCGCTGATGGCGCGCTCCCTGAGCCGGCCCGCCATAGGTGTCATCAGGGGCCGTGTCCGCCGGCTCCTGCCGCCCATGTGGGCGTTCAGCGTCGTCGTCCTCGCCCTGCTCTTCCTGGGCGGCTGGAACCCCGGCAAGGACCCCGACAGCGGGGGGACCTGGGGCTGGATCAGCCTGTTCAACTACTTCGTGCCCGTCGGCGCACCGTCGTTCCCCTGGCATCTCGGTGACAAGGCGGGCCTCCTGGAGGACACCTGGCCGTCGCAGGCCGCGGGCCCGCTCTGGTATCTGCGGGCCTACCTGTGGTTCGTCATCGCCTCCCCGCTCCTGCTGTGGGCGTTCCGCAAGGTGCCGTGGGCGACGCTGCTCGCGCCGCTCGCGCTGACGGCCGTCGTCGGTACGGGCATCGTCACCATCCCCGGCGAGACGGGGAACGCGGTGACCGACTTCGCGGTCTACGGCGGCTGCTGGGTCCTCGGTTTCGCCCACCACGAGGGCGTCCTCGCGAAGGTGCCGCGCTATCTCGCCGTGTCCTGCTCGGCGATCGTGATGGCGTTCGGACTGTGGTGGGCCTCGGGCCATCTCGGGCCGGACGGCTGGGACCTGAACGACATCCCCCTGGCGCAGGCGACCTGGTCCTTCGGTTTCGTCGTCATCCTGCTCCAGTACTCGCCGTCCTGGCAGGAGCTGCCCGGCCGGCTCGCCAAGTGGGACAAGCTCATCACGTTGTCCAACAACCGCGCGGTCACGATCTATCTGTGGCACAACATGCTGATCATGGCGACGGTGCCGATCATCGACCTCGCGTACAACCTGCCGTTCATGCAGGACGCGAGATGGAGCGGCGCCCTCGACTCCACGTACATGCTCTGGATGTTCGTGCTGACCTGGCCGCTGATCGCTCTCGCGGTCCTCGGCACGGGCTGGATCGAGGACCTGGCCGCCAAGCGGCGCCCGCGGCTGTGGCCGAACGGCGTCAAGAAGCGGGCACACCGCCGCTAGGACCTGTCGTCCGGATCACGCCGGGCTCGCGGGTGCGGGTCCGGCCTGATCCGGACGAAAGGCCCTGGGCGGGGTTGTGCGGCCGGTGGGGGTGGAGGAGGTTGGGTCGCGAGCGACCAGTGACCGCAGGACCACGAGGGGACCCGGACCGATGACACAGCCTCCCGGCCAGCCGCCGCAGGACGGATCCGGGCACCACCCGGCGTACGGGCCGCCGCCCACCCCGCCGCAGTCGCCGTCCGGCGGCGGGCAGGACAACCCGTACGCCGGCGCGCCGACCCCGCCGCCGGCTCCGCCCCAGACACCGCCACCGGCCCCTCAGGGCCGGCCCGGCTACGGGGACCAGCCCGCATACGGCTCCCAGCCTCCCTACGGCCCGCCCCCGCAGGGGCAGCCGCAGGGTCAACCCCCGTACGGGCAAGCCCCGTACGGGCAAGCCCCGTACGGGCAGCCGCCCCACGGCGGGGGTGCCTATCCGCCGCCCCCGCCCCCGCAGGGCAGTGGTGGCACGCGCCGGACCGCCGTCATCATCGGGTCCGCGGTCGTCGCGCTCGTCGTGATCGTCGGCGGGGTCTTCCTCGCCACGAACGGCGGCGGCGACGACAAGCCGAAGGCGAAGGACTCCGTGTCCGCGGAGCCCGCCACGTCGGACGGGCCCTCCGACGAGCCCACGAGCGAGGACCCCGCGACGGAGGACCCCGTCGAGGAGCCGAGTGATCCCTCGGGGACGGATCAGGAGCGGCCCGCCGGGTCCACCGGCTACCAGGGCCAGTGGCAGGACGAGCAGGCCAGGACCCTCACGGTCGGCGACAAGGTCGCGTCCGGATCGGCCAAGGGCAAGTACAGCGTGTCCTACATCGACGCCGGCGGTAAGGGCATCTGCACCGGCATCGGGGAGAACCGCAGCGGCGGGGCGTTCCGGATCGCCGTCAAGTGCATGGGCAAGGACACCGGCGACGAGGTCTTCGGCGCGAACCTGACACAGGCCGACGACGTGGTCACGCTGAAGTGGGACAAGGGCGGCTCGGCGAGCCTCAAGTGGGCGGGCACCACGACCTGACCCGCGCCGGGGAGCGAAGCTCACCGCCGGGCCCCGCGCCCGGTGAGAGCAACGTTCCCCGCCGGTCACGGTGCGGCACAGCGCGGTAATCCCGCCTCCCTACCTTCGGGGTCATCAGCCGAGAACCGTGACCCTGGAGGCGTGTGATGGCAGCCCGGAGTTGGATCCAGAGGTGGGATCCGGAGGACGAGACGTTCTGGTCGCAGGGGGGCGGCGAGAAGGTCGCGCGGCGCAATCTCGCGTTCTCCATCCTGTCCGAGCACATCGGGTTCTCGATCTGGACCCTGTGGTCCGTGATGGTCCTGTTCATGGGGCCCGAGTACGGCATCGACCCGGCCGGCAAGTTCTTCCTGGTCTCGATGGCCACGCTGGTCGGGGCGGTCGTCCGCGTGCCCTACACCTTCGCCGTCGCCCGCTTCGGCGGCCGGAACTGGACGGTCTTCGCGGCGAGCCTGCTCCTGATCCCGACGGTTGCCGCGTTCGCCGTGATGGAGCCGGGGACCTCGTACACCACGTTCATGGTGTGCGCGCTGCTCACCGGGGTCGGCGGCGGCAACTTCGCCTCGTCGATGACCAACATCAACTCCTTCTTCCCGCTGCGGAAGAAGGGCTGGGCCCTCGGTCTGAACGCGGGCGGCGGCAACATCGGCGTCCCCGTGGTGCAGCTCGCCGGGCTCGCCGTGATCGGCGCGAGCGGCGGGCCGCGCGTCCTGCTCGGGATCTACATCCCGCTCATCGCGGTGTCGGCGATCTGCGCCGCGCTGTTCATGGACAACCTCGCGACCGTGAAGAACGACACCGGGGCCGCCCAGGAGGCCGTGCGCGACCCGCACACATGGATCATGGCGCTCCTGTACGTCGGGACGTTCGGGTCGTTCATCGGTTACAGCTTCGCGTTCGGGCTCGTCCTGCAGACGCAGTTCGGCAGGACGCCGCTGCAGGCCGCGTCGATCACGTTCATCGGGCCGCTGCTCGGCTCCCTGATCCGGCCCGTCGGCGGCCGGCTCGCCGACCGGTTCGGCGGCGCCCGCATCACGCTGTGGAACTTCGTCGGGATGGCCGTCGCCACCGCCGTGGTCGTCCTCGCGTCGACGCAGAAGTCGCTGCCGCTGTTCACCACGGCGTTCATCGCCCTGTTCGTGCTCACGGGCCTCGGCAACGGGTCGACGTACAAGATGATCCCCGGCATCTTCCAGGCCAAGGCCGCCGCCATGGGGCTCGCGGGGGAGGAGGCCGCGGCGTACGGCCGGCGTCTGTCCGGGGCCTCGATGGGGTTGATCGGCGCGGTGGGCGCGCTCGGCGGGCTCGGCATCAACCTCGCCTTCCGCCAGTCCTTCCAGACCGCCGGCACGGGCACGGCCGCGTTCGTCGGGTTCCTCGTCTTCTACGCGGTGTGCTTCGCCCTGACCTGGGTCGTATACATTCGCCGCCCGGCCGCCGCGAAGGCTCCCGTCGAGGCCACGGAGACGGAAGCCCGGCTCAGCTACGCCGAGGTGTGACGTAACACCGCTGACATCATGGGGAACCGAGCCCGTCACGGGATCCTGACAGGCTCGGTCGACCCCGGCAGAACCACCCGAGCGGGACGAGAGCCACATGTACGACGCACAGCAGGACCCCCCGGCGGGGCAGCACGGCCCCCTCGCGGGCTTCACCGTGGGCGTGACCGCCGCGCGCCGCGCCGACGAGCTCGGCGCGCTGCTCCAGCGGCGCGGCGCGGCCGTCCTGCACGCACCCGCGCTGCGCATCGTCCCGCTCGCCGACGACAGCGAGCTCCTCGCGGCGACCAAGGACATCGTCGACCACGCGCCCGACGTCGTCGTCGCGACCACCGCCATCGGGTTCCGCGGCTGGATCGAGGCCGCCGACGGCTGGGGCCTGGGCGAGGCGCTCGTCGCCCGGCTGCGCGGCGTGGAGCTGCTCGCCCGCGGGCCCAAGGTCAAGGGCGCCGTCAGGGCCGCCGGGCTCACCGAGGAGTGGTCCCCGTCGTCCGAGTCGATGGCGGAGGTCCTCGAACGGCTCCTCGACGAGGGCGTCGACGGCCGCCGGGTCGCCGTCCAGCTGCACGGCGAGCCGCTGCCCGGCTTCGTCGAGGCGCTGCGCGAGGCGGGCGCCGACGTCGTGGGCGTGCCGGTGTACCGGTGGATGCCGCCGGAGGACACAGCACCCCTCGACCGGCTGCTCGACGCGACGCTCAGCCGGGGCGTCGACGCGCTCACGTTCACCAGCGCGCCCGCCGCCGTGTCCCTGCTCTCCCGGGCCGAACTGCGGGGCCAACTGACGGAGCTGCTCGCCGCTCTGCATCACGACGTCCTGCCCGCCTGCGTCGGTCCCGTGACCGCGCTGCCGCTCCAGGCCCACGGCGTGGACACCGTGCAGCCCGAACGTTTCCGGCTCGGCCCGCTCGTCCAGCTCCTGTGCGCCGAACTCCCGGGCAGGGCGCGTACGTTGCCGGTCGCGGGTCACCGCGTGGAGATCCGCGGGCAGGCCGTCCTGGTCGACGGCGACCTGCGCCCGGTGCCGCCCGCCGGGATGTCGCTCCTGCGCTCCCTGTCGCGCCGGCCCGGCTGGGTCGTGCCGCGTGCCGAACTGCTGCGCGCGCTGCCCGGCGCGGGCAGCGACGAACACGCGGTGGAGACGGCGATGGCCAGACTGCGCACGGCGCTCGGCGCCCCGAAGCTGATCCAGACGGTGGTCAAACGCGGCTACCGCCTGGCCCTGGACCCGGCGGCGGACTCCAAGTACGGGACGGAGTAAGGGAGTTCGGAGCCGGCGCGCGCCCGGCTACCGTGGGCGGATGGTCACCGACGCCTTTCAGGTCCGCCCCGCCGAGCCCGCCGACGCGCAGGCCATCGCCGACGCCTATCGGCGCAACCGTGCACACCTGCGGCCCTTCGAGCCGTGGCGGGGGCCCGAGTTCTGCACCGCGGCCGGTCAGGCGGCGCGGCTCGCCGAGCCGGGGAGCGCGCGCTGGGTCGTGACCGACGGCGACCTCGTCATCGGCCGCGCGGATCTCTCCGGCATCGTGCTCGGACCGTTCCGCAGCGCCTCGCTCGGCTACTGGATCGACGCCGGATACGTGGGCCGCGGCCTCGCCCGCAGGGCGGTGCGGGAGGTGTGCCGGGCCGCCCGCGACGAGCTCGGCCTGCACCGCGTCGACGCCAGTACCCTGCTGGACAACCACGCTTCCCAGCGTGTCCTCGCCGCCTGCGGGTTCGAGCGTTACGGGACCGCTCCCGAGTACCTCCACATCAACGGCCGCTGGCGCGATCACCACCTCTTCCAGCGGATCCTGCACGACGGTCCGCCGGCCCGTCCGTGAACCCTTCGTGAGGGGCCCGGCACCAGGGGTTCCGGCGGTGCGTGCGTGCGGGCACTGTAGGGACATGGCATCGCCATCGTCCTCGTCCTCGTACGAGCTGCGCTTCGACTCCGGGCGCAGTTCGCTGGATCTCCTGGCCACGGCGCATCCCGACGAACGGCTCGACTCGGTGGGGCGGCTGCGGGCCTGGCTGGTCGGCTCGGGGCTCGTGCCCGCGGACACGCCGCTGCGCGACGCCGACGCGGCCTGGCTCGACGCCGTGCAGGAACTGCGCGGCCACATCGGCCGGTTGGTGCGCGGCGAACTCGACGGCAGGCCCGCGTCCGGCTCCCTGGAGCGGGTCAACGCCCTCGCCCGCGCGGCGCCGCCCGCGCCCCGCGCGACCCGCCGCACCGACGGCACTCTTGTCAGGGACCTGCACACCGACCCCGGCTGCCGCGAGCTGCTCGCGGCCGTCGCCCGCGACGCCGTGGAACTGCTCACGGACCCGGTCGCCCGCTCCTGTCTGCGCCGCTGCGAGGGCGACAGCTGCCCGATCATCTACCTCGACACGTCCCGGGGACGGCGCCGTCGCTGGTGCTCCAGCGAGGTGTGCGGCAACCGCGAGCGGGTGGCGCGGCACCGTCGCAGGGCGGCGCTCGCCCGGGCCTGAGGATCCCCCGAACACCTCCCCGAACCTCTTTTGGCATGTCCCGGCAGATCGTTTGAACGCTTCGCGGCCCGCTTGCGTACTGGGGTGCGTCCAGCCGAGCGGCGACCAAGCCGGAACGCTCAACCAGGGGACAGCGGAGGTAGGCGTGCGCAAGGATTCCGCCGTGGCCGATGAACGCCCGCCGAGGGCACGACATCGCGCGCCGCAGCCTCCCGAGCCCGACGAGGAGCTGATGCGCGCGCTCTACCGCGAGCACGCGGGTCCCCTTCTCGCCTATGTGCTCCGGCTGGTGGCGGGGGACCGGCAGCGTGCCGAGGACGTCGTGCAGGAAACGCTCATCCGTGCCTGGAAGAACGCCGGTCAGCTCAACCGAGCGACCGGTTCGGTACGCCCCTGGCTGGTGACGGTCGCCCGGCGCATCGTCATCGACGCTCACCGCAGCCGGCAGGCCCGGCCGCAGGAGGTCGATCCGTCGCCGCTGGAGGTCATCCCCGCGGAGGACGAGATCGACAAGGCGCTGTGGCTGATGACGCTTTCGGATGCGCTCGAGGACCTGACGCCTGCCCACCGCGAGGTGCTGGTGGAGACGTACTTCAAGGGGCGTACGGTCAACGAGGCGGCCGCGACACTCGGTATTCCCAGCGGAACGGTGCGCTCACGGGTGTTCTACGCGCTGCGTTCCATGAAGCTGGCGCTGGAGGAGCGGGGGGTGACGGCATGAGTGCCTCGTACGACGACTACGGACCGCATGGGTCCGGTGACGTTCACGAGACGGTCGGCGCCTACGTGCTCGGCGTCCTCGACGACGCCGAGGCGAGCGCCTTCGAGGCGCATCTGGCGGGGTGCGAGCTGTGCGCGCGCCAGCTGGAGGAGTTCGCCGGCATGGAGCCGATGCTCGCCGCGCTCGCGGATCTCCCCGAGCCGCAGGGCACCCCCGGCAGAGAACGCCTCGGCGCGCAGCTCGGCGCCCGCCCGAGCGACCGGCTCGCCGGCCGGCTCTTCGACGAGGTGGCGCAGCGGCGGGCGCGCAAGCGCCGCCGTGGGATGTACCTGGTGGCGGCCGCGGCCGCGCTGATCATCGGCGGACCGCTGACGGTGATGGCGGTGAACGGCGGCGGCACGCACGACACCGCGTCTCCCCACCCCACCAGCCCCGCCGAGGACGCCTTCTTCAACCACATGGACGAGAAGGTCAGGGCGACCGACCCGGCCACGAAGGTCACCGCCACCATCGGCATGGAGAAGAAGGCCTGGGGCACCCACACCGTCCTGGAGCTGAAGAACGTCAAGGGCCCGCTCACCTGCTCGCTGGTCGCGGTCGGCAAGAACGGCCGGCGCGAGACGGTCACCACCTGGGCCGTGCCGAAGTGGGGTTACGGCATTCCCAACAGCAAGCACGAGGCGTCGAAGTACCCCTTGTACGTGCACGGGGGCGCCGCGTTCGAGCGCAACGCCATCGACCACTTCGAGGTCGAGACGCTCGACGGCAAACGCCTCGTGGAGGTCGACGCGTAGCCCCGGCAGCCGGATGCGTAGCCTCGCGGGCCTCCCTTCGCGTACCTTTGACGGCTGCCCAGCACGTCAGAAGGGGGCCCGGTGGCCGCTCAGGCTCATCAGCAGACCGCGCTCGACCAGGATCACGATTCCGTCCGGGACCGCGAGGTCGGTGTCGAACAGGAACACCTCGACCAGGTGTACCGCCGGCTCGAGGAAAAGATCCACGAGGCCGAGTTCCTGATGAACGACGCGGCCCAGCGGGGACAGGTCGGCACGCCCGGCGCCCTCGCCGAGCGCGACGCCCAGGTGTTCCGCGCGGGGATCCACCTCAACCGCCTCAACAACGAGTTCGAGGACTTCCTCTTCGGCCGGATCGACCTGCTGCTCGGCAAGGACGGCAAGAAGGGCCCCGACGGCGCGTACACGGCCGTGGAGCCCGCCGAGGGGTCCGTGCGCGAGGACGCGGACGGGAAGCGGACCGCCGACATCGCCGAGACGCTCCACATCGGCAGGATCGGCGTCCTGGACGCCGACTACTCGCCCCTGGTCATCGACTGGCGCGCGCCGGCCGCCGCGCCCTTCTACCGCTCGACGCCGGTCGATCCGGGACGGGTCGTACGCCGCCGGGTCATCCGCTCCAAGGGCCGCAAGGTGCTCGGCGTCGAGGACGACCTGATGCGCCCCGAGCTGACCGCGTACCTCGACGGCGAGCAGCTGCCCGTCATCGGCGACGGCGCCCTGATGGCCGCCCTCGGCCAGGCCCGCAGCCACACCATGCGCGACATCGTGGCGTCCATCCAGGCCGAGCAGGACCTCGTGATCCGGGCCCCCGCCGCGTCCGTGACGTACGTGGAGGGGGGACCCGGCACCGGCAAGACGGCCGTCGCCCTGCACCGCGCCGCGTATCTGCTCTACCAGGACCGCCGCCGGTACGCGGGCGGCATCCTGATCGTCTCCCCGACGCCGCTCCTCGTCGCCTACACCGAGGGCGTCCTGCCCTCGCTCGGCGAGGAGGGCCAGGTCGCGATCCGCGCGGTCGGCTCCCTGGTCGACGGCGCGGAGGCCACGGTCTACGACTCCCCGGCGGTGGCCCGCGTCAAGGGCTCCTCGCGGATGCTGCGCGTCCTGCGCAAGGCCGCGCGCGGCGCGCTCGAACTGGGCACGCAGGACCCGCAGCAGGGCACGGGCCAGCTGGCCTTCGGCGAGGAGCCCGACGACAGGCCGGCCCCCGTCGAGCAGCCCACGCGCCTGCGCGTCGTCGCCTTCGGCCGCCGCCTGGAGCTGGAGGCCGCCGACCTGGCGAGGATCCGCCAGAACGCGCTGAGCGGCACCGCCCCCGTCAACCTGCTGCGCCCGCGCGCCCGCAAGCTCCTCCTGGACGCCCTGTGGTCGCAGTCCGGCGCGGGCACCCGCCACAGCGACCCGGAACTCGCCGCGGAGCTGCGCTCCTCGTTCGACGACGACATCACCTCCGAGGACGACTTCCTGCGCTTCCTCGACGCGTGGTGGCCCGAGCTCACCCCGCGCGGTGTCCTCGCCGCGATGGGCGACGAGCGCCGCCTCGGCCGCTGGGCCCGCCGGATCCTCAACCCCGGTGAGGTCCGCAAGGTCGCCCGCTCGCTGCGCCGCGACGACCTGTCGGTGCACGACGTGGCGCTCCTCGACGAGCTGAACGCGGTCCTCGGCACCCCCGTACGCCCGAAGAAGAAGCGCGAGTACGACCCCCTCGACCAGCTCACCGGTCTCGAGGAGCTGATGCCCTCGCGCGAGGAGACGCAGCGCGAGCGCGCCGAGCGCCTGGCCCAGGAGCGCACGGAGTACGCGCACGTCATCGTCGACGAGGCGCAGGACCTCACGCCCATGCAGTGGCGGATGGTCGGCCGCCGCGGCCGGCACGCGACCTGGACGGTGGTCGGCGACCCCGCCCAGTCGTCCTGGTCGGACCCGGACGAGGCGGCCGAGGCCCGCGACGAGGCCCTCGGCTCCCGTCCCCGCCGCCGCTTCACCCTCACCGTGAACTACCGCAACCCGGCCGAGATCGCCGAACTCGCCGCCAAGGTCCTCGCGCTCGCCATGCCGGGCTCCGAGTCCCCGTCGGCGGTCCGCTCGACGGGCGTGCGTCCCCGGTTCGCGGTCGTACAGGAGGGCCTCGGGCACACCGTCCGCGAGGAGGCGGCGCGCCTGCTCGACCAGGTCGACGGCACGGTCGGCGTCGTCGTCGCGATGAACCGGCGGGACGAGGCGGCGCGCTGGCTGGCGGGGCTCGGCGACCGCGTGGTCGCGCTCGGCAGCCTGGAGGCCAAGGGCCTGGAGTACGACGCGACGGTCGTCGTGTCGCCCGCGGAGATCGCCGACGAGTCCCCGGCGGGCCTGCGCGTCCTGTACGTGGCGCTGACCCGCGCCACGCAGCAGCTCACGGTCGTTTCGGGCAGCCGCGACGAACCGGACGAGGGCGGGGTGCCGGACCTGCTCCGTGAATGAGTTCGAGGGATGGGAATTGCCTTACGGGGATCCTTTGTTACCTTGGACGTGGCACCGGCTCGATCCAAGCCCCCGGGCCCAACCTTCGTCGCTACGAGCGACCACTTGCCGCGAGGCGAGCATGGCGGGTCGGTGTCGTCAACGTAAGTGAGAGGTCCACGTCAGCTGACGTGGACCTCTTTCTGTTTCCTGTCACTTCTCGTATGGTGGAAACAACTTTCCGAAAGTGCGCGACCGAGGTGCTGTCCGGGCAGTGAACAAAACGTTCGCAATCCGGGGCGGCTACCACGTACTCAGCGGTAGGTGCGACGATCGGACGGAAAAACAGCAGCAGCCACACGGTGAAAGCAGAGGAAGTCGGCCATGGCAACGGCGCCCAGCGTCTCCTACTCGATGACGGTCCGCCTTGAGGTGCCCGCCAGCGGAACAGCGGTATCCCAACTCACGACGGCCGTGGAGTCCCACGGAGGCTCGGTGACCGGTCTCGACGTGACGGCGTCCGGCCACGAGAAACTCCGGATCGACGTCACGATCGCCGCGAGCTCCACCGCGCACGCCGACGAGATCGTCGAGGGCCTGAGCGGCATCGAGGGCGTCATCCTCGGCAAGGTCTCCGACCGTACGTTCCTGATGCACCTCGGCGGCAAGATCGAGATGCAGTCGAAGCACCCCATCCGCAACCGTGACGACCTGTCCATGGTCTACACGCCGGGTGTGGCCCGCGTGTGCATGGCGATCGCCGAGAACCCCGAGGACGCCCGGCGTCTGACGATCAAGCGGAACACCGTTGCGGTCGTGACGGACGGCTCCGCGGTGCTCGGCCTCGGCAACATCGGCCCGATGGCCGCCATGCCGGTCATGGAGGGCAAGGCGGCCCTCTTCAAGCGCTTCGCCGACATCGATGCCTGGCCGATCTGCCTGGACACCCAGGACACCGACGCGATCGTCGAGATCGTCAAGGCCATCGCCCCCGGCTTCGCGGGCATCAACCTCGAGGACATCTCCGCCCCGCGCTGCTTCGAGATCGAGGCCCGCCTGCGCGAGGCCCTCGACATCCCGGTCTTCCACGACGACCAGCACGGCACGGCCATCGTCGTCCTCGCCGCCCTGACGAACGCCCTGCGTGTCGCGGGTAAGGCCATCGGCGACATCCGCGTCGTCATGTCCGGCGCGGGCGCGGCCGGCACGGCGATTCTCAAGCTCCTGATCGCGGCCGGCGTCAAGAACGCGGTCGTCGCCGACATCCACGGTGTCGTGCACGCGGACCGCGCGGATCTCGTCGACGCCCAGGCCGATTCGCCGCTGCGCTGGATCGCCGACAACACCAACCCCGAGGGCCTCACGGGCACGCTCAAGGAGGCCGTGCGCGGCGCCGACGTGTTCATCGGAGTCTCCGCTCCGAACGTGCTCGACGGCGACGACGTGGCGGCCATGGCCGAGGGTGCGATCGTGTTCGCGCTCGCGAACCCCGACCCCGAGGTCGACCCCGCAATCGCCCGTCAGACGGCGGCAGTTGTGGCCACGGGCCGCTCGGACTTCCCGAACCAGATCAACAACGTCCTCGTGTTCCCGGGCGTCTTCCGTGGCCTCCTCGACGCCCAGTCGCGTACGGTCAACACGGAGATGATGCTGGCCGCCGCGGCCGCCCTGGCGGACGTGGTGAGCGAGGACGAGCTCAACCCGAACTACATCATTCCGAGCGTCTTCAACGACAAGGTCGCGGGCGCCGTCGCCGGAGCGGTGCGCAACGCCGCCAAGGCCGTCGGCGGTGCTGTGACGGGCGCCACGGCCTCCTGAGGCCCGGCGCGTCGCGGAATGCGGGGCCCCTGGCCGCCCTCTAGGGTGGCCGGGAAGCACGGCCCCACCCCGCCCCACAGCGGGACGGCGACGCAATCCGTGTGACCCCCAAGGGCGCCGGATTGGCTTTCCCGCCGCTGGTGGGGGCAGGATGCGTCTTCGGGCGCGAGGGTCTGAAGACGGACCCGGGTCCGGGGCCTGACCGAGGACCCTGGCAGCATCGGCTTCGCTGTGCCCAACATGCGGCTCCGCCGCGTGGCACGCCTCAACGGCAAGAAGAACACGGGAGTACAAACATGAACCGCAGTGAGCTGGTGGCCGCGCTGGCCGACCGCGCCGAGGTGACCCGCAAGGACGCCGACGCCGTGCTGGCCGCGTTCGCCGAGACGGTCGGCGAGATCGTCGCCAAGGGCGACGAGAAGGTCACCATCCCCGGCTTCCTGACCTTCGAGCGCACGCACCGTGCCGCTCGCACCGCCCGCAACCCGCAGACCGGCGAGCCGATCAACATCCCGGCCGGTTTCAGCGTGAAGGTGTCCGCGGGCTCCAAGCTCAAGGAAGCCGCCAAGGGCAAGTAAGCCAGGCAGCACAAGGGGCGGCCACCCGGTTCGGGTGGCCGCCCCTTCTGTGTTGTCACGGGGCCCTGCCGGCGCTCAGGAAGGGCCCCGGCAGGGCCTGTGGTGGCGTGTGACCGGCCCGGCGCCCTGCCCGGCAGCTCGACCTTCGCGCCGAGCCCGACGAGCTTCTCCATGCCGAAGGCCCGGGGGATGCCCCCGGGCCTTCGGCGGAGCGTGTGGCTAGCCCAGTGCCTTGCCCGGCAGCTCGACCTTCGCGCCGAGCTCGACGAGCTTCTCCATGAAGTTCTCGTAGCCGCGGTTGATCAGGTCGATGCCGTGGACGCGGCTCGTGCCCTGGGCGGCCAGGGCGGCGATCAGGTACGAGAAGCCGCCGCGCAGGTCGGGGATGACCAGGTCGGCGCCCTGGAGCTTCGTCGGGCCCGACACGACCGCGGAGTGCAGGAAGTTGCGCTGGCCGAAGCGGCAGTCCGAGCCGCCCAGGCACTCGCGGTAGAGCTGGATGTGCGCGCCCATCTGGTTCAGCGCGGACGTGAAGCCGAGGCGGGACTCGTAGACCGTCTCGTGGACGATGGACAGGCCCGAGGCCTGCGTCAGGGCCACGACGAGCGGCTGCTGCCAGTCGGTCTGGAAGCCGGGGTGGACGTCCGTCTCCAGGGCGATCGACTTCAGCGAGCCGCCCGGGTGCCAGAAGCGGATGCCCTCGTCGTCGATCTCGAAGGCGCCGCCGACCTTGCGGTACGTGTTCAGGAACGTCATCATCGAGCGCTGCTGGGCGCCGCGGACGTAGATGTTGCCCTCGGTCGCCAGCGCGGCCGACGCCCACGACGCGGCCTCCAGGCGGTCCGAGAGAGCGCGGTGCGTGTAGCCGCCCAGCTTGTCGACACCCGTGACCCGGATGGTCCGGTCGGTGTCCATGGCGATGATCGCGCCCATCTTCTGCAGAACGCAGATGAGGTCCTCGATCTCGGGCTCCACGGCCGCGTTCGAGAGCTCGGTCACGCCCTCGGCCAGCACGGCCGTCAGGAGGACCTGCTCGGTCGCGCCGACCGACGGGTACGGCAGCCGGATCTTCGTGCCGCGCAGCCGCTGCGGGGCCTCCAGGTACTGGCCGTCCGCCCGCTTCTCGATGGTCGCGCCGAACTGGCGGAGCACCTCGAAGTGGAAGTCGATCGGCCGGCCGCCGATGTCGCAGCCGCCGAGCCCCGGGATGAACGCGTGGCCGAGCCGGTGCAGGAGCGGCCCGCACAGCAGGATCGGAATGCGCGAGGAGCCCGCGTGCGCGTCGATGTCGGCGACGTTGGCGCTCTCCACGTGCGAGGGATCCATGATCAGCTCGCCGGGTTCCTCACCCGGGCGGACCGTCACGCCGTGCAGCTGGAGGAGGCCGCGTACGACCCGGACGTCGCGGATGTCCGGGACATTGCGCAGCCGGCTCGGCTCGCTGCCGAGCAGCGCGGCGACCATGGCCTTGGGCACGAGGTTCTTCGCGCCGCGGACACGGATCTCGCCCTCCAGCGGGGTTCCGCCGTGGACAAGCAGTACATCGTCGGTGACGGTCATGAATCTCGCGTTCCGATGAGATGGACAGGACAGATGGGCAGGACCGCAGGGCGGAGCCGTCGGGCGAGGCCTTTCGGGCCGGGCCGCTGGGCGGGCCAAGGCATAAGCCTAAGGGCCGCCTACCCCCCTTCCGTAAGCCCAAGTGCGCCAGGGGGACGTCATGACTTCGCTACAACACGAAATGTCGCTAAACGGGCGCGGAGGGTCACCTTCCAGGGCCGGTTCGCGGCGCGTGCCCCGGGCGCGTGAGGTGTCTCTGAGCTGGGCGCACCCGGGAAGAGTCATTGACTCCCCGCTCGGCGGCAAGATGCGGGATCATGTCTGGCATGACCGAGGTGTCCTCGCTCACAGGGCGGCTGCTCGTGGCCACACCCGCCCTCACGGACCCGAACTTCGACCGGGCGGTCGTGCTGCTCCTCGACCACGACGAGGAGGGCTCGCTCGGCGTCGTCCTCAACCGGCCCACGCCGGTCGGGGTGGGCGACATCCTGGAGGGCTGGGGCGCGCTCGCCGGCGATCCGGGCGTCGTCTTCCAGGGCGGCCCGGTCTCGCTCGACTCGGCGCTCGGCGTCGCGGTGATCCCCGGCGACGAAGGGCCCCTCGGCTGGCGCCGCGTGCACGGCGCGATCGGCCTGGTCGACCTGGAGGCCCCTCCCGAGCTGCTCGCCTCGGCGCTCGGATCCCTGCGGATCTTCGCCGGGTACGCGGGCTGGGGCCCGCGTCAGCTGGAGTCCGAGCTGACCGACGGCGCCTGGTACGTCGTCGAGTCGGAGCCGGGCGACGTCTCGTCGACGGATCCCGAGGGCCTGTGGCGCGCGGTGCTGCGACGTCAGCGCAGTGACCTGGCGATGGTGGCGACATATCCGGACGATCCGTCGCTCAACTGAGGCCGTCGGCCGGTGCCGTGATCGGCGGGAATCGGGGGTGCGGGGCCTTCGCCCCGAGGCCGCTGACCCTTCCCCCGGGGCTTCAGTACCCTTGGCCTTTATGAGCACTCTTGAGCCCGAGCGCGGGACAGGTACGGGGACCCTCGTAGAGCCGACGCCGCAGACATCGCACGGTGACGGCGACCACGAGCGCTACGCCCACTATGTCCAGAAGGACAAGATCATGGCGAGCGCCCTCGAGGGGACGCCGGTCGTCGCGCTCTGCGGCAAGGTCTGGGTGCCGGGCCGGGACCCGAAGAAGTACCCCGTGTGTCCCATGTGCAAGGAGATCTACGAGTCCATGGGCGCCGGCGGCGACAAGGACAAGGGCGGCAAGGACAAGAAGTAGCGGGCAAGGGGGAGCGGGCGAGAGGCGGCGGGCGAGAAGTGGTCGCCCGCGCCGCCGCGGAAGGTTCCTGAGGCTGCTGCGAAAGGCCCCCGAGGTGCGTATCTGTCGCGCCATGGGGGCCTTTGTGCTGCCTCCGTAACCGTTGCGCTCAGTGGTCTGGACCTCCTAGCCTCCTCAGTGTTGTGCACAGCAAAACCGCCATTGCGTATGTTGCAACGACACTTCGGAGGCTGCCCCATGAAGCTCCCCGTCCGAATGGCCTTGCCCCTGGCCGCACTTGCCCTCGCCACCGCCTGCGCCCCCGGGACCTCGGACAACGGCTCCGCCGGGGACGACAGGAGCGGGACCCTGCGCGTCTGGCTCTTCCAGGAGGTCGACAACCGGCCGAAGCAGAAGGTCGTCGACGCGGCCGTCGCCGCCTTCGAGAAGTCCCACAAAGGTGCCGACGTCAAGGTCGAGTACATCCCCGTCGAGACCCGCGCCGAGAAGATCAAGGCCGCCTTCAACGACCCGAAGAGCGCCCCCGACGTCATCGAGTACGGCAACACCGACACCGCCGGATACGTCAAGGACGGCGGCCTCGCCGACGTGACCGAGGAGTTCCGCGCCTGGCCCGAGGCCAAGGACACCGACCCGACGGCCGAGGAGTCCGTGACCGTCGACGGAAAGATCTACGGCGCCCCCTACTTCGTCGGCGTACGCGCCCTCTACTACCGCACCGACGTCTTCAAGGCCCTCAAGCTCGACGTCCCGACGACACAGGCACAGCTCGCCACCGCGGCACGGAGGATCCACAAGGAGAGGCCGGACCTGTACGGTCTCGCGGTCGGCGGTGCCTACACCTACGGCGCCATGCCCTTCATCTGGTCCCAGGGCGGCGAACTCGCCGAGAAGAAGGGCGGATCGTACGAGTCGGCCATCGACAGCCCGGCCGCGCGCAAGGGCATCGAGGCGTACACGTCCCTCTTCGGCGAAGGCAACTGTCCCGCCGCGAAGTGCGCGGGCATGGGCGGCAACGACACCGTCACCGCGTTCGCCTCAGGCAAGGCCGGCATGGCCATCGGCGGCGACTTCAGCCACCAGGCCATGGAGGACGGCGCGGTGAAGGGCAAGTACGCCGTCGTGCCGCTGCCCGGCACGGACAAGGGCGACATCGCCCCGGCGTTCGCGGGCGGCAACAACATCGGCGTACTCAGGAGCACCTCGCACCGCACGCTCGCCGTGGACCTCATGAAGAGCCTCGCCTCGAAGAAGACGCAGGGCGAACTCTTCGACGCGATGGGCTTCCTGCCCACGTACACGGACGTCCGCGAGAGCGTCGCGAAGAAGGAGCCCTTCGTCGCGCCCTTCATCAAGACCCTCGGCGCCGGCGCCGAGTTCGTGCCCGCGTCGCCCGCCTGGGGCCAGATAGACGCCTCGCTGGTCCTGCCGACCATGTTCCAGGAGATCGTCAGCGGACGTAAGGACGTGGCGACGGCCTCGCGGGACGCGGCGAAGAAGATGGACGCCGCCTTCCGCACCGCGGGCTGACCACGTGGCCACCGACTCCACCGTCCGCCGCACCGGCGCCTGGACCCCCTGGCTCTATCTCGCCCCCGCCCTGCTCCTCCTCGGCGGGCTCCTCGTCTACCCCGTCTGGCAACTCGGCCTGATCTCGTTCCTCGAATACACCCAGGCCCAGGTCAGCGGCGGCGAACCGACCACCTTCCAGGGGCTCGGGAACTACGCGGCGCTCTTCGCCGACGAGCAGTTCTGGCAGGTGCTGCTCGCCACGGTCCTGTTCGCCGCCGCGTGCGTCGTCTCCACCCTCGCCGCCGGCTGCGCCCTCGCCGTGCTGCTCACCCGCGTACGCGCCCTGCCCCGGCTCGCCCTCATGCTGGCCGCGCTCGGCGCCTGGGCGACCCCCGCCGTGACCGGCTCCACGGTCTGGATGTTCCTCTTCGACCCGGACTTCGGCCCGGTCAACCGGGTGTTCGGGCTCGGCGACTTCTCGTGGACGTACGGCCGCTACAGCTCCTTCGCGCTCGTCCTGCTCGAAGTGGTGTGGTGCTCCTTCCCGTTCGTGATGGTCACCGTGTACGCGGGCATCAGGGCCGTCCCGGCGGAGGTCGTCGAGGCGGCCGCGCTCGACGGGGCCTCGCAGTGGCGGATCTGGCGCTCGGTGCTCGCCCCGATGCTGCGGCCGATCCTCCTCGTCGTCACCGTCCAGTCGGTCATCTGGGACTTCAAGGTGTTCACCCAGATCTACGTCATGACGAACGGCGGCGGCATCGCGGGCCAGAACCTCGTCCTCAACGTGTACGCGTACCAGAAGGCCTTCGCGTCCAGCCAGTACGGCCTCGGCTCCGCGATCGGCGTCGTCATGCTGCTGATCCTGCTCGCCGTCACGCTCGGACACCTGCGCATCCTGCGCCGCAGAGGGGAGGAGCTGTGAATCCGGTACGGGTGAGGGCGCGACGGCCGTGGCGGCTCGCCGCCGAGGCGTCCGCGCTCCTGATCGCCCTCGTCGTCGCCTTCCCCCTCTACTGGATGGTGCTCGGCGCCTTCAAACCGGCCGGCGAGATCGAGTCGGCAGAGCCGAGGCCCTGGACGCTCGCGCCCTCGCTCGACTCCTTCCGGCGCGTCTTCCAACAGGATGAATTCGGCCGGTACTTCCTCAACAGTCTGATCGTCGCGGGCACCGTCGTCGTGATCTCCGGCCTCGTCGCATTCCTCGCCGCGACCGCGGTGACAAGGTTCCGGTTCAGGTTCCGCACGACGCTTCTCATCATGTTCCTGGTCGCGCAGATGGTGCCCGTCGAGGCCCTCACCATTCCGCTCTTCTTCCTCATGCGGGATTTCGGGCAGCTCAACACACTCGGCTCACTGATCCTGCCCCACCTGGCGTTCTCCCTGCCGTTCGCCGTGTGGATGCTCCGGGGCTTTGTGAAGGCCGTCCCTGAAGCGCTTGAGGAGGCCGCGTACATCGACGGGGCGAGCCGCGCCCGGTTCCTGTGGCAGATCCTTTTCCCGCTGGTCTTTCCCGGCCTCGTGGCGACCAGCGTCTTCTCCTTCATCTCCACCTGGAACGACTTCCTGTTCGCGAAGTCCTTCATCATCAGCGACACCTCGCAGTCGACCCTGCCCATGGCCCTGCTCGTCTTCTTCAAACCCGACGAGAACGACTGGGGCGGCATCATGGCGGCGTCGACGGTAATGACCATTCCGGTACTGGTCTTCTTCGTACTCGTACAGCGGCGCCTGGTGTCCGGGCTCGGCGGCGCGGTTAAGGACTGATGTCAGTGACTTCGGCAGATCTCATTCCCGCACCCCGCCGGACGGCGCCCGGTGACGGCCTCCACGAACTCGGCGACGCCACCACGATCGACGCCGCCGCTGGTACCGAGGGCGTCGCCCGCTGGCTGCGCTCGACCGTCGCAGCGGCCACGGGCCTCGGCCTGCCCCCCGCCGGCACCGGCGCCGACCTGCGCGACGGTGAAACCCGTATAGAGCTGCGCATCGACCCGGAACTCGGCCCGGAGGCCTACCGGATGACCGTCGACCGGCGCACCGTCCGTATCGAAGGCGGCGGCGCGGCCGGGGTCTTCTGGGGTGCCCAGACCTTCCGTCAGCTCCTCGGCCCCGACGCGTTCCGGCGCGCACCCCTCGAACCGGGCCGCAGGTGGACCGTCCCCACCGGCGCCGTCGAGGACGCACCCCGCTTCGCCTGGCGCGGCCTGATGCTCGACGTGTCACGCCACTTCATGCCCAAGGAAGGGGTCCTGCGCTATCTCGACCTGCTCGCCGCGCACAAACTGAACGTCTTCCACTTCCACCTCACCGACGACCAGGGATGGCGCATCGAGATCAAGCGTCACCCCCGGCTCACGGAGCACGGAGCCTGGCGCGCCCGCACGAAATTTGGCCACCGTGCCTCCCCTCTGTGGGACGACCGTCCGCACGGCGGCTTCTACACGCAGGACGACATCCGCGAGATCGTCGCGTACGCCGCCGAACGGCATATCCGCGTCGTCCCCGAGATCGATGTCCCCGGCCACTCCCAGGCTGCCATCTCGGCCTATCCGGAACTCGGCAACACGGACGTCGTCGACACCGCCTCCCTCACCGTCTGGGACAACTGGGGAGTAACCCCGAACGTACTCGCGCCGACCGACCGGACACTGCGCTTCTACGAGGGCGTATTCGAGGAACTCCTCGACCTCTTCCCCGCCGACGTCTCGCCGTTCATTCACATCGGCGGCGACGAGTGCCCCAAGGACCAGTGGAAGCAGTCGCCCGCCGCGCAGGCCCGGATCGCCGAACTCGGCCTGAAGGACGAGGACGAGCTCCAGTCCTGGTTCATCCGGCACTTCGACACCTGGCTCACCGCACGCGGCCGTCGCCTCATCGGCTGGGACGAGATCCTGGAGGGCGGCCTCGCGCCCGGCGCGGCCGTGTCGTCCTGGCGCGGCTACGCGGGCGGCATCACCGCAGCCCGCGCCGGACACGACGTCGTCATGTGCCCGGAGCAGCAGGTGTATCTGGACCACCGTCAGGCGCCGGGCGACGACGAGCCGATGCCCATCGGATACGTCCGCACGCTGGAGGACGTCTACCGCTTCGAGCCCGTCCCCCCGCAGCTCACCGAGGAGGAGGCGCGTCATGTCCTGGGCACCCAGGCCAACGTGTGGACCGAGGTGATGGAGAGCCAGGCGCGCGTCGACTACCAGGTGTTCCCGCGCCTGGCCGCCTTCGCCGAGGTCGCCTGGAGCGCCCTGCCCGCCCCCGCCGAGCGTGACTACGCGGACTTCCGGCGCCGAATGACCGCCCACTACGGCCGCCTTGACGCCCTCGGCGTCGACTACCGTCCGCCCGCGGGCCCCCTTCCGTGGCAGCAGCGACCGGGTGTGCTCGGACGCCCGATCGAGGGGGCGCCCCCGAACGTGTGAGACGCCCGCCGTACGCGTGCCCCGGGGCCTCGGCCCTGGGACCGTGGGACCGCACGAAAAAGCCTTACAAAAATCACCGAAGAGTGGCAATGCGTACTGACCGGTGACCAGGGGCGAAAACGATCCATCTCCCTGGTCCTCGGGGCGAAAGCCTCCTAGCGGACCCCCTCGCCGGGCCCCCGGGAAGATGTGCCAGAGTTGCCACGTCCGGCCTGTCAGCACGTACCGTACGGCGGAACAGGCGTAACGGCGCGAACGACGGCTCACATGCCGAAGCCGCCGGGCGAAGTGCCGGACATCGGGAAGGGGCAGCCGGTTTGACCACGCACGCAACGCAGGCCGTGACGCTCCCGGGCTCGCTGGACGAGGCCGTGGCAGCACTCGCCGCCATGCCCGCCGCGGTCCCGGTCGCGGGCGGCACCGACCTGATGGCCTCGGTCAACGCCGGACTGCTGCGCCCCGCCGCCCTCGTCGGCCTCGGCCGCATCAGCGAGATCCGCGGCTGGCAGTACCAGGACGGTCACGCTCTGCTCGGCGCCGGCCTCACCCACGCCCGCATCGGGCGCCCCGACTTCGCCGCCCTGATCCCCGCGCTCGCGGCCGCGGCCCGCGCCGCCGGACCGCCCCAGATCCGTAACGCGGGCACCCTCGGCGGCAACATCGCCTCCGCCGCGGCGACCGGCGACACCCTGCCCGTCCTGGCCGCCCTCGAAGCGACCCTCATCATCGCGGGCCCCGGCGGCGCGCGGCGCGAGGTTCCCGTCTCCCATCTGCTCGCGGGCATGGAGATGCTCAGCCCCGGCGAGCTCATCGGCTTCGTGCGCGTGCCGCTCCTGCACGCCCCGCAGACCTTCCTCAAGGCCACCGGCCGCACCGGCCCAGGACGCGCCCTCGCGTCCGTCGCGCTCGTCCTCGACCCCGCGAGGCGCGGCGTGCGGTGCGCGGTCGGCGCCATCGCGCCCATGCCGCTGCGGCCCCTGGAGGCCGAGCAGTGGGTGGCCTCGCTCATCGACTGGGACGGCGAGCGGATGCTCGTGCCCGAGGCGCTGACCGCGTTCGGCGAGTACGTCGCCGCGGCCTGCATCCCCGACGCCGCCCCGGCCCCGGACGGCACCCAGGAACAGCTGCCGCCCGCCGTACTGCACCTGCGGCGCACGGTCGCCGCGCTGGCCCGACGTGCACTTGGGAGGGCGCTGTCGTGACTGACGAGCACAACCACGGTGGCCACCAGGGCGGCGGCTGGGAGCCGTTGCCCCAGGGCGACTACGACGCGGACGCCACCGCCTTCGTGCAGCTCCCCGAGGGTGGCCTGCCCGACGTGCCGCTGGCCGCGCCGGGGCACGGTTACGTACCGCCGCAGATCACCGTCGCGCCCGGCGGCCCCGCGGCCACGGACCCGGCGGCGACGGGCGTGTGGGTGCTGCCGCCCGACATGACGGGCGCGCAGGCGGCGCCCACGGGCGCGGCGACCGGCGAGGTGCACTGGCCCGAGCCCGCCGAACACGCGGAGTATGCCGACCACGCCGATCACGCCGGACCGGCCGCTCCGGAGGCGACGCCTTCGTACGGTCACGGGGCCGGGGTGACCGGACAGTGGAACTTCTCGGACGTCGAGCACCAGGCGCCGCCCGCCCACGGCCACGCGGTGACCGAAACGGCGGGGCAGGCGGGACAGACCGGACAGTGGTCGATTCCGGTCATCGCCGAAGGGGATCTTCCGGACGAGTCGGGCGAGTTCACCACATCGTCCATCGCCGCGCAGTGGGGCCGGACGCCTCCGGCGACGCTGCCGGGGGGCGCGGTGGCGCCCTGGGCGGCGCAGGAGTGGGCGCAGAAGCAGCCCTCGCAGGGCGTTCCGGAGCCTGAGTTCGAGCCCGAGTTCGAGCCCGGGTTCGAGCCCGAAGGGGCGCCGGAGATCACGCCGGAGCCGGCGCAGGAGAACGTAAGCGACATACACGCCGCACCCGCCATACACGGCGAACCCGAGCCGGTCGGGACGGTGGACGACGAGGCGCACACCTTCGCGGACGTCGCCGCCGAGTCGGCGGAGGAGTCGGCGCGGGTGCCGACTACCGAGGCCCCGGAGGCCCTGGAGGCCCCGGAGGTCTCTGAGGTCCCCGAGACTCCTGAGGTCGCTACGGCGTCCGCGGCGTCCGCGGCCTCCGCGTCTTCTGAGGCTTCTGAGGCTTCCGAGCTCGACGAGGTCCCCGACGCCGTCACCGAGGCCCTCGCCCCAGAGGATGCCGTCGCCGAAGAGTCCGCGCCCGACGCCGTGGTCGCGCCCCTCCACGACGACCACCCCCTCGCCTCCTACGTCCTGCGGGTCAACGGCACCGACCGCCCCGTCACCGGCGCCTGGATCGGCGAGTCCCTGCTCTACGTCCTGCGCGAGCGCCTCGGCCTCGCCGGGGCCAAGGACGGCTGCTCGCAGGGCGAGTGCGGTGCCTGCAACGTGCAGGTCGACGGCCGCCTCGTAGCCTCCTGCCTCGTGCCCGGCGCCACCGCCGCCGGCAGCGAAGTACGCACCGTGGAGGGCCTGGCCGCCGACGGGCAGCCCTCCGACGTGCAGCGCGCCCTCGCCGGCCGCTGCGCGGTCCAGTGCGGCTTCTGCGTGCCCGGCATGGCGATGACCGTGCACGACCTGCTCGAAGGCAACCCGGCCCCCACCGAGCTGGAGACCCGGCAGGCGCTGTGCGGCAACCTGTGCCGCTGCTCCGGCTACCGCGGGATCCTGGACGCCGTGCAGCAGGTCGTCACCGAACGCGAGGCGACGGCGACGGGCGCGGCCGCCGCGACGGACCCGGCGGACGCGACGGGCCCGTCCGCCTCCGCGGGTGACGCCGGGGGCGAGGCCCGCATCCCGCACCAGGCGGGCCCCAGCGCGACCGAAGGTATTCAGGACGGAGGCCTGGCGTGAGTGACGAAGCAACAGCCACCGCGCCCGCGGCCCCCGTGGCCGAGCCACTGCCGCACGGCCTCGGCGCCTCCCTGCCGCCCGCCGAGGCGCGGGCCAAGACGGAGGGCACCTTCCCGTACGCCGCCGACCTGTGGGCCGAGGGCCTGCTGTGGGCGGCCGTCCTGCGCTCCCCGCACCCGCACGCGCGCATTCTCTCCATCGACACCACCCACGCGCGCGAGATGCCCGGCGTACGCGCCGTCATCACGCACGAGGACGTCCCCGGAGCACCCCTTCCCGGCCACCGCGCCGCGGACCGCCCGGTGTTCGCCTCCGACGTCGTACGCCACCACGGCGAGGCCATCGCGGCCGTCGCCGCCGACCACCCCGACACCGCGCGCATGGCCGCCGCGGCCGTCATCGTCGAGTACGAGGTGCTCGAACCGGTCACCGACCCCGAGCAGTCCTTCGCGGCCGAGCCCCTGCACCCCGACGGCAACCTGATCCGCCACATCCCCCTGCGCCACGGCGACCAGGACGCGATCGGCGAAATCGTTGTCGAGGGCCAGTACCGCATCGGCCGCCAGGACCCGGCCCCCATCGGCGCCGAGGCCGGCCTCGCCGTCCCGCGGCCCGACGGGGGAGTGGAGCTCTACATCGCCTCCACCGATCCGCACGGCGACCGCGACCTCGCCGCCGCCCGCTACGGCCTCGAACCCGAGCGCGTGAAGGTCGTCGTCACGGGCGTGCCCGGCGCGACCGGCGACCGCGAGGACCAGAGCTTCCAACTCCCGCTCGGACTGCTCGCGTTGAGGACCGGCTGCCCGGTCAAACTCACCGCCACGCGCGAGGAGTCCTTCCTCGGTCACACCCACCGCCACCCCACCCTCCTGCGCTACCGCCACCACGCGGACGCCGAGGGCAAGCTGGTCAAGGTCGAGGCGCAGATCCTCCTCGACGCGGGCGCGTACGCCGACACGTCCTCGGACGCGCTCGCCGCCGCGGTCTCCTTCGCCTGTGGCCCGTACGTCGTCCCGCACGCCTTCATCGAGGGCTGGGCGGTACGCACCAACAACCCGCCCTCCGGCCACGTGCGCGGAGAGGGCGCCCTCCAGGTCTGTGCCGCGTACGAGGCGCAGATGGACAAGCTCGCGAAGAAACTCGGCATCGACCCGGCGGAGCTGCGCCTGCGCAACGTCATGGCGACGGGCGACGTACTCCCCACCGGGCAGACGGTGACGTGCCCGGCGCCGGTCGCCGAACTGCTGGGCGCGGTACGGGACTTCCCGCTCCCGGAGCTGCCCAGGGACACCCCCGAGGACGAGTGGCTGCTGCCCGGCGGTCCCGAAGGCGCGGGCGAACCCGGCGCGGTGCGCCGCGGCGTCGGCTACGGCATCGGCATGGTGCACATGCTCGGCGCGGAAGGCACCGACGAGGTGTCGACGGCGACGGTGAAGGTCCACGACGGCGTGGCCACGGTCATCTGCGCGGCGGTCGAGACCGGTCAGGGCTTCACCACTCTCGCCCGCCAGATCGTCCAGGAGACCCTCGGGATCGACGAGGTCCAGGTCGCCCCCGTCGACACCGATCAGCCGCCGGCCGGCCCCGGCTGCCGCGGCCGCCACACGTGGGTCTCCGGCGGAGCGGTCGAACGCGCCGCGAAAATGGTCCGCACTCAGCTTCTCCAGCCCCTGGCGCACAAGTTCGGCATGTCCACGGAGCTGCTCCAGATCGCCGACGGCAAGATCACGTCGTACGACGGAGTCCTGTCGACGACGGTCACCGAGGCGATGGACGGCAAGGAGCTGTGGGCCACGGCCCAGTGCCGCCCGCACCCCACCGAACCCCTCGACGCCGACGGCCAGGGCGACGCCTTCGTGGGCCTCGCGTTCTGCGCGATCCGCGCGGTGGTCGACGTGGACATCGAACTCGGTTCCGTACGAGTCGTGGAACTCGCGGTCGCCCAGGACGTGGGCAGGGTGCTGAACCCGGCCCAGCTGACGGCCCGTATCGAAGCGGGTGTCACGCAGGGCGTGGGCGCGGCCCTCACGGAGAACCTTCGCACCCCGCGCGGCCTGGTCCGCCACCCCGACTTCACGGGTTACGCGCTCCCGACGTCCCTGGACGCCCCCGACATCCGCATCGTCAAACTGGTCGAGGAACGGGACGTGGTGGCCCCCTTCGGGGCGAAGGCGGCGAGCGCGGTCCCGGTGGTCGCGTCCCCGGCGGCGATCGCCTCAGCGGTCCGCGCCGCCACGGGCCGCCCCGTCAACCGCCTCCCGATCCGCCCGCAGGCGGCGGTCGTGACGAACGCGTCCGCTCCGGCGATGGTGTCAACGGACTGACCCTGCCTGCCCGTTGCGACTTGTGACACGTCGTGTCGTTGTGTGACGCGTTGTGGATGGTCTCTGCAACGGGCCGCGTGTGAACTGACAGTGCGCATGGCTAGAGTTGTTGTCGAGACTTCGCAGACAACGGCGGCCGATGACCTTCGGCGGGCACGGGGGAACGGGGAGGACGCGATGGCAGAGGACACGGGTGACGGCGGCGGGGGATCGCCGTGGGCATCCTTCGGCATTCTCGGAGCGGTGGGCGCGGCGCAGGCGGCGGTGGGGGAGGTCGTCACCGAACTCGAGTCGTTCACCAAGTTCCAGCAGCGGGTCGATGAGCTGATCAAGAACCTCAAGGGTTCCGACGCGGGCCCGAAGAAGATCGGCCAGGAGCCGCTCAGCCGTCATCAGTTCGGGGGAGGCGCAGCCGGCTGGGGAGCGGCGGACGGCCTGTTCACCTCGTACCAGACGGTGCTCACGGAGCTGGAGAACCTGTCGAAGGTCCTGTCCGACTCCATAGAGGGCATGGGCATCGCGGTGCTCGCCTCGCACAAGGGGTACGCCAACATCGACGCCGACATCCGTGACCGGATGGCGGCGATCAGCGCGGAGACGAAGGACCACTACGGGGGCGAGTACGACCCGGAGAAGTCCCGGCTGTGGCATCACGGCGAGGGGCCGAAGATGGATGAGATCGGCACGGAGGACGCCAAGGACGCCAAGGACGCCAAGGACGCCCCGTCGTCCCAGTCCGCGCCGGCCGACAAGGGCGAATACAAGGGCGGAGCGGCCTGATGGCACGAGACCCGTTCGACGGCATGAGTCACGAGGCGATGCTGGAGTGGCTCGATCAAGCGAACTCAGGATCGATCCAGGCCGCTGCTGAAAGGCTCAAGGCGGCGGCCAAGGAGATCCATTCGATCGCCGAGGACCTGAAGGTTCGCCCTCAGTGGGTGAAGTGGAAGGGCGAGGGCGCCGAGGCGTTCCGCACCTGGTCGGGAGACCTGGCCAACGCGACGTTGTCGCTGGGTGATTTCAGCCAGGATTCGTCCAAGTGGCTGGCCCGCGCGTCGGAGGCCATCGGCACTGCCCAGGCGTCCATCCCGCGCGACAAGGCCGGCGCCAAGGCGAACCTGGACGCGGCAACCGCGGCCCACAACGACCCGGACGCCGCGGCGGTCGCGCGCAAGTCGTCGAGCGAGCTGGCGGCGATCGCGGCGAACAAGGAGAAGGTCCGGCAGGAAGCCGCCGGCGAGATGCGGAAGTTGGGGCAGGCGTACTCGCTGTCCTCTACGCAGATGGACAGCTTGCCCAGGCCGAAGTTCCCTCCGCCACCC
Source organism: Streptomyces sp. NPDC055955 (assembly GCF_042270245.1). Lineage (NCBI taxonomy): Bacteria > Bacillati > Actinomycetota > Actinomycetes > Kitasatosporales > Streptomycetaceae > Streptomyces > Streptomyces sp. NPDC055955. The sequence goes on from NZ_JBHJYS010000014.1 coordinate 117,613, forward strand.
AAGGCGTTTGTGCCGGAGGACAGGGCGCGTGACACTGCTGAGCGGTATGGAGGAGCGGCCGGGCAGGCGTCCTCCGGAGCTGGCACGGGTGCGGTCGGCGCTGCGCCGGGGGCGACTGGACACGCGACAGCTACGTCGAACGCGACGCCGGCGCACCGAGGCCCGGTGACATCCCCGCAGCCCACTCCGAGTGTCGACGAGCGCCCCACGCAGATGGGCATCGACTCTGTGGGCACGCTCCCCGAAGTCTCACCGCCTGTGACAGCTCCTGGCCCGTCGCAGCCGGGACCGAGTGTGACGGGGGCCAGCCCCACTCCACCGCCAGTTGCCGGGCCCACCCTGCCCGCGTACGGAAACAGCCGCGGCCCACTCACCGGACGTGGCACCGGACCCACTGCACGTGGTATCTCGCCCACAGGTAGTGCCAAGGGAACCGTGAGGCCCGGAGGCGCGCCGGTGGAGGGCGCCACAGGTCGTCCGTCGACGCCAGGCGGGCGTGGACCGTTGATGCCCGGCCAGAACGCCACCTCCACGGGCCGGTCCGGCGCTCCGGGCCGCATGCCGACGAGCAACGGCGTGTCGGGTGGTCGCCCTCAACCGGTAACGGGCCAGCCTGCGAAGGGAATTCCTCGCGGCAAGGTCATGGGTACCGAGGGCGTGTCCAACGGCCGGGGAGCCACAGGCCAAGGACAGACGGGCGCCAGGCCTACCACCATGGGGGCGAGCGGGAGCCCCCGGGGTGTGTCGGCAGGACGACGGACAGCCGGTGTGACGGGCGAGAACGGCGGAATCGTCGGCGGTCGTGCGCAACAGCAAGGCCGTGCGAACAGCCGTTCCTTCAGCTCGGGCGGATCGGGACTGGTACGCGGCCAGGGATCCGCTGCCGGTGCTTCGCCGGAGGAGTCACACCGTACGGGCCAGGCGGGGCGAGCCGGAGCGACGCCTCAGGGCGCACGTCCCGATGGACGCCGTGACGAAGAGCAGGATTCGCGGCCCGGCTACCTCGTCGAGGACGAGGAGATCTGGCAGCCGGACACCCGGCGCAATGTGCCGTCGGTCGTCGACGACGCATCACAGAACAGCGAGAGGTAGTCGCATGCCCACCAGCACAAGTCGCTACGGTCGCCGAGCTGTTTCCTCGGCAGCCCTCGGTCTGGTGTTGGTGGGTGCCGCAGCCACACCTTCCCTGGCGAAATCGCCACGGGACGATCAGTGGTACCTCACCGTCATGAAGGCGGAGAGCATGTGGCGCACCAGCAAGGGCTCGGGCGTCACCGTCGCGGTTATTGACGGGGGCGTGGATCCGGCAAACGCAGATCTCCGCGGGCGGGTGTTGGACGGCCTGGATCTCGCTACCAAGGAGCCAGGTGACGAGCACACCGACTATGACGGTCACGGCACAGGAATGGCTGGGCTGATTGCCGGAACCGGAGCGCGCGATGGAGGGCAGGGGGCGTTCGGCCTTGCGCCGGGAGCCAAGATCCTTCCGATCCGGCTACCGGACGGGGGAAAACTGGGGAACCAGTACCAATCGGCTGGGCAGTTCAACAAGCTCGCTCCCAAGGCGATCCGTTACGCGGTGGACCATGGCGCCAAGGTCATCAACATCTCCCAAGGTGTGTTGTCAGGTTCGGACCGGCTCACGGAGGCAGTGGACTATGCGTTGAAGAAGGGTTCGCTGATTTTTGCGTCCTCCGGCAATGACGGAAACGACGGAAACACCGTGGAGTTCCCCGCTGCGACTCCAGGCGTGGTGGGCGTGAGTGCCGTCGGTAAAAACCTTGGCATGACGCCCGAATCCACGCATGGTCCGCAGGTGGACATGTCAGCTCCGGGCGACGAAATGGTCCACGCTTGTGGGACCAAGGCAAGCGCGACCGGTCTCTGCAAGAGCCACGGCACGAGTGACGCCACCGCGCTCGCCTCCGCCAGCGCCGCCCTGATCTGGTCCAAGCACCCGAACTGGACCAACAACCAGGTCCTCCGGGTCATGCTCAACACCATCGGCGGACCGACGGACGGCGCGAAGCGCAACGACGGCATCGGCTATGGAATCGTCCGCCCCCGCATCGCTCTGAAGACCCCCGGCAACCCGGGACCGGCCGACAAGTACCCGCTCCCGGACTACCCCGTCACAGCCGCCAAGTCCCCGTCTGCCGAGCCCTCCAAGGCCGCGGACGGTGGCAAGTCGGCTGCGCCGGCGACCGCGTCCAAGGGCGATGACAGCAACACGCCTCTGTGGATCGGCATCGGCGTGGGCGCGGCAGTCGTGATTGCGGCCGGTGTCGCCGTAGGAGTCACCCGCAGCCGCAAGCGCAGCGCTGCCCAGCAGCCGCCTGCCTATCCCTACGCCCCTGCACAGGCTCCTGTGCCCGCTCCCGGCCAGCTGCACCAGTACCAGCCATACGGCGCTCCGCAGAACCACCCGGTGAACCATGACCCGAACTCGCCGTACGGCACCGGATCGCAGGGGCCGGGCGCGTCTGCGTGAGGGCGCGGACGGGAGCTGGTCCGGCTCCGTCGGTGTGACGGCGCGGTCGCTTCGGCAGTTGTGGGGCTGCTAAGGAAGCCGCCGCTCTCTACCTACGGCTTGACGGCCTCAGTGACAACGAGATGGCCAGGATCGCGCAGCTCACGAAGTGCGGCCTGGCCCAGTGCGGCTGTGGAACGGCACAAGGGGCGTTAGAGCTTATGCGGTCGGCGTCGCCCTGGTCCGACGTGATCATTCGAATAGCGCGGCACGCCAGATGGGCGTTGCTGGGAGCGATGGTGATGGCGCTCGCTCCTTCTCCGCGTTGGACGAGTAGGAGTCTTGAGTTTCCCTAGGCGGCCTTCTGTGCGGCTTCACTGCCCCGGCCTTCCATTCTCGTGTGTCGAGGAATGGAAGGCCGGGGCACAGCCGTCCTGGTCTGACTTCTGGGTCACCCTCGCGGTAAGCGAGTCTGGTCAATTAGTCTGGGCTGCCGGTACTCGAGACGGCAGGGAGGCCTGCGAGGCACAACCCAATTGCTTCGCCATGGCCCGCGAGACGGCGTTGAGGACGGTCATGCTGTCGCGGCCAGTGCTCTTCGCTGATATCTGGTCCGGAGTTCCGGTGAGCTCCGCTTCGACGTAGGGCGTGGACTGCCCTGGTGCATCGGGGTTTTTTGTCGGGCACTTGAAGTACAACGAGGCACCAGCGGTGCCGCGCGCCACGGCGTACACGCCCATCCGGTAGTGGGAAGCCTTCGGGTCTCCGCCGCCACTTTTGGTCGTTTTCGGGTAGAACTTAGCGGCTGAGAAATCCACCGTGATCAGTGGATGACTGGTGGTGTCTCCTGTTTTGAAGACGACACATTGGTTTCGTTGCGTCATGTCGTTATGGAGAGTCTCTGCGGATTGTTTCAGTGAGAACTTGTTGGGTTTTCCCGAGTCATTGGTTCCGGGGAGTTCAGTAAACTCCTTGATCTCGCCCATGCGTTCGATGGATGCAGCTGCCGGTGCGTCCAGAGTTGAGGCGCATAGCTGGGACGCAGTCAAGTTCGGCTCGTCCTGGTTTCCTTCGTCGTCGCTGCACGAGACCAGGCAGAGCGTCGCCAGAGAGATAGCTGTGGCCATCCTGCACGTAGTGCGGGTGCGAGGTCGTTTGCTGATCTGTCGCACGGGTCAGTCCTTGTGCGGAGCGCGGCCGCGGTAGTCGTTTTCTTGTGAGCCGGTTCCGTAGTAAGCGTTGTTGATGTCTTGGACCCAGTTCTGATCATTGGCAATGCCTTTGACCTTAGGGCTGTCGTCAATGTAGGACGTATAGTCGGTCCCGAGCTGGTTGATTCCCTTCTTGTAGAACTCGCTGCTCGTCACCTGGGATTGCTCGGCGGGGTCTTTTTCTGCGGCGTCCACCCCCTTGTCGATTTGCTGCCCGATGAATGTGTTTACCGCCTCTCCAACGGTATCCGCAGCGAGCGGCGCGACTACGAGGGCAGCTGCCGTGGACCCTGGAAGGGGAATCGCGGCGATGCCACCGCCGACAACGGCTCCGGCCCCGAGCTTGATCCAGTCTGCAGACCTTCCCAGCGATTTGTTGGCTTCCTCCGTACCGGCCTTGTACGTAGCCTCGGCTTGCTGAACACGGGAGTTGTCGAGGATTCCCCGGGCCTGGGCCTCGGTGGTCAGCACGTCATGAGCGTGTCCGATGTTGGCATCGGAGGTCGGAGGGTAGGCGTCGAGCGCGCTCAGGGAATAGAGATGCTGCGCAGCAGTGATGGCGCGATGTGAATTCTCGTCCTGGCCGAGAACGCTCATGAAGTTGATCGCGCCCTCGTTGGTGAAGTGGGCGCGCCCGGGATATTTCGCAGGGAAAGTGTCACTGTCCATGGCGCTCTCTCCGATGCCGGAGAGGTTGTAGTCAAGGTCGTCGATATAGGCGCCGCCCATCTTCCCCAGACTGTCGGCCAGTTCTGGTTGGGCGTGCAACATGTCCGGCCCGTCTTTACTGCCGTAGAGGTATGCGACCTGCTCCATGACGCCCGCTGTTGCGGCTGTGCGGTGATCGCCAGCCTGCATTGCTTTCGCGTCGGCGTCGTATGGGTAACCGATGGTGGCAGCTTCCAAGGCGTGCCCAAGAGAGTCTCGTCCGGCCACGACCTTGTCATTGCCGTCGAGCGTGGCATCGGAGAGCCAGATGCGTTCTTTGGTCAGGTACTTGAGGTGGTCGTTGACCTCGGAGTCCTTGTCCACGTCGGCCCCGGTACCATCAGGCTGTTCGAAGAACTGCGTCGATGCGTCCGGGTTGTGCCCGAGTGCCTCGAGGAAACCGGTCATCGGGTCGCGGCCTCGGTCGTCTTTTCCCCAATAATTGAGGTCGCCTTGATTCCAGTTGTTGACCCAAGGGCTCAACCCCTTGACGTTGTGTTCCTTGTCGAACGCGTAGAGCTTGTCCCCGTAATCGTTGAGGAATTGGTCGTCGTAGTCCCCGAAGCGCATGAGATTACTCATGACCGCGAAGCCGCGCGGGTTGTTGGCGTCATCGGTTCCCAGTTCACCCGGTCCTAGATTCACCATCTGCTTCTCCCAGCTCCGCATGTTCGCGCTGTCCGAGACTGTGGCTGTTCCGAGTGTGATGCCCAGATTCTTCTGAAGTTTCTTTGCCAGTGCCCCGCGCTCCGGGTCGTAGTGCATTCCATAGGGGTCGGCGATGCCCGCGTAGAACGTCATGATCTTCTTCGGGCCCGCGTCTACGGCGAACTGTTCGGCGAAGAGTGGATCGTTCTTGTATTTGGCCAAGGTCGAGTCAAGGGACGAAAGTTCCGTGTTCGTCACGTCGTGAGGATTCTTGCGTAGCGTCTTGGCGGCCTCCTCGGCTGCCTTGATCGCTGCGGCTGCCGAGTCCCGGTCCTTGTAGCTTGCGTCCGAGAATCCGTACTCGGCGTGATCGACGATGAGGCGCAAGGCCTTAGCGGCTGTTGTGTCGCTTTCGCTGGCCTTCTTGAGGATTCCCTCGATCTGGTCACGCAGGCCGGCGGCGTCGGTCTTGGCGTTCGTGGGATCGGTCGTGGGGTTGGGGATGACATTGAACGAGCCGTTACCTGTGTCCACTACTGTCATGCTTGTGGTCGACTCGATCAAGGTATTCAGCTGCGTCTTGTAGGTCCCCAGTTCGCCCCGGGTGTCCTTGAGGATCTTGGTGACGGTGTCCGCCTGTGTGTGGGCATCGCTGAACTCTCCCGAAGTCTTGTCGATGAACTCCTTGGTGACGGCCGCGTTGTATCCCGACCAGTTGGCTTTGTCAGCCTTTCCTTTGAGGTTTCTGTCAGCGTGGTCTGCGACGGTTTTGAGGTCTCGTGTCATCTGGTCCCAGTCGTCGATGGCGTCATCGAGCTGGGAGAAGTTCAGATGGCGGAGCGCATCGAGATCCATCAGTGGCCCGCCCCGCGCTCGTCGAAGCCCTTGTCCAACTGGGCGATGCTGCTGATCGTGCCGGCGATGTAGACCTCGTCCTTGGCGTGTACACCTTTGGTGTAGTCAAGGTGGTTGGAGATGTGAGCCGTCGCATCGAGAAGGTTCTGAACTTGGTCGACCCAGTGCGTGGCGACGTGGTCGAGCGCCTCACCCAGCGCGAACCCGTCGCTCTTCTTCAGGCTGTTCGTGACCCTCATGGAGGAGAGGCGGGCGCGGTCGCTGACTCCCTCGAATTCTGTGCGGAGTTCGAAGGCGGCGTTACCGACCGCCGCGAGACCCTTCTGGCTGACCGTGAGATCGCCCTGCGTGCTCCCGCCTCCGCCACCCGGATCCGCCGGGATGCTGTTGAGTTGCATGCCGGCCGAGTGCCGGGCTGCCGCCTCGGCCTTGAGCTGATCCCATTCTTCCCAAGCCATGGGTGAGCACCTTTCCCCCGTGTACCCGGTTGCTTCTGTGATCGTCAGATGCATTGGTTCGATCAAGTTAGCAACTCGCTGCGAAGATCACAGACCAGAGTGTGATCTCACAGATGCAAATTGGGAGAAATGCCTCAACCATCGTTGGGTCCAGGCCAGCTTCGTCTCGGGCGGGGGTGGGGGTGGGTTGATGGTGTTGGGGGGATTGGCAGATTTGGGCGCGGGAGAGTTGCCGAAGTATGGGGTTTCCGCGAGGGCTGTGGCGCTGAACTGCCGATCATCGACGGTGGGTTGTTGTGCGATGTCGTGCGCGTAATCGCTCGGCCTGATGTCAGGCGTTCGCGTGCTCGGTCAAGTAGCTGTGCCCCTGCGCTTCGCGTGACGTGGCTGCGATGCGGACCTCGTCCTCCGGGATGCGGGTCGATCGAACAGCCGTTGGAGCTGGGGCAGATGCGGAACGTTGAGATCCAGGTCATGCCAACCAGTCGCGGCGACCATCCGGGTACGGGAGGGGTCATCGAGGTGTTGAGGTTTTGGGACGGTTCTGCGGTGGGCCGTTCTGGCGGGGAGTTCGGCGACCGTCTGGTCGCTGGTACGCCCACGTCCGTCCACGTCCGCGACTCCAAGGGCACCTGGCGGCATCACCTCACTGGGGCGCCGGCCGCCTGGGCCGTGTTTGGCGCTTCTTGCTGAGCCGTGGGGGGCCGGGCCAGGAGCCCCTGGTCCCGCCCCGGTCACCGTCGGCGTCGGTTGGTCAGGAGTGGACGTAGTACTTGATCGAGCAAGCGCGTACGTAGTGGTTCTTCAGGCATGCCTTCAGGCCGTAGCCGCGGTCCTCGGGGAGGTTTCCTCCCTGGCAGTCCGAGCCGGGGCTTGCCGTTCGTACTGACGGTGCGGCCCGTGGTGAGGATTCCCTTGACGAAGCAGCCGTCTGGCCGGTCGTCGGCGGCGCACAGGGTGTCGCCCTTAGGGGAGCCCGGGTAGGGATTTGCCACCGAGTGACGCGTCCGGCCTGCTTCCCGTCGGCGTAGATGATGACGGTGCTGGTCTTGCCCGGCTACATCTTGAACGTGTTGTCGGTGTAGTCGGCGTGGGCGTTCACGGCGCTGGTGGTCAGCAGGGCCGCGGCGCCGAAGAGGCCGGGCGCGGACATGGCGATCTTCCTGCGGATGGTGCGCATGGCCGGCTTGTCCTCTCTGCGGTGTGGGGAGTCCCGGGACCGGAGCTCCGGGGTACGCAGGTGCAGGTGCAGTAGAGATCGTCACCGGTGGCCGGTGGCCGGTGGCCGGTGGCTACGGCCAGAGGGAGGGGTGGCGCTGCCATGGCTGCACGGCGCGGTGAGGTTTTTGACGCTGCCGTGGCGCCACCGCTGCCGCGTGGCGTTGGCCGGTGCGGCAGCGGCGACGGTATCCCCCGTTGTGTGAGCCGGTTTGACACTGGCTCACGTTCCCCCGTGCACCCCTGCGCGACGTGCTAATGCTTCTCGCCGCGCATTAAGGTGTGGCCACGCTATCCGGAAGCCGTCGGCCGTGCAAAGCGGAAGCGTTAGAAATCGACCTGCCCGCACGTGAAGATCTGGTGCCCATGGGATCGACGTCGGGGTGGAGCGCAACGGGCGGCAGCTCGGGCTCGGCTTGTGCCTGCCCTGGTGGCTCGGCGTTTGGCTTGGTGTCGCGGCGTCTACATTTGGCGTCGATGACTGAGCGACCACAGCACGGCTCCGCCCGCCCCGGCGGACGTACGGCCCGCACTCGCGCGGCCGTCCTCGCAGCCGCGCTGCACGAGCTCGACGAGACCGGGTTCGGCGGGCTCACCCTGGACAAGCTCGCGTCGCGGTCCGGCGTGCACGTTTCGACGATCCGGCGTCGCTGGCGCAGTGTCGAGGGCGTCGTCGTCGATCTGATGGCCCAGCACAGCAAGACGATCGCCACGCCGGACTCCGGTGAGTTCCGTCAAGACCTGTACGAGCTGGCCGAGGCCATCGCCGGGTTCCACGCCCAGCCGCGTAGCCGCAATCTCGTCGAGGCGATGGTGGCGGCCGCCGCGTACGACCCGCATATCGCGGATCTTGTACGTAGTGCTTTCGTCGCGCGCACCGACGTCGTGACGGCGCTGGTTCACCGTGCGGTGGAGCGGGGTGAGGTTCCGCCGGACACGGACGCGTACGAAGTCATCGCCGCCCTGAGCGCGCCCTTCTATTACCGGCTCCTCATCATGCGGGGCTCCATCGACGAACGGCTGGTCCGCGCGAGTGCCGAGGCGGCGTACCAGGCGGCTCGGGGCGGGGTGTTCGGTGGGGCGGAAGTGGAGGAGGAGGCGGAGGCGGAGGGGGCGGCGGGCTAGGTCCGCTTTCGAGGTCGGGGTAGCCGGGTGTGGTGGGGCTAGGGGGCGGCTCTGGCGCGCGGGCGGGTTCACCGATCGACTTCAGCCGAACGGGCTCGGCCTCGTGGCGCCGCCCGCACGACTCGTTCATGGCCGTGACCAGCGGAGACTGCTGTGTGACGGTCGCGCGTCGAGCGTGCAGATCGAGCAAACTTCGGCCGTCCGTGTCCCCGCAGCCGTTGTCAGTAACTTACTCTTGAGTAAGAGGGCCGCCCCACTTCCCCCCCGTGGTTGGGCGGCCCTCATTCCGTTTGCGGAAGCCTGGTAGTCATCCCGTGGCAGCACGGTGGAATTGCAATGGTCCAGGCCTATGGTGATGCGGCACTGCCGCGTCACGGGGGTGGCAGGAGTGGTCGGAGGGGCCCCGCATCAGATGCGGGGCCCTGTACGACCAGTCGCGAGGTTCGCTGCGCGGGCTGATGCGCGAGCCGGAACGCCGAATCGGGCGGGGTCGCTGACTGTGGGTCCTGACGAGGTCGTACTTTGGGAGTGCGAACTTCGCGGAGAGAGGACGGCAGCGGTGACGACGACAGGTGAATCCTCAGGTCGCCAGGAGTCGGCGGGTGGGCCCGAGCCGCGCGACTACGAGCCCGGACCTTCCGCCGGGAAGCTGATGCTCTTCGTTGCGGTGTTTGTTGCCTTCGCGGTGATTGTCGTGGGAGGGGGCGTCATTCTGACGGCCGGGGGATGACGTCCCGGGCGCGCTCGCTCGTCACGGGTGGGTACAGCCCACGGCTTTCATGGTGGCGGGCATGTAGGCGCGCATGAACTTCTCGATATCCCGTCTGTGATGGGGTACATCACTTCGGTGGCTCAGCTTGAGGGTCAGGGTGAAGTGATTGTCCGGTTTAGTTCGGCAGCGGGTGGTCGCGATCGCGCCGTCATCGCCGAGTGCGGCTTTATCCGCCAAGTTCATCTGAGTTGGTTCCCAGAGGCCTGTGACGTTGTTATTGGGAGAGGCTGACTTCATTGGGTCCATGGTGTCCGAGTGCCATGCAAACTTCAGGCGCAGAGATTCGTCTCCTGCGACTCGGACAATGCACCAATTCGTCTCTCGCTTGCCCCACCCTGCCGTGTGCGATTCGCTGACTTTTCCTGTAGCCCTGAGTAGCGGCTCGACGAGTTTCGCATTCACGTGCGTGCCGCAGATGGATTTCGGGATCTCAGCCCCTTGAGGGCTACAAGAGGCAAGTGAAGCCAGTCCTGAGAACGCGGCCAGGGTCAGCAGTCCGATGCGCATCCGATGGTTCATTTGGCCTTCTCCCCTGATGTGCCTCGACCTCGCTCGAATCCTGCGTAGGCGGCTTCGTCGATGGCTTCCTGTGCTGCGATGGCGGAGCCGTCGTGGGAGTCGTGGACCTTGTGCCACTCGCCTGCGAGGGCCATGAGTTGCCTGTTCCGATTGGTGTAGTCGGCGACGTTGCCCTCGGCTGCCTTGTCGTCCAGCTTCTTCTGCTCGTCCGCCAGCCATCGGTCCGTCACATAGTCGACTCCGGATTGGATTTCGTCGCCACCGACGGGAATGTAGCCGATAGCTTGATCGACCACCCATTTGTGTTTGAATTCGGCTACCTCGGGATCCCCTGCTGCGTTGGCGCGAGCCTGTTCGAGGAAACCTACTGTTCGCCCGGCGTGGGTCAGTGAATCCTTCGGGTGCTCCTGATCCGGGTCGTGAATATCTGCGACCATGGCATGGTTGATTCCACTATTGAGAGCCCCATACGCTCCCTGATCCTTGGACACCTGCTTCACGACCTCATAGAGCTGATCCTGCTCCAGTGGTGCCTCGTTCATGTCGATCGCGCCGGCCGCCGCATGCACCGTGTCCCCGTGATTGACCAGAATCTTCGCCATGGGCTCCCGGAGTGACGGCGGGAACTTGTCGCCTTCCTCCGCCAGGTATTTCAGTGACGACGTGAAGACCTTGTTGTTGTCCTCGGAGTGCTCGACATACTTCGCGTTCGGGTCCGATGGGTCCAGGCCCGTTGCCCCCGCCTGGAGCGCCGCCGCGAAGCCCGCGCGGGTGTCCGTGTCCAGGGACGGGGTGTGGACCGTCGCCTTCGGCGTCTCCTCCGTGTGCTGCGTGATCTTCCAGTCGCGGTCGTGCATCAGGTACTTCATGCGGCCGTCGTCATGGAGGTAATGCGCGGCGGTGGCCGGCTCGTGGCTCATGAGGCCGAGTACGCCGTCCACCGGGTCGTTGGCGAACCACCCGGCCCGTTTCCCGCTGTACTCGCCCTTCAGGTCCCACAGGCCGGGGGTCTTCTTCTCGGCCTTGATCATGTCGTCGCCGAGGTCCTCGAGGACATCGCGACCGTATCCGTCGCCGTGCTGCATGAGCGTGATCAGCGACTGGTATCCCCGGATCTTGTCCAGCCTGGCCGCCTGGAAGTCGGTCTCGTAGCGCGCGACGCCCGCCTTTTGCATTTCCGTCCGCCAGTCCTTGTACCACTGGGAGTGGGGGTTCCTGGTGGCTGTCGCGAGGGAGTTGGCGAGGCCGGTTTCGATGGAGTCGTAGTCGGCGGCGTGCCGGGGGTCGGTCACGTGGGCGAGGTCGCCGAGGTGGTTGGTCAGGCGGATCGTGCCGCTCGGGCCCAGGCTGTCCAGGACGGTGCGGCTGAACCCCGGATCGTGGCTGTTGTCGCGGAACGAGCGTTGGAGTTCGGCGAGTTGATGTGGCGTGAGCCGTTCGCCCTGAGCGAGTTTGCGGGCGGATTCCTTTGCCGCGTCCGCCTCGTATTGTTCGATGTCGCTCTTGGCTCGGGCGTTGAAGCCGTTTCCGGTGCCGTCGGTGAGGTCGGCGTCGAAGACCGCGGCGCTCAGGGCGATCTCAACCCCCGTATCGGCGTCTCCGACCGCGCGCACCGCCTTGTCGATGCGGCCCTGCCAGGATTCGACCGCTCTGTGCACCTCGGCCCTGCTGCCGGGGTCGTGCATCGCCGAGCCCGACTCGCTCGCGGCCGCGCGTTCCTCGTCGTATGCCACCACGCCGCGATCCGAGACCTTCATGCCGGCCTTGACGGCCGCCTCGCGCTCGGACTTGAGGTGGCCGCGCAACGTGGTGAACTGCGCGTGAGCGTCCCGGAGGAGCGAGGCGATCGCCCTTGCTTCCGTCTGGGCGTTTTGGAATTCGTGGAGCGTCACGTCGAAGCGTTTGCCGGCCGCGTCGGCGCTCAGGCCGGTCCAGGTCGAGGGGGACGGCGGACCGGGCGTGATGCCGTGCACGTCCCGTCGGTAGTCCGTCTCCCGCTGTCCGAATTCCTTCGCCATGCTGTCCCAGCGGTCGGCGGCGGTGGTGAGCGTGGCGAGGTCGGTGGTCATGATCTCGTGGTACGTGGGCATGGGGGTGTCCTCGTGCGTCGGTCGGGGCCGGGCCGTACGGCGGTCAGTAGCGGTCGAGCGATGACGTCGTGCGGACCTGCGCCCCTACGCCGAAGTCCGTTCCCTGGAGGAGTGCCGTGGTGGCGCGCAGCGACACCTTCTCCGAACTCAGCCTGTTCATGAGGGATTTCACTTGATCGCCCCAGGCCTTGTGCGCCTTCTTCAGGGCCGATGACGTGATCCAGCCGTGTCCGTCCTTCGCGTCGAACGCCTTGACGGCCGCCCCGGTGTCCTCGTCCGCCCATTCACCCGAACGGCGCGTGTCGGGCTCGATGTGGTTCTCGATCGCCCGGGCCGCGGCGCGCTTGCGCGCCGGCGACGAAGCGAGGTTCTGCTGCCCCTGGGCAGGTCCGATGACCATGGTGTTGCTGTCCTCCCCGTTGTCTGTTCCCGCACCCCGTTTCTCGCCCAACTGCCGTGCGGCGAGGCGGGATTCTGGGCAACGAGGGACCGGACGCGCTGGTCACCCCACGTCCGGGTGATCGGTGACACGGCCCCGTGGCGGGCGGGTCACAGGGGCGTCCGCCCCGGGTGACGTACTTCGCCCGGCTTGACGGAGCGTGCCGATGCCGGGCTTTCTTGCGCGGTTCACGGCCCTGCGGTTCACGGCCCTGCGGTTCACGGCCCTGCGGTTCACGGCCCTGCGGTTCACGGCCCTGCGGTTTACGGCCCCGCGGTCCACGGCCCCGCGGTACGGCACCGCGGGGCAACGCCGAAGGGGCGCCCTGCCGAAGCGGGGCGCCCCTTTGCGGGCGGGCTGGTCGAGGCCGTGACCGGAATCGAACCGGTGTGCTTCGCTTTGCAGGCGAATCCCTAAGCCACTCGGGCACACGGCCAACTGAGTCCGAACAGCGTTCGTCGAACTCGATGTCTCGACCGTACGGCCCGTCCGACGCCGGGCCAAGAGGGGCGCGTGGGCCGCAATGTGACTGCCATACGGCGTTCATGGTGGGCGGGGCGTGCACGAGGAGTCGTACGACCAAGGGACCACGAGAACGGGGACCACCGACAGGGGTCAAGTCGTGTCGTGCCCCTTACGCTGAGGTCCATGACCGCCCTGGAACCGTCCGGTGACGCCGAGGTCGCCCACGACATGGCCCACGACACGCCCCACACCAACGCTCGCGCCATCGCCTCCGACACCCCAGCCCAACTCGCTGCCGGCGGCGCCGCCGACCTGGCTGCCGGTCTCGCTGCCGATGTCATGACCGGGGAAGGCGTGCTCGGGCGGGGCTATCGCGCCCTCAGCATCGGCATCGTCTCCGTCGTGCTGCTGATCGCCTTCGAGGCGACCGCCGTCGGGACGGCGATGCCCGTAGCCGCGCGTGAACTGGGCGGGGTGTCGCTCTACGCGTTCGCGTTCTCCGGCTACTTCACGACGAGTCTGTTCGGGATGGTGTTCTCGGGACAGTGGGCGGACCGGCGCGGTCCGCTCGGGCCGTTGGGTGCCGGGATTGCCGCGTTCGCGGCGGGGCTGCTGCTCGCCGGGACCGCGGGGTCGATGTGGCTGTTCATCGCCGGGCGGGCCGTGCAGGGGCTCGGGGGCGGGCTCGTCATCGTGGCGTTGTACGTCGTCGTCAGCCGCGCCTACCCGGAGCGGCTGCGGCCCGCGATCATGGCGGCGTTCGCGGCGAGCTGGGTCGTCCCGTCCGTGGTCGGGCCGCTCGCGTCGGGGGCGGTGACCGAGCATCTCGGGTGGCGGTCGGTGTTCATCGGGATCCCGGTGCTCGTCGTGTTCCCGCTGGCGCTCGCGCTGCCGCAGATCCGGCGCCGCGCCGCGGGGCCCGCGGAGGGCGCGGCGCGCGGAGCCGTCGACGGCCGTCGCATCCGGCTCGCCCTCGGGATCTCGCTCGGAGCCGGTCTGCTCCAGTACGCCGCCCAGGACCTGCGGTGGATCTCGCTCCTGCCCGGTGCGGTGGGCGTGGCCCTGCTCGTTCCGGCCGTGCTCGGGCTGCTGCCCCGCGGGACGTACCGGGCGGCGCGCGGGCTGCCGTCGGTGGTGCTGCTGCGGGGTGTCGCGGCCGGGTCCTTCATCGCGGCCGAGTCGTTCGTGCCGCTGATGCTCGTCACACAGCGCGGGCTCTCGCCGATGACGGCCGGACTCTCGCTCGCGGTGGGCGGGGCCACCTGGGCGTTCGGGTCGTTCCTGCAGTCGCGGCCGCGTTTCGAGGCGTATCGGGAGCGGCTGATGGCGGGCGGGATGGTGCTGGTGGCGGCGGCCGTCGCGACGGCGCCGAGCGTGCTGATCCCGACCGTGCCGGTGTGGATCGTCGCCGTGGCGTGGGGCTTCGGGTGCCTGGGGATGGGTCTGGTCATCTCGTCGACGAGCGTGCTGCTGCTGGAGCTGTCGGCGCCCGAGGAGGCGGGGGCCAACTCGGCCGCCCTCCAGATCTCGGACGGGCTGTCCAATGTCGTGCTGCTGGCCGTCGGGGGAGCGGCCTTCGCCGCGCTCGGGGGCGGTGCGGTGGGCTCCGCCCACGAGGTGGCCTCGGCCGCCGGCGGCGGATCCCACCCGGCGGCCTTCGTCGCGGTGTTCCTGCCGATGGCGGCGGTGGCCCTGGTGGGGGCCTGGGTCGCTACGCGGGTGCGGTCCGTCTCCCCGGCCCCCGCCCCGGCCTGCTGAAAGACGCCGGCCTGGGCTCGCCCGCACGCGCTCCGCGGAGAGGGCAGGGACGCGTTCCGCGGAGAGGGCAGGGATGCGCTCCACGGAGAGGGGAGGGACGCGCTCCGCGGAAAGGGGAGGGAAGCGCTCTACGGAGAGGGGAGGGACGCGTTCCGCGGAGCGGACCGGCGCGTGCCGCAGGGTGGACAAACACGCTCCGCAGAGCGGACGGACGCGCTCCGTACGGCATCCGGACGCGCTGCGTGAGACGGACTGTGAAACGGGTCGCATCGCGCGGCGCCCCGGCGCTGTTCCCCGGCTGACCCGACCACCCCACCGGTAGGGTGGCCCGGTTGTCGTACGTACCCCCAGCGTCAAAGTGCGTACCCCCAGCGTCAGAAGCCTGCGTCAGTACTCCGCAGCCCGCGCCCGTACCTGCGTCAAAACCGGAGACCGTGACTACCACCGCCGCCGCCACCGCCGCTTCCGCCTCCTCCCACCACCTCTCACCCGCCTTCCCCGGCCGTGCCCCCTGGGGCACCGCGGGCAAGCTGCGTGCCTGGCAGCAAGGGGCCATGGAGCGGTACCTCCAGGAGCAGCCGCGAGACTTTCTCGCCGTCGCCACCCCGGGCGCCGGCAAGACGACGTTCGCGCTCACCCTCGCGTCCTGGCTGCTGCACCACCATGTCGTGCAGCAGGTCACCGTGGTCGCGCCGACCGAGCACCTGAAGAAGCAGTGGGCCGAGGCCGCCGCGCGCATAGGGATCAAGCTGGACCCGGAGTACAGCGCGGGGCCGCTCAGCAAGGAGTACCAGGGCGTCGCCGTCACGTACGCGGGTGTGGGCGTGCGGCCGATGCTGCACCGCAACCGCAGCGAGCAGCGCAAGACGCTCGTCATCCTCGACGAGATCCACCACGCCGGCGACAGCAAGTCGTGGGGTGAGGCGTGCCTGGAGGCCTTCGAGCCGGCGACCCGCCGACTCGCCCTCACCGGTACGCCGTTCCGCTCGGACACCAACCCCATTCCCTTCGTCCAGTACGAAGAGGGCAAGGACGGCATCAGGCGCTCCTCCGCCGACTACACGTACGGCTACGGCAGCGCGCTCGGCGACGGCGTCGTGCGGCCCGTCATCTTCCTCTCCTACAGCGGCAACATGCGGTGGCGCACGAAGGCCGGTGACGAGATCGCCGCCCGGCTCGGCGAACCCATGACCAAGGACGCCATCAGCCAGGCCTGGCGTACCGCCCTCGACCCGCGCGGCGAGTGGATGCCGAGTGTGCTGCGCGCCGCCGACCAGCGGCTCACCGAGGTCCGCAAGGGCATCCCGGACGCCGGTGGTCTCGTCATCGCCGCCGACCAGGACTCCGCCCGCGCCTACGCCAAGCTGATCCGGGAGATCACCGGCACGAAGCCTACGACCGTCCTGTCCGACGACACCGGCGCCTCGAAGCGGATCGACGACTTCTCGGGGAGCAACGACCGCTGGATGGTCGCCGTCCGCATGGTGTCCGAGGGCGTCGACGTGCCCCGGCTCGCCGTGGGCGTCTACGCGACGACGATCTCGACCCCGCTCTTCTTCGCGCAGGCCGTGGGCCGTTTCGTACGTTCACGAAGGCGCGGCGAGACCGCGTCCGTCTTCCTGCCCACCGTCCCCGACCTCCTCGGCTTCGCCAACGAGATGGAGGTCGAGCGCGACCACGTGCTCGACAAGCCGAAGAGGGACGGGGAGGAGGACCCCTACGCCGAGTCCGAGCAGGAGATGGACGAGGCGAACAAGGAGCAGGACGAGGACACGGGGGAGCAGGAGCAGTTCTCCTTCGAGGCGCTCGAGTCCGAGGCCACGTTCGACCGGGTCCTGTACGACGGCGCCGAGTTCGGCATGCAGGCCCACCCGGGGAGTGAGGAGGAGCAGGACTACCTCGGCATTCCCGGGCTCCTCGAACCCGACCAGGTGCAGATGCTGCTCCAGAAGCGGCAGGCCCGGCAGATCGCGCACAGCAGGAAGAAGCCGGACAGCGAGGCCGATCTCCTCGAGATGCCGGCCGAGCGGCGGCCCGTCGTCTCGCACAAGGAGCTCCTCGAACTCCGGAAGTCGCTGAACACCATGGTCGGGGCGTACGTACATCAGAGCGGGAAGCCGCACGGTGTCATCCACACCGAGCTGCGGCGGGTGTGCGGGGGGCCGCCGAGCGCGGAGGCCACGGCCGGGCAGTTGCGGCAGCGCATCGCGAAGGTCCAGGAGTGGGCCACCCGGATGAAGTGACATCCGTGTGCGTCGTGCCGGGCCGGCGAGCCGGAAATCGTGTGCGCTACGTGCAGAGGTGGTGCACGCTCCGTTGATCACCCTCCGCGTAACGGGGCAATCGGTACAGGTCAGGATAGTTACTGCCCGGATTCTGGACGGAGTCTTCCGCTGAGCGGGACGACCTCGCTACATTCCCGGCAACGCACACGCCCCGTGGCAGAGCCGCCGCGGAGCGCAGCCGGTGCGCCATGCGCCTCCGCCCGGGACCATCCGAACCGGGTCGATTGCCGACCGGCGGCCTCTGACGCGCGTCGCCCACGGGACCGGCGTCGCAACCGCCGCGGAGGGGGCCGCCGCCTTCACCACTAAGGAGTGGGCGTCGTGACCGCGGAGACCTCCCAGACGCTCGACCGAGGACTGCGTGTCCTCAAGCTGCTCGCCGACACCGACCACGGGCTGACGGTCACCGAGCTGTCCAACAAGCTCGGTGTGAACCGCACCGTCGTGTACCGCCTGCTCGCCACGCTCGAACAGCACGCCCTGGTCCGACGCGACCTCGGAGGCCGGGCTCGCGTGGGGCTCGGCGTGCTGCGCCTGGGCCGCCAGGTGCATCCGCTGGTGCGGGAGGCCGCGCTGCCGGCGCTGCGATCCCTTGCCGAGGACATCGGGGCCACCGCGCATCTCACGTTGGTCGACGGGTCGGAGGCGCTCGCCGTGGCCGTCGTCGAGCCGACCTGGACGGACTATCACGTGGCGTACCGGGCGGGGTTCCGGCATCCGCTCGACCGGGGGGCCGCAGGGCGGGCGATACTCGCTGCGCGGCAGGGGCTCGTGCCGGAGCCCGGTTACACGCTGACCCATGGGGAGCTGGAGGCCGGTGCCTGTGGAGCCGCGGCGCCGTTGGTGGGGGTGACCGGGCTCGAGGGGAGCGTGGGGGTCGTGATGCTTTCCGATTCCGTGCCGGAGCGGGTGGGGCCGCGGGTTCTCGACGCGGCGCGGGAGGTGGCCGACGCGTTGCGCTAGCGCGCTGCGTGGCCGGTTGTTTGTGCGGGGGCAGTGGCGGGCGTTTCGCGCAGTTCCCCGCGCCCCTTGAGGGGGCCGTTTTCGGCTGCGGGCTGATTGCGGCTGGTTGCGCCGTTCCCCGCGCCCCTTGAGGAGGCCGTTTTCGGCTGCGGGTTCGTGTCGGCTGGTCGCGCCGTTCCTCGCGCCCCTTGGGTGATGCGGTGCGTTGTTGGCTGCGGGCTGGTTGTGGCTGGTCGCGCCGTTCCCCGCGCCCCTTGGGGGAAGTTTCGGTTCGGTGTCGGCTGTTGGTTTGTGTCGGCTGGTCCGCCGTTCACCGCGCCCCTGTGTGAAGCGGCGGTGTTCGCCGCGCGCCTTGGGCGACGGGCGGGTGCCCCCGCCACCGTGGGCGCGTCTGTCCCTCGCGTTAGATTGGGCTCGTGCTTCTCTCTCGGATTTCTCGGCCCAAGGCCCTTGCCGTGTGTGCTGTGCCGGTGGTGGCCCTGCTGGCCGTGGCGGGGTTCGCGCCGCTGCCGTTCGCCATCGCGCAGCCCGGGCCGACCACGGATGTGCTCGGGGATTCGAAGGGGAAGCCCGTCATCGAGATCTCCGGGGCGCCCACCCGCGACACCTCGGGGAAGCTGCGCATGGTGACGATCGTGGCCACGGGGCCCGACGCGGAGGTGAGTCTGGGCGATGTCGTCGACAGCTGGTTCCGTACGGACCGTGCGGTCATGCCCCGCGATTCCGTGTATCCGGCGGGCGACTCCACCAAGGAGATCGAGCGGCACAACCTCGGCGAGATGAAGAAGTCGCAGGACTCCGCGACCGAGGCCGCGCTCGGCTATCTGGGCAAGGACCCGCAGGACGTGCACGTGAAACTTCAGCTCGCCGATGTCGGCGGGCCGAGCGCGGGGCTGTTCTTCTCCCTCGGCATCGTCGACAAGCTGGACGGCAACGGCAGCGGCGGCGATCTCACGGGCGGCCGTTCCATCGCCGGTACGGGCACCATCACCTCCGGCGGGAAGGTCGGCGCGGTCGGCGGGGTCTCGCTCAAGACGCAGGCGGCCTGGCGGGACGGCGCGAAGGTGTTCCTGGTGCCGCGGGCGGAGTGCGGCGACGCCAAGTCCGAGTTGCCCAAGGGCATGCGGCTGATCCCCGTGACGACGCTGCGGGGCGCGGTCTCCGCGCTGACGGCCCTGGACAAGGGCGACGCGAGCAAGGTCCCCAGCTGCTGAAGCCCTGAAGCCCTGAAGCCCTGAAGCCCTGAAGCCCTGAAGTCCCCGTCCCCGGCGGCCGGATCGGCTCACTCCGTCACGAAGCCCTCCTTCACCAGCCAGTCCTTCGCCACGTCGTGCGGGTCCTGGCCGTCGACGTCGACCTTCGCGTTCAGCTCCTGCGCGACCGTGTTGTCGAGCTTCTTCGTGATCGGCTCGATGACCTGCGCCATCGCCGGATACTTCTCCAGGGACTTGGTGTTCATCTCCGGGGCCGCGTTGTAGTTCGGGAAGAAGTGCTTGTCGTCCGCCATCACCTTGAGGTTCATCGCCCTGATGCGACCGTCGGTCGTGAAGACCTCGCCGAACGTGCACGTGCCCTTCGCGGCCTGCGTGTAGATGATCCCGGTGTCCATCTGCGTGATGTTCGTGGTCGGGATGCTCATGCCGTACGCCTTCTCCATGCCCGGCAGCCCGTCCGCGCGGTTGGCGAACTCGCTCTCCACGCACAGCGTCACGGCCTTGGGGTCCTTCTTGGCGAGCGCGGCCACGTCCGAGAGGGTCTTCGTTCCGTACTTCTTGAAGTTGGCCTCGTTCATGGCCAGCGCGTACGTGTTGTTGAGCGCGGACGGCGGCAGCCAGGTGATGCCGTTCTTGAGGTCCGCGTCGTGCACGGCCTGCCACTGGGCCTGCGGGTCCGGGATGGGGTGGGAGTGGCCCAGGTACGTGATCCAGGCCGTCCCCGTGTACTCGTACATCCCGTCCGCGTCACCGTTCTTGATGGCCTCGCGGGCGCCGATGGAGCCCTGGATGCCGGTGCGGTCGAGGACCTCGGCGCCGGCCGCCTTGAAGGCGATGCCCATCATGGCGCCGAGGATCAGCTGTTCGGTGAACTCCTTCGACGTGACGGTGATGGCGGCGCCCTTGAGCGGCTCGCCCTGGCCCACCGAGCCCGGCTTCACGTCGTCGACCATCGGGCTGCCGCTGGTCAGTCCGCAGCCGGCGAGCAAGGACGCCACGAGGCCCGCTGCCGCCGCCGCACGGTACGTACGCCTCATACCCGGACCTCCAGCCCGCGCGGCCGCAACAGGAGTTCGGCCAGTGACGCCAGCCAGTCCACGAGCAGGGCCAGCGCGACCGTCAGGATCGAGCCGAGGACGAGGACCGGCATGCGCTGGGTGGTGATGCCGGTGGTGATGAGGACGCCGAGTCCGCCACCGCCGCCGAACGTGGCGAGGGTCGCCGTGCCGACGTTCAGGACGAGCGCCGTGCGCACGCCCGCGAGGATCAGCGGTACGGCCAGCGGCAGTTCGACCTTGCCGAGGACGCCGAGCGGTGACATGCCGATGCCGCGCGCCGATTCGAGGAGCGTGGGGTCGTTCGCCTTCAGGCCCGCGATCGTGTTGGAGAGCACGGGCAGGATCGCGTAGATGATGATGCCGATCAGGGCCGACCGCCGGCCGATGCCCAGCCAGATCACCAGCAGGGCGAGCAGGCCGATCGCGGGGGTGGCCTGGCCCATGTTGGCGAAGGCGAGGGCGACCGGGGTGGCCCTGCGGAACATCTTGCGGGTCAGCAGGATGCCCAGCGGGATCGCGATGATCAGTACGAAGAACGTGGAGACCACCGTCAGGTAGATGTGCTGCTTGAGGAGCTTCCAGACCACACCGCCCGCGATGGCGTTCTCGGAGATCGTGTCCAGGGTGGCCTGCTGGAACCAGAGCCAGGTGGCCAGCAGCACGACCGCGACCACGGCCGGCAGGAACGTGAGCTTCTGCCAGGAGATCCGGCGCTTCTCGCGGACCGGCGGAGGTGGCGCCTCCTGCTCGGCCTCGCCCTCGTCGCGGAAGGCGACGCCCTTTACCTCGTGCTCGCCCTCGGGGCGCTTGCCCGGGGGCGGCTTGGGGGTGTTCACGCTTTCGGTCCCCCCTCGCCTTCCTGCTCCTGGTGGGTCTGCTGGGCCCGCAGTTCCTCCAGTTCGTGCTGGTGCTCCACGGCTTCGAGCCGGTCGGCGTCCAGGAGTTCGTGCACGGAGTTCATCAGCGTCTCCATGTCGACGACGCCCTCGTACTCGCCGCGCCGCCCGGTGACCGCGACGCGTCCCGCGTTGTCGGTCAGGACCGCTTCGAGCGCGTCGCGCAGGGTCGCGTCCCGGGTCACCGTGTCGTGCACGAGGGTGCCCGCGCGGGCCAGTGATCCTTTGGCACGCATCAGGTCGCCGCGCCGCAGCCACTTGTAGGGGCGGCGCCGCTTGTCGAGCAGGAGCAGTTCGTTGGTGCCCGCGTCGCGCAGCTTGTCGAAGATGGTCTGGAGGGGGTCGTCGACCTGCACCGTCGGGTAGTCGGTGACCTCCACGTCCCGTACGCGGGTGAGGTTGAGGCGCTTGAGGGCGGCGCCCGCTCCGACGAAGCCGGACACGAAGTCGTCGACGGGGTTGGTGAGGATGGCCTCGGGGGTGTCGAACTGGGCGATGTGCGAGCGCTCACGCAGGACCACGATGCGGTCGCCGATCTTGATCGCCTCGTCGAAGTCGTGGGTGACGAACACGATCGTCTTGTGCAGCTCGCGCTGGAGGCGGATCAGCTCGTCCTGGAGATGGTCGCGGGTGATCGGGTCGACGGCGCCGAACGGCTCGTCCATCAGGAGGACGGGCGGGTCGGCCGCCAACGCCCGGGCCACGCCGACGCGTTGCTGCTGACCTCCGGAGAGCTGGCGCGGATAGCGGCCGCGGAACTCGGCGGGATCGAGGCCGACCAGGTCCAGCATCTCCTCGACGCGAGCCTTGATCTTCGACTTGGACCAGCCGATCATCTTCGGCACCAGGGCGATGTTCTGCGCGACCGTCATGTGCGGGAAGAGGCCCGAGGACTGGATCGCGTAGCCGATCTTGCGGCGGAGCTTCACCGGGTCCATGTCCGTGACGTCCTCGCCGCCGATCCTGATACGGCCGCTGGTCGGTTCGATGAGCCGGTTGATCATCTTGAGGAGGGTGGTCTTACCGCCACCCGAGGGTCCTACGAAGATGACGGTCTCGCCCGCCTTGATCTCCAGGCTGACGTTGTCCACGGCGGGCGCGGCGGATCCGGGGTAGCGCTTGGTGAGGTTCTCCAGCTCGATCGTCGCTCCCGTCGTGGAGTCGGGCCGCCCCGCGTCGGCGTCGGCGGTGGCGGTCGCCGTGGTGGCCGACGCGGGGGTCTCGGGCACGGAGTCAGACACGGATCCCCCTCGGGATGGTCAGGCGGCCGACGAGGACGTACGCGGCGTCGAAGAGGAGCGCGAGGATGATGATGCCGATGGTGCCCGCGAGGACCTGGTTGAGCGCGTTCTTGCTGCCCAGGGACGCGATGCCGCGGAAGATCTCGTTACCGAGGCCGGGGCCGGACGCGTAGGCGGCGATGGCGGCGATGCCCATCAGCATCTGGGTGGAGACCCGGATCCCGGTGAGGATCGGCGGCCAGGCCAGCGGCAGCTCCACTTTGGCGAGCCGGGCGACGCGGGACATGCCGATACCCTGCGCCGCGTCGATGAGGGAGGGGTCCACGCCCCGCAGGCCCACGATGGAGTTCCGCACGATGGGCAGCAGCCCGTACAGGGTCAGCGAGATGACGGTCGGCGGGACGCCGAGGCCGACGATCGGGATCAGCAGACCGATCATGGCGAGCGAGGGGATCGTCAGGATGGTCGAGGTCGCCAGGGTGGCGACGTTGCCCGCCCACTCGCTGCGGTAGGTGAGGACGCCGATGACGACGCCGGCGAGGGTCGCGACGACCATGCACTGGAAGACGAGGCTGGCCTGCTGATAGGCATCCGCCAGCAGCTGCTGATGGCGGGTGACGATGTACTCCCAGAAGTTCACGGGCCTCACCTCCTCGCGCCGGGCTGACGTCCGGCCGGCTTCGGCCGGTGGTCCGGGGGTGTCCCCGGGAAGACGCGGCGCCGGCACTCACCTCGTCCGGGCGGACTCCGTGAGCGTCGAGGACGTGGCGGGTCAGGAATCCGACGAGGCCTGCTCCACGAGCGGGATGATCCGCAGCGGAACGGGGTTTTCCATGACGATCGCGGTGGAAGCCCGGACGATGCCATCAAAACCCACGACCCGGTCGATCACCCGCTGGAGATCGGCGTTCGAGCGGGCCACGAGGCGGCACAGCATGTCGCCGCTGCCGGTCGTGGTGTGGAGTTCGAGGACCTCTGGGACCGTGGTCAAGTGCGCCCTCACGTCGGGGCCTTGGCCCTGCCGGATCTGGAGCGTGGCGAACGCCGTGACCGGATAGCCGAGGGCCGCCGGGTCGACCTGAGGTCCGAAGCCGCGGATGACTCCGTTCGACTGAAGCCGGTCGAGGCGCGCCTGCACGGTGCCGCGCGCGACCCCCAGGCGCCGGGACGCCTCAAGGACCCCGATCCGGGGCTCGCGCGCGAGCAGCAGGATCAGCCGCCCGTCCAGATGATCGATCGCCATACGGGCCTCCGTGATGGTCATCCTGTACAGAACGCCCGCCCATAATGGCGATCCATTGAGCAGATTGACCACCTAAATCGCAAACTATTGCGCATCTTGTGGTTCAGAGAGAGTCTCGGGCCATGGCAGCTACTTCTGCGCACATCCAGCCCACCCCTGACACCGCGCGCGAGGCAGACCCCTTCCCGGTGAAGGGAATGGACGCGGTCGTCTTCGCCGTGGGCAACGCCAAGCAGGCGGCCCACTACTACTCGACCGCCTTCGGCATGAAGCTCGTGGCCTACTCGGGCCCGGAGAACGGCAGCCGCGAGACGGCCTCCTACGTGCTCACGAACGGCTCCGCCCGTTTCGTGTTCACCTCCGTCATCAAGGCCTCCACCGACTGGGGCCACTTCCTCGCCGGCCATGTGGCCGAGCACGGCGACGGCGTCGTCGACCTCGCCATCGAGGTCCCGGACGCCCGCGCCGCGTACGCGTACGCCGTCGAACACGGCGCCCGCGGCATCACCGAGCCGTACGAGACCAAGGACGAGTTCGGCACCGTCGTGCGCGCCGCGATCGCCACCTACGGCAAGACCCGCCACACACTCGTCGAGCGCACCGGGTACGACGGCCCGTACCTGCCCGGCTTCGTCGCCGCCGACCCGATCGTCGAGCCGCCGGCCAAGCGCACCTTCCAGGCCGTCGACCACTGCGTCGGCAACGTCGAGCTCGGCAGGATGAACGAGTGGGTCGGCTTCTACAACAAGGTCATGGGCTTCACGAACATGAAGGAGTTCGTGGGCGACGACATCGCGACCGAGTACTCGGCGCTGATGTCGAAGGTCGTCGCCGACGGCACGCTCAAGGTCAAGTTCCCGATCAACGAGCCGGCCATCGCCAAGAAGAAGTCCCAGATCGACGAGTACCTGGAGTTCTACGGCGGCGCCGGCGTCCAGCACATCGCGCTCGCCACGAACGACATCGTCGCCTCCGTGCGGACCATGCGCGCCGCGGGTGTCCAGTTCCTGGACACTCCCGACTCGTACTACGACACCCTCGGCGAGTGGGCCGGCGAGACGCGCGTGCCCGTCGAGACGCTGCGTGAGCTGAAGATCCTCGTCGACCGCGACGAGGACGGCTACCTGCTGCAGATCTTCACCAAGCCGGTCCAGGACCGGCCGACCGTCTTCTTCGAGATGATCGAGCGGCACGGCTCGATGGGCTTCGGAAAGGGCAACTTCAAGGCGCTCTTCGAGGCGATCGAGCGCGAGCAGGAGAAGCGCGGCAATCTGTAGGGAGCGCGTCTAGGCTGGTCCCATGGCCAGGATCAACGACGTGGGCGGCATGACAGGGTTCGGCGCCATCGACACCACCGACGACGCCGAGCCCTTTCACGCGGACTGGGAGGCGCGCGTCTTCGCCCTCCAGCGCGCGCTCCTCGTCGAAGGGGTCTTCAATCTCGACGAGTTCAGGGACGCCATCGAGACGATGCCGCCGGGCGAGTACCTCGCGGCCTCGTACTACGAGCGCTGGTTCCACGCGATCCGCACGCTCCTCGAACGCAAGGGCGTCATCGAGGAAGGGGCGCTGCGCGATGACTGACCGGTTCGCGGCCGGCGCCCGCGTCCGCACGTACCCGCACGACCCGGCGCACCACACGCGCCTGCCGCGGTACGCCCGCGGAAAGCTCGGCGTCGTGGTCGAGCCGGAGGGGCGGGCACCGCTCGCCGACGTGCGCGCGCAGGGCCGGGACGACGCCCCTGTCGAGATGATCTACGCGGTCCGGTTCGCGGCGCGCGAGCTGTGGGGTGAGGGCGAGCACCACGTCGTACTCGACCTGTCGGAGAGCTATCTGAGGGAGGCCGAGTGATGTCCGGTACGCACGAGGACGCGGTGATCTCCCGTCAGGTGCGGCGTCTGGAGAGCCTGTTGGAGGCGCAGGGCATCGTCGGGGGTGACACCGTCGACGAGGTCATCGACGGGTTCCTGGCGGGCGCCTCGCCCGTGAACGGCGCGAAGGTCGTGGCCCGCGCGTGGACGGACCCCGCCTACCGCGAGCGGCTCCTCGCCGACGGCACCTCGGCGGTGGGTGAACTGGGCTTCTCCGCCGGGGGAGTTCAGAAGCAGCGGCTGCGCGTCGTCGAGAACACCGCCGACACGCACAACGTCATCGTCTGCACGCTGTGCTCCTGCTATCCCCTGCGCCTGCTCGGTCCCTCGCCCGGCTGGTACAAGAGCGAGGCGTACCGCTCCCGCGTCGTGCGGGACCCGCGCGGCGTCCTCGCCGAGTTCGGTGTGACGCTCCCGGAGTCCGTGGACATCACGGTCTGGGACTCCAGCGCGGAGACGCGGTACATGGTCCTGCCCAGGCGCCCCAAGGGAACGGACCGCCTGAGCGAGGAAGAACTGGCGTCCCTGATCACGCGGAACGGGCTCATCGGGACGGGTGTGCTTTAGGGCGCCGGGGGCCGGAGGTCTCGGGGGCCGGAGGTCTCGGCTTTCGAGGGTCTCGGCTTCCGATGGTCCCGGGTTCCGGGGGTTACGCGCCCGGGGGCTTGGGCGTCTGGGTCTGAGGGGCCGGCCGGGGCGACGGCTTGGCCGGAGCCTGGGCCGGAGGCGTGGCCGCCGGGGGCGCGGGCTTGGGCGGCGCGGCGGGGGCGGTCGGGCGGACCGCGGGGCTCTCGTTCGCCGGGGGCCGGGATGCGGGGCGCTCGGGGGCCGGGCTCCGGGGCGCCGCGTGGGGCTTCGACGGCGGTGCCGTGCTCGCCTTCGTCCCCCACGCCTTGCCGGGCTCCCCGACGGGCGGGTCGCCCAGCGCAGCCAGCGCCTTCTTCGCGAGCGGGGACAGGAGCGGCGAGAACGCCGGGTTGATGCGCAGGGCCTCGCCGATGTGCCGGCGGGCGGGCCCGTCCATCTTCAACTGCCGCTCGACCTCTCCCCGGTGGTACACGATCAGCGCGCTGCGTACGGTGCCTCCGTGCTCCGGGTCCGTCGCGCGCTGCGCGTACTTCAGCGCCTCCTTGTCGTTGCCCGCCTTGTGCAGCGCCCAGCCCAGCGCGTCCGCGGTCTGCACGCTCGGCGCCCGCCCCCATTCGGCCCGCAGCCGGGTCACGGCCGACCGGGGGTTCCCGTGGTCCGCCTCGAGCCGGCCGAGGAGGAGCGAGTCGTCGACTCCGTTCACCCCGTCCGCGCCCGCCCTCTTGCGCAGCAGGTCGTACTCGGCCTTCGCCGCGTCGCCGAATCCGAGCGACTCGTACAACTCGCCCAGCTCCAGGGCGTATTCGGGCCGCGGTCGCGTGGCGAGCACGCTCCGGTACGCCTGGACCGCCTCCGTCGTACGGCCGAGCGACGCCAGGGCGCGGCCCTTCCCGGCGAGCGACGCGTCGTTGTCGGGGTCGGCAGCGAGGGCCTGGGAGAAGTAGTTCAGCGCCTGCGCGGACTGGCCCCGCTCCCACATCAGCTCGCCCGCCCGGTGCAGACACGCGGCCCGCTCGGACGGCGTCGAGGCGAGCGCCGCCGCGTCGGTCAGCGACGCGAGCGCGTCGTCACGCCAGCCGTGGTCCTGGTAGACCTGCCCCGCGCGCGCCATCACGACCGCGCCCGAGTGCAGTTTCGTGAGCGTGCCCAGCGCCCGGTCCACGGCCTTGTAGTCCCCGAGGCGCCCGTACGTCTCGATCAGCAGCGGATACGTCGTCCACCGCTTCGGCGCCAGTTTCACGGACGCCTCGCCCCACTTCTTCGCGGTGCGGTAGTCGTGCCGGGCGTTGGCGAGCGCGGCGAGCCCGTCCATGGCGTCCACGTTCCCGGCCGACCGCAACTGCAGCGAGATCCGCAGGGCGCGTTCGGCCTTCGGGTAGAACACCGAATCGGCCGTCCGCTGCCCCTGTTCGACATAGGCGGCCCCGAGCGCCGCCCACGACCGGTCGTCACGCGGATGGGCCCGCAGATACGCCTCGCGGTCCCTGATGAGGGCTGCCAGATCGGGCAGCGACGCCTCGACCCCCGCGACCGCCGCGTTCGCCGCGCGGCCGGCGGACCCCGGAGCGGGTGCCGCGCCGCGCTCCGGCGAGGAGGGCGGTACCAGCAGGATGCTGCCGAGCACCACGGACCCCGTGACGGCGCTGACCAGCGCGCCCTTCGCCAGCGGGGACAGTCGGCGCCCCGGCTCGGGAACAGTTGCCGGAGTCTGTGCTTCCGCTTCGATCTCCTCGGTCTTCATGACGCACACTGTGCGTCAATACGAAGAGCACATCACGGCAACATCCCGGCAGGTGAAGGCCGCCGCAGACGGGTTCACACCGATGGCCCCGAGTGCGAGGCTGTGATCATGAGCCGCACACTCGTCGAACGACTTCAGGAAGGCCTGCCGGCCGGGGCGGTCCTCGCCGACCCCGACGTCACGGCCTCGTACGCGCATGACATGGCCAGCTTCTGCGACGCGGGAGCGCCGGCCGTCGTGGTGCTGCCCCGCACCGTCGAGCAGGTCCAGCACGTGATGCGCACGGCCACGGAGCTGCGCGTCCCCGTCGTCCCGCAGGGCGCCCGCACGGGCCTCTCCGGCGCGGCGAACGCGTCCGAGGGCTGCATCGTGCTGTCCCTGGTCAAGATGGACCGCATCCTGGAGATCAACACCGTCGACAGGATCGCGGTCGTCGAGCCGGGCGTCATCAACGCCACGCTCTCCCGCGCCGTCAACGAGAAGGGCCTCTACTACCCGCCGGACCCGTCCAGTTGGGAGATGTGCACCATCGGCGGGAACATTGGCACGGCGTCGGGCGGCCTGTGCTGCGTGAAGTACGGGGTGACGGCGGAGTACGTCCTCGGTCTCGACGTCGTCCTCGCCGACGGCCGGCTCCTGTCCACGGGACGCCGCACGGCCAAGGGTGTCGCGGGCTACGACCTCACCCGCCTGTTCGTCGGCTCCGAGGGCAGCCTCGGCATCGTCGTACGGGCCACACTCGCGCTCAAGCCCGAGCCGCCGCAGCAGCTGGTCCTGGCCGCCGAATTCGCCTCCACGGACGCCGCCTGCGACGCGATCTGCAAGATCATGGAGGGCGGTCACGTTCCGTCGCTGCTCGAACTCATGGACCGTACGACGGTGAAGGCCGTCAACGCGATGGCGAACATGGGGCTCCCCGAGACCACCGAGGCGCTGCTCCTCGCGGCCTTCGACACCCTCGATCCGGCCGCGGACCTCGCCGCCGTCGGCGCCCTGTGCGAGGCCGCGGGCGCGACCCAGGTCGTCCCCGCCGACGACGCCGCCGAGTCCGAACTCCTGCTCCAGGCCCGGCGCCTCTCGCTCACCGCACTCGAAGCGGTCAAGGGCACGACGATGATCGACGACGTGTGCGTACCGCGTTCGAGGCTCGCCGAGATGCTCACCGGCGTCGACCGCATCGCCGAGAAGTACGGCCTCACGATCGGCGTCTGCTGCCACGCGGGCGACGGCAACACGCACCCCACCGTCTGCTTCGACGCCCAGGACGCCGACGAGGGCCGCCGCGCCCGCGAGTCCTTCGACGAGATCATGGCGCTCGGTCTCGAACTCGGCGGGACCATCACCGGCGAACACGGCGTCGGCGTACTCAAGAAGGAGTGGCTGGCGCGCGAGCTCGGCCCGGTCGGCATCGAGATGCAGCGCGCCGTCAAGGCGGCCTTCGACCCGCTCGGCCTGCTCAACCCGGGCAAACTCTTCTGACGCCCGCCCCTCCGGGCCGGCCGGCCCGTATCCACCCCCGTGGGACGCGCGCTCACTCACCGTCCTGGGACTCGTCCGAGGGCCACGGGTCGCGCAGCCACAGGTCGTCGACGCGGCCCGAGGCGGGAGCGAGCAGCTCGGCGAGGCCGTCGTCGATGCCGAGCCGCTCGGACTCAGAGCCCGGAGGGACCACCCGCAGTGTCCGCTCCAGCCAGGCGGACACCGCGGCGGAGGGCGCCTCCAGGAGTGCGTCGCCGTCCGGTGAACTCAGCGCCATGAGGACGACGTTGCGGCGGTCGACCTTCGTCGGCCACACGCGCACGTCCCCGTGCCCGCACGGCCGGAACACCCCCTCCACGAGCAGCTCGCGCGCGAACGTCCAGTCGACGGGGTGCTCGGAGCCGATGTGAAAAGCGATGTGGACGGCGTACGGGTCGTCGGTCCGGTAGGTGAGCCGGGCAGGGACAGGGATGCTGCGCTCGGGCGACAGGACGAGCCTCAGCTCGAGTTCGCGTTCCACCACGGTGTGCATGTCGTGCGTTTCCTCTCCTCGTACGGGTCGTGCACGGGCTCGCGGGAGCGGCCCCGTGCAAGGAGAGAGGGCGAAGGGCGCGGAGCATTACGCGAGTTCCGGAAAGTTTTTTCGGCGTCCCCGGAAAGTGGTCCGTACGGGCGGACCCGCCCGGCGGCGGGCGGTGGTCTGATAGATGTGGACCCCCAACAGAACCCCCGAGCAGATACGGGACGACGGACATGAGCGCCCCAACTCCGGCACCCGGCGACGACAGGCCCCGCGACGGGTACTACCCCGACCCGTCCATTCCCGGATATGTCCGGTACTGGAACGGTGTCGCCTGGGTGCCCGGCACGAGCCGCCCGGCCCCGTCCGACGGCGAACCCCTCGCCGCCCCCGCCGGGGTGGCCCCCGCCCCCATCCCCGAGCCCGCCCGCACGCCCGCGCCCGCGTCCCTCGAGGAAACCGGCCCGGTCTTCCTCGACGAGGAGCCGGAGCGGTACTCGGACGAGCCGGCCGCACCCGAGCCCGCCACGGCCTGGCAGGCGGACGCGTCCCGCCAGACCGGCTTCGGCGGCGAGCAGGACCGCCGCGTGTCCTGGGGCACGGACCCGCGCGTGCCTGCCCAGCAGCAGCAGCAGGAGGAGGAGCGCGCGGACCGAGCGGTCACGAACCGCCCGGCACAGCCGGAGCCCCCGACGCCGCCCACGGACGGAACCGTCACGTTCCGCCGCCCCGCCCCGCCCGCGGACCGCCCCGAGGGCACGATGACGATGCGGGCGCTGCCCGCTCGGCAGACGCCGGGCCGGCAGGGGCCCGTGGTGCCGGGCCAGCAGGGGCCCGCGGTACAGGGCCAGCAGGGGCCCGCAGTGCAGGGCCAGCAGGGGCCCGCGGTACAGGGGCAGCAGGGGCCTGCGGTACAGGGCCGGCAGGGTCCGGGGCAGCAGGGTCCGGGTCAGCAGGGCCGGCAAGCGCAGGCCCAGCCCCAGCAGCCCATCGCCCCGTACCCGCAGGCGGCCCAGCAGCCCGCACCTCAGCAGGCCGACGCCCAGCCCCGGTCCGGCTTCCAGTCCCAGCCCCAGCCGCAGCCTCAAGCGGGCTTCGGCACACAGGGCCCGGCGCAGCAGCCCCAGGCCCAGCAGGCGGCCGCCCCGCAAGCCGCCCCCCTCCACCCGCACGCACCCCAGGCCCCCGCCCCGGCGCAGCAGTCCCAGGCCGGCCGGCCCGGCGCGGTCCCGCCGCAGGCCTCCGGTGCCGCCTCCGCCACCCCCATGACCTCCGGCCCCGGCGGCGGTTCGCCCTCCTGGGCGCAGCAGGTGCACCAGCTCGCCCAGCCTCAGTCCGCGCAGCCCGCCGCAGGCAAACCCGCGGAGCCGGCAGGCCCCGTCACGCCGTGGAAGCCCGTGGCCGACGACCCGTTCCTGGCGGCGGCCCAGGCGCAGGCGTCGGCGCGGCCCGCGGGGCTCGGCAGGCGTCTCGCCGCCCGGCTCATCGACTCGGTGGTGCTCGGCGCGGTCACCGCGGTGGTGGCCGTCCCGCTCGGCACCAAGGCCGTCGACCACATCGACGGGAAGATCGACGCGGCGAAGGCGTCGGGCCGGGAGGCCACGGTCTGGCTGCTGGACGGCACGACGGGCGCCTATCTCGGCATCGTCCTCGCCGTTCTCCTCGTCTCCGGTGTCCTCTACGAGGCCCTGCCGACCGCCAAGTGGGGCCGCACCCTGGGCAAGAAGGTGTGCGGGCTTCAGGTGCGGGACATCGAGGAGCACGAGGCGCCGACGTTCGGCGCGGCGCTGCGGCGCTGGCTGGTGTACAGCGTGACCGGCCTGCTGGTCGTCGGGGTCCTCGGCGTGCTGTGGTGCCTGTTCGACCGGCCGTGGCGCCAGTGCTGGCACGACAAGGCGGCCCGCACGTTCGTCGCGGGCTGACCCCGCCCGTCCCGCTCAGCCGCCGCTCGGGCGAGCCGTCGTACTCCGGACGGCGGCTCGCCGGATGCGGAATCGGGGGGTTCGCGGTCGACTCGGGCCATGAGCACCGAACCGCCGCCCCCCGGCTCAGGCCAGCCCCCGGAAGACGACCCGTTCAGAAAGCCCCCGCCGCCCCAGGGCGGCGGCTCACCGTACGACGCCCCGCAAGACCCGCACGGGGCTCCGCAAAACCCCCAGAACCCTCAGGGCCCGCAGAACCCCCCGGGCTCGGGAAATCCGTACGACTCCCCGCCGCCCCCGCCCGGCGGCACTCCGCCGCCCCCGCCCGGCGGCACTCCTCCGCCCCCGTACGGCGGTGGAGGAGGTGGGCCCTATGGGAATGACCCCTACGGCGGCGGTCCCTACGGGGAAGACCCGCTGGCAGGGATGCCGCCGCTGGCGGACAGCGGCAAGCGCGTGCTCGCGCGGATCATCGACATCATCCTGGTCAGCATCGTCGTGGGGCTGCTGTCCTGGGCGTTCGGGGTCGCCACGTACCAGACGAACCCTGACAAGATCCAGTACGGCAGGCAGTTCGGTCAGTCCGTCCTCGCCGCGGTCCTCTACATCGGGTACGACACCTTCATGACCTCGAGGACCGGCCAGACCCTGGGCAAGCGGCTGCTCAAGCTGCGTGTGGCGAACCTCAACGACGGTGCGACGCCCAGCGTCCAGACCAACCTGGTGCGCGCGGCGGTCCTGTGGCTGCCGGCGGTGTTCTGCTGCGCCTGCATCTGGACCGCGATCTGCGGCGGCTGGAGCTTCTTCGACAAGCCCTACAAGCAGGGCCTGCACGACAAGGCCGCGAAGACGGTGGTGGTCAGCACCGGCTGAACAGGCGCGGGGTGGTGCTTCCGGCGGGTCCGTGGGTCACGGGCCCGCCGGTCCGCGTGTGCCGGACGGCGTGACCTCGTACACGGACTCGGGGGCGGCCTGCGGGGCGACCGCCGAGGGCACGGTCGCTCGCCGCACCTGCACCCGCTCCTCCTCCGCCGTGGCGGCGGCAGCCGGCGCGGCGCCGGGCCGCGACCTCGGCAGGGGCACCGTCAGTGCCACGAGGAGACCGAGGCCGAGTGAGGCCAGGGCGATGACCGCGATGCCGAGGCCCGAACTCGTCTGCGACAACAGCAGCATGGCGAGGGTCGAGAAGATCACGGTCGCGGAACCGTAGGCGAGCTGTGCGGCAGTCGGACGCGGCATGGCGTTATCCGTCCTCGGGACAGCGGATGCTTACTTCACTGGCGTATAGCAGGAGCCATTGGCAGCTGCATATGTAACGAGTGCGGAGCCGGGTCGACTTGGCTGTAGCGCGCCGTCAAATGACTCTAATCCGACGCATGCCCGAGAGGGTAGGGCGGTAAGCATGACCTAACCCACGGCGCCGGTGCACGGGGGGCGCACGGAGTCACCGAGTCCACGAAGTGGACGGTTCGGCGCGCCCGTTGGGCAGACGTTCGCGTCCGGATATCGGTGTCGTGCCACTGCATAGTGCACTTCGGTTGTCCCAGTCAAGGTCTTTTATTTCTCCTTCACCTCCGGTCAAATAGCGTCACTTGTGATACGTGGCTGAAACGCCACGGAGGAGGGGAACCATCAAGTGACCACCAAGAGACGGGCGTTGAGATCCGCCGCCGTGCTCGTGACGCTGGCCGCGACCGCGGCTGCCGGATCGGTCCTCGCGACGGGCGCCCAGGCCGACACCCCGGCCGTAGGAAGCTCCACGTCGCACGGCAAGACGTACGGGGGCAAGGGGCACGTCATCGGCGGCCCCTTCAGTCAGCAGATGGAGCAGCAGCGCAAGACCGCGCTGGAGCAGGTGCTCTCCGGGAAGTCGAAGGTCGTCAAGCGCGACGGCTCGCAGGTCGTGAAGCTCGGCAAGGACAAGTACGTCGAGCTGGGCCGGGAGCGGACCGACAAGATCTTCACGATCCTGACGGAGTTCGGCGACAAGGTCGACAACACGACCCTCGTCGACCGCGCCGACGACGACACGCCTGACCTGAAGCCCAAGTACGGGGGCACGCCCGGCCCGCTGCACAACCGGATAGCCGAGCCGGACCGTGCCAAGAACAACAGCACGGCCTGGCAGAAGGACTACAGCAGCAAGCACTTCCAGGACCTGTACTTCGGTACGGGCAAGGGGGTCGACTCGCTGAAGACGTACTACGAGAAGACGTCGTCGGGCCGCTACTCGGTCGACGGCGAGGTCTCGGACTGGGTCAAGGTGCCTTACAACGAGGCGCGTTACGGCTCCAACTACTGCGGCGCCGACAACTGCCCGAACGTCGAGGACCTGGTCCGTGACGGCGTCAACGCGTGGGTCGAGCAGCAGAAGGCGGCCGGCAAGTCCGACGCCGACATCAAGGCGGACCTGTCCCAGTACGACCAGTGGGACCGTACCGACCACGACAACGACGGCAACTTCAACGAGCCCGACGGGTACATCGACCACTTCCAGATCGTCCACGCGGGCGAGGACGGGTCGGCCGGCGGCGGCGCGCAGGGCGGCGACTCCCTGTGGGCGCACCGCGGTTACGCCTACGGCCGCGACGACGGCGACACCGGCCCGACCGGTTTCAAGGCGGGTGGCACCCCGGTCGGCGACACCGGCATCTGGGTCGGCGACTACACGATGCAGCCGGAGAACGGCGGCCTCGGCGTCTTCGCCCACGAGTACGGCCACGACCTGGGTCTGCCCGACCTGTACGACACCACGTACAGCGGCGAGAACTCGGTGGGCTTCTGGTCCCTGATGTCGGCCGGCTCCTGGCTCGGCACCGGCAAGGACTCCATCGGCGACATGCCGGGCGACATGACCGCCTGGGACAAGCTGCAGCTCGGCTGGCTCAACTACGACAAGGCCAAGGCGGCGACCAAGTCGACGCACACGCTGGGTGTTTCGGAGTACAACACCAAGCGCAAGCAGGCCCTCGTCGTGGAGCTGCCCGAGAAGAAGAACGTCACCACCGACATCGTGAAGCCCACCGAGGGCGCGAAGCAGTGGTGGTCGGACTACGGTGACGACCTCTCCAACACCCTGACGCGCCCGGTCGATCTGACCGGCAGGTCGAAGGCGGCCCTCGAACTCGACGGCTGGTACGACATCGAGAAGGACTACGACTACCTGTACACGC
Source organism: Streptomyces sp. NPDC055955 (assembly GCF_042270245.1). Classification (NCBI taxonomy): domain Bacteria; kingdom Bacillati; phylum Actinomycetota; class Actinomycetes; order Kitasatosporales; family Streptomycetaceae; genus Streptomyces; species Streptomyces sp. NPDC055955. The sequence goes on from NZ_JBHJYS010000014.1 coordinate 152,544, forward strand.
AGGTGTCCACGGACGACGGTGCCAGCTGGAAGACGATCGACGGCACCGCCGACGGCGTCACCATCCCGCGTGACGGCGGCGACAAGCCGGCCCTGACCGGCGTCTCCGGCAAGTTCCAGCACCTGGTGTTCCCGCTGGACGCCTACGCGGGCCAGAAGATCAGCGTCCGCTTCCGCTACAAGACGGACGGCGGCGCCGGCGGCATGGGCTTCACCGCCGACAACCTCACCGTCAAGGCGGACGGCCAGGCGCTGTTCACCGACAACGCCGAGGGCGACGACAACGGCTGGACCGCGCGCGGCTTCTCGCGCGTCGGCGCCTCCGTGACGGGTGACTTCCCGCAGTTCTACCTCGCGGAGAACCGTCAGTACGTCTCCTACGACCAGACCCTCAAGGTCGGTCCGTACAACTTCGGTTGGCGTGACGGCGGGGCGAAGAACGACTGGGTCGAGCACTACTCGTACCGTCCCGGCCTGATGATCTGGCAGTGGGACACCTCGCAGCGCAACAACAACGTCGGCCAGCACCCCGGCAAGGGTCTGATCCTGCCGGTCGACGCCCACGCCAAGCCGCTCAAGTGGGCCGACGGCAAGTACATCACCAACAAGATCCAGCCGTACGACGCCGCATTCAGCTGGTTCCCGAACCGTGGCTTCTCGCTGCACAAGCTCGGCGTCGAGACCAAGATCCCGGCGCAGCTGGGCGTTCCGGTCTTCGACGACCACAAGGGCACGTACTGGTACAAGGAGAACCCGACCGGCAGTGTCCAGACAACTGACACCAACACCCGGATCTCGATCGTCGGGCAGCCGCTCGACGGCTCGTCGATCACGGTGAAGGTGGGCCCCTCGGCGAAGTAATCCACATCGCCGCAGGTCAGAGCATGATCGGCCGTCGCCCTCTAGCGGGCGGCGGCCGATCGTGTTTAGGTGCGTCCTGTGAGTTTCTTATTGACACTACGTCTCACGGGGGTGTGACAGTCATGTCCGCAGGAGGGTTCTGCAAGCTGCCGAACGGCCGCGTGGTGGTGGCGCTGACCGTGCCCAGCCCGTCGCCGGACGACGGTGCGGTACGGGTCCTGGTGCACGCGGCGAACCGCGCCCGCGCCCTGACCCGGCTGCGCAACCTGGGCCTGCGGGCGATCTACCTGAGGGGCAACGCGGAGCCCCCCACGCCCGACGAGATCACAGCGGTCCTGCACCACCCGGACGGCCTGCTCTGGCGAGCCGCCCCCCGCTGCACGGCGGGCGAACTGTGGCACCCGATCAGAGCGCTCATGAGACCGAGACACCCCGACCGGGCCGTCCACTCCAGCCGGTCCGCCGGTCCCGGTTCCCCGGGCTCCTCCGGCTCCCCGGGCTTCTCCGGTTCGCCCTCCAGGGGCTACTCCGGACATTCCAGCCCCTCAGGCGTCTGAGGAGCGGTCCGCGGGCTCAGACGACGGGCTTGCCGCTCAGCTCGACACCCGCGACCCGCATCTCCTCGAGCGCCGCCGCGGTGGTCGCCGCGGCCACCCCGGCCGTCAGGTCGAGCAGCACCTGAACCCGGAACCCCTCCCGCACCGCATCCAGCGCGGTGGCGCGCACGCAGTGATCCGTGGCGAGCCCGACCACATCCACCTCGGTGATCCCCCGCGCGCGGAGCCAGTCCGCCAAGGGCACCCCGTTCTCGTCGAGGCCCTCGAACCCGCTGTACGCGGCCGCGTACGCCCCCTTGTCGAAGACGGCGTCGATCGCGCCGGACGCGACGACGGGCGCGAAGTTCGGGTGGAAGCCGATGCCCTCCGTGCCCGCCACGCAGTGCGCGGGCCAGGAGTGGACGTAGTCCGGGGAGTCGGAGAAGTGGTCACCGGGCGCGATGTGGTGATCGCGGGTGGCCACGACGTGCCGGTACCCGGCGGGCGCCTGCCCGATGAGCTCGGTGACGGCCGCGGCCACATCGGCACCGCCCGCCAGCGCGAGGCTGCCGCCCGCGCAGAAGTCGTTCTGAACATCTACGACGATCAAGGCGCGGCGCATAGGAGGTGTCCTTCGCTGGGAGACTTCGAGCGTAGAGACTCGAAGTGCGTTGCGGGAGGGGGCGTTTGCCCGTCAAACGGGCGTGTTCACCAGATACTCCGTAGGAATCACCGCTTCTCCGCGCGACAGCTGCTTCGCCGAGAGCGGCAGCCCGTCGAGCGCCTCGATGTGCCGCTCGCGCACCGCGTCCAGCGGCTCGCGGGCCACGACCGTGCCGCCCTTGACCAGCTCGACCAGGAGCTGTCGGTCGACGAGATCGGCCGGGACGGGACCCGTGCCGAGTACCTCGGCCTCGGCGACCCCCTGTTCGTCGCGTCGCCGCGCGGCCCACTTGCGACCGCCCACCGACGTCTTCGCGCCCATGGACTTCTTCGCCACGGGCAGCAGCGGAGCCTTCGGATCGGTGGACTCGGCGCGCGCGACGAGCTTGTAGACCATCGAGCACGTCGGGTGCCCCGAGCCGGTGACCAGCTGCGTGCCCACTCCGTAGGCGTCCACGGGCGCGGCCGCGAGCGAGGCGATGGCGTACTCGTCGAGGTCGGAGGTGACGACGATCTTCGTCTCGGTGGCCCCGAGCTCGTCGAGCTGCCCGCGCACGCGGTGCGCGACGAGCAGCAGGTCCCCGGAGTCGATGCGCACGGCGCCGAGCCCGGTCCCCGCGATCTCCACGGCGAGGCGCACGGCCTCCGTCACGTCGTAGGTGTCCACGAGCAGGGTCGTGCCCTCGCCGAGGGAGTCCACCTGCGCGCGGAACGCGTCGCGCTCGGTGTCGTGCAGCAGCGTGAAGGCGTGGGCGGACGTGCCGACGGTCGGGATCCCGTACCGGAACCCGGCCGCGAGGTCCGACGTGGTGGCGAAGCCGCCCACGTACGCGGCGCGGGACGCTGCGACGGCCGCCAGCTCGTGTGTGCGGCGCGCGCCCATCTCGATCAGCGGCCGGCCGCCCGCGGCGGAGGCCATGCGGGAGGCAGCTGCGGCGATCGCCGAGTCGTGGTTGAGGATGGAGAGGATCACCGTCTCCAGCAGGACGCACTCCGCGAAGGTGCCCTCGACCCGCAGGACGGGGGAGCCGGGGAAGTACACCTCGCCCTCCTGGTAGCCCCAGATGTCGCCGCTGAAGCGGTAGCCGGCCAGCCATTCGAGGGTTCGTTCGTCGACGACGCCGCGCTCGCGCAGGAAGCCGAGTTCGCGGGCGTCGAACCGGAAGTTCTCGACGGCGTCCAGCACCCGGCCGGTGCCCGCCACGACGCCGTAGCGGCGGCCCTCGGGCAGCCTGCGCGTGAAGACCTCGAAGACCGAGCGCCGGTCGGCCGTGCCCGCCTTGAGTGCGGCCTGGAGCATCGTGAGCTCGTAGTGATCGGTGAAGAGCGCTGTCGACGGAACATCCACCGGCAGGCCAAGGTCCGCTGTGTTCATATCCGGGATGCTACCCCCAATTAGCGTCAGTGTGACGATTTCCGTGGCCCATTTGTGCGGTCACCGCCCCCTAGTGGCAGCATGGGCTGTGTGACGGCTCCTGCACCCCTAGAGATCGAACGCACCGAGTCGGCGGAGGAGACCTTCGCCGTGCCCGAGCCGGACGTCCCCTGGATCACGCTCGTACACAACGACCCGGTCAACCTCATGAGTTATGTGACGTATGTCTTCCAGACGTACTTCGGGTACTCGAAGGACAAGGCCACCAAGCTGATGCTCGACGTGCACCAGAAGGGCCGCGCGGTCGTCTCCACCGGGTCCCGCGAGGAGATGGAACGCGACGTGCAGGCCATGCACGGCTACGGTCTGTGGGCCACCCTTCAGCAGGACCGCAAGTAGCGCACGCAAGCAGCGACGGAGTAGCGACGCACCTGATGCCAGGACACTTCGAACCGATTCCCGGCGGCGGCGCTGCCGTCGCGCTCGACGAGGTCGAGATCTCGATCATCCGCTCCCTGGCGGTCCAGCTCATGGAGCTGATCGGCCCCGGGCCCGGCGCGGACGCGCCCGACGACCCGCTCGCCGAGCTCTTCGCGGAGGGCCCGAGCGAGCCGCCGTCCGACCCGGTGCTCCAGCGCCTCTTCCCCGACGCCTACGGCGGCCCGGGTGGCGTGGGGCAGGCGACAGAGGGTGAGGCGGACGAACAGCGCGCGCACTCCGCCGAGTTCCGGCGCTTCACCGAGAACGACCTGCGGGCCGGCAAGCGCGAGGACGCGCTCGCGGTGATCCGCTCGCTGGACGCGCTGACGTCCGCCGGTGAGGGGGGAGTGGTCCTCAAGCTCTCGCCCGAGGAGTCGCTGCGCTGGATGCGCGCGCTCAACGATCTGCGCCTCGCGATCGGCACCCGCCTCGACATCACCGACGAGGAGGACACGGATCTCCTCTACCGGCTCCCCGACGAGGACCCGCGCAAGCCGATGGTGATGGCCTACCTGTGGCTGGGCGGGCTCCAGGAGACTCTGGTCGAAACCCTTATGCCCTGACCTGTCAGGACATGTCGAGCGGAGTCCGAGCGTCCGTATGTAAGCGCGTTCGCTCAGCGGTTGCTCAATTCCGGATAACGATCGTGTCACTTGAACGGTCTTGTATGCCGCACGAGGGGTTTTTTGTCCGGTTTTTCCAGTGGTGTGTGCCACACGTGCCTTTCTCGATCAGTGTTGCCGCCGTGATAAATCTTCACGACCGCCCGACGGACGCCACCCCTGTCCCGTCGGGTGCGCCCCGACCGGCAGACCGCCGGTAGGCACAGCTCCATCCATCCAGGGGCCCAGACCCCGAGGATCGTCACAGTCGATCCGAGCCGCAGCGGCACGGATCGGCATGGAGAAAGGCGCAACACCATGACCTCAGTGCAGGTCGGCAAGCAGAACGACGGCAATGAGGCCGTGCAGGCCCCCGGCGAGTCCGGTGAGGGCGAGGGTTACCAGCGCGGACTCGGTGCCCGGCAGATCCAGATGATCGCCATCGGCGGCGCCATCGGGACCGGCCTCTTCCTCGGCGCGGGCAAAGGCATCTCGAAGGCGGGCCCCAGCCTGATCCTCGCGTACGCCATCGCGGGCCTCGTCATCTTCTTCATCATGCGGGCGCTCGGCGAGCTCCTCATGTACCGCCCCGTCTCGGGCTCCTTCTCGGAGTACGCGCGTGAGTTCATCGGCCCCTTCGCGGGCTTCGTGACCGGCTGGACGTACTGGCTCTTCTGGGTCGTCACCGGCATCACCGAGGTCACCGCGGCCGCCCAGTACATGAAGTACTGGACCCACGACAGCGTTCCGCAGTGGCTCACGGCACTCGTCTTCACCCTCATCCTCTACGCCGTGAACCTGATCTCCGTGAAGCTCTTCGGTGAGCTGGAGTTCTGGTTCTCGATGGTGAAGGTCACCGCGATCGTCGGCATGATCCTCATCTGCGCCGGCATCCTCACGGTCGGCTTCTCCGACGCGGGCGACACCGCCTCCGTCACACACCTGTGGTCCGACGGCGGCTTCTTCCCGAACGGCATCGGCTCCACCCTCATGACCCTCCAGATGGTCATGTTCGCCTTCCTCGCCGTCGAGCTCGTCGGCGTCACCGCGGGCGAGTCCAAGGACCCGAAGACCGTCCTGCCCAAGGCCATCAACACCGTGCCGTGGCGCATCGCCGTCTTCTACGTCGGCGCGCTGATCATGATCCTCTCGGTCGTGCCGTGGACGAACTTCCAGCCCGGCGTCTCCCCGTTCGTCGCCGCCTTCGAGAAGATGGGCCTCGGCGTCGGTGCCGCCATCGTCAACTTCGTCGTCCTGACCGCGGCCCTGTCGTCCTGCAACTCCGGCATGTACTCCACCGGCCGCATGCTGCGCGACCTCGCGCTCAACGGCCAGGGCCCGAAGTTCTTCACCAAGCTCACCAAGTCCGGCACGCCCCTCATCGGCACGACGGTCTCCGCCGCGATGATGCTGGTCGGCGTCTGGATCAACTACCAGTGGCCCGGCGAGGCGTTCAACTACGTCGTCTCCTTCGCCACCATCTCCGGCATGTGGGCCTGGATCGTCATCCTGATCTGCCAGATCCGCTACCGCCTCAAGGCCGACCGCGGCGAACTGCCCCAGTCCTCCTTCAAGGCCCCCGGCGGCATCATCCCCAGCATCCTGGCGCTCGCCTTCATCGGCATGGTGATCGTGCTGATGGGCATCGACAAGGACGCCCGCGTCTCGCTCTACTGCGCGCCGCTGTGGGCCGTCATCCTCGGCGTCTCGTACGTCGTCCTGCGCAGCCGCAACCCGCAGAGCGCGGCGTTCGCGAAGCGCGAGCAGGCCGAGCAGCCCAAGTAGTCGACGCGGTCCCAGCAGCCCAGCACTGCTAGCAGTCCCAGCAGTCCCAGCAGTCCGAGCAGTTCCGGGGCAACACCCCACGTCTCAGCATCCGGGCCCTCCCGTACCGCACTCCGGTACGGGAGGGCCCGTCTGTTTATCCTGAGCCCCATGCTGACCCTGACCCAGGCCCTCTACGACCAGATCGTGGCCCACGCGCGCGCCGACCACCCCGACGAGGCGTGCGGCGTCGTCGCGGGACCGGTGGGCACCGGCAGGCCCGAGCGCTTCATCCCGATGCTCAACGCCGCCCGCTCGCCCACGTTCTACGAGTTCGACTCGGGTGACCTGCTGAAGCTGTACCGCGAGATGGACGACCGGGACGAGGAGCCCGTGATCATCTACCACTCGCACACCGCGACCGAGGCCCACCCCTCCCGCACCGACATCACCTACGCGAACGAGCCGGGCGCCCACTACGTCCTCGTCTCCACGGCGGACACCGACGACGCGGGCCCCTTCCAGTTCCGCTCCTTCCGGATCGTCGAGGGCGTCGTGACCGAGGAAGAGGTCGAGGTCACCCCGTAGTCCCACCGCCTCCGATCCGGGAGGCGTCCCAGTCTTCGGACGGATATCGACCACATGGTGAGATCACACTCCGGGATCCCGGACGGGAATCGATACGATGACCCCATGGTTCTTCACGACGTGAGCGACAAGACGCCGGGCATGCTGCTCGTGGCGCGCCTTCACGTCGACCTGTGCCGCCTCGCCAGCGCCATCTGTCCCGATTCCTGACGCGCCCCCGCACTGCTTCGCAGGCTTCGGGCCGCTGCGGCGGACTCCCTCCGCCGGTCCGACGTGTCGTGGGCACCGCTGTTTCAGCGCACGCCAAAGCCCTTCCGTACCCTCCCCTGTTACTGGAGTCCAGCCATGGCCATCGAGGTCCGCATCCCGACCATCCTCCGTACCTACACCGACGGCCAGAAGTCCGTCGAGGGCAGCGGGGACACGCTCGCCGAGCTCTTCGCCGACCTCGAGACCCGCCACACGGGCATCCAGGCCCGCATCGTGGACGGTGAGCAGCTGCGCCGCTTCGTGAACGTCTACCTGAACGACGAGGACGTCCGCTTCCTCGACGGCATCACCACCAAGCTCGCCGACGGCGACAACGTCACGATCCTGCCGGCCGTGGCCGGCGGCATGGCCTGATCGGGATGCGGTACGACTCCCCGCTCGCCGCGGTCGGCAACACGCCCCTGGTGCGCCTGCCGCGGCTCTCGCCGTCCGAGGACGTACGGATCTGGGCGAAGCTCGAGGACCGCAACCCGACGGGCTCGGTCAAGGACCGCCCCGCGCTCCACATGATCGAGCAGGCCGAGAAGGACGGCCGGCTCACCCCCGGCTGCACCATCCTCGAGCCGACCTCGGGCAACACCGGCATCTCGCTCGCCATGGCGGCCCGCCTCAAGGGCTACCGCATGGTGTGCGTCATGCCGGAGAACACCTCGCAGGAACGCAGGGACCTGCTCGCGATGTGGGGCGCCGAGATCATCCCGTCGCCCGCGGCGGGCGGCTCCAACACTGCCGTCCGCATGGCCAAGGAACTGAGCGCGCAGCACCCGGACTGGGTGATGCTCTACCAGTACGGCAACCCGGACAACGCGGGCGCCCACTACGCGACGACCGGCCCCGAGATCCTCGCCGACCTGCCCTCCGTCACCCACTTCGTGGCGGGCCTCGGCACGACGGGCACCCTCATGGGCGTCGGCCGCTACCTGCGCGAACAGAAGCCGGACGTCAAGATCGTCGCCGCGGAGCCGCGCTACGACGACCTGGTCTACGGTCTGCGCAACCTCGACGAGGGCTTCGTCCCCGAGCTGTACGACGCCTCCGTCCTGACCACCCGCTTCTCGGTCGGCTCCGCCGACGCGGTGACCCGCACGCGTGAACTCCTCCAGCAGGAGGGCATCTTCGCGGGCGTCTCCACCGGAGCGGCCCTGCACGCGGCGATCGGCGTCGGCCGCAAGGCGGTCGCGGCCGGGGAGTCCGCCGACATCGTCTTCGTGGTCGCCGACGGCGGCTGGAAGTACCTGTCGACCGGCGTCTACACGGCGGCCACGACAGAGGAAGCGATCGAGACGCTGCACGGCCAGCTCTGGGCCTGAGCACGAATCGTCGAAGCGGGGGCCGGGCCGGCAGCAGTACGGCCCGGCCCCCGCTCTTGCTGGGGCTCGCTTGTGCGGTGAGCCTGTTTTCGCGCGGGCCCGCTTCTGCGGTGAGCCTGTCTTTGCTCGGGCTCGCTTGTGCGTGGGCCTGTTTTCGCCCCGGTCCGCGTCTGCGTGAGCCTGTTTTCGCCCCGGTCCGCTTCTGCGTGAGCCTGTCGTCGCTCGGGCCCGCTTTCACGCGAGCCCGTTTTCGCGCAGGCGCGCTTCTGCCCAGGCCCCTGGCCACGTAAGCGCGTGCCGCGTAAGCCCGCAGGCACCGTCAGCCGGCTCCCGCGTCACCGCGCCAGATGCCGGACCTGGTCCCACACCACCGGGTCCAGCACCCCGGCCCTGCGCCGGAAGTCACCCACGGGAACCTCGCGGAGCTCATCCGTCTCCAGGAAGCTCGGCCTGCCCTGCGCGTCGCCCACGGAGCCGGGCGGCAGCGCGATCACCCCGGCCCGCTCGTCGTGGTACTTGCTGGTGATCTTCGCGACGCGCGCCCGCCGCCGGCGCACCGTCAGCACCAGACACGGCCGGTCCTTGCCGCCCGGCCCGTCCTCGTACGGCACCAGCGCCCACCAGATCTCGCCCGGCTGCGGCCGCGCACCCGGCGCGCGCGGCCCCCGCGGGGGGCGGGTGCGGCCGCCGGGCCGACGGTGCCCGCGCCCCCACCCGTCGACGAGCGTCGCGACCAGCGCGAGCAGCAGCACCGCGGCGAGCGCGAGCCACCATGACGTGTCCATACGGGAGACGGTACCGGTGGCACCGGCGCGACGCCGCACCGGACGCACGCCCCCCGAACCGGTGACAGCACAGGTGAGTTCTCCCACAACAGCCCACGACGGAGGAGCGACCGGCCCTTTTGCGCCTTACGCTCGACGGACCGCTCGCCCCCTCTTCCCACTGTTCCCATCCCGCTCTCTGACTGCCAGCGCGGAGGTTCCGGCTCTTATGAAGCTCACCGTCGTCGGCTGCTCGGGGTCGTTCCCGTCCGCGGATTCGGCCTGCTCGAGCTACCTCGTCGAGGCCGACGGCTTCCGGCTGCTACTCGACATGGGCAACGGCGCCCTGGGCGAGCTGCAGCGCCACTGCGGTCTCTACGACCTCGATGCGATCTTCCTCAGCCATCTGCACGCCGACCACTGCATCGACATGTGCGGCTACTTCGTGGCGCGCTACTACCGCCACGACGGCGGCCGCTGCGCCCCGATCCCGGTCTACGGCCCCGAGGGCACGGAGCAGCGCCTCACCACGGCGTACGCGGACACGCCCTCCGCCTCCTCGATGAGCGAGGTCTTCGACTTCCACACGGTGAAGCCGGGCTGGCACGAGATCGGCCCGTTCACCGTGCGCACCGAGAAGGTGTGCCACCCCGTCGAGGCGTACGGCATCCGTGTCGAGCACGGCGGCAGGTCACTCACCTACTCCGGGGACACGGGCACGTGCGTCGCGCTCGACGAACTCGCCGCGGACAGTGACCTGTTCCTGTGCGAGGCGGCGTTCACGTACGGCAAGGAGAACATCCCCGACCTCCACCTCAACGGCCGCGAGGCGGGCGCGACCGCGAGCCGGGCCGGTGCCCGTCGCCTCGTCCTCACCCACATCCCGCCGTGGACGGACCCCCAGGCCAACCTCGCGGACGCCCGCACCGTGTACACCGGACCGGCCGAACTGGCCGTGCCCGGGCGGGTGTACGAGATCTGAGCCCGGCATGACGAAGGCCCCCGGAACCGCATCGGTTCCGGGGGCCTTCGCCGTCGTGCGGGGGCCGGGGCCTACTTGCTCTCGGCCTTGAGGAGCTCGGCCAGTTCCTCGTCGGACTCACGGCCCGGCGTAGGAATGTTGAACTTGGTGATCGCGAACCGGAAGATCACGTAGTAGACCACCGCGAAGCAGAGGCCGACCAGCGCGAGACCCCACGGGTTGGTCGCGATACCGAGGTTGAGGAAGTAGTCGACCGCGCCGGCGGAGAAGCCGAAGCCGTCCTTCATGCCGAGCGACCAGGTCAGCGCCATCGAGACACCGGTGAGCACCGCGTGGATCGCGTACAGGGCCGGGGCGATGAACATGAACGTGAACTCGATCGGCTCGGTCACACCGGTGACGAACGCGGTGGCCGCGAGCGAGAACATCATGCCGCCGACGACCTTGCGGCGCTCGGGACGAGCGCAGTGGACGATCGCGAGGCAGGCCGCCGGGAGGGCGAACATCATGATCGGGAAGAAACCGGTCATGAACTGGCCGGCGCTCGGGTCGCCCTGGAGGAAGCGCGCGATGTCGCCGCTCTTGCCCTCGTACGAACCGGCCTGGAACCACGGGAACGAGTTGAGCAGGTGGTGCATGCCGATCGGGATCAGCGCGCGGTTGGCGACACCGAAGATGCCGGCGCCGACCGCGCCCGAGCCGACCAGCCACTCACCGAAGTTGTGCAGGCCGGTGCCGAGCACGGGCCAGATGAGACCGAAGACGATGCCGATGACCAGGCCCGCGAAGGCGGAGAGGATCGGGACGAGGCGACGGCCGCCGAAGAAGCCCGCCCAGTCGGGCAGCTTCGTCCGGTAGAACTTCTGGTAGAGCAGGGCCACGACGACGCCCATGACGACACCACCGAGCACACCGGCGTTGACCGGCGCCGCGTTCATGACGATCTTGCCGTCGGCGACGGCGGCGACCTTCGGCAGGTTGCTGTCCGTGAAGGTGGCGAGCACCTTCTGGAAGACCAGGTAGCCGGTGACGGCCGCGAGCGCGGTGGAGCCGTCGGACTTCTTGGCGAAGCCGATGGCGATACCGACGCAGAACAGCAGCGGCATGTTGTCGAGCAGCGCACCGCCGCCCGCCGACATGTACGACGCCAGCTTGGTGATGAAGGTGGGGAACGACTCCCTGCCGAGCATGTCGGGCTGCCCGAACCGGACCAGGAGCGCGGCGGCGGGCAGCACCGCGACCGGCAGCATGAGGCTGCGGCCGATGCGCTGCATGACAGCCATCGCGCCCGCGCCCTTCTTCTTGGCGGCCGCGGGGGCGGCACTGGCCGTGGTCACAACTTCCTCCAGTAGGCAAGGCGCCGCCCGGGGGGAAAGGTGGGGACGGCGGCGTCTCGGGAACCCGGCTCTGCGGCCGCGTGGTCTACACCACTCAGTGGTGTAGACCTGTTGTAGCACGGTGAAGGTCGTATAAGGAACCCGCTCCTTCCTGGGATCCCTGTGCGCTCAGTCATATGCGACAGCGCGAAACAAAACCCCCGGACCAGGAGGTCCGGGGGCTCTGGGGATGCCGGGGGGTGTGGGGCCCGGGCGCGGCGGGAGATCAGGCCTTCGTGACGTCCTCGACCTGGTCCTCGGGCTCACGCCCCGGCGTCTTCAGGTCGAACTTGGTGATCGCGAACCGGAAGATCACGTAGTAGACCACCGCGAAGGCGAGCCCGATCGGGATGATCAGCCATGGCTTGGTCGCCAGACTCCAGTTGATGACGTAGTCGATCAGACCTGCCGAGAAGCTGAAACCGTCGTGCACACCGAGCGCCCACGTCACCGCCATCGAGACACCGGTGAGCACCGCGTGGATCGCGTAGAGCATCGGCGCCACGAAAAGGAACGAGTACTCGATCGGCTCGGTGATCCCGGTGACGAACGAGGTCAGGGCGACCGAGAGCATCAGGCCGCCGACCACCTTGCGGCGCTCCGGGCGCGCGCAGTGCGTCATCGCCAGACACGCGGCCGGCAGCGCGAACATCATGATCGGGAAGAATCCCGAGGTGAACTGGCCCGCGTTCGGGTCGCCCGCCAGGAACATGTTGATGTCACCGTGCACCTCGGTGCCGTCCGGCTTCGTGTACGTGCCGAACTGGAACCAGATGGGCACGTTCAGGAACTGGTGCAGACCGATCACCAGCAGCGCGCGGTTGGCGACACCGAAGATGCCGGAGCCGAGCCAGTCCAGACCCACGAGCCAGTCGCTGAAGCTCTCCAGGGCGTCACCGATCGGCGGCCAGATCCACAGACAGATCGCGGCGACGACGATCGCGACGAACGCCATGATGATCGGCACGAGACGGCGGCCGTTGAAGAAGCCCAGCCAGTCGACCAGCTTCGTGCGGTGGAAGCGCTGCCAGAAGAAGGACGCGAGCAGACCCATGACGATGCCGCCGAAGACACCCGGATTCTGGTAGGTGTAGGCCGCCACCGAGTGGTCCAACGTCACCTGGCACCCCGTGGCGACCGGCTGGGAACCGGCCGGGCAGGCCTCGGGGAACTGGCGCATTACGTTGTAGTAGACGAGAAAACCGACGACCGCCGCGAGCGCCGTCGAACCGTCCGCCTTCTTGGCCATGCCGATCGCCACACCGATACAGAACAGCAGCGGCAGACCGAGCGCGCCGTCGAGGAGCGCGCCACCGGCACCGACCATCACCTTGGAGACATCGGTCCACCCCAGACCCTGGTCGCCGAAGACGTCGGGCTGGCCGAGCCGGTTGAGGATGCCGGCCGCCGGCAGCACGGCGATGGGGAGCTGGAGACTGCGACCCATCTTCTGCAGACCCTGGAAGAGGTTGTTCCACAGGCTGGGTCTGTAGACGGCCGCACTGTCGGCGCTCATGGGCGTCCTCCCGGAACGAACAAGCCGCTGTGGCAGTACGTTTGGCGGTCGTGGGAAACTGGTGTAGACCAGTTGAGGGACGGGTCGGCCGGCACCGGCCCGTGAGGGCATGACGCCGTGATCGTCATCATTCGTCACGGGCAGCATGACCGCTCGTGAAGATGGGCCAACCGTGGGTTACCGTGACAAAGCGGGCCCATGGGGGCCAAGAGAAAAGTCAGGGAGAACCACATGGCCACCAAGGCTGAGAAGATCGTCGCCGGGCTCGGCGGGCTCGACAACATCGAAGAGGTCGAGGGCTGCATCACCCGCCTGCGCACCGAGGTCATCGACCCCAGCAAGGTCGACGAAGCCGCCCTCAAGGCCGCCGGCGCCCACGGCGTCGTCAAGATGGGCACCGCCATCCAGGTCGTCATCGGCACCGACGCCGACCCCATCGCCGCCGACATCGAAGACATGATGTGAGCACCGGGCAACCCGCCTAGGCGCCACCCGAAGAAGGCCCCGCACCCGACACCCGGAACGGGGCCTTCGACGTTTTCGCTAGGCTCCCCCCATGTCTCGCATCGACGGCCGCACCCCCGAACAGCTCCGCCCCATCACCATCGAACGAGGGTGGAGCAAGCATGCAGAAGGCTCCGTCCTCGTCTCCTTCGGCGACACCAAAGTCTTCTGCACCGCCTCCGTCACCGAAGGCGTCCCCCGCTGGCGCAAGGGCAGCGGCGAAGGCTGGGTCACCGCCGAATACTCGATGCTCCCCCGCGCCACCAACACCCGCGGCGACCGCGAATCCGTCCGCGGCAAGATCGGCGGCCGCACCCACGAGATCAGCCGCCTCATCGGCCGCTCGCTGCGCGCCGTCATCGACTACAAGGCCCTCGGCGAAAACACCATCGTCCTCGACTGCGACGTCCTCCAGGCCGATGGCGGCACCCGCACCGCCGCCATCACCGGCGCCTACGTCGCCCTCGCCGACGCCATCACCTGGGCCCAGGGCAAGAAGCTCATCAAGGCCGGCCGCCAGCCCCTCACCGGCACCGTCTCCGCCGTCTCCGTCGGCATCGTCGGCGGCATCCCCCTCCTCGACCTCTGCTACGAGGAAGACGTACGCGCCGACACCGACATGAACGTCGTCTGCACCGGCGACGGCCGCTTCGTCGAGGTCCAGGGCACCGCCGAGGCCGAACCCTTCGCCCGCGACGAACTCAACTCCCTCCTCGACCTTGCCGTTTCGGGCTGCGCCGACCTCGCCACCGCCCAGCGCGCGGCACTCGAGGCCACCCTCCAAAGGTAAAGAGCGCGCCAAGTAGGGTGGCAACCCGCAAGACGCCGACCGCGTCACAACGGACGGGCGTACGGCACCTCGCCGTACGCCCGCTTCCGCACACAGGGGAGGACCGCTCCATGGCCGCACACCCACGCCACCGTCGCCGCATCGCCGTCATGACCGCAGCCGCGGCACTCATAGCCGTACCGGCCGTCACCGGCTGCAGCGCCGTCGACAAGGCACTCGACTGTGTCCAGACCGCCGACTCCATCGCCGACAGCGTCAGCGACCTCAAGCAGGCCGTCGAGAACGCCACGAACGACCCCGCACAGGCCGACAAAGCACTCGACTCCATCGACAAGAACCTCGACAAAATCGGCGACAAGACCGACAACGCCGACGTCTCCCGAGCTGTCGACGACCTCAACACCGCCGTGGGCAACGTCCGTACAGCCATCAAGAACGGCGACGGAACCCCCGACATCACCCCCGTCACCGACGCCGCCGGCGAACTGACCAAGGTCTGCACGCCGTGACGACGGCACCGACGCCGGCGCGATACTGGTCCCCATGACCCGCCTCATCCTCGCCACCCGCAACGCCGGCAAGATCACCGAGCTCAGGGCGATCCTCGCCGACGCAGGCCTGCCCCACGACCTCGTCGGCGCGGACACCTATCCCGACATCCCCGACGTCAGGGAAACCGGCGTCACCTTCGCCGAGAACGCCCTCCTCAAGGCCCACGCCCTCGCCAGAGCGACCGGCCTGCCCGCCGTCGCCGACGACTCCGGCCTGTGCGTCGACGTACTCGGCGGAGCACCCGGCATCTTCTCCGCCCGCTGGGCCGGCCGCCACGGCGACGACAAGGCCAACCTCGACCTCCTCCTCGCCCAGCTCGGTGACATCGACGACGACCGCCACCGCGGGGCCCACTTCGCGTGCGCCGCGGCGCTGGCGCTGCCGGACGGCACGGAGCGTGTGGTCGAGGGCCAGTTGCGTGGGGTGCTGCGGCACGCCCCGTCGGGCTCGAACGGCTTCGGCTACGACCCGATCCTCCAGGTGGAGGACGACACCCGGACGTGCGCCGAGCTGACCCCCGACGAGAAGAACGCGATCTCCCACCGCGGCAAGGCGTTTCGGGCCCTGGTGCCGGTGGTGCGGGAGCTGTTGGGCTGAGCCGGGCCGGCCGTGAAGAAGGGCGCTCCCCGATGGGGAGCGCCCTTGTGTGTGCGGTCGGAGGGATTCGAACCCTCACGGGATTTCTCCCACCGGGACCTAAACCCGACGTGACTGCCAGATTCCACCACGACCGCGACATAGCGAACATCTCACCTTCCTGGTGAGATCCGCCCCGTCAGTGTACGGCGGCCCCGCTCGGCGCGGGAGCGCGCGTGATGTGTCGGCATCAAGTTCCGGTCGACGCATGACAGTTCGGGCACAGGTGGGTCGTTCGAGGGGCGATGCGGGGCCGTGCGGGTCAGAACCTCGGCGCTCGCGCCTGGGACTCCACCAGTTCGGCCGCTTCCTCCTGTGTCTCCACCGACGGCGGGGAGCCCGCCAGGGGCTGTTGGGCCGTTTCCTTCATGCAGGCCACCGCGATCACGCCGACCAGGGCCGCCGCCATGGCGTAGTACGCGGGCATCATGTCCGTGCCGGTGACGCTGATCAGGGCCGTGACGACCAGGGGTGTCGTGCCGCCGAAGATCGACGCCGAGAGGTTGTAGCCGACGGACAGCGAGCCGTAGCGGACCTGGGTGGGGAACAGGGCCGGGAGCGCCGCCGACATGGTGCCGAGCATGCAGACCAGGGACAGGCCGAGCAGCAGCATGCCGAGCGAGACCGCCCACAGGGCGCCGTTCTTGACGAGGAGGAACGAGGGGACGGAGAGGAGGAGGAAGCCCAGCATTCCGGCCATGAGGAGCGGCTTGCGGCCGAAGCGGTCGGAGAGTTTGCCGACCTGGGTGATGACCAGCATGAGGACGACCATCGTGGCGATGAGGATGAGCAGCCCGTGGGACTCCTTGTAGCCCATCTCGTCGGACAGGTACGTCGGCATGTACGACAGGAGCATGTAGTCGGTGATGTTGTAGGCGCCGACCAGGCAGATGCACAGGATGAGCGTGGGCCAGTAGTCGCGGAAGATCTTGGCCAGGTCGCCCTTCGCGGTGGTCTCGACGTTCGAGGCCGCGTCGGAGGCCCGGTGTGAGGATTCGTCCTCGAGTTTCTGGAAGGCGGGTGTCTCGTCGAGGCGGAGCCGCAGGTAGAGGCCGACGAGGCCGATCGGGCCCGCGACCAGGAAGGGGATGCGCCAGCCCCAGGACTCCATGCCCCCGCTGCCGAGGAGGGTGGTCAGGAGGGTGACCAGGCCCGCCGCGCCGATGTAGCCGGCGAGGGTGCCGAACTCCAGGAAGCTGCCGAAGAAGCCGCGCCGTTTGTCGGGTGCGTATTCGGCGATGAAGGTGGAGGCGCCGCCGTACTCGCCGCCCGTGGAGAAGCCCTGGACGAGGCGGAAGAAGATCAGCAGGACGGGTGCCCAGAAGCCGATGACGGCGTACGACGGGATGAGTCCGATGGCGAAGGTGCCGATCGCCATCATGATCATCGTCATCGCGAGGACCTTCTTGCGGCCGATCTTGTCCCCCATGGGGCCGAACACCATGCCGCCGATGGGGCGGACGAGGAAGGAGACGGCGAAGGTCGCGAAGGAGGAGATGAGCTGGACCGTGGCGTTCCCGGAGGGGAAGAAGACGTGGCCGATGGTGACGGCGAGGTAGCTGTAGATGCCGAAGTCGAACCACTCCATGGCATTGCCGAGCGAGGCCGCTTTGACCGCCCGCTTCACGGCCGCCTCGTCGGTGACGGTGATGTCCGTACGGCGCAGAGGCGGATTCTTGCGGCGCTTCACCGCGCGGAAGAGGGTGCGGTGGCGTTTGACCACCGCGGGGTCGGCGGCGGACCCGGTCTGCTCTGGGTCGAGGACGCCCGACATGGAGTGATCCCTTCTGTGGACGCGTTGTTCCACGGAATCACTTGCTCGAAGGTGGCGATCGCAAACGGAAGTCCCCTTCGAGGGGACTTCCGTCACATCTGCGCGTACCCGGAGGGCCTGCGGTGATCCGCGGCCCGGGGGTCAGATTCCGAGATCCTTGATGATCTTCGCCACGTGGCCGGTGGCCTTCACGTTGTAGAGGGCGCGTTCGACCTTGCCGTCCTCGTCGACGACGATCGTGGAGCGGATCACGCCCGTCACCGTTTTGCCGTAGAGCTTCTTCTCGCCGTAGGCGCCGTAGGCCTCGAGGGTCTCCTTGGAGGGGTCGCCGAGGAGCGTGACCTTGAGGTTCTCCTTCTCGCGGAACTTCGCGAGCTTCTCCGGCTTGTCCGGGGAGATGCCGATCACGTCGTAGCCGGCGCCCGCGAGGACGTCGAGGTTGTCCGTGAAGTCGCAGGCCTGCTTCGTGCAGCCGGGGGTGAGGGCGGCCGGGTAGAAGTAGACGATGGTCTTGCGGCCCTTGTGGTCGGCGAGGGAGACCTCGTTGCCGTCGGCGTCGGGCAGCGTGAAGGCGGGGGCGGTGTCGCCGGTCGTCAGTCGCTCGCTCATGGTGGGACTCCTCGTACGGGATACGGGTACGGGACCCGAGCGTAATGGGGGTGCCGTGGGGTGCGAGCGTCGCCGAGCTGACAGACTGTCCACGACCAGTGCCATAACAGCGACCATGGAGGCAGCGCGGTGTCGGACACGTCGAGAACGTCGGATGCGCGGACCCCGGCGCAGATCGAGGCGGACATAAAGCGCCGTCGCGAGGCGCTGGCCGAGACGCTCGACGAGATCGGGGTGCGGGTGCACCCCAAGACGATCGTCGGTGACGCGAAGGCCAAGTTCGTCGCGAGCGTCGACCACTCCGTCGGGCGGGCCTATGTGGGCGCGAACCGGCTGGTGTCGGATGTGAAGGCGCAGTTCGTCTCCGAGGAGGGTGCGCCGCGTGTGGAGCGCATTGTTCCGGTGGCTGTCGCGGTGGTCGGTCTCGTGGGGCTGCTCGCCGTGACCGTGCGGCGCCGCAAGCGCTGACCCTTCCCGCGTGCGGGAGCGGCCGGGGCAGGTAGGTTTCGGGGCGTGAGCGCCAACAGCGAGAAGCACAGCACCCAGCACGACAAGTTGCCCATTCGCATGCTGCACGACCGTGTGCTCGTGCGGCAGGACTCCGCCGAGGGCGAGCGGCGCAGTGGCGGCGGGATCCTGATCCCGGCGACCGCGGCCGTGGGGCGGCGTCTGGCCTGGGCCGTGGTGGTGGCCGTCGGGCAGAACGTGCGGACGGTGGAGCCGGGCGACCGGGTGCTGTACGACCCGGAGGACCTGGCCGAGGTCGAGGTGCGGGGTGTCGCGTACGTGCTGATGCGTGAGCGCGATCTGCACGCGGTGGCGGCCGACCGGTTCGAGGGTTCCCAGGATTCGACGGGGCTGTATCTGTAGAGGTCCGTCCGTGCAGGGGCGCCCTGTCCCTGTAGCGGTACCCCCTACGCCTACCCCTAGCCGTACCCGTACCCGTACCCGTGGAGCGGTCCGGCTCGTAGTTGTTCGCAGAAGGGCTGGTGACCCTTGTCACCAGCCCTTTTGCGCGTTCTTTGCTACCTTTGGGGGACCCCGACGAGACGCGCCGTACCGGGTATCGCAAAGACGACGCACCCCTGTTGATCCAACTGACGGAGGTGCCTGTCATGGCCTGGGTTCTGATCGTGGTCGCCGGATTTCTCGAGGTCGGCTGGTCGATCGGCATGAAGTTCACGGACGGGTTCACACGGCTGTGGCCGAGCGTGTTCACCGGCGCGGGCATCGTCGCGAGCATGGTGATGCTCTCCTACGCCGCCAGGAGTCTGCCGATCGGTACGGCCTACGGCGTGTGGGTGGGCATCGGTGCGGCCGGTGCGGCTGTCGTCGGCATGCTGGCGCTCGGGGAGCCGGCGACGGCCGCGCGGATCTTCTTCATCGTGCTGCTGATCGTCGCGATCGTGGGTCTCAAGGCGACATCGGGGCACTAGGGCCTGATCCGGACGAAAGACCGTCTTTCGGCTGCTGAGGGGCGCTGTCACCGGTCGGAGTTGGAGTCGGGATCGGACTCGGAGTCGCGGGTGGAGTCCGGGTCGCCGAACAGTTCGTTGACCGGTCCTGACGGTGGGTTCGATTCCTCCGACGGCGTCGCGAGGGTGGGCTCCGCCGGTGTGGACGGTTCGGTCGGGGGGCCGGAGGACGCCGGTTCGGAGGGGGGCTCGCTGGAGGGTTCGCCGGTGGCCGGTTCGGTGGAGGATTCGTCGGGTGCGGCCGAGGGGATCTCGGGCTGGTCGGCGCCGGATTCCAGGTCCAGGTCGAAGTCCTTGGCGGGACTGCCCGTGAGCGCGGCCTTGGTGAACTGGGCCCAGATCTGCGCCGGGAAGCCGCCGCCGTTGATGCGCGCCAGGCCCAGCGCCCCGTACAGCGGGGTGTGGGCTCCGGTGTCGGGGTTCTGGCCCATGACGGCGACGACGGTGGCGAGGTCGGGGGTGTAGCCCGCGAACCAGGCCGCCGTGTCCTCCTCGGCGGTGCCGGTCTTGCCGGCGGCCGGCCGGTCCGCGGCGAGGGCGGCCGTGCCGGTGCCGCCCTCGACGACGCTCTGCAGGACGGACGTCGTCGTGTCGGCGGATTCGCGGGTGACGGCGCGCCGGGTGGTCTGTTCGGGCAGGTCGGCGTTCTCGCCGTCCTTGGTGACCTCGGTGACGAGGGTGTACGTGGCGCGCCTGCCGTGGTTGGCGAGGGTCGCGTAGGCCTCCGTCATGTCGAGGACGCTGGGTGTGGACGGGCCGAGCGCGATCGAGGGGGACTCGGTCAGGTCGGGGGTGTTCTTCGGGAGTCCGAGGGCGATGGCGGTCTGCTTCACCTTGTCGGAGCCGACGTCGACGGCCATCTGCGCGTAGACCGCGTTGACGGACTTGTCGGTGGCGGCGCGGACGGTGATGGGCCCGTAGTCGACCTTGTCCTCGTTCTCCGGGGCGTAGTAGCCGCCGCTCCAGCCTTGTACGGGGCGGGCGTTGGTGCCGTCGTAGATGGTGTTCGGGGTGATGGTGCGGCCGTCCTGGGTGGTGGAGGCGTTCTCCACGGCCGAGGTGAAGACGAACGGCTTGAACGTGGAGCCGACTTGGTAGTCGCGGCGGGTGGCGTTGTTGACGTACTGCTTCGTGTAGTCGATGCCGCCGTACATCGCGAGGACCTTGCCGGTCGCGGGGTCGATGGCGGCGCCGCCGGCGCGGACGTTGCGGTCGGCCGCGCGGTTCTGCTTGTCGAGTTTGGACATCAGCTGGTCGTCGACGGCTTTGACGAAGGCGTCCTGTTTCTTCTTCTGGAGTGTGGTGGTGATGCGGTAGCCGCCGACGGCCAGGGTGTCCTCGTCGATGATGTCGTTGTCGGTGAGGTAGTCCTTGACGGCCTGGACGAGGTAGCCGCGCTGGCCGGACATCCCGGCGGGGCCCTTGGCGTCGTCGGGCATGGGGAACGTCATCTTGTTGCGTGCCGCGGCGCCGAGCCAGCCTTCCTTGACCATGCCGTCGAGGACGTAGTTCCAGCGGGCGACGGCCTGCGCCTTGTTCTCGGGGTGGGCGACGACGTCGTACGAGCTGGGGGCGTTGAGGAGGGCCGCGAGGTAGGCGCCCTGCGCGGTGGTGAGGTCCTCGACGTCGACGCCGTAGTAGGCCTGGGCGGCGGCCTGGATGCCGTAGGCGTTGCGGCCGAAGTAGCTGGTGTTGAGGTAGCCCTCGAGGATGTGGTCCTTGCTCTCCTCGCGGTCCAGCTTGATCGAGATGAAGAACTCCTTCACCTTGCGGGTGATGGTCTGTTCCTGGCCCAGGTAGTAGTTCTTCACGTATTGCTGGGTGATCGTGGAGCCGGACTGCTTGCCCTTGCCGGTGAGGGTGTTCCAGGCGGCGCGGACCATCGCCTTGGGGTCGATGGCGGACTCGCTGTAGAAGTCGCGGTCCTCGGCGGCGAGTACACCGTGCTGGACGGTCCTGGGGATCTGGGAGAGGGAGACGTTCTCGCGGTTGATCTCGCCGTCGCGGGCGAGCTGGCTGCCGTCGGCGTACAGGTAGACGTTGCTCTGCGCGGTGGCGGTGGCGTTGGCGGGCGGGATCTTGACGAGGTAGTAGCCGAGGGCGAACAGGCCGATGCACAGGAGGAGCAAGCCGAGGATCGTGCCGAGGGTCATGCGCCAGGTGGGGATCAGGCGGCGCCAGCCCGTGCGCGGGGGGCGTTTGCGTGTCGCCGGCTTCCCGGCCTTCCCGGACTCTGCGGCCTTCGGCTGCTGCGGCTCGTCGCTCATGCCCTGTGGAACTCCTGTTTCCCTCCGTACGTCACGTACGCCTCGCACGGCTCTTTACTTCTTGCCGGACACTCTGGCATCGATGCGTGGCGCGGCCGGGGCGTGGCACGCGCCGGGGGAGCCGAAAATGCGTGGCACGGTACACCCTGCTCCCGCTAGGCTCCTGCGCTTTGGTCCGGAACGGAAGACGGGAGCGCGGGGGAGTGTTCGTGGGGTCCTGCCGCCTGTACGCGGCCGTCGCGGCCGGCGGGTTCCGGCGCTACGCGACGTACCGTTCGGCCACGGCGGCGGGCGTGTTCACGAACACCGTCTTCGGGTTCATCGTGGCGTACACGTATCTGGCGCTGTGGGACGAGCGGCCGGGGCTCGGCGGGTACGACCAGGCGCAGGCGCTGACGTATGTGTGGATCGGGCAGGCGCTCGCGCAGGCCCTGTCGATGTTCAACACGGGGTTCGCGGTCGACATGGTGGCGCGGATCCGCAACGGCGACATCGCGGTGGACCTGTACCGGCCCGTCGATCTCCAACTGTGGTGGCTGGCAGGTGATTTCGGGCGGGCCGTGTTCCAGCTGGCCAGTCGGGGCGTGGTGCCGCTGACGGTGGGCGCGCTCGCTTTTCCGCTCGCGCTGCCGGGTGATCCGGTGGTGTGGCTGGAGTTCCTGGTGGCGGTGATGCTGGCGGTGGTGGTGAGTTTCGCGATCCGCTATGTGCTGGCGCTGAGCGCGTTCTGGCTGCTCGACGGGTCGGGAGTCCTGCAGTTCGGCGGTCTGGTGGGGATGTTCTTCACGGGGCTGCTGCTGCCGCTGAACGCGATGCCCGGCGCGCTCGGCGACATCGCGCGGGTGCTGCCGTGGGCGTCGCTCCTGCAGATGCCCGCGGACATCCTCCTCGGCGCCCGCTCCGGTGCGGCCGAAGTCCTCATGGCGTACGCCTTCCAGGCCGGGTGGGCGGTCGTCCTGCTCGCCGCGGGCCGCCTCCTCCAGTCCTCCGCGACGCGCAAGGTGGTGCTCCAAGGTGGCTGACGTCGGCGGGAGCGTACGGGTCTACGGCCTGATCGCCGCGATGTGGATCCGTTCCACCCTGGTCTACCGCACGTCGTTCGCGGCCGCGGTCCTCACCAACTTCCTCGTCACGGGACTCGATTTCGTCGTGATCTGGATGATGTTCTCGCAGGCGACCTCGCTGGGCGGCTACAGCTTCGCGGAGACCGCGTTCCTGTACGGGACCGCTTCCGTCTCCTTCGGGATCACCGCTCTCCTGCTGGGCAGCGTCGACGATCTCGGGCTGCGGGTGCGCGACGGCTCCCTCGACGCGTTCCTGGTGCGCCCCGCCCCGGTGCTCGTACAGGTGGCGGCGGACCGCTTCGGCCTGCGTCGCCTCGGCCGTTTCCTCCAGGGCGCCCTGGTCCTCGGCTGGTCGCTGACGCGCCTGGACCTCGACTGGACGTTCGGCAGGCTGCTTCTGCTGCCGGTGATGCTGCTGAGCGGCGCGGCGATCTTCGGCGCGGTGTACGTGGCCGGGGCGGCGTTCCAGTTCTGGGCGCAGGACGCTGCGGAGGCGCAGAGCGCGTTCACGTTCGGCGGGCTGACGCTGCTCCAGTACCCGCCGACGGTGTTCGCCAGGGACTTCGTGATCGGCGTGACGTTCGTCGTGCCGCTGGCCTTCGTCAACTGGCTGCCCGCGCTGTACGTGCTCGGCCGCCCCTACCCCGTCGGCCTGCCCTGGTGGCTCGCCTTCACGCCGCCGCTGGTGGCCGCCGGGAGCTGCGCGCTCGCGGGTCTGGCCTGGCGCGCGGGTGTCCGTTCGTACCGCAGTACCGGGAGCTGAAGACGTATGGCTGAGGACTTCATCGAGGTCGACGGCGTGGAGAAGGTCTTCGACGTGCGCAGGAAGACGGGGCTGCTGCGGCGCGAGCGGCATCAGGTGCGGGCCGTCGACTCGCTCACCTTCGGCGTGCCGCGCGGCGAGATGGTCGGCTACATCGGGCCGAACGGCGCGGGCAAGTCCACCACGATCAAGATGCTGACCGGCATCCTCACGCCGAGCGCGGGCCGGCTGCGGGTCGCGGGCATCGAGCCGTCCCGGGAGCGGACGCGGCTCGCGCGGCGGATCGGCGTGGTGTTCGGGCAGCGTACGACGCTGTGGTGGGACCTGCCGCTGATCGACTCGTACCGGCTGATGCACCGCATGTACCGCATCCCGGACGCCCGTTACCGGGAGAACCTCGACCGGTGCGTCGAACTGCTCGAACTGGGCGGCCTGCTGGACACGCCGGTGCGGCAGCTCTCCCTCGGGCAGCGCATGCGGGGCGACATCGCGGCGGCCCTCCTGCACGACCCCGAGGTGCTCTACCTCGACGAGCCGACCATCGGGCTCGATGTCGTCTCCAAGGTCAAAGTGCGGGGGTTCCTGCGGGAGTTGAACGAGGAGCGCGGTACGACGGTGCTGCTGACCACGCACGACCTGACCGACATCGAGCAGCTGTGCAAGCGCGTCATGGTCATCGATCACGGGCGCCTCATGTACGACGGCCAGCTCGACGGCCTGCATCAGGTGGGGGAGAGCGAGCGGACCCTCGTCGTCGACCTGGAGCGTGAACTGCCGCCGCTGGTAGTGGAGTTCGCCCGGGTGGTGAAGGTGGACGGGCCGCGCCAGTGGCTGGCGTTCCCGGCCGCGCAGTCGGCGGCGCCGCTGGTCGCGCAGGTCGCGGCCGAGTATCCGCTGGTGGACCTGTCGGTCCGGGAGCCGGACATCGAGTCCGTGATCGCCCGTATGTACGCCAGGGAGGAACCATCCCTGGGAGGAACGGCCGCACCCTCGTAGGCTGGCCCCATGACGGACGAACGCCCTGAGCGCCCCGAGCCGAACGACCTGCCCCAGCTGCGGGCCTCCGACGCCGACCGGGACCGGGTCGCGGAGGCACTGCGCGACGCCCTCGCCGAAGGACGCCTGGACATGGAGGAGTTCGACGAGCGGCTCGAGGCCGTGTACGCGGCGCGTACGTACGGTGAGTTGGCGCCGATCACGCGCGATCTGCCGGGGGTGGGCGCGGCGGCGCCGGGGGCCCCGGTGAGTTTCGTGAAGGAGCCGCAGCCCGAGGGCGCGGTCGACTGGCGGGCGCGGATCGGCGGGGAGGCCACGTCCACGTGGGCGCTCGCGCTCTTCGGCGGGTTCGGCCGTAAGGGGCGCTGGACGGTGGGCGAGAGGTTCACCGCGTTCGCGATGTTCGGCGGCGGCGAGATCGATCTGCGGGAGGCGCGGTTCGCGTCCCGCGACGTGGTCATCAACTGCTTCACGATCATGGGCGGGATCCAGATCAAGGTGCCGCCGGAGCTGGACGTCACCGTCAAGGGCTTCGGCTTCATGGGCGGCGTCGACGACCGGGCCTCGGGCGAGGGCACGCCGGGCTCCCCGCGGGTCGTCGTGCGGGGGTTCGCCCTGATGGGCGGCGTCGGCGTGGACCGCAGGGTGTCGCGTGAGGAGCGCCTCCGCCTCAAGGAGGAGCGCCGCCAGGACAAGCTGGACCGCAGGGCGGCGCACCGTGAGGCGCTGGAGGGGCACCGCGAGCGGCACGCCGAACGTCATCATCTGCGGCACGAGCGCCACGAGGAGCGGCGCGAGCGCCAGTGGGAGCGGGCGGAGGAGCGTCGCGAGCGGCGTGAGCTCTAGCGCGGGGCGCGCTACAGCTGGGCCGGCGTCGCCCCCTTCAGCGTCGTCAGGTTGAACGTGTACGCCATCCTGCGGAAGCCGGAGTCGCTCGGGTGCAGGTGGTCGCCGGAGTCGTATCCGGGCAGCAGCCTGCGCGGGTTGTAGGGGTCGCGCAGTGCCTTGTCGAAGTCGACGAACTCGTCGAAGACCTTGCCGGAGCGGATCTGCGCGTTCACGGCCTGGCGCACGACGTCGAGGCGGGGCTCGTAGCCGCGGTGGCCCTGGAACGGCATGAGGGTCGCGCCGACCACGCGCAGGCCGCGGGTGTGCGCCTGCCGGGTCAGCTCCCGCAGGCCCTCGACGATCTTGTCGGGGTCGTTCTGGTGCGGGTTGCGGAGGATGTCGTTGATGCCGAGCGCGATCACGACGGCCTTGACGCCGGACCGGTCGAGGACGTCCCGGTCGAAGCGGGAGAGGCCGCTCGGGTTGTTCGCGGGGCGGCCGAGGCCGTCGGACAGGATGCGGTTGCCGCTGATGCCCTGGTTGACGACGCCGTAGCGCGCCGTGCCGTTCTCGTCGCGCAGCCGGGCGGCGAGCACGTCCGTCCAGCGGCGGTTGGTGCCCACCGTCGAGGTGACGCCGTCGGTCAGGGAGTCGCCGATCACGACGACGGTGCCGTCCGACTCGTTGCTGAGCACGTCGAGCGCGGTGACGTAGCGCCAGTACGGGGTCTGCTGCGTGTAGGCGGCGCCGGTCTCGTCCTCCGCGCGGTCGCCCTGGGCGACGTACGACATCTGACGGGCCTGCGGGTGATAGGTGACCGGGCCCGACGGGGTGGGCGAGTAGCTCGTGACGAGCATGTCGGTGTTCTGCGGGACGTGCAGCCGCACGGCGTCGCTCATGGCCTGGGAACCGGCCGGGATGACGACCGAGGTGTTGCCGGCGAAGGTCAGGCGGCGCAGCGTGCCGGCCGTGGCGGTCGGGCTGTTGGGCGCGGCGGCCACGGCGACCGAGGCGTGCGTGATGCTGAGCGGCTGCTGCCCGTAGAGGTTGGAGAACGTGATGCGGGCGCTGGTGCCGCCGATGCTGGTGTGCACGACGTTGCGCACGGAGCGGCCCGCGAGGCCGTCGGTCTCGGTGCCGGGTTCGCCGCCCGCGGGGGAGGCCGACCAACTGCCCGCCCACGTACCGGTGGAGGCGGGGGCCGCCGAGTTCTGGGGGTGCCGGGGACCGGCGCTGACCGTGCTGTTGGAGCCGTCGTAGGCGCCGGAGACGCCCAGGTATATGGCGGCCGAAATCACGACGACCAGGGCCGCGAGCGCGGCCAGCAGGGCATAACCGTGGCGCTTGGTCATGCGG
Organism: Streptomyces sp. NPDC055955; assembly: GCF_042270245.1. Lineage (NCBI taxonomy): Bacteria > Bacillati > Actinomycetota > Actinomycetes > Kitasatosporales > Streptomycetaceae > Streptomyces > Streptomyces sp. NPDC055955. The sequence goes on from NZ_JBHJYS010000014.1 coordinate 179,244, forward strand.
GGGTGTCTCCTCGGGCAGCGGGAGCCCCGAGGCTCCGGTGTGATGATCCCATGATGCGTCATGGGCCGGGAGGAAGCCGACACTGCCCCCCTCCGCCTTTTGAGACGCCGGGAACTTGTCGTCCGTTCCGGGAGTCGGTGAGGTAGGGACAATGTGTGAGCGGGATGACACGGGGGACTGCCGGTGGACGGACTTGCGACGGGCGGAGTGAGCTGAGTGGGCGAAGTGGAGGACGCGAAGCGCGCGGCGGCCGCGCGCGACACGGAGGATTCGGGCGAAGCGGGCATGGGTGAGCATGCCCGTGCGGGCGGCTCCTCATTCGGGACGCGACCGGCTCCGTTCGGCGCGGGCCCCGGCTCCTTCAGCCCCGCCGACGTGGAGAAGCAGCGCGGCGTACGGCGGATGAAGACCACCGCCGGCGGCCTGCTCCTGCTCGTCGCCGTCATCTACGTACTCGCCAAGTGGGGGCAGAACTCCGGCGCCGGAGCCTGGGCGGGCTACGTCGCGGCCGCCGCCGAAGCGGGCATGGTCGGCGCCCTCGCCGACTGGTTCGCGGTCACCGCGCTCTTCCGCCGCCCCCTCGGCCTGCCCATCCCGCACACGGCGATCATCCCGACGAAGAAGGACCAGTTGGGCGTATCGCTCGGCGAGTTCGTCGGAGAGAACTTCCTCTCCGCCGACGTCGTACGGCAGCGGCTGCGCGCCGTCGGCATCGGTCGTCGGCTCGGCACCTGGCTGGCCGAACCGGAGCACGCCGATCGGGTGACGGCCGAGCTCGCCACCGCCCTGCGCGGAGCCCTCACCGTGCTGCGCGACTCGGACGTCCAGGCGGTCGTCGGTGAGGCCATCACGCGCCGCGCCGACGCCCAGGAGGTAGCTCCCGGCATAGGCAAGTTGCTGGAGAGGGTCGTCGCCGACGGTGGCCACAAGCGGGCCGTGGACCTCGTCTGCGCGCGGGCCCACGACTGGCTGGTGCGGCACGGGGACTCCGTGATGGACGCGGTGCAGGGCGGCGCCCCCGGCTGGACCCCGCGGTTCGTCGACAGGAAGATCGGCGACCGCGTCTACAAGGAACTCCTGCGCTTCGTCACCGAGATGCGCGACATGCCCGGGCACCCCGCCCGCGGCGCCCTCGACCGCTTCCTCGAGGACTTCGCCTGCGACCTCCAGTCCGACACGGACACGCGGGCGCGCGTCGAGCGCCTGAAGTCCGAGATCATCGCCCGCCCCGAGGTCCAGGACCTGATCGCCTCCGCCTGGTCCGCGGTCCGCGCGATGATCGTGGCGGCGGCGGAGGACGAGCGCAGCGAGCTGCGGCTGCGCGTACGGGCCTCGTTGCTCTCCCTCGGCTCCCGGATGGCGACCGACCGCCGCCTCCAGGACAAGGTCGACGGCTGGGTGGAGGGCGCGGCCACGTACGTCGTGACGACGTACCGCACGGAGATCACCTCCCTGATCACGGACACCGTGGCCGGCTGGGACGCCGAGCACACCTCGAAGAAGATCGAGGCGCACATCGGTCGTGACCTGCAGTTCATCCGGATCAACGGCACGGTGGTGGGCTCGCTGGCAGGGCTCGCGATCTACGCGGTGTCGCGGGCGCTGGGGGCGTGACGCGCCGCCCCCGCGGCCTGCGCAGGGTCAGCGCGAGGAGCGCCGCCCCCGCGCACAGCGCGCCCGCGCCCACCCACACCGGGTCGTACGAGCCGAAGGCGTCCCGCGCCGTCCCGCCCGCGAACGCCACGGCCCCGGCCCCGACCTGGTGCGCGGCGCTCACCCAGCCGAACACGACCGGTGCGCCGGCCCCGTAGTGGGCGCGGCACAGCGCGATCGTCGGCGGCACGGTCGCCACGTCGAGCAGTCCGAAGACGACGGTGAACGCGACGAGCGGCGCGTCCACGGCCGACGTCAGGAGCAGCGGCAGCGCGAGGAGGGTGAGGCCGCGCAGGGCGTAGTACACGGCGAGCAGGCGGCGCGGATCGGCGCGGTCCGTCAGCCATCCGGACGCCACCGTCCCCGCGACATTGAAGATCCCGATGAGGGAGAGCAGCGAAGCGGCGACGGTCACCGGCATCCCGTGGTCGTGGGCCGCGGGCGCGAAGTGCGTCCACATCACTCCGTTCGTCGAGGCTCCGCAGACGGCGAAGGTCCCTGCGAGCAGCCAGAACGGGCCGTGGCGGGCGGCCCGGGCGAGCGTGCGCACGGCGCGCCGCGCGGCGTCCTCCCTCGGGGCCGGCCCGTTCCGCGGATCGCGCACCGCGGCCCACACCACGGGCAGCGCGCCGGCCGCGGCGAGCGCGAGAGCCGTGGCGGCCGCCCGCCACGAGTACGCGTCGATCACCCACGACAGCACGGGCAGGAACACGAACTGCCCCACCACGCTCGCCGCCGTGAGCAGCCCGGTGACGAGCCCGCGCCGCGCGACGAACCACCGCTCGGTGACGGTCGCGGCGAACGTCGTGGCCACCGCCCCCGTCCCCAGGCCCACCAGCACGCCCCAGTACAGGACGAACTGCCAGGGCGCGGTCATGGTCGTGGCGAGCCCGGCCCCGGCCCCGACGAGACACAGGGCGCCCACGGCGACGCGTCGCATCCCGAGCCGGTCCATGAGCGCCGCGGCGAAGGGGGCACTCGCCCCGTACACGACCATGTTCACGAGCGAGCCGAGCCCGACGGACGCCCGTGACCAGCCGAGATCCTCGTGCAGCGGCCCGACGAGCAGCCCGGCGAGCGTGCTGAACGCCCCGGCCGTGACGATGGCGAGCGCGGCTCCGGCGGCGACGGTCCAGGGCGAGCCGGGTGTGTGGGGGTGCGGCCGAGGGCCGAAGGTCTTCATGACCTCACCCTGTGACGGAGGTGCCCGCCGCCACGACTGGCCAGATGGCCATGAGGTGAAAGAATCTGGCCATGACTCCCGTGAGGCCCGCGACGCCGGCGCACAGCGGCCGCCGGACCGTCGCCGTACTGGTCCGTGACGGCGTCCTGCCCATGGAACTCGGCCTGGTCCACCAGCTGTTCGGCACCGCGAGGTCCGCGGCGGGCGAGCCGCTCTACGACGTCCTCACCTGCGCCCCGCGCCCCGGCATGATCCGCACGGACGCGGACTTCCCGATCCACGCGGAGCACGGCCTGGCGACGGTGGCGGCCGCGGACACGATCCTCGTACCGGCGTCGCACGAGACGGACGAGGGCCTGCGGCCGGGCGGCCTGCCCGAGGAACTGGCGGAGGTCCTGCGCGCGGTGGCGGCGGCCCCGGGTGGACCGGAGGGGGTGCGCGCGGCGGCCGCCCCGCGCGGGGCGGACGAGGCCCGCGCGGTGGCGGCCCCGCGCGGGGCGCAGGCGGAGCGTGGGGCGCAGGACGTGCCCGGGCGCCGCCCCCCGCCGGGCCCCCGCCGTATCGCCTCCATCTGCACAGGCTCGTTCGTGCTCGCCGCGGCGGGGCTCCTGGACGGTCGGCGCGCGACGACGCACTGGATGTCGGCCGATCTCTTCGCGCGTACGTTCCCGTCCGTGACGGTCGACCCCGGCGTCCTGTACGTCGACGAGGGCCGGATCCTCACGTCCGCGGGCGAGGCGGCGGGCATCGACCTGTGCCTCCACATGATCCGCCGCGACCACGGCGCGGCCGTCGCGGCGGAGGTGGCGCGCCGCACGGTGGTGCCCCCGCATCGGGAGGGTGGCCAGGCCCAGTACATCCAACGCCCGGTGGAATCAGAGGGGTTGACGTCCACGTCCGGGTCGCGCGCATGGGCCCTCACCCGTCTCGCCGAGCCCCTCACCCTCGCCGAACTGGCCGCACACGACGCCATGTCCGTCCGCACCTACAGCCGCCGCTTCCGGGAGGAGACCGGTCTCACCCCCGTCCGGTGGCTGACCCAGCGCCGCGTGGACCGCGCGCGCGAGCTCCTGGAACAGACCGATCACACGGTCGACCGCATCGCGACGGAGGCGGGCTTCGGTACGGGAGCCTCGCTCCGGCAGCACTTTCAGGCGGGGCTCGGGGTGTCGCCGGGGGCGTACAGGTCGACGTTCAGGGGGAACGTTCGGCAAGGATGACCGTTGGTCCGCGCACCGCCCCGGCAAGTCCGCGCACCGCCCCGACCCGACCCCACCGCACGGGAGCCCCCGATGACCATCCGCAGGATCGTCCCGGACCTCACGACGAAGTCGCCCGAGTCGATGGCCGAGAACCGCGACTTCTACGGCCTGCTCGGCTTCGAGGAGGTCATGAACCAAGGGTGGGTGATGACCCTCGCGTCACCCTCCAACCCGACCGCCCAGGTCAGCTTTCTCACCCACGAGGCGACCGCGCCCGTGGTCCCGGACCTCAGCGTGGAGGTCGAGGACGTGGACGCGGTCTACGCGCAGGTACGCGCATCGGGCGCCGAGATCGTCCACGACCTCCGCGACGAGGAGTGGGGCGTACGCCGCTTCTTCGCGCGGGACCCGGAGGGGCGCGTGGTGAACGTGCTGCAGCACCGGGGCGCGTAGCCCCCCGCAAGAGTCTGGCTTACGCGGCGCGCCGGTCGGCCAGCACGTACGACGCGGCGGCGACGCCCCCGGCGACCGTGAACACGGCGGGCCAGGCGCCCATCTTCTTGGCGAGCGGGTGCGACCCGGCGAAGGCGGCGACGTAGGCACCACCTAGCACGGCGGCGACCTTGCCCCCGGCGGCCTGTCGCCATCGAGCCCCGGCCGCGACGCCGGCAGCGGCCAGCACCACGCCGCCGAGCTGCCGCTTCTTGGTGAACCGCGCCACGGCGTACCCGCCGACAATCCCGCTCGCGGCCACCGCGGCCGCCGGTACCTTCGCCATCACTGCCTCGCTTCTCCGTCATGTACGGCCCGGGTGGACGTGGGCCGATTCGAGGCTAACGCGCGGGATTGCGGCACCCGCGGGCAGGCTCGGTTCCCTGCGAACGGGGACTCAGGGTGCCGTCGCCCGCGGACCGCCGTGCTCTAGAATTCCTGTGCGATCAACGGGGGTTGAGCGCCACATGCGACCGGGGGAGCGGTGTGATGGGCGATCCGAAAGATCTACGGGTTCCACCCGAGAAGCTGACCAAGCTCGCGGACGACCTGGACGACATGCAGGACCACCTGGACAAGCAGGTGAAGCGCATGGACACGATCGTCGACAGCATCGAGGCGGGCTGGAGCGGCCCGGCGTCGACGGCGTACCGGGGATTTCACCGGGCGGCGGCCGAGGACGCCGTACGGATCCGCGAGGTGATGAAGGTCCTGGAGCAGGCGGTCCGCATGAGCCGCGACGGCTTCACCCAGCTCGAACTGGACAAGCTCGACCAGTTCCGTCGCATCCAGGTCAACGTCGACGTGGCGGGCGAGGCGGACAAGCTGTCCACGCCGAACGTCGAGCCGGCCGCGCCGCCGGCCCGTCCGCGCAGCGGCCTGGACAGCTTCTGATCCGGCCGCTCCACCCGGTCATCCGCACGTCCACCGACCGCCGCCGCATCCGCAAGCAGCCGTGGACCACAGGCCCGTACGCGGATGCAGCCGTAGCCATGACTCGTAGCCGCAGACGCGCACAGCGACAAGGGGGAACCGTGCCGCCCAGCGACGCCGACGACCACATATCGGTCACCTTCACCACTCTCCACCATCTCGCGGTGGAGCTCGAGGACATCCTCAAGCAGCTCAACGGCAGGATCGACGACCTCTACGAGCGCGTCGAGCCGGTCGTCCTGTCCTGGCAGGGCGAGGCCCGGGAGATGTTCGTCGACAAGCTCGACGAGTGGGACCACTCGGCGCAGGATCTCCAGGCGGCCCAGAAGTGGCTGCACGAGATCGTGACGACCGGCCACATCAACTACGCGGCGGCGCACCGGGCGGTCCTGCGCGGCTGGGGCGCGGCCTGATGGGGACGCCGGCGCCGAGCAGCGGCACCATCGACGTCAAGCCCTCCACGCTGCACCAGGTCGCGGGCGGGTTCGCGGGCGAGCAGACGCCGTTCGACAAGGCCGCCAAGAACCTGATCAAGGAGCTGAAGGAGTACCCCGACGCGGGCGGCTACGGCACCGCCCCGCAGGCCTTCGCCGCCTCCTACCTCAAGGCCGGCAACCGCTACCTGGAGGTGTGGGCCAAGTCCGTCGTCAGTATCGGAGGCGCCGCGGTCGGCTTCGCCACCACCGCGAACAACTACTCCAAGGCGGAGGCCGCCAACGACGCCTCGGGCAAGACCAAGCCCCAGACGCAGCCCCCGCCCGTCGTGATCGACAAGGCCCCGGACTACGGCTCGGTCCCCGACCTGAAGTGGGGCGACGACGACGGCGGGGACGACTTCATCCGCTCGCTCCTGGAGTGCATCCCGGACGTCGTCTGGCACATCATCCGCCCGCTGCTCGAACACGCCTTCCGCTGGGGCAAGGTCGCCGAGGTCTACCCGTATCCGCAGCAGCACTACCTCAACTCGCTGTCGCAGTCCTGGGCAGACATGACGAAGGCGCTGTCCTGGGCCGAGGGCAATCTGACGGGCCAGATGTACGGCATCACCCAGCAGAGCAACAGCGAATGGCACGACGCCATGCGCCAGTTCTGCAGCTCGCTGTGGGGCAGTACGGCTTGGGGCACGACGACGGCGAACTACGAGTGGAAGCACGACTCGGCCGCCAACCAGAAGCCGAGCCACCCAGTCATGACCGTCCTGTTCGACACCGCGATGAAGATCAGCGACCTGCTGCGCGAGTTCGCCGAGGCGGCGGTGTACGTCAACGGCGAGGTCTGGGACATCTACCTCGAGGCGGTCAAGAAGGCCGTCGGGGACATCGACCTCAGTGACGGCGTCGACCTCAAGGACCTCAAAGAGGGAGCGAAGGGCGTAGGCCGCTTTCTCAAGGGTCTCGCCAAGGGCGCCGCGGAGGTGAGCGTCGAGATCACCCTCAACATCGACACGGCCGCGCTCAACCGCGTCGTGGAGGAGTACAACCGCCGCGTGAACGCGCTCGTGCCCCGACTCGACGCGCTGATGGAGGCGTTGGACGAGGCGTATCGGAGCGCTCCGACGTACGCGGCGGAGGAGGCCCGGGCGGAGGCGTTCGGCGCGCGCTCGCTGAACGACTTCAAGCAGGAGCACAAGTACACCAAGGACGCGGACGAGAAGAACCACTTCTACGCCATCGACCTGGCGAACGCGGAGGGCCTCTACGGCGGCCACAGCGTCGACAAGCACGTGGGCAAGACGGATGAGCAGCTCGCACAGCGTCTGCGCGACCAGCAGCTCGTTCGCCCGGACGGATCCGTGCGACCGGAGGCTGCGTCGTCGTTCACGAACATGGCATCCGCCCAGCGGTTCACCCAGGAAACCCTCGACGACATCGACAACGCCGGAAAGATCGAGCGCTGGCTCGACCGGTTGGAGAGGGCGCCGACCGCGAACGAGAGATCGACCCTGACACTCGACAAGCCCTTCACCGAGGTGACGGGACGGACCGTCACCCGTGGCTCGTACGACGCCGACGGCCTCAAGGCGCAGGGCGCCGATACGCACGGCGTGAACGTCGTCCTCCGGTACAAGAGGGGCCTTGAGCCACCCTTTATCGTGCTCACATCCATGCCGACCGCCTGAGCGGAAGGCCCAGGCCCGACAACGGAGAGGAACAACCACCCACTGTGACCATCCATACCGGCGCGGTCTTCAACAACGGGGTCGTGGCCAAGCTCCTCGACGTACTCGTCGCGGCGCGCGCAACCACACCGGCGACGCCCTCCGGGGGCGAGCTCGCGCGGATCAACCGCACACTCGACAGCAACGCCGCCGTGCGCTGGGCGATGCCGAGCGCCTCCCTGTCCGCCCTGCTCCAGCTCATCTCCGAGGACCTGGAACGGTCGGGTGATGCGTGCCTCCCCGTGGGCTTCGCGGAACGCCTGACAGCCGCGGCCGGCCCACAGGACCGCTCGGCATTCCTCAGGGACACAGCCGCGACTCTGCGGGCGTTGCAGCAAGAGGGCATCCCCCGCTTCGACGAGCTGCCCATGTCCTCATGGGAGGCCGAACTCAGATTCTCGACCCTGAGGGACTTCTCATGGTGGGTCGAGTCGGACGAGTACGACGACTTCGAAGACGGAGTTCTCGCCGGTGTGACGAGCGAACACCCGGACGGCTGCGCCGAGCGCGTCCCGCCCCTGATCGCGGAACTGCACGCCGCGCTGCTCCTGGAAACCGACCCGGCATCCTCGGTGGCCCTTCTGGCGATCGTTCCGTGGGCCACACCCCCTGTGCTGCGGGCGATCCTGCGTCTGGCCTCCTCCCACCTCCTCGAAGCGCACTGAGGCCGCCCCATGCCGCGACCGAACCCGTCCGCCACCCACCCCGACCGCGAGAGCGCGCAGTGGGCCACCCAGCACGTGGTCACGACCAACGAGCAGCTCACCCCTCGCCGGCTCGTGCGGCCGACCGGCACCCACCTCGCCGCCGAGGCCGCGTGGCCGTCCCTGTTCTCGGACGGCCCGGCGCCGCGGCTCCTCGACCTCGCCGTCAAGGCGCAGGAGTCCAAGGGCGAACTGTCACTGGACGACGAGATCCGGCGCTACATCCGCACCGTCCGAGGCAACTGGATCACGAACTGGAACTGTTCCGTCTACGCGGCTTCCGGAGTTCTCGAATTCACGGCGGATTCCGTGGAGCGCGGTGAAGGGCTGGCCCACTTCCCGCCGGAGTTCCAGAAGAAGGTGGAACGAGCCGCCGGCGACGTGAACCCGGCGGAGTATCTGCGGATGCTCGCCGAGATCGTACGCATCCTCGACCGCGAGCCCTCACCCGAGTACGACGAACTCCCGATGTCGGGCTGGGAATTCCAGCTGGCCTTCCCCCACCTCTTCGGGTTCGACGCGATCCTGATGGACGAAGGGGACCAGGAGTTCGCGGACACGGTCCGGTCGGCGGTGACGAACGAACACCCCTATTGCGCCGAGCGCGCCGCGGCCTACACCACCGAGGCACAGCGCGCGCTGGTTCTCTTCCCGGGCCCGGACGGGCTCAGGCCGCGCCTGTACTGGGCCACCCGCGACCGGCTCCAGGAACTCATCGCCACCGTCAACGAGCACATGCAGCGAGAGCACTCATGACCGCACACCCGACCCGCTCCGCCACCTACCCCGACCGCGAGACCGCGCAGTGGGCCACCCAGCAGGTGGTCACGGCCAACGAACAGCTCATCCACCGCTGGCTCGCGCAGTCGACCCGCTCCCGCCTCACGATCGAGGCCGCGTGGCCGTCCCGCCCGGACCCGGTCGGCCGGGTCCTGCTCCAGGCGATGATGCTGGCGGGCCGCGACCCCGTCGACGTACGGTCCGCCCGCGTGATCCTCAAGCGGGACGACGCGAGCCGGCACGGCTTCGCCGTGCACGCCACGTTCCCGGTCCACCTGTAGCCACCCGTATCACCCCGTAGAGGACGCCGAGCCGTGCCCATGAAACCCCTCGAACACGACCGACGTTACGGCGAGTTGGACCAGGTGATGCGTGCCTACGACGGCCAGGCCGCGGATGACACCGAGGACAAGCCGAGTACCGCACTCACCGCCTACCTGCGTCACACCTGGCACACGCGCCCCTGGGCGCTGGCGACCGCCGAGACGCAGCTGCGCGAGTACTCCCGCAACCCTCCGGGCCGAGTGCGCCTGCGCCTGGGCGAGTTCTACTCGGTCCCCGACGTCGGCCTGCCCGAGGGCGACATCCAGGAGTGGCTGAGCCTCCTCGCCGACCACATCAAACACAGCATCGAGGAGGGCGAAGTCCCGCCGCCTTCCGCCCCCATGACCCACTGGGAGTGGCGCGCCCGCTTCCCGGAGGCGGCCCAGTTCCTCGGCGGCTGGTTCTCCCAGGACATGCCGGACGAGTTCGCGGACCACGACGCGGCGACCACGGACTACATCGCCACCACGGACCCCCACCTCAAGGCACGCCTGGCGGGTGAGCTCCACGAACTGCTGGCCCTGCCCCTCGACGAATCCGACTACGCGCTGGCGCTGGCGGAACTGGGCATGGAGGTCGACCCTCCGTCGCCGTACTCCCCGAGCGGCTGGCTGGCGCGGGTGGCGGAGCAGATGGGCGGGGGAGGCTTTGTGGCGGATTACGGGGAGGGTCGGGGGCCGGTGGGCACGTAGGGCCCCTGTCCCGCACTCAGCGGCCGGTGGCCGGGACGCGGGCAGGTACCCATCTCGCATGAGTGCGTCGGTCCTCAACGCCCCGACCACGCAAGGGCATTGTGAGAGGGGCTGAAACCCGCCCACAAAGACGATTCCCGGCCCATGGACGGGGTGCTACGTTCCCGGCCATGCCCAATACGACCAAGACCACCAAGGCCGAGATAGATGAGATCACGGCCGAATTCTTCGGCGCGTTCGACAACAGGGACGGCAGGGAGGCGGACGTCGACCGGATCCGCCGCCTGACGATCCCGGGCGCGCTGATCGTCAGCACCGGCCCGGCGACCACGGCCTACACGGTGGACGAGTTCATCGAGCCGCGCCACAAGCTGCTGTCGGACGGCCGACTGGTCGAGTTCTCCGAGTGGGAGACGTCCGAACGGACGGAGATCGCGGGTGACATCGCCGCGCGCTTCGGCGAGTACCGCAAGTCAGGCGTCATGAACGGCGAACCGTTCGAGGGCGGCGGCACGAAGTCCATCCAGTTCGTCCGCACGCCGGAGGGCTGGCGGATCGCGTCGTTCACTTGGTACGACCAGCCTTGACGGAGGCTGCGCGGGCGAGGCGTCAGCTGATTGCCGACGCTGCGATCTCCTGCTGACGCACGCGACGTGGGCCCGCGCGTGAATCTACCCGGGCCCACCAGAGCGGTAGCGGAGATCAAGTACGTACGGACCGCTATCAATCCGCTATCTCATGCGAACAGCCACCACTGAGAACCAGCTCCCGCCAGCACGCAGCCGAACGGACGGGGAGGGAGGCGTCAGCGACGAGGCACGCGATCGGCCACGCAAATCGGTTTGCAGCTCACCGACGGCCAGTCGAACCCTGCGCGACGCAGTCGATGAACTGCGACCATGCAGGGCTGCCGACACGGATGTGTGGGTACAGGAGATCCTTGGAGTCGCGAACAGCCACGATGCCGGGCAGGTTAGTGGCCACCTCGACACACTCGCCGTTGCCGCTGCTGTAGGTGGACTTCGCGAACTCGAAGGCGGACATGTACTAGATCTCCTCGCGGATGCTCTCGATCAGGGCACGGGAGTCGTGCTGTGCCATGGAGAGCCGGGCGATGCGGCCGAACAACGTGTTGTGATGCGTCGCATCCTTCTCGCTCTCCAGCCACAGCGTAGAGGAGGTCGTGTCCATGTAGACCACGTCCATCGCGCCAGGATCCGTGAAGGAAACGATGTTGAAGGAGCTGGTCATACCGGGGTGGGCACCCGCGAGGCTGGGCATCACCTGAAGTTTGACGTTGGGGAGCTGGGCTGTCTTGAGGAGATGGTTCAACTGTGCGCGCATGACGGAACGTCCTCCGACGAGCTGTCGCAGAGCGGACTCCGCGACAATGGCCCAGATCTCGAGAGGCGAGTCTCCAGTGAGTCTGCTCTGTCGTGCGATTTTGGCCTCGACGAAGCGTTCGATCTCGTCAGGATCTTCCCAATCCGCACTGCCGACAGCGAGGGCGCGGGCGTAGTCGGGGGTCTGGAACAGGCCCGGAACGAAGGCGAGTTGCCAGGTTCTGACGGACGTGGCGACATCCTCAAGGGCAACGTACTCAACGAGAGTGCGCAGCTCGGGGTATTGATTCCACCAGCCGCGGGCCTTGCGTCGATCGCGATCCCTGTCTGCGAGCGTGAGCAAGTGCTTGATCAGGCCGAGGTCAGTGACGCCATAGCGGTCGCAGAGGGCGCGGATGTCAGGGTCGCGCATGGGGACCCAGCCGCTCTCCATCTTCGCGACCTTGGCCGTCGAAGCGGATAGAGCTTGGGCCGCCTGTCCCTGCGTAAGACCGGCTTCAAGACGCAGCTTGAGGAGCTCTCCGCCTAACCGTCGGCCAAGGACCGTGGAGGCACGATTTCCCTGTGACGGTGGATCTGGCTTCACGTGGCGCCCTCCCTGTATGCACGCACAGTTTGCGGTTCGGCGGCGTCGGCACGCAACCAGTCCGGGTGTAATTTTCCCCGAGCTGATTGCATCCAGTGTAGTCGTCTCCGTACTCTCTGTACCCAAGGGCCCAACCGGCGTTGCCAGTTGGCTGTGCGTGTCTTGCGTCCGGAGGTACATGCAGATGGCTGAGGTGAACGCTCAAGAGGGCGTCATCCGCTCCGACAAGCTCTCCTACACCGCGTACCCGAGAAGCGTGTCCCTGGCTCGGCGCCGCGCGGCCCGCCTGGTCGAGGAGTGGGGCCATGGGGATCAGGCAGGTGCGGTCGCCCTTCTGGTGTCGGAGCTGGCGACGAACGCGCTGTTGCACGGCTGCTTCCGGGGTCGCCTCTTTCAGGTGGAACTGATCCTCACCAGCGGCGCGTTGAGGATCTCGGTGTCCGACCCCAGGGGAGAGGTGCTCCCAGAGCCGCGCGCAGCGACCGAGAACGAGCAGTTCGGCCGAGGGCTGCTGATCGTGCAGGAGCTGGCGTCGGGCTGGGGAGTTGAGGGGCGAAACGTCGGTAAGACCGTGTGGTGCGAGGTACGTGTGGGTTAGCTCAAAGCCGCACGCTTTTCATTAGCCAGCCTCTTGAAGTCTGTCGAGATCGACGATGCGGCTGTCGAGCTGATCGCAGATTTGCGGCTCTGGACCGCGGCGAAAGGGCGTGATCCGGATTACTTCCTTGACGGCCTCATGCCCACTATGAGGCGGAATCGGGCGCCGCGTAGTGAGCGCTCTGAACGGACTTCCGGATCGCGGACCGAAGGGCATCTGGAGTGCGCCAGGATTCTCCTTGGTGACCCTTGTGACACATGCGGTGGCAGTTGGCGCACAGGAAAGCGAGATCGTCGAGCTTGGTCTCGGTCGGCCCGGAGATATGGAGGGGCAAGGTGTGGTGAACCTCGATGTACCCGTCTCCGAGGTCGCCGTAGAGGCGCTTGAAGTCAAAGGAGCAGACCTCGCACCGGATGGCTTGACCTTGGCGGCGAGCTTGCCGGATCTTGCGGTTGCGGAGGCCCCGGTCGCGCTCCCTGTACAGCGCCCACCGGGTCAGCAGCCGTCCTTCCGGAGCAGTCGTCTCACCGTCCTCGCCGGTTTCGTCGGGCTGAGGCGGGATCCGGTGAAGTTCTCCAGATGCGATGCCGAGGCGGATAGCTTCAGCGGAAGCGAGCATCTCTGTCGGGTGTTCCAGGAAGTCATTGACGACATCCCGCGTTGGCTGGCCACCTCGCGTGGCCGCGCCTCGGTGGTCGGGATGGGCAGTCGCGATGTCGGTGGTCTTACGGCTGACGCTATTGGGCGAGCGGAATCGAGGGTCGCCGGCAGCGTCGTGGTTGGTCGGGAGCGATCGGAGCAGGTCAGACAGTTCGAGTACGCTCGCGTCGCCCTGGCGGAGTTCGTGCCAGCCGTTGTGTACGACGAGCGCGCAGGCCAGAAGCAGTTCGTCCCGGGTCCAGTCGATTCGCGCCATGCGCCATATCGTATGAGTGTTCGCTATCGCCCGGGTAGTGGCTCGAGGGGCTTACGGGATGCCGCACACTTGTGGAGGCCGCGTTGTCAGTGGGGTCTGTCACCCTCTGTGATGGCTGGCGGTACAAGACGTCAGCGAGGTACGTGTAATGAGGAGGGTGCATGACCAGCACTGAGCGGGAGTTCACTTCGATCGAGATCTGCGCGGGCGCGGGCGGCCAAGCTGTTGGGCTCCATGCGGCTGGATTCAAGCACCTCGCCCTCGTGGAGATCGACGCGCACGCGAAGGCGACGCTCGACAAGAACATCGCAGTGCGCTCGGAGTGGGCCTGGGAGCGGGAGCACTGCGACGTCCTGGAGGCGGACGTCAAGGAGTTCGAACCGCACAGAGACCTCACAAAGGGTGGCAAGAGGCTTCCGAAGCGTGAGCTTGATCTCTTGGCCGGAGGAGTTCCGTGCCCGCCGTTCTCGCATGCGGGCAAGCAGCTGGGCAAGGACGATGAGAGGGACCTCTTCCCTCGGATGCTGAAGCTCGTCGAGCTCCTAGAGCCTCGCGCGGTAATGATCGAGAACGTGCGTGGCATCAAGGACCCGAAGTTTGCCAGCTACCGCGACTCAATCGAGGCCCGGCTGCAGGGCGGCCAATACCTGGGTGATGACGGCCAAGAGGTGACAGACGAGGGCCTCGGCTACACGGTGTGCAAGTGGGACGTTCTCGAGGCCAGTGACTTCGGAGTCCCGCAGCTCCGGCCGCGAGCCATTCTTGTGGCCTTCCGGAACGACGTACTCAAAGATCTGAAGTATGAGTGGCCGACCCCCACACACGAGGAACCGGTCAGTGTGGCGGACAAGCTTCAGCCGACGATGCACGACCGCTACAAGCCGTACTTTGAGGGGATTCACGCGGAGCGTGCCCGCGACGCGTACGACCGCTGGCTCGACACGGCGACGAAGCGTGACCTGGAGCTGAAGGGCAAGGGTGGGGGCATCGCGCCCACGCTGGTCGGAGGGTCGAAGAAGCACGGGGGCGCGGACCTGGGCCCCAGCCGAGCTAAGGCGGCCTGGAAGCAACTCGGTGTCTCAGGCCTTGGAGTCGCTAACGACCCCGAGGTGTGCAAGGAGAAGGGGACTGAGGACCGAGACCTCTTTGGTGACGCTGGCCCGATGCTCACTGTCCAGCAGGCGGCGATCATCCAGGGGTTCCCTGCGACATGGGAGTTCACTGGGGGCAAGACGGCGCGCTACCGGCAGGTCGGAAACGCGTTTCCCCCGCCCGTTGCTGAGGCGGTTGGCCGTTCGATCATCGAGGTTCTGCGGGCCGCCCGCGAGCGGGACACGGAGAATAGCTAACCCGCCTTGCTACGGCTTGCCGGATCGCCGCCGCGCCACTTCGTCAGCGATCCGCGAGGCGCATTCTTCCGATGGCTCGTGCTCCCAGAACCGGAGCACGAGCCATCCTGCTTCGGCGAGTTGCTGGTCGGTGTCCCGGTCGCGAGCCATGTTCCGGGCCACTTTTTCTGACCAGTAGCCGGGGTTTGTCTTAGGTGGAACGTAGTGCTCGGGGCAGCCGTGCCAGTAGCAGCCATCGATGAAGACGGCGACCTTGGTGGGGCGGAACACGAGGTCGGCGGTCCGGCGGAGACCGGGAAGAGGCTTGGCGGCTACCCGGTACCGCAAGCCCTGAGCGTGCACAAGCTTGCGGATCATTCGTTCCGGTTGAGTGTCCCTGCTTCGGATTGCCTGCATGTTCCGGCGGCGGGCTGCAGACGACGCCCAGGATCCGGTGGGAGGTTCCCAGCCAGCATCTGACATCTCAGGCCCCTTGTCCGCTCCAGCTCACAGGATGTCGCCACTGCTTCGGAGATCGCCAATGAGGATATCGAGTCCGTTGAGCGCGAGTACACGGGCCCTGGACTTC
The DNA here is from genome assembly GCF_042270245.1 of Streptomyces sp. NPDC055955. Classification (NCBI taxonomy): domain Bacteria; kingdom Bacillati; phylum Actinomycetota; class Actinomycetes; order Kitasatosporales; family Streptomycetaceae; genus Streptomyces; species Streptomyces sp. NPDC055955. Next base: position 194,725 of record NZ_JBHJYS010000014.1, read on the forward strand.
CCTTCCCTTCTGAGCGACTCAAGATCGGGCCAGTGCTCGTGGGGTGAGGCACCTGCGGGAAGCTCGTTTACGGCCATCCAAGCACCGGCCCACGATGGGCACAGGTGGTAAATGCGGTCTTCAACACTCTCGTGCGAGAGACTTGCTGCACGTGGGAATTCTGCGGTTGCCATAGCGTAAGGGACGTCAGGTCGATAGCGAGTCAGGGGGACCATCTGGGCGGCCTCAGTTCCTCGATCGGACCGCCAGCTCCACTTGGATGACAATGCGGCGACTAGTCGATTTCCGTCATCAATAATGAGGATGTCGCTCTTCCTGTCACTCACATCCCGGCGCATATGGAGCCCGCGGATGTGGGTAAGCGGTACTTCGTGGCGAACTTGCCACCCATTGGGAAGGCTTCGCTGCAGGAAGTAGATGAGGAGGTCGCGAAAGAGCGCCCCCCTTGTATTCCTTTCAAGTTCTTCCGGCCTGGTTACTTCGATTTCCCGCGAGGTGACTACCTGTGACCACAACGCAAGCACGGCAAGCTCGGCTGAAGAGCGCCGACGTCGGCTGTGCCCCCTGGCTGTGTCCTTAACCTTGTCGTCAAACCGAAATGTCCGGACTTTCGGTGTCCAGATGGCGGAGCCTGGGGCGCTGGCGCCCTCGTCGAGTGATGTTCCGGCTGAGTCGTACGCGGAATACCCGGCTTCCGTCAGCCAAGCGGGGTTCCATCCCAGAGCGTGGCGTTGGGATGCCTCAGTGAGTGTCTCGGTAGCACGGAGATCGATATTCGCTGCGGAAGCGATCTTGGAGTCGTTCCAGCAGAGACCGAGGAAGATGGCGCTGATGGCCTCGGGATCTCCCAAGTGTTGATCGAGCAGGGATTTTTGTTCAAGGGTGAGGGACATGTGTTGCTTTCAGAGATGCTCTACGCCGGAGCTAAGGAAGGGAGGTGTGGATTGGCAGTCGGGGGGCCATTTCTAGCGGATCGTCGGCACTGGCGACTACCCACGGTCGGCCGTCGAGAGACGCTTGGGGCAGTTCGCGACGGCTAGAAGTAGCCGCGACTACGCGGACGCTCACAAACTCCCCTTCCCTGGGGGGTGCGAGGCCGAGATTCCGGGCGACGTCTCGATGGCTGTCATAGTCGCCCATGATGAGGATGCCTTCTGGCCTCAAGGCTGAGCGCGCGCCACCGTTGCCTCGCACCCGCTTCATGTAGTCCTTCTGCTGTGCCACCGTGCGTACGACATTGCGCCCGATGCGGCGCTGCTGGGCCCGCCGGAAGAGTTCATTGATGCGTTGCTGTCCAGACTTTGGCGCGAAAACCGCGGCTCGGTCAGTCGGATCCATGTGTAGCAGTACATTCTCTGGCAGGTCTGCGTCACGCCAGAGCCAGAGGATCTTGTTTCGGTGTTCTGCTTTCACGGTGAGCTTTGAATCACGATTCCCGCCGTGATTCAACCAATCATCGTGCACACGGAAAAGTCCGGCACTCCAGCGGCTCTTGTAGTCATCAGCCCACACGAGTAGGCATAGGTGGCCCATCGCCTCGGGTGGTAGCATCCAGCCGCCGAACAGCTGAGAATATTTGCAGTCAACGTCGATTCCAGTGATCCGGTAGTCCATGGACAGTCCGTCTTCGAACCCGAACTCGCGCTGCAGGTTGATCTCGACAAGTGTTCCGGCGTGCGTCTTCTCTGTCTTGAACAGGGACTTCCAGTCGTAACGCCCCGTGGTCTCCCCGTTGAGTAGCTGGTCGATCGTGTCTCTGAGTACGGCAGCGAACCGAGATCCCTCAGGATCGCGTCTTATCAACTCTGCATGTACTGCGCGAAGCTCCGCGTCGTGTATCACTTCCTCGGGCAGGGATATGTTCTGTAAGGCGTTGATGTCGATCGGAAGCATGTGCCCCCTCAGAATGAACTGGTGAGAACAGTAACGTTGTTGAGGCGACGTGAGCCCTTGGCGTGGAAGCGCACAGACGAACGCCGACCCTCAACTCCACTCGCCTATATGTTATTTCTCTCCGGTCCGCGTCCCTGGGTCACTGGTCCGCTACACCCCCACTCCCATGGCACTCCCCATACCCCCGCCTCGACCCGCACCAGCACTCCGCCCCCCGCTCCGGTGGCCACGGGATGGCTCGGCCTCGGGCCGCCAGGGTCGTGGCGTACTGCGGCAGCAGCGACGCGTCTGTGGGGGACGAGGACTCCGACGCCGCGAACGCCTCGTACGACGGGACCGTGCCCGCGACGATGCCGAGGTTCGGTGTGCCCGAGGCCGCGAGTTCGCAGAGGGAGGACTCTATGGTCGACAAGTGCTCCTCGTGGGACGGGTATTCGGCGGAGAGCGTCGGGTACGCGGCCAGCAGTTCCGTCAGCTCCGTCGACGGCCAGTGCAGCACCGCCACCGGGAACGGGCGGGACAGCGCCTGCCTGTACGAGCCCAACTCCGCGCGCAGGCGCAGGATTTCGGCCTTCAACTCCGCCGGGTTGTCCGAGCCCAGCGCCCACGTCCGGCTCGGGTCGTGGAGCTCGTCCAGGGTCACCTCGGCCTTGTTGACGCGGTCGGCGAGCGCGTCCCACTCGTCGTGCTCCGAGCCGATCAGGCGGCGTACGCGGTGGCGGCCCAGGAGCAGCGGATGCGTCTCGTACGGCGGGTTCGTGCGCTCCGCCTCCGGCAGGAGCAGCGTCAGTGCCTCCGTGAAGGAGTCGTGCGCCGCTTCCAGCTCGTCGTGCGACTCCAGGGCCTCTGCGACGATCACGTACGCGGCCGGGTCCCTCGGGGCCGCGGTCCGGATGCCCGTGATGATCGCGCGGGCCTCGGCCTCGTGGCCGTACTCCCACAGGTTCGCGGCCATCAGGGCCTTCACCAGGTGCGGCTGCTCCAGCTCGGGCGGCGGTCCGGCGAGGAGGCTGTCGTACAGCGAGGCCGCGCGTTGGCGGGCGTCCGCCAGTTCGTAGTGCGCCGCGGCCTGGAGGAGCAGTTGCTCCGCGTCCTCCGGGTACAGGCCGGCGATGCGCTCCAGGCGCTCGGCTTCGGCGATGTGGTTGACAGGGTCTACAGGCTCGGCGGGCGTAGCAGGCGTGTCGGGGCGCATGGGTGACACCGTACTGCCGACCACCGTCACCGGCGCCAGGTCACCACAGGCTCGCGTAACCGTTGCTTTCGTTCAATACGTACGCCATGCGCCCGATCACCACGGCCAGCGTTCCCGCCCACAGGACCGTTCCCGCGCACAGCCAGGTCACGCACGAGCGGTAGCGGCCGTCGGTGTCCAGGGCCGCGAGACCGGGGTGTGCCGGGTCGAAGCGCACGCGTACGCGGCGGCCTTCCGGGAGCGCGTGGGCGCCCACCTCGTCGGGGAGCGCCTGTTCGTGCGCCGTGCCGTCGGCCGCCGTCCAGCTGACCACCGGGTGCAGCACCGCGTACGACGCCTCGTTCGACGCGACATGGCCCGTCACCGTCGCGTCGACCACCGTGCCGGTGCTGCGCCGGAGCGTCTCGGTGACGAGTTGCAGCACCTGCGTGGTGGCCAGGACGAGGCCGGAGACGAAGGGGATCAGCGCCAGTAGCCAGAGAGGACCCATGGGGCGCGAGCTTAAGGGCGGGCGGGCCGGCCGGGCTGCGGAGGGTGGGGAGAGCGGCTGGGGAAGGGGCCGGCCGGCCACACAGTCGGTCGGCCGACCACACAGATGCTCGACCGACCACACAGATGCTCGACCGACCACACATACTCGGCCGTCCGCAGCACTGGGCCGACCACAGCACTGGGCCAGCCCACAGCACTCGGGCCACCCCAGCACTCGGCCACACAGTCGGTCGGCCGGTCCCACAGGGAGTCGGTCAGGCAGTCGCCCGGTCACTTCCCTGGTGAGTTGCGGAGGCAGGGCCTATCTTGCGGCCGTGCGGGAGCGGAAGCAGTGGTGGCGGGAGCGGCAGCGGCGGCCTGTCGTCGTGCGGCAGGGGCCGCGCGCGGGACGCCGTATGTCCGGGCGGCGGCTCTCGGCGCGCTCGGGACGCCGTGCGTTCGGCCGCCGCCCCTCGCCCCCGGGCCGCCCGCAGGGGCCGCGCCCCTCGGCCCTGCGCCGCACCCTGTGGACCGGAGCCGAGGTCACCGTCACGCTCGGGGTCGTCCTTCTCCTTCTCGTCGTCCACCAGCTGTGGTGGACGAATCGCGAGGCCAGGGCCGGTGCCGAGCGCAAGGTGCGGGCGCTGGAGCGCGAGTGGGCGGCCACCCCCTCGGACGGACGGGGTGACGGGGGCGCGGGCAGCGCCTCGGATCCGGCCGGTGACGGAACTCCGGCCGGCTCGTCGGGCGGCGAGGGGGCCGGTGGCGGCTCCGCGCGCCGGGGATCAGCCGCCTCCGCCGCCCGTGAAACGCCCCGCTGGGACCAGGCCTACGCCGTCCTCAGCATCCCCCGCCTCGGCCTCACCGTTCCCGTCGCCGAGGGCGTCGGGAAGGAGAACGTCCTCAACAAGGGCTACGTCGGCCACTACCCCGGCACGGCCCAGCCCGGACGCCCCGGGAACTTCGCGCTCGCCGGGCACCGCAACACCCACGGGGAGCCGTTCCGGTACATCAACCGGCTGCGCAAGGGCGACGAGGTCCAGGTCCGTACCCGCGGCGCCGTGTACACGTACATCGTCGACAAGACCCTCGCGCAGACCTCCGCGCGCGACGGCGGCGTGATCAAGAGCGTGCCGCGCAGCGAGGTCGTGCGGGGCGCCGGGTACGGCGAGCCGGGGTACTACGTCACGCTCACCACCTGCACGCCCGAGTACACGTCGCGGTACCGGCTCGCGGTGTGGGGGAAGCTGCGGTCGATGCGGCCCAGGTGAGCGGTGGCCGGGAAGACGGCCCTTCTTCGGACGGGGGCGCATCCTGTATAACGGGCAGAACGCCACCACACGTGGGCACGGACCGAGCAGCGGGAAGGAGGGACGCCGGACATGACGCGTACCTGGGCCACGGCCCTGAGGCCCGCCGCCCTGCTCCTGTTCCTCCTCGTCGAGACCGTTCTCGTCGACACCGGCAGCCTCACCGCCGCCGTCGCCTTCGCCGCGACCGCCGCCGCGGGCTCCGCTCTCGCCGTCTGCTCCCTGCTCGCCGCGCGCTGCGCCCCGGCCGTGCCCCGCACCCGGGTCCGCACCGCGATGCGCGACCGTGAGCAACGCACCGCGTTCCTGCCGCAGCGCGATCCGGACGCCCGCGGCCGCAGCCGCCCCCGAGCACCCGGCCGTCTCCTCCTGACGGCCGCGTAGGGGACCAGCTACACCCGAAGTCCCCCTGCGCACGGGCCGTCACGCCGATCGGCCGCCCTTCCCGGCGGTCTTCCGATTCCGGCACGACGGGACCCCCGGAGGGCTCACCCATGTCGACGTTCATGTCTGTCTTCGCCAGTCTGGTCGAGCACATCGCCGACCTGCTCGACCCGATCTTCCACGCCTCGGCGACCGCGGCGGCGATCGTCCTGTTCACCGCGTTCGTACGCCTTCTCGTGCACCCCCTGTCCCGGGCCTCGGCCCGCGGGCAGCGCCAGCGCGCCAAGCTCCAGCCGCGCATCGCCGAGCTGCGCAAGAAGCACAAGAAGAGCCCGGAGAAGCTCCAGAAGGCGATCATGGAGCTGCACAAGGAGGAGAAGGTCTCACCGCTGTCCGGCTGTCTGCCGAGCCTCTTCCAGCTCCCCGCCTTCTTCCTGCTCTACCACCTGTTCTCGAACGGCAGCATCGGCGGCGAACCCAACGCCCTGCTCGGCCACACCCTCGGCGCCGCGCCGCTGGGCGGGCGCTTCAAGGACGCGCTCGCGGACGGTGGGCTCTTCGGCGCCCAGGGCGTCGTCTATCTGTGCCTGTTCGTGATCGTCGCGGCGGTGGCGAGCTTCAACTACGCGCGCACGAAGCGTCAGATGGCCGCCCAGCCGATGCTGCCGGCCGCCGCGGACGGGCCGCAGGCGCCGGGCGCGGGCGCGATGGCCTCGATGACGAAGATCATGCCGCTGATGTCGTTCATGACGCTGTTCACGGTGGCCTACGTGCCGCTCGCCGCCGCCCTGTACGTGGTGACGAGCACGACGTGGAGCGCCGTCGAGCGGGCCGTCCTCTACCGCGACATGCCCTCCGCCGCGGCGCTTGCTACTGCCGCGTAAAGGTCCAGTCCGTGAACGAGGTATTGCGGACTGGACAAGGACCTTGGACGATCGACCAGTCCTCCGATGGCTGCACCCGTCGCGAGGTCCCTCCTCGATCAAGGAGTCTCAACCATGAAGCTGCTGCGAGTCGGTACCGCTGGGGCGGAGCGCCCGGCCCTGCTCGACGCTGAAGGTGTCCTGCGTGACCTGGGCGGAGTCGTCCCCGACATCGACGGGGAGCTGCTCGCCGACGACGCGGCGCTGGGACGCGTACGGGCCGCCGCCGAGTCCGGCGAGCTGCCCGCGCTCGACGCGGACGGCCTGCGGATCGGCCCGCCGGTCGCGCGGATCGGCAAGGTCGTGTGCATCGGCCTGAACTACCACGACCACGCCGCCGAGACCGGCGCCGAGCCGCCGGCGGAGCCCGTCGTCTTCTTCAAGGCGGCGGACACGGTCATCGGCCCCGACGACACCGTGCTCGTGCCGCGCAAGTCCGTGAAGACGGACTGGGAGGTCGAGCTGGCGATCGTCATCGGGCGTACGGCGCGCTACCTGGAGTCGCACGAGGAGGCCCTCGCGCACGTCGCCGGATACGCGGTGGCGCACGACGTGTCCGAGCGCGAGTTCCAGATCGAGCGCGGCGGCACGTGGGACAAGGGCAAGAACTGCGAGACGTTCAACCCGCTGGGCCCCTGGCTCGTGACGGCGGACGAGGTCCCGGACCCGCAGGCGCTCGGCCTGAAACTGTGGGTCAACGGCGAGCTGAAGCAGAACGGCTCGACGGCCGACCAGATCTTCCCGGTCGCCGAGGTCGTGCGGTACGTCAGCCAGTTCATGACCCTGTACCCGGGCGACGTGATCAACACGGGGACGCCGGCGGGCGTGGCGATGGGGCAGCCCGAGCCGAAGCCGTACCTGCGCGCCGGGGACGTGGTGGAGCTGGAGATCGAGGGTCTGGGGCGCCAGCGCCAGGAACTCAAGGACGCGTAGCGCTCCGCGCGGGGGCGGGGGAACTGCGGGGGCCGTCGGCCGGTTGGTCGGCGGCTCGTCCGTCGGGACCGGCCGCGCAGTTCCCCGTGCCCCTGAGGGGGCGCGTGTCTAGCCCGTGATGAAGAGGTCCAGGGCCTTCACCACCAGTGCGTGGTCCTCCAGCTGGGGGAGGCCGGAGACCACCACCGCTCCGATGACTCCCGCGCCCTCGACGGCCAGCGGGAACGCGCCACCGTGCGCCGCGTACGTGTCCGGGTCGAGCCTGGACGAGTCCTCGAACGTCGTGCCCTTCGCCCGGAAACGGGTTCCGACCAGCAGCGACGAGCAGGAGTAGCGCTCCACGACACGGCGCTTGCGGGCGATCCAGGCGTCGTTGTCCGGGGTCGAGCCCGGGAGCGCCGCGTGGAAGAGCTGCTGGCCGCCGCGCGTGATGTCGATCGCCACCGGCGCCCGGCGCTCCCTGGCCAGCTCGACGAGCAGCGAGCCCAGCTCCCAGGCGTCCTCGTGAGTGAACTTCGGCAGGACCAGGCGGCGCTCCTGCTCCTCGATCTCCTCGACCGTCGGCGCGCTCACAGGGCCACCGTCACACCGTCGCGGGCCGAGTGGCGGGCCGCCTCCAGGACGTCGAGCGCGGCCGCGGCCTGCTCGGCGGTGACCGGGTTCTCGCCGGTGCCGCGCAGGGCGGCGGCGACGGCCGCGTAGTACGCGGGGTAGGCGCCGGGGAGCGTCTCGACGGCACGGCCGCCGCCGGTCAGCGGCGACTCGCCGGAGCCGATCCGCCCCCACATCGCCTCGGGCTCCACGCCCCAGGGCTCACCGGCCGCCGGGATCGCGCCCTCGCGCAGCACCGCCTCCTGCGGGTCGAGGCCGTACTTCACGTAGCCGGCCTGCGAGCCGAGGACGCGGAAGCGCGGGCCGAGCTGGGCCGCGGTCGCGGAGACGTACAGGTGGGAGCGGACGCCGTTCGCGTGCGTGACGGCGATGAACGTGTCGTCGTCGGCCGCCGCGCCCGCGCGCCGCACGTCGGACTCCGCGTAGACAGAGACGGCCGGGCCGAACAGGACGAGGGCCTGGTCGACGACGTGGCTGCCGAGATCGTAGAGGAGACCTCCGATCTCTTCCGGGTCGCCGGACTCGCGCCAGCCGCCCTTGGGCTGCGGACGCCAGCGCTCGAAGCGTGACTCGAAGCGCCAGACGTCGCCGAGCTCGCCCTGTGCGATCAGGCTGCGCAGCGTGAGGAAGTCGTTGTCCCAGCGGCGGTTCTGGAAGACCGAGAGCAGCAGGCCGCGCTCCTCGGCGAGAGCCGCCAGCTCGCGTGCCTCGGCCGCGGTGCCGGCGATCGGCTTGTCGACGACGACCGGGAGGCCCGCCTCGAGGGCGGCCGTCGCGATCGGTACGTGCGTCTTGTTCGGGGAGGCGATGACGATCAGGTCGAGCTCGTCGGCCCGCGCCCACAGCTCGTCCGGGGTGGCCACGCAGCGGATGCCGTCACCGAAGGAGGCGCGGGCCTGCGCCTGGCGCTCCGGGTTCGAGGTGACGACCGTGTCGAGCACGAGGCCGTCGGTCGCGGCGATCAGCGGGGCGTGGAAGACGGAGCCCGCCAGGCCGTAGCCGACGAGACCGACGCGGAGGGGGGAGCCGGTGGTCCCAGCCGTACCTGATGTCATGCCTTCAGTCATGCATCCACTTAAGCAACGGTGTTGCCAAAGTGCAAGCGGAGGGGACAATGGGGGAGTGAACAGGGCTTACTCCGGGGTCAATCTGGCGGTGCTGCGAGGCCATAACGCCGCACTCGTACTCGATCTGCTGCGCACGGCGGGTGACGAGGGCATCAGCAGGCTCGAACTGGCCGAGCGCACCGGCCTCACCCCGCAGGGCGTCAGCAAGATCACGGCACGGCTGCGGGAGCAGGGCCTGGTCACGGACACCGGGCGGCGCGCCTCGACGGGCGGCAAGCCGCGCACCGTCCTGCGCCTCGTGCCGGACGCGGGATACGCGGTCGGACTGCACCTGGACCGCGACGAACTGACGGCCGTCCTGGTCGACCTCGCGGGCACGGGCGTCGCCGAACGCCGCTCCCCGCTGGCCTTCGGCGCGGGCGGAGACGCGGTGGTGGAGGCGGCGGCGAGCGAGGTGGAGGCCCTGCTCACGGATGCGGGAGCGGGAGCGGGAGCGGACGCCGGGGACGCGACCGACCGCGACCCGGACCACTTCGACGCGCAGGACCCCGTACCCCCGGAACTGCCCACCCCCCGCGTCCTCGGCGTGGGCGTCGCCCTGCCCGGTCCCCTCGACCACTCCTCCGGAGTGCTGCACCGCGTCACCGGTTTCCCCGAGTGGGACGGGTTCCCCCTGCGGGACGCGCTCGCGACGCGGCTCGGGCTGCCCGTGGTCGTGGACAAGGACACCAACGCGGCCGCGCTCGGCCTCGCGCTCGCCGGGTGCGGCGACTCGTTCGCGTACCTCCACCTCGGTACGGGACTCGGCGCCGGACTCGTCCTGGGCGGCGCGCCCTACCGCGGGCCGCGCACCGGAGCGGGCGAATTCGGCCACCAGGTGATCCAGCTGGACGGCCCGCCCTGCGGCTGCGGCAACCGCGGCTGCATCGAGGCGCTGTGCCTCGCGGCGGTCGCCGCCGGTTCCTTCGACGAGGCCGCGCGCGTGCTCGGCGAGGGTGCGGCGAACATGGTCGGCCTCCTCGACATCGACCTCGTCCTGCTCGGCGGGCGCACGGTCGCGGCCGCCGAGGAGCGCTTCGTCGAAGGGGTGCGGGCGGTCCTCGGGGAGCGGGCGCGGCGCGGCGGCACGGTGGAGGTGCCGGTGCTGCGCGCGCCGGGGTCGGAGAGTGCGGTGGTCGAGGGCGCGGCCCAGCTGGTCCTCGCACCCCTGTTCGGTCGGGCGCACGGTCGCTTCCCGGCCAACCGGAATGACAGAAATCTGAGCTGATCGAGCGGAATCTCTCGTGCATCGGGCCGAATGGGGCTCCGCCGGGCCGGTACAGGGCGCGGCGCGCGTGAGATGGTCGCGGCGGCAGTACCCTTCCCGACCCGCGATCAGCAAAGGCTCTCCATGCGACCGCGTCTCCCGCTCGCCGTCACTGCCGTGGCCCTGACTTCCGTGGTGACCGCCGGCCCCGCCCTCGCGGCCGACCCGGTCGGGTCCGGGGCCGACCCGCGCGAGCCCAGCTGCGCCGCCCAGCACCCCGCCGACTTCCCGATCGCCACCCGGATCCACGGCGGCCCCACGACCTATCACCCCGGCGGCGGCTTCCGGGCCTGGTCCCTCGACCTGACGAACAAGACCGACGCCGAGTGCGCCGCCATCCACCCCGTCCTCGTACTCATCGACAAGAAGCGGACGCTGGTGACCCGGCAGATCCGGCTGGAGTTCTCCGACGGCAGGCGCTACCACCCCGTCCGCTTCGAACGGACCGACCGGGACGAGAACATCGGCGTCTTCGACGACGGCTTCCCCGGCTTCCGGGTGGGCCCGGGCAAGACCGTCACCGTCCGGGCCCGGCTCACCTTCACCTCCGACGCCCGGCCGAACAGCGTCGTCGCCAACGCGGCCGTCGTGCGGCGCCGGGACGACGACGGCGACTGGGTGGGGGAGTCGGGCGACTACCGGTTCACGCTGGCCGACGAGGAGAAGGGCGGGGGCGGCGTTCAGTCCAAACGGCCCCCCGGCGAGCAGCCCGTACGGTCCCCCGGCGCGCGGCGCGACGAACCCGGCGCAGGGGATGACGGCCTGGTGAAGCCCGGCCGCGACAGCGGCACCGCGAGCGGCCGGCCCACCGACGGCCCCGGCCCCACCACTACCGCGCCCAGTCCGCCCTCCACCCCCACCCCCACTGTCACCGCTGGAACTGGCACAAGCGCAGACACCGGCACAGGTGCGGACACAGGAACCGGTACAGGCACCGGAACCGGTCGGGACACCGGTAGGGACGCAGGCGCAGACACTGGCGGCGACCGCGGCGACCTCCCCCTCACGCCCAGCGAACTCGCGCGGACCGGGCCGCGCTCCCTGCGCGGACTCGGCCTCACGTCGGGCGCCCTGCTCATCGGTGGGGCGGCCCTCGTGGCGGGCTCCAGGCGGCTGCGCACCGACCGCCGGTGAGGGCCGATTCCGGCCACGGCGTCCGCCGCGCGCAGCGCACTCCGGGACGGCCCCCGACACCCCGTTAACAAATGTCTGCGAACATCCCTGGGTGGATTACCCGAACGACCAGGCGCCTGGCGCACCCGTACGCGCCGGCATCCCCGAGCACGGCCGCATCCCGAAGTACTACGCGGTCAAGGCCCATGTCTCCGCGCTCCTCGACGAGCTGGGCGAGGGCGAGCCGCTGCCCACCGAACGGGACCTGGCCCTGCGCTTCGAGGTGGCGCGCGAGACCGTGCGCCAGGCGCTGCGCGAGCTGCTGCTCGAAGGGCGACTGCGCCGCCGGGGCAGGGCGACGGTCGTGGCCGGGCCCAAGCTGGAGCAGCCGCTGTCGATGGCCAGTTACACCGAGGGCGTGCGCCGCCAGGGCCGCCGCCCCGGACGTACGCTCATCGGCCTCGACCGCTTCCCGTGCCCGGCCGCCCTCGCCGGCGAGATCGAGGTCGAGCGGGGCGAGCCGGTGTGGCACATGGAGCGTGTGCTGCTCGCCGACGACGAGCGCGTCGGTCTGGAGAGCACCTATGTCGCCGTGGCGCGGATGCCACGCCTCGACGTGGACTTCGACCCGGACTCGTCGTTCTACACGTATGTGCACGAGCGCCTCGGGATCGAGTTCGGGTCCGCGGACGAGCGCATCGAGACCGTGCTGGCCACCCCGCGCGAGGCTCTCCTGATCGGCACGCCGCCCGCCCTGCCGATGCTCCTCATCCACCGGGTGTCGTCCGACACGAGCGGCCGGCCCACGGAAAGGGTGCGGACGCTTTACCGGGGGGACCGGTTCTCGTTCACCACGCGTTTGGGCAACTGACCGCCGGAGGGCGGCAGTTGACCCATTCGGGTAACGGGAACGTAACGGGTCTAGGCCAACCTTGGGTGGCCGTTCACCGTCCCGTTGCCGTGCGGACCTGTACGGGTCATCCATCCCGAGGAGCGTGGCCGCCGTGAGAGAGAAGACCGACCCCATACCCGCCGTGTGCCTGGGAGCTGAGCGCTGATGGCCGGCGGCATCCGCTTCGACAAGGTGTCCGTCGCCTACGGTGCGAACACCGTCCTCCACTCCCTCGACCTGACGGTCGAGCCCGGCGAGGTCATGGCGCTGCTCGGCCCGTCCGGCTCCGGCAAGACGACGGCCCTGCGCGCCGTCGCCGGATTCGTGCGGCCCGCGTCGGGCCGCGTCCTGATCGGCGACCGCGACGTCACGGACCTGCCGCCCCACCGGCGCGGCATCGGCATGGTCGTCCAGCAGTACGCCCTCTTCCCGCACCTGCGCGTGGAGGACAATGTCGCCTTCGGCCTGAAAGCGCAGAAGGTCGCCAAGGCCGAGATCCCCGCCAGGGTCACCGAGGCCCTGGAAATGACCGGCATGGCGTCCTACGCGAAGCGCTACCCGCGCGAGCTGTCCGGTGGACAGCAGCAGCGCGTCGCCATCGCGAGGGCCCTCGCCATCCGGCCCGGTGTGCTCCTGCTCGACGAGCCGCTCTCCGCGCTCGACGCGCAGCTGCGCTCCGGCATGTTGGCCGAACTGGCCCGCCTGCACCGCGAACTGCCCGACGTGTCGATCCTCTACGTCACCCACGACCAGGTCGAGGCCCTCACCCTCGCCGACCGGATCGCGGTCATGGACAAGGCGCGGCTCCAGGACTGCGGGACCCCGCAGGAGCTGTACCGCAGGCCCCGCACCGAGTTCACCGCCTCCTTCGTGGGCAACGCCAACCTCCTTCCCGTACAGGTGGGTTCGGGTTCGGTGTCCTTCGCCGGCGCCCGGCTGAAGGTGCCCACCGGCGACGTCGCCTCCGGGGCGTCCGCCACGCTGTGCGTGCGCCCGCACCTCGTCGGACTCGGCGACGGGCCCAACGCTCTCACCGGCTCCGTGTCCGAGGTCCAGTGGCGCGGCTCCACCCACCGCCTGTACGTCGACGTGGACGGCCACCGGCTCAAGGCCGACCTGCGCGAACTGCGCACCCCGCCCGCGCTCGGCGACGAGGTCACCGTGCACTTCGCCCCCGAGGACGCGGTGCTGCTCTCGGCCGGGGTGAGCAAGGATGGCTAGTGCCACGCTGAGCACGCCGGTGAGCAAGGAGGCGAGCTCCCGCAAGGGGATGCCGAAGTGGGTGTGGGCGCTGCCGCCCGTCGCCGTACTCGCCCTCGTGTTCCTCTACCCGCTCGCCCTCGTCGTGCAGCAGTCCGTGCAACCCGACACCGGGGGCACCTCGCTCGAGCCGTACGCCGACGTCTTCGCCTCGTCCGCGTTCCGGGAGGCGCTCGGGACGACGGTGTGGCTGGCGCTGGGGGCGACCGTCGGATGCCTCGTGCTCGGGTTCGGGCTCGCGCTCGTCATCGCGTTCGTCCCGTTCCCCGGCGGGAAGGCCGTCGCCAAGTTCATCGACGTGTTCCTCTCCTTCCCGTCCTTCCTGATCACCCTCGCGCTGCTCTTCGTCTACGGATCCGTGGGCATGGCCAACGGACTGTGGACGGACGTCACGGGTGCCGCCTCGGGGCCCTTCCAGTTCCTGACCACCCCGTGGGGCGTGCTCCTCGCCGAGATCACGTACTTCACGCCGTTCGTGATGCGCCCGCTGCTCGCCGCGTTCTCGCAGATCGAGACCGCGCAGGTGGAGGTGGCGTCCTCCCTGGGCGCGAAGCCCGCCCGCATCGTGCGCCAGGTCATCCTGCCCGAGGCGCTGCCCGCGCTCGCCGCCGGCGGCAGCCTCGTCCTCGTCATGTGCCTCAACGAGTTCGGGATCGTTCTCTTCACCGGCGCCAAGGGCGTCACCACGCTCCCGATGCTCGTGTACAGCAAGGCGATCCTCGAGTCCGACTACCCGGGCGCGTGCGTGGTCGCCGTCGTCAACGTCCTGATCTCCGTGGGCCTCTACGGCCTCTACCGGGTGGTGAGCCGCCGTGCTGGTGCATAGCCGTAAGGGCAAGTGGGCGACCTGGGTCCTCTTCTTCGCCCTCTTCCTGCCGCTGTTCGCGCTGCCGCTGCTCGTCATCGTCGCCGCGTCGTTCGCCACGAGCTGGTCGAGCGCCCTGCCGACCGGGTTCACCGGCGGTCACTACCAGGCCGCCACCAGCGGCGCGTCGCTCCAGGCGCTCACCACCAGCCTGGTCACCGCCGTCGGCGCCAGCCTCCTCGCCCTCCTGATCGGCACGTGGGCCGCGCTCGCGGCCGCCGCGCTGAAGAAGGGCGGCCGCCGGGTGCTCGACGCCCTGTTCATGCTGCCGGTCGCCGTGCCGTCCGTCGTGGTCGGCCTCGCCGTGCTCGTCGCGTTCTCCAAGCCGCCGATGGTGCTCAACGGCACCCGCTGGATCGTCGTCCTGGCGCACACGATTCTTGTCACGGCGTTCGCCCACCAGTCGGTTTCGGCCGCGATCGTACGACTCGACCCCGCGTACGAGCAGGCCGCGGCGTCGCTCGGCGCCCGCCCCTCGTACGTCCTGTGGAAGGTGAAGCTGCCCCTCCTGCTGCCGTCGCTGAACGCGGCCGCGGGACTCTGCTTCGCCCTGTCCATGGGCGAGCTGAGCGCCACGATGATGCTCTACCCGCCGGACTGGATGCCGCTGCCCGTGCAGATCTACGCGATCACCGACCGCGGCTCCCTGTTCACCGGATCGGCGCTCTCCGTGATCCTCATGGCGACGACGCTGCTCGTCCTGCTGCTCGTCTCGCGGATCCGCACCAAAGCCTCTTACCGCTAGGCCCCGCGCCGCCCTCATGTCCTGACCCTCTGCAAGGAGTTCACCTCGCCATGCGCAGAAACACGCTCAAGCCGATCGCCGCCGTCACCGGAAGCATCGCCCTCGCCGCCACCCTCTCCGCCTGCGGCGGCAACTCCGCCGCCTCCGACGACAAGACCGTCACCGTGTACAGCGCGGACGGCCTCAAGGGCGAGAACGGCGACGGCTGGTACGACCAGGTCTTCAAGGACTTCACGAAGAAGACCGGCATCAAGGTCGAGTACGTCGAGGGCGGCTCCGGCGAGATGGTGCAGCGCGCCGCCCGCGAGAAGTCGAACACCCAGGCCGACGTCATCGTGACGCTCCCGCCGTTCATCCAGCAGGCCGACGGCAAGGGCCTCCTGCAGAAGTACACGCCCCGGGGCGCCGACCAGGTCGACGGGGCCGACAAGGCCGCCGACGGCACCTGGACCTCCGTCGTCAACAACTACTTCGGCTTCGTCTACAACAAGAAGGACCTGAAGACGGCGCCCACCACGTGGGACGAGCTCCTCGACGGCACGTACAAGAACAAGCTCCAGTACTCCACGCCCGGCGTCGCCGGCGACGGCACCGCCGTCGTCGTCAAGGCCCTGCACGACTTCGGCGGGAAGAAGCCCGCCATGGACTACCTGAAGAAGCTCCAGGCCAACAACGTCGGCCCGTCCGCCTCCACCGGCAAGCTCGCCCCCAAGGTCGACAAGGGTGAACTCCTCGTCGCCAACGGCGATGTGCAGATGAGCTTCGCGCAGTCCAAGACCATGCCGAACCTCGGCATCTGGTTCCCGAAGAAGGCCGGCGGCAAGCCGACCTCGTTCGCCCTGCCCTACGCCGGCGGCCTCGTGAAGAACGCCCCGCACAGCGAGAACGGCAAGAAGCTCCTCGACTTCATGCTGTCCGCCGGGGCGCAGCAGCAGGTCAGCTCCATCGGCGGCGGCTTCTCCGCGCGCAAGGACGTCAAGGCGACCGACGAGAACGCCATCGCCCTCGCCAAGGTGATGGACGGCGTCGAGATCTTCGAGCCCGACTGGAACGACATCGACAAGAACCTCCAGACGTACGTGGAGGACTGGAAGTCGGCGACCGGCAGCTGACCTGCCGGCCGTCTCCGCGGCGGTCCCGCCCGTCCCGGCCGGTCCCGGCGGACTCGGCGGGGTCGAGATCAGCCAGGCCTGATTAGGCTTGGGGGCGTCGGCACAGAGTGGTCCCGGCGTCCCAGCTATTTCTTGACCCCAGTGTTTTCTTGTATGGCAGGAGACCGGCACATGGCAGAGCGCAAGCCCATCGAATCGTGGCTCACCGACATGGACGGTGTGCTCATCCACGAGGGCGTGCCGATCCCCGGCGCCGATGCCTTCGTCAAGAAGCTCCGCGAGTCGGGCAAGCCCTTCCTGGTGCTGACGAACAACTCGATCTACACCGCCCGTGACCTCCAGGCCCGGCTGACCCGCATGGGCCTGGAGGTGCCGGTCGAGAACATCTGGACGTCGGCCCTGGCCACCGCCAAGTTCCTCGACGACCAGCGCCCCGGCGGCACGGCGTACGTCATCGGCGAGGCCGGCCTGACGACGGCGCTGCACGACATCGGATACGTCCTCACCGACCACGACCCCGATTACGTGGTGCTCGGCGAGACACGCACCTACTCGTTCGAGGCCATGACGAAGGCCGTCCGCCTGATCAACGACGGCGCCCGCTTCATCTGCACCAACCCGGACGAGACCGGCCCCTCCACCGAGGGACCGCTGCCCGCCACCGGCGCCGTCGCCGCGCTGATCACCAAGGCGACCGGCAAGCAGCCGTACTTCGCGGGCAAGCCGAACCCGCTGATGATGCGCACCGGCCTGAACGCGATCGGGGCGCACTCGGAGAGCAGCGCCATGATCGGCGACCGCATGGACACCGACGTCCTCGCGGGCCTCGAGGCCGGGATGAAGACCTTCCTCGTCCTGACGGGGCTTACCGGCAGGGCAGACATCGACCGCTATCCCTTCCGGCCTTCCGAGGTCGTCAATTCCATCGCTGACCTGGTCGAACTCGTCTGATCCCGGTCCCGGGGGCGGCCTTTTCCGGCGCCCCCGGGATGCGGATCGGGCCTGCGCGCGTGACCCTTCCAGTACAGGAGGTTCACCATGCGTAGAGAGATGTTCGCTCTCCGTGCCATAGGGGCGGCCGCCGTTCTGGTGACACTGCCCGTCGCCGCCGCCCACGCCGAAGGCGGGGGACCCGACGAATCCAGCGGTTCCGTCACCGTCACCCCCTTCGCCCCCGCCACCGGGACCCAGGTAGACCTCAGGGTCTCCGGTTGCAGGGAATCCAAGGGCAAGGCCTACTCGGACGCCTTCGAGGCGCCCGGCGATCTCGTCCCGTCCGCGGACCAGCCCACACTGACCAGCCAGGCCCGCATCCGCTCGTCCGCGACACCCGGGATCTACGAGATCAGGGTGACCTGCGACGGCGTCACCAGCAAGGTCAAGGGCAGCGTCCAGGTCCTCCAGCCGGGCCGGCCCACGCCGGTGCCCACCGCACCCGTGCACGCGGGCGGCGGCGGTACCGCACAGCTCACCGCGGCCCACACCACCGAGATCGTCGACGGTCTGCGCGCGGAGGGCCCCGGCACCTGGCACACGGTGCTCGGCCTGGTGCTCGCGGCGGTCGCGGCCGTGGCCGTGGCCCTGCGCAGCGTCCGCCGGCGCCGCTCCGACTGAGCGGGGGCCGATCATGGCTGACGGCGAACGACCGCACGGCAACGGGCGGCTCGTGACCGGAGTGGCCTGGGCCGTACTGCTGCTCGGCCTGTGGCTGTGGGGCCGCGGAGTCACCGACATCCACGGCCTGTCCGCGCCCACCACGGGCGACGCTGCCGCCGTCGGACGGCCGCTCGGCATCGAACTGCCGCCCGCGCACAAGCCGATGGCCGGCGCGGAACCGCAGCGCGTCGATGTCTCCGCACTGAAGATCGAGGCGCCGGTGAAGGCCCGCGGCCTCGACGGGAGCGGCGCGATCGACCCGCCGCCGTTCTCGCAGGCAGGCGTCGTCGGCTGGTACGGCGGCGGCGCGAAGCCGGGCGAGCGCGGCACGGCCCTGCTCGTCGGGCACGTCGACACGGACACCAGGCCCGCCGTGTTCTACCGTCTCAGCTCGGCCAAGCCGGGCGACAAGGTGCGGGTCGCACGGGACGACGGCTCCGTCGCCGAGTTCACCGTCGACGACGTGCAGGTCTTCAGCCGCGCCCGGTTCGACGCGCAGAAGGCATACGGCCAGCGGCAGTCCGACCGGGCCGAGCTGCGGCTGATCACGTGCGGCGGCTCCTTCGACCGGGCGTCGCGCAGCTACACCGCCAACGTCGTCGTGTCCGCGTACCTCACCGGCGTGTCCGACGCGCCCGCGCACTGACAACCTGGCCCGGCCGGCGGCCCGCTCCCCCTGGGGAGACGCCGGCCGGGCTGGTCCTCGACCGCGCGCGCTCGGGCTGCGGGAGTAACCCGGCGTCGGCGCGGGAGGTCTGGAGAGACCTGCCCTCCCCGGAGCGGTGGTGCGGTCCGGGGCTCGGGCCGCTCACGACGACTCTAGAGGGGAAGGGCGACGCGGCCTAGAGGCTGTCCGACGCCGAGTCCGGATGTGCTCGCACCCCTGGTGAACACCGAACACGGGCGCTGTAACAGGTAGTTGACGAACCCTGTCCGCCCTCGTGGTCGCGGCGGCCCGTATGCCAGGATTGAGAGCCGTACAGGGCACCCGAGGGGGAGTGGATGTACCGCAAGGACGCAGGCCGCGTACGCGGTGTCGGCGCCTGGGGGGTGAGGGCGGGCGCGGCGGCCGTGGGGGCGGCACTGCTGGTGTCCGGATGTTCCTCCGGGGACGGCAAGGACAAGAACGGCTCGTCGTCACCCGTGAAGCAGCAGCCGAAGGGGTCCGACCCGTTCTGGGTCAACCCGGACGGCAGCGCCGCCAAGCAGGTCGCCGCCTACGAGAAGGCCGGCAAGAAGGACGACGCCGAGCAGATCCGGAAGATAGCCGAGCAGCCGAGCGGCGAGTGGATCCTCCCGGAGAACGCGGAGGACCAGGCCCGGGGCTACACCGAGGCCGCCGACCGGGCCGACCGGGACGCCCTGCTCGTGCTCTACAACATCCCGCACCGCGACTGCGGCCAGTTCTCCAAGGGCGGCGCGGCCGACGGGAACCAGTACCGGGCGTTCATCGACAGCGTCGCCCAGGGCATCGGGGACCGGCGCGCGACGGTGATTCTGGAGCCAGACGCCGTGCAGCACATGGTGGACAACTGCACGCCCGAGGAGTTCCACGAGGAGCGCTACGACCTTCTCAAAGGTGCCGTCGGCAAGCTCAAGTCGCTGAAGAACACGACGGTTTACCTCGACGCGGGCAACGCCGGCTGGGGCAAGCCCGACCAGATCTTCCAGCCGCTGCAGTGGTCCGGTATCGACCAGGCCGACGGCTTCTCGGTCAACGTGTCGAACTTCTACACCACCGCGGACTCCGTGAAGTACGGCAAGGAGCTCTCGGCGAAGGTCGGCGACAAGCCGTTCGTCATCGACACCAGCCGCAACGGCAACGGGCCCTACACGGGCGGCAACCCCGACCAGCGCTGGTGCAACCCGCCCGGTCGGGCGCTGGGCGAGGAGCCCGGCACCAAGACGGGTGACCCGCTGGTCAAGGCGTACCTGTGGGTCAAGCGGCCCGGCGAGTCGGACGGCGACTGCAAGGGCGGCCCGAAGGCCGGGGCCTGGTGGCCGGAGTACGCGATGGGTCTCGCCAAGGCCACCCAATAGGGACGGCGGCCCAAAAGCCGTAAGGGGGGTGAGGGCCCGGGCCCTCACCCCCCTCACGTGCGGGCCCCTACGGCACGTGCACCCACTGTGCCTTGCTGGGCGTGCCCTGATCATCCGTCACGAACAGCATGTACCAGCCCGACTCGACCAGGCTGCGGTTGTCCGGGACGGTCACCGTGACGCTGTCCTTCGACTTCTTCAGGTCGAGGGCGATCGACGTCTGGTCGACGTCCGTGACGTGCGTGGACGCGCTCGGCCTGATCAGCCGGGCCGTCCGGATCGCCGTCGCGTGGTCCGACCTGTACGTCGCCGTGCCGCCGCGCGCGACGGTCTTCGTGCCGCCGCTGAGCGTGGGCCGTGCATCCTGGTACAGGTACGGCGGCGTGTAGATCTCGATCCGCTGCTCGAAGACGCCGGGCTTGGTGTTCGCCTTGTCGGCGTAGAGCGAGTCCGAGCCGAAGAACATCACGCGGCCGTCGGGCAGCAGGATCGAGCCCGAGTGGTAGTTGCGGCCGACGAGCGGGTCGGCGACGCGCTTGAACGTGTCGGTCTTCACGTCGTACAGCCGCGCCTGGTGGATGTTGGAGTCGCCGCGGCCGCGGTAGTCCTCGGAGCCGCCGGACACCAGGACCGTGTCGTCGGGGAGCGTGGAGGACTGCGGGTAGCGCGTGCCCTTCTCCAGCTCGGGGCCGTCGACGAACTTCGGGTCCTTCGCCTTGAGGTCGACGATCCGCGTCTTGCGGCTCGACTCCTTGGACTCGCCGACCCCGCCGCCGCCGACCACCATGTAGCGCTGGTCCTGCGCGGGCGGCAGTTCCACCGTGCCGGCGGTCTCCATCAGCTTGGGGTCGCTCAGCCCGGGAATCTTCTGGAACTTGTTGGTCGTGAGGTCCCAGATGCCGGGCGTGCGCCCGACGTTGTCGGGTCCGTACCCCGCGTTGGCACCCGAGTAGAAGATCTTCCCGTCCTCCATCTGGAAGAGGGCCGGGTACGTCGGGAACTGACGGATCCCCTTCGTGTACGTCCACTTCCTGGTCTTCGGGTCGTACGTCTCGTTCTTGCCGGGGACGAGCTGGCCGATGTCGTCGAGCCCGGAGACCGAGAGGACCTTGCCGTCCGAGAGCGTGGTCAGTGTCGGGTACCAGCGCGCCTCGTTCATCGGGTCGACCTTGATGTACTTCTCGGCGACCGGGTCGAACTCGTAGCTGTCCCGGATCCCCTGGAAGTCCTTCTTGTCCAGGGCGAGCTTCTGCGCGATGCCGTAGACGTTGCGGGCGTCGGCGCCCTTGAGGCCCTGCACGCGGTAGTTGTCCTGCGTACCCGTCTCGTACTTCGTGCCGCTGTTCTGCGCCTCGACGTAGACCCGGCGGATGCCCGGGTCGTTGCGCAGGAACTTGCCCGTCTGGGGGTCGAAGACCTTCTTCGCCCGCTCGATGGTGATGTTCTCGCTGGTGACGAAGGTCTTGCCGTTCTCCTTGCCGGTGAACCTGGACCCCTTGGGGATCGTCTTCGGCTCGTCCGGGTCCTCGTTGTGGACGATCATCAGGCCACCGGCCTTGGTGACGTCGCCCTTGAGCTTCTCGTAGCTCTTGGTGCCGCCGGCGATGAGCAGATTGCCGTTGGCCAGCTGCGTGTGGCCCGTACAGAACAGGTCGCTGGGCGTGGGGATCTTCTTGATCGTCCCCTTCACCGGGTCCCACAGCCGGGTGTCGAACTTCTTCGCGTCGAAGTTGTCCTGGTTGTTCCCGGACCCGGCCACGAGCAGGATCTTGCCCGTGTGCAGCAGGGCGGCGTGGATCGTGTTCTGCCGGTACTCCTCGGGGAACTCGACGATGTCCCACTTGCCGTTCTCGGCCTTGTACTCGGGTCTGTCGATCTTGTACGCGTGATACTTCGCCGAACCGAACCGGTAGAGCCACGGGCCGTTCATCCCGGCGAGCGCTAGCACCACCACCGAGCCGATGGCTATGCGTCGGGCACGGCGGCGGCCGGCACCGTCTTTCATTTCTTACGTCCCCCAAGGGCGATCTGCATGGTCTGGTCGGGCGCGGTCCAACTCGGCTTCTCCTGCGCGGCATGCGCCGGCGCGGCCGGGTGCCCCCCTTGGTCCGCGGGAGCGGCCGGAGCCTTCGGCTTCTTCCTGTCCTGCCGCATCGTCCACCGCCAGGCGACGATCGGCGAGGCCGTGATGAGCAGCGCGAACGAGGCCCAGGTGAGCATCGCCGGGTGGGCGTGCCCGAACACGAAGGACGCGATCATGGAGGCCGCGAAGACCAGGATGAAGAACAGGTGGATGCGGAACGTGCCGAACAGCGTGTCGGGGCTGGCCGACTCGCCCTTGGGGGTCACCACGAACTTGCTCTTGCGCCGCAGCACGGCGTCCATCAGGGAGCGTGCGTAGATCGGCGCGGACAGTGCCGACATCACCATGCCCGCGATACCGCCGGAGCCCTCGGGCTCGTGCGGCGACACGTTGTGGCGGCGGTTCCAGATGTAGAGGCCGATCTGCAGCGCGGACGCGTTGCCGTACAGCATCAGCCAGATGGTCGGGTCGATGTTCACGCCGGAGGCGCCGAGACCGAGGAACAGGGCACAACTGAGCGCCGCCAGAATCCAGTTCATGGCGGACATCGGGTAGAAGATGACCATCATCGTGTAGTTGAAGAAGCGGCCCGGCGGGAGCGAGAACGGCGCCTTCCAGAACTGCTTGAGGATCGTCTCGTACGTGCCCCGGGACCAGCGCAGCTGCTGCGTGAAGAAGTCGGTCCAGGCGTTCGGGCCCTCACCGACGGCGAGTACGTCGGGCGTGTAGACCGACTTCCACTTCTTGCCCGTGGCCGGGTTCTCGGCGCGGTGGATCTCGAAGCCCGTCGCCATGTCCTCGGTGATCGAGTCGTACAGACCGCCGATCTGCTTGAGCGTCCTGATGCGTACGGCGTTGGAGGTACCGACGAACATCGGAGCGCCGTAGGCGTTGCCCGCGCGCTGGATCAGGGCGTGGAAGAGGAACTGCTGGGACTCGGCGGCCTTCGTGACGAAGGAGTCGTAGTTGCCGTAGACCTGCGGGCCGATGACGAAGCCGACGTTCTCGTCGCGGAAGAAGCCGAGCATCCGCTCCAGGTAGTTGGGCAGCGGCACATGGTCGGTGTCGACGGAGGCGAAGTAGTCGTAGTCGTCGCCGTGCGCGTCCAGCCAGGCGTTGTAGTTGCCGTGCTTGGTCTTCGCGCGGTGCGGGCCCTTGGCCTGGTTCCACCTCGCCACGCCCTTGCGCGAGAAGTGGTGCACGCCGAGGCGCTCGCAGACCGCCTTCACCTCGGGGTCGTCGCCCTCGTCGAGGAGCCAGATGTGCAAGAGCCCTCGGTGGCGCAGCTTCACGGCCGCCTCCAGGGTCTTCGTCACCATCTCGATCGGCTCCTTGCCGGGCACGAACGAGGTCAGGAACGCGACCCTCGTGCCGGTCTCGGGCACCACCGGGATCGGGTCACGGGCGACGAGTGTGGCGTGCGCGTTCGACAGCACGTTCAGGCAGCGGAAGAACTCGATCAGGCCGATCGACACCAGCATCACGACGTCGAGCACCGGCAGGAAGTCGTACGCCGGGTAGTCGCGCTCCGTCCAGTGCTCGGGCTGGAGCAGCCAGAAGAGCAGTACGAGAGACAGGAGCGGCGCGGCGCCCAGCATCAGCGCGGCCCGCAGCCGGTGCGGCTCCTGCGAGAGCAGCGAGCGGTACCGCACCGTGTACGGCTTGCCGGGGTCGGGCTGGGTCAGCGGCCCCGCGAGCCGGCTGTAGTGCTCGTAGTCGTAACGCGGCAGGGACTTCTGGATACGCCGGAAGCCGCCGGTCCGATGCGGCGGCACGCGTAGCTGGGTGGTCTGGGACGGATCGAAGTTCTGCCGGGCGCCTGTCGGCGTCGACGTCATGAGTCATTCCCCCCGCACGCAAGTCACTGCGTGGTCGTCGGTCATCCGTCCGGTCCGGTCCCCCTTGACCTCGCCGGACGTGTCAGTGGCAGGCCACGGTCCCCCGTCTAAGACTGAGACGACGGCCTTCCGGTTGCATGATGCCCCCCTCGGCATCGCTTCATGAACGGGGCCCCCACCCCTGAGTCGAGCGCAACCGGCGTCGGTCGCGTGCCGGCCCCAACTGCCCTGTGCCGCCTGCCTCATCGGAGCCATCGGCTCCCGGACAGGGTTCTATGCGCCTCCTCATGATCGCAAGGGCGGCACGAAGCGAAACAAGCTGTTTACCGGTCATACGTACGATTTGGCAGGCCTGTTGGGGCGGATGAGGCACTGGCACGCAGGCATCGTTCGCGGGGGCGCGCGCCGGGGGCGCGGGCGGTGCTCATGAGGTGCGCGCCGGGGGTGCAGGTAGTGCTCATGGAGTGCGCGCCGGGATGCTCAGGTGTTGCTCACGCCTTGCCCGTCGGATTGCTTGTCGGGTTGCCCGTCGGGGTGCTCAGCCGGGTGCGGATGTCGCCGAAGTGCTCCCTTATGGCGCGCTCCGCACGCAGCGGGTCGCCGGAGCGCACCGCGTCGACGATCTCGCGGTGCTGGAGTCCGGTGTCCTTCGGGTCGTGCGGGATGGCGACGAGGTCGGTGCGCACCCGGTGGAAGGCGTCCCAGAACGCCTCCATGACCTCGCCGAGCAGCGGATTCCCGAGGCCGCGGTAGAGCGTCGCGTGGAAGGCGCGGTCGGTGCCCGGGCTCACGGCGCCGTCGGTGGCCGCCTCGGCGTCCATACGGTCGACGAGGGCGTCCAGTTCGGCGAGGTCGGCCTCGGGGACACGGCCGGCGAGGCGCGCGATGAGGCCGGTCTCGACGGCCTCGCGCAGTTCGAGGAGCTGGAGCAGGCTGTCCTCGCCGCGGTAGTGCCCGGCGACGGTGCGGAAGGTGAGCCCCTCGATCATGGGGGCCATGGACATCGGTCCGACGTAGGTGCCGAAGCCGTGCCGGATCTCTACGATGCCCATGGCCTGGAGGGCCTTGAGCGCCTCGCGCACGGAGTTCCGGCTGACGCCGAGGAGCTCCATCAGTTCGGGCTCGGTGGGCAGGGAGGCACCGGACGGAAGCCGCCGGTCGATGATGAGCTTTTTGATCCGCTCCTGGAGGTCGCGCGCCATGGGCCCACGTTATCGGCAGGAGCGGCAGCCGTAGCCCCCCGAGCAGCAGAAAGGGCCCCGCTTCCGCGGGGGCCCGGGTATGACGAAGGCCCCCACTCGCGCGTGTGGAGGGGCCCGCGCATGACGAAGGCCCCCCACTCGCGTGGAGGGCCTTCGTCTGTCGGTGCGCCGCCAGGGACTCGAACCCCGGACCCGCTGATTAAGAGTCAGCTGCTCTAACCAACTGAGCTAGCGGCGCCTGCTGACCTGGAGAACTCTACCCGAATCCCGGGGGTGCTCCGGACCACCACGCGCGTCCGTATCACCCTATTTATTCATTAAGGCATCATTCGGACCGTCAACATGCGATATCGCCAGAGAGTTGAGAGGCTTCCGTTTGTGCAGATTGTTGGACATTTCATTCTGGAGTGTGAGGGGAATCGCATGAAGGCTCCGGTGTTCGAGGAATTCGACCCGGCGAGCGACTGCGACTGCCCGGGGTGCCTCCGCTGGCGGAGTGCCGCCCGGAGCTCCCCGTCGTCGCTGACCATCGGCCTCGGCGGCCACCCCGCCGCCCACGGCGCCCGGCGCGCCCTCGTCCTCGCGGCCGCGGCCGGCACGGTCATCGGTGGCGCGCACGCGGTCCCCGCCGTCGCGTCCGACCACGGAACGGCCAGGCCGGGGCTGCCGTCCTCGGACGAGCCGCCGACCCCGCAGGGCGGGTCGGGCCCGCTGCACGGACCGGTGGGCCGCCCGGCCTCGCCCTTGGGCCTCGTGGCCGGACTGCCGGCCACGACCCGCGCGGCGATCGTCAACCGGGCCAAGGTCTGGCTCTCCGCCAAGGTGCCGTACAGCATGGTGAAGTTCTGGAGCGACGGATACCGGCAGGACTGCTCCGGCTTCGTCTCCATGGCGTGGAACCTCGGCAGCAACGAATGGACCGGGAGTCTCGGCAAGTTCGGGACGCGCATCACGCGCGACAAGCTCCAGCCCGGCGACATGCTGCTCTTCCACAATCCGGCGAACCCTCAGAAGGGCTCGCACGTCGTCCTCTTCGGTGGCTGGACCGACTACACGCACACCTACTACGTCGCGTACGAGCAGACGCCCCCCAGGGTCCGCAAGCAGTCCACGCCCTATGCCTACTGGAGCAACTCGTCCCACTACGTGCCCTATCGCTACAAAGGGCTGAAGCAGGAGAAGGCGGTGGCGGTCGGCGGTTCGACGTCGACGCAGTTCCCGGGTGTGAAGTCGTTCGGTACCGGGGCCGGCAACGCGAACGTCACGCGGCTCGGGAAGCTGCTCGTCGCCCGGGGCGGGGGGCGGTTCTACACGAGCGGACCCGGGCCGCGCTGGGGTGCGGCCGACCGGCTCGCCACGCAGGCGTTCCAGCGCGCGCAGGGCTGGACGGGCGCGAACGCCGACGGCCTGCCCGGGCCCACGACCTGGGCCTATCTGGTCGGCGGCAAGGGCAAGGACATTCCCCCCGTCGCCGGCGGCGCGTCCGGTCACGGCTCCGCCGCGTCCAAGGTGCCGCCCTATCCCGGGCGCGGCGTGTTCCGGCCGGGCGCGAACAACGCGCACGTCACCCGGCTCGGCAAACAGCTGGTGAAGAAGGGGTTCGGCAAGAACTACACGAAGGGCCCGGGCCCCCGCTGGGGCGAGGCCGACCGGCGGGGCGTCGAGGCGTTCCAGCGGTCCCAGGGCTGGCGCGGCGGCGCGGCCGACGGCTATCCGGGGCCCGAGACCTGGCGGCGGCTCTTCTCGTGAACGCCCACCGGCCGGCCGTCGGCGGGGCGTGAGGTCCCGCCGGCCGCACGCGGCCCCGGGCGTGTGCGGCGACTCGCCTCGCCGCGCGCCCCGACCCTCCGGCTCTGCCGGGCCGGAGGCCATCACGGATGTACGGATCCAGCACGGAGGCAAGGATGAGTACGACGACGCAGTGGCCGGAGGGGCCCGAGCTGCCCGCGGAGGCCGACGACGGCGGTGCGCGTGGCGGTCACGGGGCGTCCGGGGGCGTCCGCGCCGCGGGCTTCGCCGAGGAGGGATCAGGGACGTCCGGCGGGTGGGGCGCCCGGCTCGTCCGGGGCGGGGTCACCACGGAGATCCCGGTCCACCTGCTGTCCCGGGACGGACCCGCCCCTGTCTCGGTGCGGCTGCGGCCGGCCGTCGTCGGGCGCCGGCGGAGCAGCGGGGAGCAGTCGCAGGCCCCGCGCCGGCTGCCGCCGCGCCCGCCCGCGCGCCCGGCGCCGGTCGTCGACCCGGAACTCGTCGAGCGCCCCGGGCGCACGCTGCCCGGCGTGGTCGGTGTGCTCGGCGGTCTCGCGGGCGCGGTGGGTGGCGCCGCGTCGCTGTGGTGGGGCGGGGTGCTGCCGCACGTCACGGCGCTGCCCGTCCCGGCGGGGGCTCAGTCCGGGCCCGTGCAGTGGGCGGCCGTCGCGGGGTCGGGGGCGCTCGCCCTGTTCGGGTTCGGCGGTCTCGCGCGCGGCCGGACCGGCAGGGCGTGGGTGCTCACGCTCTTCGGCCGGTACCGCGGAACCGTCCGCCGTACCGGCCTGACGTGGGTGAACCCGCTGTTCCTGCGCCGCCGTACCGACGTACGTCTGCGGCACTGGCGCAGCGAGGCGATGCCGGCGGTCGACGCGAACGGGGTCGCGCTGCGTGTCGTCGTCCTCGTCGTGTGGCGCGTCAAGGACACCGCGCGCGCCGCCCTCGCCGTGGAGGACCACCAGGAGTATCTGCGCCAGTGCGTGGAGGCGGCGCTGGCTCGGGTGCTCTCCCAGCTGCCCGCCGACGCCTTCCATCAGGACGCCCCGACCCTGCGCGACGCGGAGGCCGTCGGTGACGCGCTCACCCGGCAGCTCGCCGCCGACGCGGCGCCCGTCGGCATCGAGGTGTTCTCGGCGCAGCCGACGCGGATCGAGTACGCGCCCGAGGTCGCCGCCGCGATGCAGCGACGCCGGATCGCCGCCCTCGACGCACAGCACCGGGACAGCGTCCTGACGTCGGTGGTCGACTCGGTCGAGGACACGATGACGCGGCTGACGGCGCGTGGCCTGGTCGACCTGGACGACTATGAGCGAAAGGCGCTGGTCAAGGATCTGACGGTGGCGTTCTACACAGGCCGGGGCGGCGACGCGTCGTAGAGTCCCCGCCCATGGGGATCTCGAGACTGACGTCCGAAGCCTGGAAGCTCACCGCGTCGGGCCCGCGTGTCCTGCTGGGGATCGCGGGCCCGCCCGGTGCCGGCAAGTCCACGCTCGCGCGGGCCCTGGTCGAGCGGATCGGCGAGCGGGCCGCGTATCTGCCGCTCGACGGATTCCATCTGGCCAACGCCCAGTTGGAGCGCCTCGGGCTGACCGCGCGCAAGGGCTCCGAGCCGAGCTTCGACGTGCGGGGGTATGTGGCGCTGCTGCGCCGGGTCCTCGACGACACCGCCGTGGACATCTACGTACCCGATTACGACCGCACCCTGCACGAACCCGTCGCCGCCCGGCATCTGGTGCCGCCCGCGGCCCGGCTCGTCGTGACCGAGGGGAACTATCTGGCGTGCGACCTGCCGGGCTGGCGGGAGGCGCGGGAGCTGATGGCGCGGTGCTGGTATGTCGAGGCTCCGGAGGAGGTGCGTCAAGTCCGACTGGTGGAACGGCAGTTGGCGGGCGGGCGGGACGCCGCGGGAGCCCGCGCGTGGGTGGCCGGGAACGACGCGCCCAATGGCGAGCTGGTCGAGAGCTCCCGGGGGAGATGCGACCGGATCCTCTCCACTATTGGTATGGACATGTTCAACTGACGGCAATAATCTGTGCCTTGGTCTAGACCTGATGTAGCGCTGTGCGCACGGCTCACCGGAACTCCCCCACGTTCTCCAGGAGCGGCAGCATGCGAAAGAAGATCTACGCGGCCCTGCTCGGCCTCACCACGGCCGGGGCCTTCGTGCTCTCGTCCGGCGGCGCGAGCAGCCACGGCTACACCGACCTCCCCGTCAGCCGGCAGAAACTCTGCGCCGACGGCACCGTCACCGGATGCGGCAACATCCAGTGGGAACCGCAGAGCGTCGAGGGCCCCAAGGGTTTCCCGGCCGCCGGTCCCGCCGACGGGACGATCTGTTCCGCCAACCATGGCGAGTTCGCCGCGCTCAACGGCGCCAAGGCTCCCGACGGCACCGCCTGGCCGACGACCAAGGTCACCGCGGGTGCGAGCCAGACCTTCCGCTGGCAGTTCACCGCGCGGCACTCCACCACGGACTTCCGCTACTACATCACCAAGAACGGCTGGGACGACAGCAAGCCGCTGACCAGGGCCGACCTGGACACCGCGCCCTTCCTCACCGTGCCGTTCAGCGGCCAGCCCCCGGCCACCCTCTCGCACACCGGCACCCTGCCGTCCGGCAAGAGCGGCCATCACGTGATCCTCGCGGTGTGGACGATCGCGGACACGGCGAACGCGTTCTACGCGTGCTCGGACGTTCAGTTCTGAGCATGGCTTGAGGCTCCCGGGGCCTTCGCGCGGGTACGTTCCGTGCACGCCGTCCCGACCGGGGGGGCGTGCACGGAACGTGGTATCGGGGGATGGCCATGCAGGTGTTGTTCGTGATCGTGCCGGCGTTCATCGCGTCGGTGGCGCTCTTCATGGCGGTGACGCTGACCCGCCGCGCGATGCAGGTCAGAAGGGCCTGGGCGAGCGGACTGACGGCAGAGGCCCGCTGTCTGCGCGCGTTCACCTCGACGAGGCGTGACAGCGACGGGCACCGGAGCACCACACAGCACCACGTGTACGAGTTCACGGCCGGTGACGGACGCCCCGTCAGGTTCGAGGAGGAGCACGGCCCCGCGACCACCGTGGAGGGTGATGTCGTGACGGTGTACTACACCGCCGACCGCCCCGACCGTGCC
The DNA here is from genome assembly GCF_042270245.1 of Streptomyces sp. NPDC055955. Classification (NCBI taxonomy): domain Bacteria; kingdom Bacillati; phylum Actinomycetota; class Actinomycetes; order Kitasatosporales; family Streptomycetaceae; genus Streptomyces; species Streptomyces sp. NPDC055955. The sequence goes on from NZ_JBHJYS010000014.1 coordinate 224,496, forward strand.
ACGGCGCACGCCCCGGCCCCGGTGCGGGCCGCGGCGGGCATGGTGTTCCTCCTGGGCTTCCTCGGTCTCGTCGTCGGCTTCTGCGTATTCTTCGTTGTCACCGCCGCCGAGATGCCCTTCTGACCCGAGGCCCCCATGGACGCCGTCTTTCACATACTCTTCCCGGCCCTGATCCTCGTCCTGATCTGGGCCGGGTACGCGATCGTCCGCAGAAGCAACGAACGGCAGGCCGCCTGGCGGAGCGGGCTGACCGCGCGGGCGCGGGTCGTCCGGGCCTATGTGACGGTCCAGGTGGTCAACAACGTCGCCCGCCGGATCCAGTGGCACGAGTACGACTTCACCACCGCCGACCGGCGCGCGATCCGGTTCAAGGAGTCCGGTGGGCCGCCGAGCCGTGCCGCCGGCGACGAGGCGGTCGTCTACTACACGGTCCAGCAGCCCGACAAGGCCACCGCGTCGGAGCCGAGTCCCGGCAAGGACGCGTTCGGCATGATTTTCGGCCTCGTCGTCATCGTCGCGACCATCGGCATACTCATCAGCGTCATGGTCCGGTACGGCTGATCCACCGCTGGGGGTCTCCACTTCTGACGATGCGTCAATTAGGGTGCGCGGTCATGGGTCCCATGAGGCGTACCGTCGCGGAACTCGTACAGGAGCGATGGGGTGACCACCGCCCCGGACTGTGGTGCGAGGACCAGGTCCTCAGTCATCACCAGGTGGTCGCGGGCGCCGCCGCGCGGGCCGCGCTCCTCGCCGACCTGCTGCCCCGTGGGGCCGATCCGCACCTCGGCGTGCTCCTCGACAACACCCCGGAGTTCCCGCTCTGGCTGAGCGCCGCGGCCCTCGCGGGCGCCGCCGTCGTCGGCGTCAACCCGACCCGGCGCGGCCCCGAACTCGCCCGCGACATCCTGCACACCGACTGCCGCGTCCTCGTCACCGAGCGCGCCCATCTGCCGCTGCTCGACGGACTCCCACTACCGGGCGTGCGCCTCCTGGTGACGGATTCCGACGCGTACGCCGAACTGCTCGCGCCGTACGAGGGCGCCAGGCCCGATCCCGCCCGCGCCACCCCACAGACCCGCATGCTGCTGTACTTCACCTCCGGCTCCACGGGCGCGCCCAAGGCCGCGATCTGCTCACAGGGACGCCTGGCGGCCGCCGGACAGTCCCTCGTCGGCCAGTTCGGGGTGCGCCGCGACGACGTCCACTACATCTGCATGCCGCTCTTCCACGGCAACGCGGTGATCGCCGACTGGGCGCCGGCCGTCGCGGCGGGCGCGGGCGTGGCACTGCGGCGCCGGTTCTCGGCCTCGCGCTTCCTGGACGACGTACGAGCGTACGAAGCCACGTACTTCACGTATGTCGGGCGGGCCGTGCAGTACATCCTGGCCACCGACGAGCGGCCCGACGACCGGGACAACCCGCTGCGGGTCGGCTTCGGCACGGAGGCGGGGGCGGTGGACGCGGAGCGGTTCGCCGTGCGGTTCGGGGTGCGGCTCGTCGAGGGATACGGATCCTCCGAGGGCGGCGCCGCCATCCAGCGGTCGGAGGGGACACCGGCCGGGGCGATAGGGCGGGCGGCGCCGGGGGACGACCTGGCTGTCATCGACGCGGCCACCCGGCGGGAGTGCCCGCCCGCGGACTTCGACGCGGACGGACGGCTCCTCAACGGGGCGGTGGCGATAGGGGAGTTGGTCAACCGCGGCCGTACGCCCTTCGAGGGGTACTGGCGCAACGAGGACGCGTACGGACAGCGGGTGAGGGACGGCTGGTACTGGACGGGGGACCTCTTCTACCGCGACCGCGAGGGGTTCCTCTACTTCGCGGGCCGCACCGACGACCGGCTGCGGGTCGACAGCGAGAACCTGGCGCCCGCGATGATCGAGAACATCCTCGCCCGGCACGAACACGCCGCCGCCGTCGCCGTGTACGGGGTGCCGGACCCGGTGGCCGGTGACCAGGTGATGGCGACACTCGCCCTGCGCGGGACGGACCCGGCCGGCCCCTTCGACCCGCTCGCCTTCACCGAGTTCCTGCTGTCGCAGGCCGACCTCGGGACGAAGATGGCGCCGCGCTTCGTCCGGATCGTGGAGCGGATGCCCGTCACCGCGACGAACAAGGTGCACCGGGTGGGGCTGCGCCGTGAGGGGTTCCGGTGTGCCGACCCCGTGTGGTGGCGGCCGCCGGGGGAGAGCGAGTACCGGCGCCTCACCGACGCCGACGTCGCGGCGCTCACGGCGGAGTACGCGGCGCACGGGAGGTCGGAACTGCTGGACCGGTGAGCCGGGCGCGCTCCGGGGCCGGTCAGGCGAAGGCCGCCGCGTTGCGGGCCGCCCACTGGGTGAACGTGCCGGGCTCGCGGCCGAGCAGGGTCCGCACGTCCGGGCTCACCCGCCGCTCGGCGGGGTGCGGCGAACCGAGGATGTCGAGCGTGCCGTCCGCGACCGGCTCGGGCATGAACCGCGTCATGAAGGCGCGGGCCTCGGCGCGGCTCAGTTCGGTGAACCGCACCTCGGCACCGATCGCCTCGCCGAGTGCCGCGGCCTGCTCACGCGGTGAGACCGCCGCCGGTCCCGTCAGCTCGTAGGCCCGCCCCGCGTGACCGTCCTCGCGCAGCACGACGGCTGCCGCCGCGGCGATGTCCGCCGGGTCGATCACCGGCAGCGCCACATCGGGGAACGGGGCGGCGACGGTGCGGTGGGCGCGTACGGAGTCGGCCCAGGCGAAGGCGTTCGAGGCGAACCCGCCCGGACGCAGGAGCGTCCAGTCCGGGCCCGACTGCCGTACGGCCTCCTCGAACGCGTGCAGCCTGGCGTGCGAGACGGCGTCGGGCCGCGTCACCGCCCCCTGGGAGGAGAGCAGGACCACCCGGCGCACGCCGGCCGCCTTCGCCGCGTCGAGCACGGCGGCGGGCGGCTCCCCGGCCTGCAGCAGCTCCGCGCCGATCAGCAGGAACAGCGCGTCGGCCCCCTCCAGCGCGGGCCGCAGACTCTCCGCGTCGCCGACGTCCGCCCGGACGTGGCGTACGGGCAGATCGGGCGCGGGACGGCGCGATACGGCGGTGACCTGCTCGCCCGCCGCGGTCAGAGCGGTGACGAGCGGACGGCCGACGTTCCCGGTGGCGCCTGTGACAACGATCATCTTCAACTCCCTTGTCCTGTGCGGACCTTGAGGCCTCGCCCGGTTCTCGAAAGCTAGCATCCTGAGTAAAGTGGGTACCTAGAGGAAAGTGACTTCCCAGGAGGGCTGTATGAGTGGCAGCGCGCGGTGGGAGGGCGGCGGACCCGAGCAGGCCTGCCCGATCTCGCCGGTCCTCGACATCGTCTTCAGCCGCTGGACCACGCCGATCCTGTGGGCGCTCAACGAGTACGGCACCCAGCGCTTCGTGCAGCTCCAGCGCGCCATCGGCACCATCACGCCGAAGGTGCTCACACAGCGCCTGCGGCAGATGGAGCGCGACGGGCTCGTCGTGCGCACGTACTACCCGGAGGTGCCGCCCCGGGTCGAGTACGAGATCAGCGACCTGGGCCGCAGCCTCGCCCCGCTGTTCGCGACGCTCGCCGAGTGGTCGTCCGGACATCTGCCCCTGGTCGAGGAGGCCCGGCGGAGGTTCGACGCGGGCGAGCCGACAGGGTCGTCTCCGGTCACGGGGACGCCTCCGGTTGCGGGGCGGTCGCCCGCCGGCGGGCCGTCCCCGGCCGTCGGGCGCTCTCCAGCGGCAGGCCCCGCCCGATGACCTCCCTCGCCGCCTCTCTGCGGGGCCCCTCCTACCTGCGCGGCAGCGCCCCGTGGCGCGCCGCCGCGTATCTCGCGGGAGGGGTGCTCGTGGGGGCGCCGCTCCTGGTCACCTTCGTGACGCTCGGCGTCGCAGGCGCCGTACTCTCCCTCGTCCTCGTGGGCCTGCCGCTGCTCGCCCTGTTCGCGCTCGCCGGGGTCCCGGTCGGCGCGCTGGAGCGACGGCGCCTGCGGCCCGTGACCGGGCAGGCGGCGCCCAGCCCGCACCGCACACCGGCCGAGCCCGGCGCGGCGGCCTGGCTGCGGCTGCGCCTCGGCGAGCAGGCCACCTGGCGCGAACTCGCCTACGCCGCACTCCTCGCGCTCGTCCTGTGGCCGCTCGACCTGCTGGTCCTGGCCTGCACGATCGGCCTGGCGGGGGCGGTCGCGGCGGCGCCGCTCCAGCTCGCGAGCGCCGGGCACGACACCCGGGTCGTGAAGCTCTGGCTCATCGACTCGTACGGGCAGGCCGCCCTGTGCACCGTCGCCGGGCTCGCCCTGCTCGCGGCGCTCCTCTACCCGCTCGGCGCCTACGCCGCGGCCCGGGGCGCGCTCGCCCGGCTGCTGCTCGCGCCCCGCGAGACGGAGGAGGAGGCGCGGCTCGCGGAGGTCACCCGGTCGCGGGCGCGCCTGGTCGCCGCGTTCGAGGCCGAGCGGCGCCGCATCGAGCGCGACCTGCACGACGGCGCCCAACAGCGCCTGGTCGCCCTCACGATGAGCCTCGGACTCGCCCGCCTCGACGCCCCCGCGACGGGACCGCTCGCCGAGCGCATCGCCGCCGCGCACGACGAGGCCGGCCAGGTCCTCGTGGAGCTACGGGAGTTGATCCACGGCATCCATCCCCAGGTCCTCGCCGACTACGGGCTCGCGGCCGCCCTCGATGACGCCGCCGACCGCTCGGCCGTCCCCGTCGACACCTGTGTCGACCTGCCCCGACTGCCGGGACCCGTCGAGTCCGCCGCCTACTTCGCGGTGTGCGAGGCCCTCGCCAACACCGCCAAGCACAGCGGCGCCACCCGCGCCCGGCTCACCGCACGCCACGAGCGCGGCCGCCTCGTCGTCGACGTGCACGACGACGGAGCCGGCGGCGCCGACCCCGCACGCGGCAGCGGCCTCACCGGACTCACCGACCGGCTCGCCGTCCTCGATGGCACACTGACGATCACCAGCCCGGCCGGCGGGCCGACCGCACTGTCCCTGGAGATTCCGTGCCCGGTGCTCTGAGAGTGGTCCTCGCCGAGGACGCCGTGCTGCTGCGCGAGGGCCTCGTGGGCCTGCTCGCCCGGTTCGGGCACGAGGTGGTCGCCGCGGTCGGCGACGCGGACGCGCTGCGCGCCGCCGTCGCCGAGCACACGCCGGACCTCGTCCTCACCGACGTACGGATGCCGCCCGGCTTCCAGGACGAGGGCCTGCGCGCCGCGCTCGCCCTGCGCGCGGACCGCCCCGGCCTGCCGGTCCTGGTCCTCAGCCAGTACGTGCAGCGCGCGTACGCGGCCGAGCTCCTCGACACGGGCGACGGCACCGGCGTCGGCTATCTGCTCAAGGACCGCGTCGGGCAGGTCGAGCAGTTCGTCGAGGCGGTGGAACGGGTCGCCTCCGGCGGCACGGTCGTCGACCCCGAAGTGGTACGCCAGCTGCTGCGCCGCCGCCGCGACCCCCTGGAGCGCCTCACCCCGCGCGAGCGCGAGGTCCTCGCCCTGGTCGCCGAGGGCAGGTCGAACGGGGCGATCGCCCGTGACCTGGTGGTGAGCGAGGCCGCGGTCGGCAAGCACATCGGCAACATCCTGGGAAAACTGGACCTGCCACCGGCCGACGACTCGGACACCCACCGAAGAGTGCTGGCGGTGCTGGCGTACCTGCGGGCCTGAGGCCGCGCGCGGCTCACACGCAAAGGGCCCCGCTTCCGCGGGGGCCCGCGTATGACGAAGGCCCCCACTCGCGCGCGTGGAGGGCCCCGCCCATGACGAAGGCCCCCCACTCGCGTGGAGGGCCTTCGTCTGTCGGTGCGCCGCCAGGGACTCGAACCCCGGACCCGCTGATTAAGAGTCAGCTGCTCTAACCAACTGAGCTAGCGGCGCCTGCTGACTCGAAAATAATACCTGGTCCTGAGGGGTGCTTCGCACACCCCGGTCTGTGGGGCCTAGATCGCCAGGGAGAGCAGGACCGGGGCCGCCCCGCGGTTCAGGGTGTCGGCCGCGTGGTGCAGGCGGTGGGCGTGCTCGATCGGGAGGGAGAGGGCCAGCGCGCCCACCGAGGAACCTGCCGTGATCGGGACGGCCGCGCACACCGTGCCCACCGCGTACTCCTGGAGGTCCAGGACCGGCACCGTCGCGGGCTGGGCGTCGAGCTTGGAGAGCAGGACGCGCTCGTTCGTGATCGTGCGCGAGGTGAGGCGGGCCATCTTGTGGCGGGAGAGATGGTCGCGCCGCCCGTTGAGGTCGAGCTGGCCGAGGAGGCTCTTGCCGATCGCGCTGGCGTGCGCCGCGGAGCGGAAGTCCACCCACTCGTTCACCGCGGGGGTCGTGGGGCCCTGGGCGAACTGGGTGATGCGGATCTCGCCGTCCACGTACCGGCTGAGATAGACCGCCGCGCCCACCGTCTCGCGCAGCCGGTCGAGGGTGCGCTGGAGGCTCGTGGTGAGGGCGTCCTCGCGGCTCTGCGCCGAGCCGAGGCTGGTCAGCGTGTCACCCGTGAGGTACGCGCCGTCGGAGCTCTGCTCCACGTACCCCTCGCGTCGCAGCATGCGCAGCAGTGGGGCCAGCCGGTCGGAGGGCAGCCCCGTCTCGCTGCTGAGCTCGGTGTCGGTGACGCCGACGCCGCGTCGCGCGACGGTTTCGAGCACACGAAGGGCGTGCTGCACCGAGTGGTGCTGCGCGATCGACTCGTGCTTCAGCGCCACGGCATCCCCCTGCAAGGACCGGTTCCGGACAGCTGGCCTCGATCCACGATAGCCGCCAAGAGGCCTTTGTGGGGCGCCTGTTGGCGACTTCGGTGGCGCGCTCCGGGTCTGTCAGCAGGAACGCGCCACCCTGGCATATGCCAAAGTCATGCCCCGGGTTCGGGACCTCGCTACTTACCGGCCCTCACCGATCGTGCTCACAGGACTGCGCTGAGAAATTCCCGCGTCCGCTCGTGCTCCGGGTCGCTGAAGATCCTCTCCGGCGACCCGGACTCGATGACCCGGCCCGCGTCGAACATCAGGACCTGGTCCGAGATGTCGCGGGCGAAATTCATCTCGTGGGTCACGCAGAGCATCGTGATGTCCGTGGTGTGCGCGATGTCGCGCAGCACGTCCAGGACACCGGCGACGAGCTCCGGGTCGAGCGCGGAGGTGACCTCGTCGAGGAGCAGCACCTGCGGCCGCATCGCGAGGGCGCGGGCGATGGCGACGCGCTGCTGCTGGCCGCCCGAGAGCTGCGTCGGATACGCGTCGCAGCGGTCGCCGAGACCGACCATGTCGAGCAGCTCGCGGGCGCGCTCCTCCGCCTCGTCCTTGGAGAGGCCGAGCACGGTGACCGGCGCCTCCATGATGTTGCGCAGGACCTTCATGTTCGGGAAGAGGTTGAACTGCTGGAAGACCATCCCGATGTTCTTGCGGACCTCGCGGATGTGCTTCTCGCCGGCCGGGACGAGCTTGCCGGCCCGCTCCTCGTGCGTGAGGTAGTCGCCGTTGACCTTGATCGTGCCCTCGTCGGGCTTGATCAGGGTCATCAGGAGCCGGAGGATCGTCGTCTTGCCGGAGCCCGACGGGCCGATCAGCGTGACGTGCTTGCCCGAGTCGACGGAGAAGTCGAGCTCGTCGAGGACGGTGTTGCCGCCGAAGCGCTTGACGACCTTGTCGAAGCGGATCAGCTCGCTGCCGTCCACCTTGGGGTTCGGCTGGTCTTTGGGGAGGTTCGCGTCAGCGGACAAGACGTCGCTCCAGGGCTCGGAGGAGGAGGGAGGAGGGGTAGGCGATGACGATGAAGGCGACACCCACGACGGTCAGGGCCTCCGTGTACTGGAAGGTCTGGGCCGCTTCCAGGCGGGACCGCTGAAGCAGTTCGAGCACGCCGATCCCGGCGAGCAGCGGGGTGTCCTTCAGCATCGCGATCACGTAGTTGCCCAGCGCCGGGATCACGCGGCGGATCGCCTGCGGCAGGATCACCGCGGTCCACGTCCTGCGGTACGGCAGGCTCAGCGCCCGTGCCGCCTCCCACTGGCCGACGGGCACGGCCTCGATGCCCGCGCGGTAGACCTGCGCGGTGTACGTCGAGTAGTGCAGGCCGATGGCGACGATGCCGGTGGTCAGGGCGGAGAACTGGATGCCCCACTCCGGCAGCACGAAGTACAGGAAGAAGAGCTGCACGAGCAGCGGGGTGTTGCGGATGAACTCGGTGACGACGCCCACGGGCCAGCGCACGAAGCGCGTCGGGGCGCGGAAGGCGATGGCCCAGACCAGGCCGAGGCTGAAGGAGATCAGCGAGCCGAGGACGAGGGCCTGGAGCGTGACGAGCACGCCGTCCCAGAAGTGCGGCATGAAGTCGGCGACGGCCGACCAGTCCCAGGCGCCGGATGCGGTGGTGATCACGCGCCGCCACCTCCCGCGCTGGTGGGAACGGGAGCGGTCTCCGTCGTCCGACGGATGTTGAGCTTGCGCATGATGCCGGTTCCCGGGTCGGGGCGACGGCCTGTGCCGGCCTTGGTCTTGCGCTCGAGCGCGCGCATCCCGCGCGTGAGCAGGAAGGCGATCACGAAGTAGATGACCAGGGTGATCGCGTAGATCTGGGCGCTCTCCTGGGTGGCGAGGCGCACCAGGTAGGCGGCGAACGAGACGTCACCGATGCCGAGCAGGGAGACCAGGGCGGTGCCCTTGAGGAGCTCGACCAGCAGGTTCGAGAACGGGGGGATCATCTCCGGCACGGCCTGCGGAAGAAGGATCAGCCGCATCCGCTGCCAGGGGGTGAAGCTCAGCGCGACCCCCGCTTCGCGCTGGGCGGGCGCCACGGCGTTCAGCGCGCCGCGCACCACCTCGGCGCCGTACGCGCCGTAGGACAGGCCGAGTGCCAGGACCGCGGCCCACATCGGGACCAGCGACCAGCCGGCGAGCTGCGGCAGTACGAAGAAGATCCAGAACATCAGGATCAGCGCCGACGTGCCGCGGAAGACCTCGGTGTAGAAGCCGGCGACGAACCGCACGATCTTGAGCCGGTGGGTGCGGGCCATGCCCACGCCGAAGGCGACGACGGTCGCGAGGGCCGCGCTGTACACGGTCAGCTGGATGGTGATCCAGATGCCCGGAAGGACCCAGTGTTCCCACAGTCCCGCTGTCATTTGCACAGCTCCTCTGCGGTCAGCTTCGTCATCTCGGCCTGGGCGAAGCCGAACGGCCGCAGGATGCGGAAGAGTTCGCCGCTCGCCTTCATCTTGTGGATCTCCTTGTTGAAGGCGTCGCGCATCTTGGTGTCGTTCGAGCGGAACGTGAATCCGCCGCCGTCGACGTGCTTCTTGCCTCCGACCAGGGGAGCGAACGGCTCGGTGTGCTCGGCCTTGCGGCTCTTCTTCGTCACCTCACGCGTGGTGAGGGCGGTGCCGGCGAACACGTCGATGCGTCCCGCCTCCACGGCGTTCAGGCCGGCGACCTGGTCCTGGAGGATGACGATGTCGCTCTCCTTGTAGCCCGCCTCGACCGCGTAGGCGATCTCCGCGTAGCCGGTGCCCGTGCCGAACTTCGCCTTCGCCTTCACGCAGTCCGCGTAGTCGTGCAGGCCCTTCGGATTGCCCTTGCGGACGATGAAGGAGTCCAGCATCTGGTACTCGGGGTCCGAGAAGATGACCTGCTGGCAGCGTTCCTTGTTGATGTACATCCCGGCCGACACCACGTCGAACTGCTGGGTCTGCAGGCCGGGTATCAGGGAGCTGAAGTCGGTGGCGACGGGCTGGACATGGCCGACACCGAGCCGTTTGAAGATGACCTTGGCGAGTTCGACGGCCTCCCCCGTGAACTTTCCGCTGTCGTCGATGTAGCCGTAGGGCACCTCGCCCGCGATCCCGAGCCGCACCGTTCCCTGGGCCTGCAGTCGCGCGAGGGTGTCGCCGTCCGGTACGCGGCTGCACCCCGCGGCCCCGACGGCGCCGGCCGCGCCGAGGGCGGTGGCGCCGATGAGCAGGGATCGTCGGCGTATGCCCTTTCTGTTGCTTTCTAGGCTTCGTGTTCCTTCTGTGACATTCCCAATAGGTGGAGCCATGGGCGCGCGGCTACCCGACTCGACACGACCTATGCGTATCAATTCAAGCCCCTGATGCGAGCGGGGCGCCCTTGACCCAGGGGGGAGCATGGGGCTGAACATGGAGGGCATGGCCGACCGATACATCGAAGTCTCCCTCGCCAAGCGGGGAGTTCAGTGCACGGCAAAGCTGCTCGACGACCGCGCTCCGCTGACCTGTTCGGCGGTGTGGGACGCGCTTCCACTGGGCTCCGACGTCTACCACGCGAAATACGCGCGCAACGAGATCTACGCCCTTTTCCCGGCATTCGCGGACCGGGAGCCACCCCTGGAGAATCCGACCATCACCCCCATTCCGGGGGACCTCTGCTATTTCTCCTTTTCCGGAACGGAACTGGGGACGCAGGCGTACGGCTACGAATCCGGCGCCGAGCTCAGGCCCGGCGCGGCCGTCGTCGACCTCGCCCTCTTCTACGAGCGCAACAACCTGCTGATCAACGGCGACGTAGGCTGGGTCCCCGGCATCGTCTGGGGCCAGGTCGTGGAAGGCCTCGACCGGATGGCCGAGGCCTGCCAGGACCTGTGGCGGGGCGGCGCGCTGGGCGAGACGCTCGCGTTCAGGCGAGCGTAGGCGCCGCGATCCCGGCGATCCCCGCCTCGTACAGGCTGTGCGCGGCACGCAGGACCAGCGCGTCCGCGTGCCGCGCGCCGACGATCTGAAGGCCCACCGGCAGCCCGTCCGCGTCCACCCCCACCGGGACGGTCGCCGCCGGCTGCTGCGTCAGGTTGAACGGGTACGTGAACGGCGTCCACCCCGTCCAGCGGCGCAGCCCCGACCCCTTGGGCACCTCGGCGCCCGCCTCGAACGCCGTCAGCGGCAGCGTCGGCGTCACCAGCAGGTCGTACGACGAGTGGAACCGGCCCATCCGCCGCCCGAGTTCGGCCCGCACGTCGACCGCCGCGAGATACGTGAGCGCGCTGATCCCGGACCCCTGCGCACAGATCTCGCGCAGGCCCGGATCGAGCAGCGCGCGCTGCGCGGGCGACAGGTTCTGCGTCACCCGCGCCGCCCCGCTGAACCACAGCGTGTGGAACGCCTCCACCGGGTCCGTGACGTCCGGATCGGCCTCCTCGACGTACGCCCCCAGCCCCGCGAGCTCCTCCACAGCCTTGCGGACCGCCGCCGCGACCGCCGGCCGCACCGCGACCTGCCCGCCGAACGACGGCGAGAACGCGACGCGCAGGCCACGCACCCCGCCCCGCAGCCCGTCGCGGAAGCCGTCCCCGACCGGGCCGAGCTGGGACCAGTCACGCCAGTCCGCGCCCGTGATCACGTCCATCATCAGCGCCGCGTCGGCCGCGTCCCGCGTCATCGGCCCCACATGCGCGAGCGTCCCGAACGCGGACGCGGGATAGAGCGGCACCCGCCCGTACGTCGGCTTCAGACCGAAGATCCCGCAGAACGCCGCCGGGATCCGCACCGATCCGCCGCCGTCGGTGCCCAGCGACAGCGGGCCCGCCCCGAGCGCCACCGCCGCCGCGCTGCCGCCGCTCGATCCGCCCGAGGTGCGCGAGAGGTCGTACGGATTGCGGGTCACGCCTGACAGCGGCGAGTCCGTGACGCCCTTCCAGCCGAACTCCGGCGTCGTCGTGCGGCCCACGAACACCGCGCCGTGCTCACGCAGCCTTGCCACGGACGGCGCGTCCTCGTCCCACGCGCCCTCGGCCCGCACCGTGCGCGAGCCGCGCAGCGTCGGCCCCCCGCGCATCAGCAGGATGTCCTTCACCGACACCGGGACGCCGTCCACCAGGCCCTGCGGCTCACCTCTGCGCCAGCGCTCCGCGCTCGCCTCCGCCTGCGCGAGGGCGGTCTCCGCGTCGAGCCGCACGAAGGCGTTGACCGCGGGATCCACCTCCTCGACGCGGCGCAGGACGGCCCGCGTGGCATCGACGGGGCTGAACCCGCCCTTGCGATAGCCGTCGACGAGTGCTTCCGCGGTCAGCTCGGTGAGCTCGGTCATCCGCTCTCCTCAGGTCGATCCGGGAGTGCCGATCCGGGACGTGATCCAACAGATCGGTCAGTGTCCGGGGACATACCCACGTTTCTTGTCGACCACGTTCGGAAGCGGCTCCCCGGACGCCCACTTCTCGTAGAACTCCACGAACTGGCGCGACAGTTCGTCCCGCCAGCCGACCGTGTCGCCGCTCATGTGCGGGGAGACGATCAGGCCGGGCGCGGTCCACAGGGCGCTGTCCGGCGGGAGCGGCTCGTGCTCGAACACGTCGAGCGCGGCGCCCGCGATCCACCGCTTGGCCAGCGCGTCGGCGAGGTCGTCCTCGACGACGAGCTGCCCCCGGCCCACGTTGATGAAGCGGGCGGACGGCTGCATCATCCCGAAGAGCCGCGCGTCGAACATGCCGCGCGTGTCGTCGGTCAGCGGCGCCGCGCACACCACCCAGTCCGCGCGGGACGTCAGGCGGCCCAGATCCGCCGGCCCGTGCACGCCGGCCCGCGCGGTGCGCCCGACGAGCGCCGTCGTGATCCCGAGCGCCTTCAGCGTCGCGACGATCGCCCGGCCGATCGGTCCGGAACCCACCACGCACGCCCGGGTACCCGCCACGCGCTGCGTCTCACGGTGGCGCCATGCGCGCTCGCCCTGGAGAGCGAGCGTGCGCGGCAGGTCCTTCGCCATGGCGAGGACGAGCGCGCCGACGTACTCGGCGATCGGCTGGTCGAAGACGCCGCGCGCGTTCGTCACGACCGTGTCCGACGCGGCGAGTTCCGGGCACATCAGCCGGTCGACGCCCGCGCTCGCGGTGTGCACCCAGCGCGGGCGAGGGCCCTCGCCGGGCCAGGCGCGGCGCACCGCGTCGGACAGGAAGTCCCAGACCAGCAGCACGTCGGCCGAGGGGAGTTGGGCAGCGAGCGTCGACTCGTCGGCGTGCACCACGCGCGCCCGTCCCATGAGCCGGCCCAGGCGCGGTGGGGGGTCGTCGTCGAGCACCAGCAGGGTTACTTCAGACACGTTCGCTCCGGTCGTCGGGCCACGCACTGAGGGGCATCGGGCCGGGAATCGGGCTGGTCGTCGAGCCGGTCACCGGACCGGTCATCGGCTGAAACCGTTTCGCAACGATGGTCCGCTTCATTGGTAGGAAAAAGTGCGGATTGACCACGCTGGCACTCGAATCTACCTTCGTCAACAGAGGCACTTTTGCGTTGCCCACGCCCTGTCCCGACGTCCCGGCCCGCCGGCCGGCTCTCCGTTGCATCGTCTCGAACGTCTCAAGAGACTTGGGGCCTGTCATGGACGTCTCCTTCCTCGGTGGACCGCACCCGCAACGCGGTGTCGGTGTCGTCGCACCCTTCGACTTCGCTCTCGACCGCGAACTGTGGCGCTGGGTTCCGGACGAGGTGTCACTGCACCTCACCCGTACCCCGTACGTGCCCGTCGAGGTCAGCCTCGACCTGGCCCGTCTGGTCAGTGAGCACGAGACGCTCGGCGAGGCGGTGCGGGCGCTGAGCGCCGCCGAACCCGAGGTCCTCGCGTACGCCTGTACATCGGGCAGCTTCGTCGGCGGCATCGCGGGCGAACGCGCCATGTGCGAGGCCATGTTCCGGTCGGGTGAACGCCCCTCCGTCACCACGTCGGGCGCGCTCCTCGAGGCGCTCGCCGAGCTGGGCGCCCGCCGCATCGCCCTGGTCACGCCGTACACGCGGTCGGTGACCGAGTCGCTGGAGGAGTATCTGGCCGAGGCCGGCATCACTGTCACGGGCCGCGCCTTCCTCGGCCTGACCCGGCACATCTGGAAGGTCCCGTACCGGGACGTGGCCGACATGGCCAGGGGCGCCGCCCGCCTGGACGCCGACGCGCTGTTCATCAGCTGCACGAACCTGCCGACGTACGACGTCATCCCGCAGCTGGAGGCCGAGCTGCGGATCCCGGTGATCTCAGCCAATCAGGTCACGGTGTGGGCAGCGCTGCGCAGGCTGGGTACCCGTGCCGTGGGGCCGTATCAGGCGCTGCTCGACGAGTCGGCACGGCACTGGCCGAGCCCCGAGCTGCCGCAGCTGCCGCAGGAACCGGCCCATGAGCTGCCGGAAGAACAGGAAGGGTGGGCATGACCGCAGTCGGATTTCTCTACCCGGGACACTCGGCCGAGGACGACTATCCGCGTATCGAAATGCTGATCGACAGCGATGTGAGGCTGTCGGTCGTCCACACCGACATCGGCGAGGACGCGCACCGCGTCGACGCGCTGATCGAGATGGGCTCCCCGCAGCGGCTCGCCGCCGGTGTCGAGGAGTTGCGTCTGTCCGGCGCCGAGGCGGTCGTCTGGGCGTGCACCAGCGGCAGCTTCGTCCGGGGCTGGGAGGGCGCGCACGAACAGGTGCGGGACCTGGCCAGGGCCGCGGGCCTGCCCGCCTCCAGTACGTCGTTCGCGTTCGCCCACGCCGTGGCCGAGGTCGGCGCGCGCAGCGTCGCGATCGCGGCGACGTATCCGGAGGACGTGGCGGACCACTTCCGCACGTTCCTGAAGGCTGCGGGGACCGAGGTCGTCTCGGTGCGCGGCAGCGGCATCATCACGGCGGCCGAGGTCGGCACCTGGGGGTGGCCGGAGGTCAGGGCGATGGCGAAGGCGAGTGATCACGCGGACGCGCAGGCGCTGCTCCTGCCGGACACGGCCCTGCACACGGCGGCCTATGTCCGCGACCTGGAGCAGGAGCTGGGCAAGCCGGTCCTGACGGCCAACCAGGTCACCGTGTGGGAGGCGCTGCGGCTGGCGGGGCGGCGGGTGAACGCGCCGGCGCTCGGCGCGCTCTTCACGAAGGAGCCGCTGGTGCAGGTGTGACCCCTGTCAGCCTTCGGAACAAGGCGTCCGGAATAAACCGGAGCCATCCTCCGTTAAGTCCGGGCGCAGACAGCACCGTACTTACAGGAGGACTCCGTGGCCGGTAACGACGAGATCCGGGCAACCGCCCAGGGCACCGCCCCCGTGCCCCTCTCGGTCCTCGATCTGGTGACCGTGGGCGCCGGCCGCACCGCCACCGACGCCCTGCGGACCAGCGTCAAGATCGCCAAGCTCGCCGAGAACCGCGGCTTCAACCGCTACTGGGTCGCCGAACACCACTCCATGCCCGGCGTGGCGTCCTCGTCCCCGGCCGTGATCCTGGCGCATCTCGCCGCCCACACCGAGCGCATCCGCCTCGGCTCGGGCGGCGTCATGCTGCCCAACCACGCGCCGCTGGTCATCGCCGAGCAGTTCGGCACCCTGGAGGCGATGGCCCCGGGCCGTATCGACCTCGGCCTCGGCCGCGCCCCCGGCACCGACGGCGCGACGGCCGCCGCCCTGCGCCGCACCGACCGGCTCAACGAGGGCGCCGACGACTTCCCCCAGCAGCTGGCGGAGCTGACCCGGTTCCTCGACGACGACTTCCCGGACGGCCACCCCTACGCCCGCATCCACGCGGTCCCGGGCCCGGTCCAGGCCACGTCCCCCGGCGGCGTGCAGTCCCCGCACCGCCCGCCGATCTGGCTCCTCGGCTCCTCCGGCTTCAGCGCCCGCCTCGCCGGTGTCCTCGGCCTGCCCTTCGCGTTCGCGCACCACTTCTCCGCGCAGAACACGGTCCCGGCCCTCGACCTCTACCGCGAGTCCTTCAAGCCGTCCGCGGTCCTGTCCTCCCCGTACGCCCTCATCGGCGTCTCCGCGCTCGCCGCGGACGAGGAGAAGGAGGCCCGCCGCCAGGTTCTCGCGGCCGCCCTCAACATGGTCCGCCTGCGCACCGGCCGCCCCGGCCTCGTCCCGACCCCCGAGGAGGCGGAGACCTACGCATTCAGCCCGATGGAGCGGGAGTTCGTCGACAGCTGGAACGCGAACGTCATCCACGGCACCGCCGACGAGGTGCGCGCGGGCCTCGACGACCTCCAGAAGCGCACCGGCGCCGACGAGCTGATGCTCACCGCCAACGCCCACACCGCCGAGATCCGTCTGCGCAGCTACGAACTCGTCGCCGACGCGTACGGGCTTCCGCTCGGCTGACCCGGCCGACCGGGGTGCCGCCTCGCTCGGGGGAGGCGGCACCCCGTGGTCTGTCCCCACCCCGAGGAAGGCGCCAGGAAGCGGTCAGGAAGCCGTCAGGAAGCGGTCAGCAGCGCGGAGATACGATCCGGCGCCACCGGGCGTGAGTACAGCCAGCCCTGGCCCGTGTCACAGCCGATCTGACGCAGGCGCGCGGCCTGAGCCGCCGTCTCCACACACTCCGCGGTGACCGTGAGTCCGAGCCGGTGCGCGAGCTGCACCATGGCCTCGACGATGACGGCGTCCGCGGGAGTCGCGTGCTCGCCCCCGTCGTCGTACTGGAATCCGCGCACGAACGAGCCGTCCAGCTTCAGGGCCGACACCGGGAGCCTGCTCAGATACGCGAGGTTCGAGTAGCCGGTGCCGAAGTCGTCGATGGCGATGTGCACGCCCATGTCGCTGAGCGACTGCAGGGCCTGGAGGGGGCGGCCCGCCGAGCCCATCACCGCCGACTCCGTCAGTTCCAGCTGGAGGAGTTCCGGGGCGAGACCGGTCTCCGCGAGGACCTCGGCGACATCCGCCACCAGGTCCGAGTCCCACACCTGACGCACCGCCACGTTCACGCTCACGTAGACCGGCGGCGCCTCCGGGTGCTCCAGCTGCCAGCTGCGCGCCTGCCGGCACGCCGTGCGCAGGACCCACCGGCCCAGCTGCACGATCGAGCCGTCCTCCTCGGCCAGTCCGATGAACCGATTCGGCGTGAGCATCCCGAACTGGGGGTGGTCCCAGCGCACGAGCGCCTCGACGCCGCGCAGCACCCCGTCGCCCAGATTCACCAGCGGCTGGTACTCGAGGACGAACTCGCCGCGCTCCACCGCGGGACGCAGGCCCGACGACAGGGCCTGGCGGGTCATCCGGTGCGCGTTGCGCTCCGGGTCGAAGAGCGTCCAGCGCGCCTTGCCGTCGGCCTTCGCCCAGTACAGCGTGGTGTCCGCGGCCTGCATCAGGCCCGTCGCCGTCGTGCCCTCCATGTGCCGCTCCACCACCCCGATCGAGGCCGACACGGCGAGCCGCTGCCCCGACAGGTCGAACGGTTCCTGGATCGCGCGGAGCACCGATTCGGCGAGGCCCGCGAGCTGTTCCGTACCGGCCGAGTCCTCCACGAGCAGCGCGAACTCGTCGCCGCCGAGCCGCGCCACCAGCGGCGCCGCGGTCCCCGGCCCGTAGCCGATACGGTCGGCGCAGCGCGTCAGGCGCTCGGCGACGGCGGCGAGCAGCCGGTCCCCGATGCCGTGCCCGAGCGTGTCGTTGACCGCCTTGAACCCGTCGAGGTCGAGGTAGCAGAGCCCGATCCGGCCGCTGCCCGCCCCGTCGTACGCGCCCGCCTCCAGCGCGGCGGAGAGCCGCTCGAAGAACAGCGTGCGGTTCGGCAGCCGGGTCACCGGGTCGTGCATCTGCAAGTGCCGCAGCCGCGCCTGGAGTTCACGGCGGGCGCTGATGTCGGCGAGGGAGAGCAGGACCGTACGACCGCCCGGCACGGGCGAGACGGTGACCTGCACCCACACGGAGTGCCCGTCGGCGTGCTTGATCCTGCGGGTGCACGTCAGCCGCGCCTGCCGCCCGCGCAGCACCTCTTGGTACGTGTGCCAGGTGCGGGAGTCGGACGCCAGGTCCACCAGCTCCGCCGCCGTGAGCCCGGTCAGCCGGCCGGGGTCCTCCACGCCGAGCGTCACGGCGAGCGCGGCGTTCGCGGTGACCACCTGGCCCCGGCGGTCCACGACGGCCAGGGCGAGGGGTGCGGCGAGGAAGGCCGAGAGGTAGGGCGCGGGCGGGGGAGGGGGTTCGACGCCGAGCGCCTCGTGGGCCCGGCCGTCCGGGCCCGTGCGTACGGAGTCGGGGGCGAGGGTGTGCGGGGGCGCCGCCACCGCTGCGGAACTCTCCGTGACGGCGCGGCGGGTGGAGTCGGGTGCCGCGTCGGCCGCGCTCATCGGCCCTTCGGACATTCCGCTCACCGCTCGCTCCCGCAGTGCAGTCGTTCCGGGGGTCCGGGAGGGTTGCTCCCGGCTCATCACAGTCTGGGTGGCGAACGGCCTTCGCAGCCGGGCCCGCGCAGGAAAGTGTGCCGATCATAGAGGCAGCCCCGAGGCGCGATCCAGCCTTGCCCGCCCGATCCGCCGGTTCGGCGGCATCCCGGGGTAGCCGGCAGATCGTTTCTGCTCGTGCCTGGCACCGCTTCTGGTCTCCCGCGATCGCGCGTGACGTTCTGTGACCGCCCGGGGTGTCGCCCCCTCACTCGACCGGGCCAGATAAACAGGGCGAAGTAGTACAAATCCACACACTCTGGGTTGGGTGTCCCGCTTTCCCCATCCGGAGGTCGACTTGCCGCGTCCGCTGCCACCCGGTGGAGTGGAGAGGCCGCGTCTGCGTTCCGTCGGCGCGGCCTTCACCGCGCTCACCGCCATGGCCGCCACCTCCCTGGTCGCGGGCCCCGCGGTCGCCGCCCCGTACGGGGGGCCCTGCGCGCTGGAGCGCACGGCTGCGCATCACTCGGAGGGCCTCGACACCTGGAACAACGCCTACCCGCGCCCGGTCCGGACCCTCAACGCGGTGATGGTCTTCCTCTCCTTCCCCGACTCTCGGCCGACGACCACTCCCGGGGAACTCGCCTCCGACTACTTCCCCGCCACCAGCGACTTCTACGAGCGGGCCTCCTACGGGAAGTTCCGCCTGGTCGCGCATCCGCAGCGCCGCTGGCTCCGCATGCCGCACGCCTCGACCTCGTACGCCATAGAGCGCGACTGGGACGCCGCGCGCCGCAGCGCCTATCTGCGTGACGCCCTCGCCACGGCCGACCCGCACACCGACTTCAGCAAGTACGACATCGTCTACTTCGTCGCCGACCCCGACGCCCCGGGCGTCGACTCGGACGCCACGAAGGTCGTCAACTTCGATCAGCCGATGCGCGCCGACGGTACGGACATCAAGCGCATCGTGACCGTCTTCGAGCAGCATCCGCCCGACCGCAACGTCCTGGCCCACGAGACGGGCCACGTCTTCGACCTGCCGGACCTCTATCACCGGCCGACCGACGGCAAGGGCGACTGGGACACGTATGTCGGTGACTGGGACGTCATGGGCAGCCAGTTCGGGCTCGCGCCCGACTTCTTCGGCTGGCACAAGTGGAAGCTGGGGTGGCTGGACCGGCGGCAGGTGGTGTGCGTGACGAGCAGCCGGCGGCTCACCCTCGAGCCCCTGACGTCCGCACCCGCGGGGGCGGGCGCCGCGCCCGGAACCGAGGGTGCCTTCGGCTCGGGTGACGGCGCGAAGCTCGCCGTCGTGCGCACGGGGGCGGACAGCGCGATCGCCCTGGAGGCCCGCAGCGCCGACGGCAACGACACGGCGACGTGCTCCGAGGGCATCCTCGTCTACCGCGTGCGCAACGAGACTCCGTCCGGCAGCGGCCCGGTCGAGGTGCTCGACGCTCACCCCGACACGGACGCGTGCTCCGGCGACTCGGTCTATGCGCCGCTCGCGGACGCGCCGGTACGGGTGGGTGAGAGCTTCTCCGTGCCGGGCGACAACGTACGGGTCAAGGTCGAGGGGCGCACGCGGTCGGGGTCCTGGACGGTCAAGGTCGAGACGGGCTGAACGGCTGTCGTGGTGTCCCCTCCGGCACACGGCCCCACCTGCACACGCCAGGAGCTTTCAGCGCTCGCGCGGGGCATCTTGCCGCCGGTGCGCCGCCAGGGACTCGAACCCCGGACCCGCTGATGCTGTGTCTTTGCGGGGGATGACCCCCGGACCCCCAGCCGTCTTCGCTGGTTCG
>NZ_JBHJYS010000014.1:244414-244696 GCF_042270245.1 Streptomyces sp. NPDC055955
GTTCGGGGTGGGCCCGCCCATGACGAAGGCCCCCCACTTGCGTGGAGGGCCTTCGTCTGTCGGTGCGCCGCCAGGGACTCGAACCCCGGACCCGCTGATGCTGTGTCTTTGCGGGGGATGACCCCCGGACCCCCAGCCGTCTTCGCTGGTTCGGGGTGGGCCCGCGCATGACGAAGGCCCCCCACTTGCGTGGAGGGCCTTCGTCTGTCGGTGCGCCGCCAGGGACTCGAACCCCGGACCCGCTGATTAAGAGTCAGCTGCTCTAACCAACTGAGCTAGCGG
>NZ_JBHJYS010000015.1:0-236655 GCF_042270245.1 Streptomyces sp. NPDC055955
GTTGATAGGCCAGATCTGGAAGCCCGGTAACGGGTGGAGGTGACTGGTACTAATAGGCCGAGGGCTTGTCCTCAGTTGCTCGCGTCCACTGTGTTTGTTCTCAGATAACGAACAATTGTGTCGGCTGAACGGCTGCACTACTTAATTGAAGAGTGTGCTTGTTCGCTGCCTTGTTCGGGACCCGTTTCCTTGAAACGGGACACTGATAGGGTTTCGGTGGTCATAGCGTGAGGGAAACGCCCGGTTACATTCCGAACCCGGAAGCTAAGCCTCAAAGCGCCGATGGTACTGCAGGGGGGACCCTGTGGGAGAGTAGGACGCCGCCGAACAATTTTTAGAGGACCCTTGGTCCCAGCACACACGCTGGGACCAAGGGTCCTTTTTGTTTTGTCGAAGCGCGCCGGCTACCCGGCTGCGCGAGAATGACTGCGGTACCGAAGACAGGAGTCACCCATGTCCACCAACTCTCCCGATGAGCGACCGGATCGCGACCAGCGACGCCGGGACAGTGGTGACCGGGACCGGGGCGGGTACCGAGGCGGACCGCGACGCGACAACGACCGCGGTGGCCAGGCGCCTCGCCGGGACGACCGCGACCGTGGCGGCGACCGCGACCGTGGCCCCCGTCGCGACGGCGACCGCCCCGCCTTCCGTCGTGATGATCGCGGCGGCGACGACCGCCGTGGCGCCTTCCGCCGTGACGACCGGGGTGGCGACAGCCGTGGTGGTGGCGGTTACCGCCCCCGTGACGACCGTGACCGTGGTCCCCGTCGTGACGGCGACCGTCCTCCCTTCCGACGCGACGACCGCCGTGACGACAACCGGCGCGACGACCGTCGTGACAGCGACCGGGGTGGCTACCGTCCCCGCGACGACCGTCGTGATGACCGGCGGGACGACCGCCGCGATGACAACCGTGGCGGCGGCTTCCGGCGCGACGACAACCGCGGTGTGGACCACCGTGGCGGTGGTTTCCGCCGTGACGACCGTGGTGGCGACCGCCCGGCCTTCCGGCGTGACGACCGGGGTGGCGACAGCCGTGGTGGTGGCGGTTACCGTCCCCGTGACGACCGTGACCGTGGTCCCCGTCGTGACGGTGACCGTCCCGGGTTCCGTCGTGAGGGTGACCGTCCCCCGTTCCGGCGTGACGACCGTGGTGGCGACAGCCGTGGCGGTGGCTTCCGGCGCGACGACCGGGGTGGCGACAGCCGCGGTGGTGGCGGTTACCGTCCCCGTGACGACCGTGACCGTGGTCCCCGTCGTGACGGCGACCGTCCCGGTGGCGACCGCCCGGCCTTCCGCCGTGACGAGCGCCGCGACAGCGACCGCGGTGGTTACCGTCCCCGCGACGAGCGTCGTGATGACCGCCGTGACGAGCGCCGCGACAGCGACCGCGGTGGCTACCGTCCCCGCGACGACCGTCGTGACGACAGCCGCGGTGGTGGCTTCCGGCGCGACGACAGTCGTGGTGGTGGGTACCGGCCGCGTGACGACCGCGACCGTGGTCCGCGCCGCGACGACCGTGGTGGGCGGCCCGGCGGTTTCCGCGGGCGTGACGACCGTGGGCGCGACGACCGCCGTGGCGGAGGCCGCTACCGCGACGAGCGTGACCGCGACCGCGAGCCCATCCGCCGGCTGCCGATCCCCGAGGATGTCACCGGCGACGAGATCGACAAGGACGTACGGCAGGAGCTTCAGAGCCTGCCGAAGGGCCTGGCCGAGGACGTCGCCAAGAACCTGGTGATGGTCGCCAAGCTGATCGACGAGGACCCCGAGCAGGCCTACGAGTACTCGAAGATCGCGCTGCGGCTCGCCTCGCGGGTCGCCGCCGTGCGCGAGGCCGCCGGCTTCGCCGCGTACGCGAACCAGAAGTTCAGCGAGGCGCTGGCCGAGTTCCGCGCCGCCCGGCGCATGACCGGCAACGTCGAGCTGTGGCCCGTCATGGCGGACTGCGAGCGTGGTCTCGGGCGGCCCGAGAAGGCACTCGACATGGCCGGTGCGCCCGAGGTGGCCAAGCTGGACAAGGCCGGACAGGTCGAGATGCGGCTCGTGGCGGCCGGTGCCCGGCGTGACATGGACCAGCTCGACGCCGCCATCGTCACGCTGCAGGGCCCTGAGCTCGCCTCGAACTCCGTACAGCCGTGGACCGCGCGTCTGCGGTACGCGTACGCCGACGCGCTGCTTGCCGCCGGACGTGAGGGCGAGGCGCGCGAGTGGTTCGCGAAGGCCGTCGAGTCCGACCGGGACGGCAGCACCGACGCGTCCGACCGGCTCGCCGAGATGGACGGGGTCGAGTTCGTCGACGCCTTCGAGGGCGAGTCCGACGAGGCCCCCGGCGCTGTCGCGGGGCCGAAGGCCGCCGCGGGTGACGACGACGAGCCCTGGGTCGAGGACGACGAGGACGTCGAAGAGTTCTACGACGAGGACGACGAGGAGTTCGAGTCCGGGAACGACAAGGGCTGAGCCCAGCGGCTGCCTGCGGCCGCGCAGGACGAAGCACGACGAACGGGCGGGATCCCAGCGATGGGGTCCCGCCCGTTCGTCGTATGCGACCGAGCGCGCGTGGCGCGCGCTCAGTCGGCGAGCGTACGCAGCACCAGACCCGTCGCCGGCTTGGGGCCGAACGACGTCGATTTGCGGGGCATCGTCACCCCCTGCCGTGCTAGGTCGCGGACCACTTCCTCGCGGACCGGGTGCATGAGGACCGCCGTGCCGCCGTCACGTTCCGCCTTCGCGACCGTGGCGGCCGCGTCATGGATGTACGCGATGTGTTCCGGAGAGTCCTCGGGGATGCGCCAGACATGGTCGAGGAGCGTGGAGTGCAGGACCGTCGCGTCGAGGGTGCGCCAGGCCTCCGGGCGGCCGGCGGGGATCGTACGGGCCAGGAGGTCCGGGGACGGGGAGTCCGCGAGGTGGAAGGAGCCGGCGCCGGCGAGGAGGAACGCGTTGCCGTGGGCGGCCGCGTCGGCGAGGGCGTCCAGGGCGTGTGGCAGCGGGCCGGGGACGTTGCGCAGGCGGAAGGAGCCCTCCAGCGCGGCCAGGGCGTCCGGGACCGGGAGGCGGTGCAGGAGGCGATGGATGGCGCGCACGCGCAGCGGATAGCGGGCCGTGTCCACGAGGAGGACGAGTCCGAAGTCCCATGGGGTGGGGGACGGCTTCTCGGAGCGCAGGCGCAGATACGTCGCCCAGCGGTGGTGGCCGTCCGCGATCAGGGCCTGGTGGTGGGCGAGGTCCGCGCGGATCTCGGCCAGCTCGGCCGGGTCGGTGACCGACCACAGGCGGTGGGCGAAGCCGTCCTCCGTGGTCGTCGCGAGGAGCGGGGGACGCTCGACCGTGCGCTCGATGACCGAGGTCGTGCCCGTCGCGTTGCCCTCGCTGCGGTAGGTGAGGAGCAGGGGCTCGAGGTTGGCGGCCGTGGCGCGCATCAGGCCCGCGCGGTCGGCGACCACGTGCGGCATGACGTCCTCGTGGGGCAGGACGACCCCTTCGGACGGTTCGGACAGCCGCAGGGCACCGATGACGCCGCGCTGGAGGTGGTCGCCGCCGCGCTGCTCGTAGACGTACAGCGCGGGGCTCTCGTCGGGGGCCAGGATGCCCTCGGACAGCCAGCGGCGCAGGGTGTCGGCCGCGAGGGCGTTGCGGGTGTCCGGCGAGACGGCCTGCGGGAGGATCAGGCGGACGATGTTGTGCGGGTCCGCGGACTCCAGGTGGTGCAGACCGTCGGGGCGGACGACCACGTCGTACGGCGGTGACGTCACGGCGGCGAGGCTGCCCACGAGTTCGGGGACGTAACGCACACCCCTGAACGGGATCAGGTCGAGGCCGTCACTGTCCGTCGGACCTGGGGGACCTGCAGTGTTCATTGCTGCATCGTATGTGTGTCAGTGGCATGAGCGATGATCGGGGGAGTGGGACCGAACGAGGAGCGATGTGTAATGAGCCAGACCGTCAGGACGCGGCCCGAAGGCAGTCGGCGGGCGCTGAACGAGGCGTACGACACGGCGCTGCTCGACCTGGACGGGGTGGTGTACGCGGGCGGTGACGCCATCGCGCACGCCCCCGAGTCGCTCGCCGTGGCGCGCGGGGCGGGCATGGGGCTCGCCTACGTCACGAACAACGCGCTGCGTACGCCGGACGCCGTGGCCGAGCATCTGACGGAGCTGGGGATTCCGACGGACGCGCCGGACGTCATCACGTCGGCGCAGGCCGTGGCGCGTCTGATCAGTGAGCAAGTGCCGGACGGGTCGCGGGTGTTGGTGATCGGCGGGGAGGGGCTGCGGGTCGCGCTGAGAGAGCGCGGGCTCGAGCCGGTGGACTCCGCCGACGACGAACCGGTTGCGGTGGTGCAGGGGTACGGCGGGCCCGACCTGGCCTGGGGGCGGTTCGCGGAGGCCTGTTACGCGATCGCGCGCGGTGTGCCGTGGTTCGCCTCCAATACGGACCTGACCATTCCGAGCGCGCGCGGCATCGCTCCGGGCAACGGCGCGGCGGTCGAGGTCGTCCGAATCGCGACGGGTGCGCAGCCCCAGGTGGCCGGCAAGCCGCTGCCTCCGATGCACCGCGAGACGATCCTGCGCACCGGCGCGAAGCGGCCGTTGGTGATCGGTGACCGCCTCGACACGGACATCGAGGGCGCGTTCAACGGGGAGGTGGACTCGCTGCTCGTCCTGACCGGCGTCACCGACGGCGCGCAGTTGCTCGCCGCGCCGCCCCAGCACCGGCCCACGTATGTCGACGTCGACCTGCGGGGGCTGCTCACCGGGCAGCCGGAAGTCATGGCACGGGGGGACGGGTTCACGTGCGGGGGCTGGGTCGCGAGCGCGGGCGACGAGCGCCTTGAGCTGGAGGGGGACGGCGAGGCGATCGACGGACTGCGGGCGCTGTGCGCGGCGGCCTGGACGGCGGCCGGGGACGGGACCTGTGGGCTCGACGGTGCGAAGGCGCTGGCGCGGCTGGGGGTTTGAGGCGGCACGGGCGGGGAGGCGCGTACCGGCGCGTGGGGTTCCCCGCGCTTCCCCGCGCTCCTCGGTGCTTCCGTGTGTTCCCCGGAGGTTCCCCGCGCCTCTCTGCCGATAGCGACCTCGAAGACAGCAAGGAGGGTAGGCTAACCTAACCACGTGTTGGTCGACAGTCCCCCCGAACAGCGCGCGGACACAGCCGCCGCGCCCCCGAACCGCCGGGCGATACGTACGGTCGGGCTCCTCGGAGCCGTCGTCGTACTGGTCGCGCTCCTGGTCGTGAGCATCGCGATCGGGGCGAAACCCCTGTCTGTGGACCAGGTGTGGCACGGCCTGTTCGACGACACCGGGACGTTCAGCGACGTCGTGGTCGGCGAGCGGCTCGCGCGCACGCTGCTCGGGCTGCTCGCCGGTGTCGCGCTCGGGCTCTCCGGCGCGGTCCTCCAGGCGCTGACCCGTAACCCGCTGGCCGACCCCGGACTCCTCGGCATCAACATGGGCGCCTCGGCGGCCGTCGTCACCGCCGTCAGCTTCCTCGGCGTCACCTCGCTGACGGGCTATGTGTGGTTCGCCTTCCTCGGCGCCGCGGCCGTGGGCGTTCTCGTCTACGTCCTCGGCGGGACCCGGAGCGCGACGCCGGTGCGGCTCGCCCTCGCCGGGACCGCCGTCAGCGCCGCCCTCTACGGCTATCTCCAGGCCGTGATGATCATGGACAACGCGGCGCTCGGCAAAATGCGCTTCTGGACGGTGGGTTCGCTCGTCTCCGCCGACATGTCGACGATCCGGCAGGTGCTGCCGTTCATCGCCGTCGGTTCGGTGCTCGCCCTCGCGCTCGCGCGGCCGCTCAACGCCATGGCGATGGGCGACGACACGGCCCGCGCCCTCGGCGCGAACCTGAACAGGACGCGTGCGCTGTCCATGGCGGCTGCGACGCTGTTGTGCGGCGCCGCGACCGCCGCCTGCGGGCCCATCGTGTTCGTCGGTCTGATGGTGCCGCACGTCGTCCGCTCCTTCACGGGCCCGGACCTGCGCTGGATCCTGCCGTTCTCCGCCGTCCTGTCGCCCGTGCTGCTGCTCGGCGCGGACGTCGTCGGCCGGCTCGTGGCACGGCCCGCCGAGATCCAGGTCGGCATCGTCACCGCGATCATCGGCGGCCCGGTCTTCATCTACCTCGTGCGCCGGCGGAAGGTCACCCAGCTGTGAAGGCGATCCGTACCCGGGGCGGGATCTCGCTGCGCCTCGACATCCGCGCGCTCGTGATCGTCCTCGTGCTGCTGTGCGTCGCGCTCGCCGCGAGCGTCGCGCTGATCGGCACCGGCGACTTCCCCATCTCCGCCACCGACGTGATCCGCACGCTGCTCGGCAACGGTGACGCGGGGCAGGAGTTC
This sequence comes from Streptomyces sp. NPDC055955, assembly GCF_042270245.1. Classification (NCBI taxonomy): domain Bacteria; kingdom Bacillati; phylum Actinomycetota; class Actinomycetes; order Kitasatosporales; family Streptomycetaceae; genus Streptomyces; species Streptomyces sp. NPDC055955. The sequence goes on from NZ_JBHJYS010000015.1 coordinate 6,347, forward strand.
ATCGTCAACGAGCTGCGACTGCCCAGGGTCCTCGTGGGCCTCCTCGTGGGCGCGGCGCTCGCGCTCGGCGGCGCGCTCTTCCAGGCCATCTCCCGCAATCCGCTGGGCAGTCCGGACATCCTGGGCCTCGGCCAGGGCTCCACAGCCGGTGCTCTCGTCGTGATCGTGCTCTTCTCGGGGGGCGCCGCCCAGGTCGCGCTCGGGGCGCTCGTCGGCGGCCTGATGACCGGGTTCGCCATCTATCTGCTCGCCTGGAAGCGTGGCGTGCACGGATACCGGCTCGTCCTGGTCGGCATCGGAATGTCCGCCGTCATGACCGCGGTCAACGGCTATCTGCTGACCAAGGCGGACATCGTCGACGCCGCCCGCGCGACGGTCTGGATGACGGGATCGCTCGACGGCCGCGACTGGAACCAGGTCTGGCCCCTGCTCGCCCTGTGCGCCGTCCTCGTACCCGTCGTCCTCACGTACGCGCGGCCGCTGCGCATGCTGGAGATGGGCGACGACGTGGCGAACGCGCTCGGGGTGCGTGTCGAGCGGGCGCGGCTCGTCCTGCTCGTGGCCGCGGTCCTGCTCACCGCCGGCGCCACCGCCGCCGCGGGACCCGTCGGATTCGTCGCACTGACCGCCCCTCAACTGGCCCGGCGGCTGACCCGCTCGCCCGGTCCGAACATCGCGGCGTCCATGTGCATGGGCGCCGCCCTGCTCGTCACCGCCGACTGGATCTCGCAGCGCGCCTTCGGCGCCGACCAGCTGCCCGTCGGAGTGGTCACCGGAGTCGTCGGCGGTGTCTATCTGCTGTGGCTCCTGGTCTCCGAGCGGAAGGCCGGCCGGATATGAGCGACAGGAACCCCAGCCAGAGCAACAACCGGAGGAGCGCCACCGTGAACCGACTGTCCGCCGAGAACGTCACCCTGGGCTACGACCAGCGTGTGATCGCGTCGGAGCTCTCGGTAGAGATCCCCGACAACTCCTTCACGGTGATCGTCGGCCCGAACGCCTGCGGCAAGTCCACGCTGCTGCGCGCGCTGTCGCGGATGCTGAAGCCCTCGACGGGCCGGGTGCTTCTCGACGGGCAGGCCATCCAGTCGATGCCGGCCAAGAAGGTGGCGCGCACGCTCGGGCTCCTGCCCCAGTCGTCGATCGCGCCGGACGGCATCACCGTCGGCGACCTCGTCTCGCGCGGCCGCTACCCTCACCAGGGCCTGCTGCGCCAGTGGTCCGCCGACGACGAGCGGATCGTGCAGGAGTCGATGGCCGCCACCGGAGTGGCCGAACTCGCCGATCGCTTTGTCGACGAACTGTCCGGCGGCCAGCGCCAGCGTGTGTGGATCGCCATGGCGCTCGCCCAGCAGACCCCGTTGCTCCTGCTCGACGAGCCGACCACGTACCTCGACATCCAGCATCAGATCGACGTCCTGGACCTCTGCGCGGAGCTGCACGAGGAGCAGGGGCGCACGCTCGTCGCGGTCCTGCACGACCTCAACCACGCGGCCCGCTACGCCACCCACCTGATCGCCCTGCGCGGCGGTGAGGTCATCGCCGAGGGAGCGCCCGGCGACATCGTCACCGCGGACCTCGTCGAGCGGCTCTTCGGGATGAAGTGCCAGGTCATCGACGATCCGGAGACCGGTACTCCGCTGGTGGTGCCGGCCGCGCGCAAGGCCAGGAAGACGCCGTCCGGGGACGGTCGGGCGCCCGCGAAGACGGTGGCTAGAGCAGCGTCCTGAGCCGCAGCAGATCGCGGAAGCCGGCCTCCAGCCTGATCCTGCCGGAGGCCCAGGCCTTCGCGAAGTTCAGCTTGCCGTCGACCATCGCGACCAGGTCGTCGCCGGTCATCGCGAGCCGGATCTGCGCCCGGTCGGGCGGCGGCCCGTCGACCGTGTCGAGCACCTCGATCCGGCCGTTCTCGAGCCGGCCGGTGAACGTGATCCCGAGGTCCGTGACATGGCAGCTCAGCGAGCGGTCGAGCGCTGCCGCGCTGCGTACACCGCCGTCCGCGCCCGCCAGATTGTCCGAGAGTGTGTCGAGTGCGGCACGGCACTCCTGCGTCGTCGCCATCGCGGTCGACCGTACCCCAGTGCTACGCGGTAGCGTCGTGGCATGAACGACTCTCATCCGGACCCCGACCAGGTGCCGGACCAGGCGGCCGGGGCCCCGGAGGTCCGGGACGAACCGTCGTACGAGCCCGCGGCCCCGGCCCCCCTCGGCGTTCCGCGCACCCCCACCGGCAACGCGGACGTGGACGCCGGGCTCGACCGGCTCGCCGATGTCGACCACCTCACTGCCGACGGACACATCGAGGTGTACGAGGATGTACACCGAGGCCTGCGTGACGCGCTGACCGCGCTGGACGCACGCCCCGAGCCCTCACCCTCGAACCGACACAGGAGCTGAACCGAACGTGGCAGGAGTGGCACGACGCCGCCTCGACGCCGAGCTCGTCCGCCGGAAGCTCGCCCGCTCGCGCGAGCACGCGAGCCAGCTGATCGCCGCGGGGCGCGTCACGGTCGGCAGGACCACCGCGACCAAGCCCGCCACGCAGGTGGAGACCGCCGCCGCGATCGTGGTCACGCAGGACGACAGCGACCCCGACTACGTCTCGCGCGGCGGCCACAAGCTCGCCGGGGCCCTCGCGGCCTTCGTGCCGCAGGGGCTCGCCGTCGAGGGGCGCCGCGCGCTCGACGCGGGGGCCTCCACGGGTGGGTTCACCGACGTACTGCTGAGGGCCGGCGTCGCGCATGTGGTCGCCGTCGACGTCGGGTACGGGCAACTCGCCTGGTCACTGCAGAGCGATGAACGCGTCACCGTCAAGGATCGTACGAACGTACGCGAGTTGACGCTGGAGGCGATCGATGGAAAACCCGTGGACCTGGTCGTCGGAGACCTGTCTTTCATCCCGCTCGGCCTGGTGCTCCCCGCCCTCGCGCGGTGCGCGGCGCCCGACGCGGACCTGGTGCTCATGGTGAAGCCGCAGTTCGAGATCGGCAAGGACCGCCTCGGCAGCGGCGGCGTCGTGCGCAGCCCGGAACTGCGGGCCGAGACGGTGCGCACGGTGGCCCGGCAGGCGTGGGAACTCGGCCTCGGCGTACGGGGCGTGACGGCGAGCCCGCTGCCCGGGCCGTCCGGGAACGTCGAGTACTTTCTGTGGCTCCGCGCCGGTGCGCCCGAACTCGACCCGGCGGATGTTGACCGTGCAGTGGCGGAGGGGCCGCGTTGACACAGACTCGAGCTCGAACTGTTTTCCTGCTCGCGCACACCGGGCGGCCCGCCGCCATCCGGAGTGCCGAACTCGTCGTCCAGGGGCTGCTGCGCTCCGGCATCGGCGTACGGGTTCTGGAGTCGGAGGCGGCGGACCTGCCGCTCCCGGCGTCGGTGGAGCTCGTGAAGGAAGCGACTCCGGAGTGCCTCGACGCCTGTGAGCTGCTGGTCGTCCTCGGTGGTGACGGGACGCTGCTGCGCGGCGCCGAGTTCGCCCGCGCCTCCGGAGTCCCGATGCTCGGCGTGAACCTCGGCCGCGTCGGCTTCCTCGCGGAGGCCGAGCGCGACGACCTCGACAGGGTGGTCGACCGGGTCGTCACCAAGGCGTACGAGGTCGAGGAGCGCATGACGATCGATGTCGTCGTGCACAGCAACGGCGATGTGGTGCACCGCGACTGGGCGCTCAACGAGGCCGCCGTGCAGAAGATGTCGGCCGAGCGGATGCTCGAGGTCGTGCTCGAGATCGACGGGCGTCCCGTCACCGGGTTCGGCTGCGACGGCATCGTGTGCGCGACGCCCACCGGCTCCACGGCCTACGCGTTCTCGGCCGGCGGTCCCGTCGTGTGGCCCGAGGTCGAGGCGCTCCTCATGGTGCCGATCAGCGCGCACGCCCTGTTCGCCAAGCCGCTGGTCACCTCGCCGGACTCGGTGCTCGCCGTCGAGGTGCAGCAGCACACTCCGCACGGCGTGCTGTGGTGCGACGGACGGCGGACCGTGGAACTGCCCGCAGGCGCGCGCGTCGAGGTGCGGCGCGGGGCGGTGCCGGTGCGGCTCGCGCGGCTGCATCACGCCTCGTTCACCGATCGGCTCGTCGCCAAGTTCGCGCTGCCCGTCTCCGGCTGGCGCGGGAAGCCCCACTAGGACCTCCCGCGGGCGATCACGCCCGTACGACGGTGATCGCGCGGTGGCGCGTCACCGACCGCACCGGGACGCCGGTCGCGAGCAGCATCGGCAGAAGCGGGCTCGCGACCGTCCGGGGGCCGGGGGCCGGGGGCCACGGGACGTACGGCGGCGGCGGGCCGAACGCCGTGGCGAGGACCGGCGCGAGCGTGGCGAGCGCGATCAGGGCACCGAGCAGCAGCGCCGTACCGGCGGTGAGGACGGCCTCCCCGGCGGCCCTGGAGCGCACCTGGCCGAGCAGTCCGCTCGCCGGGAAGAATCCTGCGAGCACCGCGGGGACGGACGCGGCGAGGGCCTGTTGTGCCGCCGTGCGGCGCACCTGGCGGGGGCGGGCCCCGACGGCGCGTACGAGGGCGTGCTCGCGGTGCTGCCGCGTGATGGCCGCCCGTCGTCGAGGCGCCCACAAAAATCGATATGTAGACCGAACCGATGAGGGGGCGGCCGCGATGTCGCCGACGCCGTTCTCCGAGACGGGTGGCGGTCACCGGCCGGCAGTCCGTCGGTACCCGTGGCGAGCAGCACTGTCGTCGACGCGAACAGTGCCGCGATCGCCGTCCGGCCGACGCGGGCAGGTGCGCGCGCAGGGCCGCCCCGGCCGGTCCGGTACGCAGGGGATCAAACGTGCGGGCGCGGGGCGCGGGCACCGTGCGGCGGGCAGGCCGCCCCGGCCGGGAGCCGTCCCCACCCTCACGGGTGACAACCGGTGACGACGCGCGACGGGAGGGCCGGACAGAGCCACCCACGACCTGCGATTTCGGCACGCCGGGAGGGAAGCGGGGCAGGGCCCGTCGCACACAGGGCTCCGGACCTCGTAAGGTCGTGTCCGTGTTGGAGGAGATGCGGATACGGTCGCTCGGAGTCATCGACGACGCGGTGGTCGAGCTGTCGCCGGGATTCACCGCCGTGACCGGTGAGACCGGTGCGGGCAAGACGATGGTGGTCACCAGCCTCGGCCTGCTGCTCGGCGGGCGCGCGGACCCCGCCCTCGTACGGATCGGCGCGAAGGCGGCGGTCGTCGAGGGCCGGATCACCGTGCCCGAGGGCACCGCGGCCGTCGTGCGCGCCCAGGAGGCGGGTGCCGAACTCGACGACGGGGCGCTGCTCATCAGCCGGACCGTCTCGGCGGAGGGGCGCTCACGGGCGCATCTCGGCGGACGTTCGGTGCCGGTGGGCATGCTGACCGAGCTCGCCGACGAGCTCGTCGCCGTGCACGGCCAGACCGATCAGCAGGGGCTGCTCAAGCTGTCCCGGCAACGCGGTGCCCTCGACCGGTACGCGGGCGACGCGGTCGCCGTGCCGCTCACCAAGTACCAGGCCGCGTACCGCCGGCTGCGGGCCGTCAGCGCCGAGCTCGACACCATCGTCACGCGCGCGCGTGAACGCGCCCAGGAAGCAGATCTGCTGCGCTTCGGACTCGACGAGATCGCGGCCGTCGAGCCGCGCGCCGGCGAGGACGTCGAGCTGTCGGCGGAGGCCGAGCGGCTCGGTCACGCGGAGGCCCTCGCCTCGGCCGCCTCCGCCGCGCACGCCGCGCTCGCGGGCAACCCCGAGGACCCCGAGGGCGTCGACGCCACCACGCTCGTGGGCGGCGCGAACCGCGCACTCGACGCCGTGCGGTCGCACGACCCGGCCCTGTCCGCGCTCGCCGACCGGATCGGCGAGATCGGCATCCTCCTGTCCGACGTGGCGGGGGAGCTGGCCGGATACGCCGACGACCTGGACGCCGACCCGCTGCGGCTCGCGGCGGTCGAGGAGCGGCGGGCCGCGCTGACGCAGCTCACGCGCAAGTACGGGGAGTCCATCGACGAGGTGCTCGCCTGGGCCGAGCAGGGTTCGGCGCGGCTGCTCGAACTCGACGGAGACGACGACCGGATCGGTGAGCTGACCGCCGAGCGGGACGGCCTCCGCAGCGAACTGGGCGCCCTGGCACAGGCGTTGACGGACTCCCGCACGGAGGCCGCGTCACGCTTCGCGGAAGCCGTCACGCAGGAGCTGGCCTCGCTCGCCATGCCCCACGCGCGGGTGTCCTTCGACATCCGGCGCACCGACGATCCGGACGGCGTCGAGCTCGACGGGCGCACGGTCGCGTACGGCCCCTCCGGTGTGGACGAGGTCGAGCTGCTGCTCGCCCCGCACCCCGGTGCGCCGCCGCGGCCGATCGCCAAGGGGGCCTCGGGCGGTGAGCTGTCCCGCGTGATGCTCGCCGTGGAGGTCGTGTTCGCCGGGACCGATCCCGTGCCCACGTATCTGTTCGACGAGGTCGACGCGGGCGTCGGCGGCAAGGCGGCCGTGGAGATCGGCCGGCGCCTCGCCAAGCTCGCCAGGTCGGCGCAGGTCGTGGTCGTCACGCACCTTCCGCAGGTGGCGGCGTTCGCCGACCGGCAGCTCCTCGTGGAGAAGACGAACGACGGGACGGTCACCCGTTCCGGTGTCACCGTCCTCGAGGGCGAGGACCGGGTCCGCGAGCTGTCCCGGATGCTGGCGGGCCAGGAGGACTCCGAGACGGCGCGCGCGCACGCGGAGGAGCTGCTCGCCACCGCCCGCGCGGACGCGTAACGGCCCGTGGCGAAGCGTGGGGTGGGCCGTCTCGCTGCTCTCGCGGCGGGTGCCGTCGTGGCCCGGGCCGGGTATGCGGCGCTGCGGCGGGCCGAACCGGGTGGGTCTGCTGTGTGGGAGCGGACGAACTTCGCGGGCCGGGCGGTCGACCTGTACGCCGGGCCGGCCGTCGTGGCCGGGGCCGTCGCCGGTGCCGCCGCCGTCACCTCGGGGCCCGAGCGCCGGGCCGCCGTCCTGGCCGTGCTCGCCGCGGGGGCGTGCGGCGCGTACGACGACGTGGCGGGAGCAGGTGATCCGCGCAGCGGGTTCCGGGCCCATCTGTCGGCGCTGCGCGACGGAGAACTGACCAGCGGGGCCGTGAAGTTGATCGGTATCTCCGCCGCGGGGCTCGTCGCCGGCGCGCTGCTCGAGGAACGGGCCGTGGACAAGGCGCTCGCCGGAGTCGTGATCGCCGGCGCGGCGCACCTCGTGAACCTGGTGGACGTACGGCCCGGGCGGGCTGCCGCGGCCGTGCTCGCGCTCGGGGCGCCCGGACTGCTGGCGGGGGCCCTCGCCGCGGCCCCCATGGGCGCGGTGGCGGCGGTCCTGCCGGAGGATCTCGACGGGCGCACCATGATCGGCGACACCGGGGCGCACGCCCTGGGCGCGGCGCTCGGCGTCGCCGTCGTCGCGGGCAACGGGCGCGCCGGACTCCTCGTACACGCGGCCGGACTGGTCCTCGCCGCGGCATACGGGGACAAAGTGACCGCACTGGCCCGTGGGGTGAAGTCAGCCCGGCACGCCTGAATTCACGCGTGTGGGTGATCCCGTGCGACGTGTTGCCCACTCCGACACGGTCGGGGCTCCGGCTCGGTGCCGGAACGCCCGTACGGGCTGGCATCCTTGGCCCATACCGTTACGGCGCGACATCCCCGAGCGTCCCGCACCGACCGACCCAGGAGCCCCGGCCACGTGAGTCACGTGAGCAGCCAGCCAGCGCACGGCCAGTCGCCGCTGCGCACCGTGCAAGTGCTGGGAGGCGGCAGCGCCGGAAGCAGCACGCACGTGAGGTCGCTGGCCGCCGGGCTCGTCGCCAGGGGAGTACGCGTCACCGTCTGTGCCCCCACGGAGGTCGCGCACGTCTACGGCTTCGCGGACGTCGGCGCCCAGCACGTCGCCGTGCCCCGCAGCAGCGACCCCGGATCCGTCGCGGCGCTCCGGCTCGCCTGCGCGGACGCCGACCTCGTCCACGCGCACGGGCTGCACGCCGGGCTCCGCGCGTCCCTCGCGCTCAGCGGCAAGGCCACGCCCCTCGTCGTCACCTGGCACACCCGCTCCCACGCCGAGGGCGCCCGCGCCCACCTGCTGCGGCTGCTCGAACGGCGCGTGGCGAGGGCCGCGTCCGTGGTCCTCGGCACCTCCTCGGACCTCGTCGAGCGAGCGCGTGTCCGTGGCGCCCGTGACGCCCGGCTGGCCGCGGTCGCCTTCCCGGCGCCGCGCCGCCCCGACTCGTCGGAAGCCGCGCCGCTGCCCGGGCCCGAGGGACCCGAGGACCCGGAGCGCCTGCAGCACAAGGCGCGGGCCGAACTCGGTGCCGTGGAGAGGCCGTTGCTGATGGCCGTCGGCAGCCTCGTGAAGCACCGCGGCTACGGGACACTGCTGGACGCCGCGCGCACCTGGCGCCACCTCGATCCCGTGCCGCTTCTCGTCATCGCGGGCGAGGGGCCGGAGCGGGGCGCGCTCCAGCGCCGGATCGAGAGCGAGCAGCTGCCCGTACGGCTCGTGGGGCGCCGGGACGACGTCTCCGAGCTGCTCGCAGCCGCCGATGTGGCTCTGCTGGGCAGTAGTTGGGAGTCCCGCTCGGTCCTCGCGCAGGAGGCACTCCACGCGCGCGTACCGCTCGTCGCCACCGACGTCGGAGGCATCCCCGAACTCGTGGGCGACGCGGCGGAACTCGTCCCCTACGGCGACGCGCGCGCCCTCGCCGACACCGTCATCCGCCTCCTGTCCGACCCCGAGCGCCGCGACCAGCTCAAGGAGCGCGGCACGCTGCAGGCGGCGTCGTGGCCGACGGAGGACGAGACGGTGGCCCAAGTGCTCAGCGTCTACGACGAGTTGACGGGAGCCCGGCTGCCGGGCTGACCCGGCCGGGGCCTGGCGGCACGCTCACCCCACATGCCTGCGCGCCCGCAGCGCCAGACTCAACGCGAGTACCGTCTGCGGGTCGTCCAGGTCCGTGCCGAGCAACTCCCCTATGCGGGCGAGGCGGTTGTAGAGCGTCTGACGGTTCAGGTGGAGCTCTCGGGCCGTCTCCGCCTTGCGGCCCGCGTGCGCCAGGTACGTCTGGAGCGTGGGAAGGAGCGGGGGCTTGGCGCGGCGGTCGTGCGCCTGGAGAGGGCCGATCGCCCGCTCCACGAACGCCGCCAGGTCCGGATGGTCCCGCAGCCGCCACAGCAGCAGGTCGATGTCGAGGCGCCGCGCGTCGTACCAGGGCCGGTCCGACAGACCCTGCGCCGCCGTGGCCGTCTCGGCCGCGTGCCGCAGGCCGGCCGCGGCCGCGGCCCAGCCGCCCGCGCCGCCGACCACGACGACCGGCGGCTGCGTCCCGGCCCGCCGCATGCCCGCCCGCTCGACGCCCGCCCGCAGCGCCGCCGCCACCCGGTCCGCGACCGCCGTGCGCTCCGAGTCCGACCGCAGCCCGAGCAGCAGGGGGACGCGCCCCTCGACGGGCCGTACGCCGAGCAGGACCGGAACCCCGACCACGGCCAGCTCCTCGGCGACCGCCCGGGCGAGCACCGCCCAGCCGCCGCCGGGGGAGAGGCCCACCGCGCCCACCGAGGCCTCGGGCAGCCGCATCACGACCGGCAGCAGCGGCCCTTGGCCGCCCGGCCTGAACCCGAGGACGCGCGCCTGCGCCGGGGCGTCGTCGGGCGTGATCCGGCCCTCCGCGAGATCCGTGAGGAAGTCGCCACGGCCGCGCGCCGCCAGCTCCTCCTCCTGGCGGGCCTGCATCAGGACGACGGCGAGGCTGCTCGCCGCCCGTTCCGCCGCGATGCGGTGCACGGGCGCCGGCGGGGCCGCGACCGGCAGCAGGACGAGGCGCGCCCGCACGGACCCGGTGCCGGGCCCGCCGCCCGGCACGTCGACGAGTACGGCCCCGGCCGGCGGCTCGTCCCGGTCGGCGGGCTTGCCGCGCATCCCCTCCCACACCTGGAGCGGGTCGGCGACCTCGGGCTCGCCCCCGGCCGCGTACAGGAGCTGCCCGTCGGCCGTCTCCAGGAACACCGGGTTGCCGCTGAACTCCGCGAGAATGCGCAGGACTTGGGGCACTCCGCCGCCGCCGAGCAGAGCCTCGGTGCAGCGCCGGTGCACTTCCTCGGCGCGCTGGAGCAGCGCGTAGTGCCCGTTGACGATCTCGGTGTGGACCTCCTCGGTGACCGTCACGAACGGCACCTCACGGTGCAGCTGCACCAGCGGGAGGCCGGCCGCGCGCGCGGTCTCCACCAGCGCGGCGGGAAGGCGCGCGAAGCGCTGGCCCAGCTCGATGACGAGCGCGGAGATGCCGCGGTCGGCGAGCTTGCGGACGAAGGCCCGCTGCTCGGCGGGGCGCGTACCGATGCCGAACCCGGTGGTCAGGAGAAGTTCGCCGCCCTTGAGGAGCGAGGCGATGTTGGGCACCTCGCCCGCGTGCACCCAGCGCACGGTGCGCTGCAGCCGGTCCCCGCCCGCCACGACTTCCGGGAGTCCGCTGCGCAGACCTGGCAGTTCCAGGGCCCGCTGCACGGTGATGCCGCCCTGGGTGCCGGGCGTGCTGTTGTGGGGGGCCTGAGTGTCCATGGTGCGGACGCTACCTGCGCGCACGTTCCGGGAAAACCTCCGGCCGCCGGGCAGAACGTGGACCGACGTCGCCGGCGGCGCGTCCCGCAGGGGAACGCGCCGCCGGAAAGGTGATCAGGGAGCCGCTCTAGCCGCCGTACGCCCCCGAGGCCGTCAGCCGCAGGGCCGTGTCGATCAGCGGGACGTGACTGAACGCCTGCGGGAAGTTGCCGACCTGGCGCTGCAGACGCGAGTCCCACTCCTCCGCGAGCAGCCCAAGGTCGTTGCGCAGCGACAGGAGCTTCTCGAAGAGCGTGCGGGCCTCGTCCACGCGACCGATCATGGCGAGGTCGTCGGCCATCCAGAACGAGCAGGCGAGGAAAGCGCCCTCGTCGCCCTCCAGCCCGTCGACGCCCGCGTCCTCGCCCGTCGTCGGGTAACGCAGAATGAACCCGTCCGGCGTCGAGAGCTCCCGCTGGATCGCCTCGATCGTGCCGATGACGCGCTTGTCGTCGGGCGGCAGGAAGCCCATCTGCGGGATCAGGAGCAGCGAGGCGTCCAGCTCCTTCGAGCCGTACGACTGCGTGAAGGTGTTGCGTTCCTTGTCGTAGCCCCGCTCGCACACGTCCCGGTGGATGTCGTCGCGCAGTTCGCGCCACTTCTCCAGCGGCCCGTCCGCGTCGCCCGACTCGATGAGCTTGATGGTGCGGTCCACGGCGACCCACGCCATCACCTTCGAGTGAACGAAGTGCCGGCGCGGCCCGCGCACCTCCCAGATGCCCTCGTCCGGTTCGTCCCAGTGCTTCTCCAGGTAGCGGATCAGCTTGAGCTGGAGCAGGGACGCGTAGTCGTTGCGGGTCAGGCCCGTCATGTGCGCCAGGTGCAGCGCCTCGGTGACCTCGCCGTACACGTCGAGCTGGAGCTGGTGCGCCGCGCCGTTGCCGACCCGCACCGGGGCCGAGTTCTCGTAGCCGGGCAGCCAGTCGAGCTCCGCCTCGCCGAGCTCACGCTCGCCCGCGATCCCGTACATGATCTGCAGGTTCTCGGGGTCGCCGGCGACCGCGCGAAGCAGCCAGTCCCGCCAGGCACGGGCCTCCTCGCGGTAGCCGGTGCGCAGCATCGACGACAGGGTGATCGCCGCGTCGCGCAGCCAGGTGTAGCGGTAGTCCCAGTTGCGGACACCGCCGATCTCCTCGGGCAGCGACGTCGTCGGCGCGGCGACGATGCCGCCGGTCGGCGCGTACGTCAGGGCCTTGAGCGTGATCAGCGAACGGACCACGGCCTCGCGGTAGGGCCCGTGGTACGTACAGTGCTCGACCCACTCGCCCCAGAACTCCTCCGTCGCCTCCAAAGACCCCTCCGGGTCGGGAAGGGCCGGCGGCTTCAGGTGTGAGGGCTGCCACGAGAGGGTGAACGCGATCCGGTCGCCCGGCGCCACCGTGAAGTCCGAGTAGGTCGTCAGGTCCTTGCCGTACGTCTCCGCGGTCGAGTCGAGCCACACCGAGTCGGGGCCCGCGACCGCGACCGTACGGCTGTCGACCTTGTGCACCCACGGCACGATCCGGCCGTAGGAGAAACGCATGCGCAGCGCCGAGCGCATCGGGACGCGGCCGCTGATGCCCTCCACGATCCGGATCAGCTGCGGCGCGCCGTCACGCGGCGGCATGAAATCGGTCACGCGGACCGTGCCGCGGGGGGTGTCCCACTCGGATTCGAGGATCAGGGAATCGCCGCGGTACGTCCGGCGCGCCGCGGTCGGTGGCTCGGCCTCCGGCGCGTGCGCCGGTCCCAGCCGCCAGAAGCCGTGTTCCTCGGTGCCGAGCAGGCCGGCGAAAATGGCATGCGAGTCGAAGCGTGGGAGGCACAGCCAGTCGACTGTTCCGTCCCGGCAGACCAGGGCAGCGGTCTGCATGTCTCCGATGAGTGCGTAGTCCTCGATGCGCCCGGCCACGTGCATCTCCAGTCGAACGGCCACGTACGCCCCCGGAAGGGCGATCGCTCTGCGGTCTCTGCGGTCAAGGGTTCGTATTGGTGCGTCGTCATGAGAAACGAACTGACGAGCTCTTGTTCCGGGAGTAACGGGCGGGGGTAGTGCCGTTTGCCGGCCTGGCTCGGCAGCGAGTGTCCGAGCAGGATACGACGCAGCGCAGTGATCCGCGCGCCGCTCCCGGCAACGAAGGTGCGCCGAAAGAGTGAGCGGCGGGTGAGGTTTCGGTGATGCCGTGGTGAGGCATGTGCGGAGCGTGGCCGGAAGCAGCCTCGCCCACTCGCTGTTACCCTGGTAGCCCGTGGACCGGTGCGCTTCTGCAAGCAGTCGAAGCCCCCGAACCCGCAGCGACGGCACCCCCGGAAATCTCCGGACCAGGCAAGCCGGTACGCATTCCAGACCGCGACCACGGGAGCCCCCTCTTGGCCATGACGCCCAAATCCACGACGACCAAGCACATCTTCGTCACCGGGGGTGTCGCCTCCTCCCTCGGCAAGGGGCTGACGGCCTCCAGCCTGGGTGCGCTCCTCAAGGCGCGTGGTCTGCGGGTCACGATGCAGAAGCTCGACCCGTACCTGAACGTCGACCCCGGCACGATGAACCCGTTCCAGCACGGTGAGGTGTTCGTCACCAACGACGGCGCCGAGACCGACCTGGACATCGGCCACTACGAGCGCTTCCTCGACGTGGATCTGGACGGCACGGCCAACGTCACCACCGGCCAGGTCTACTCCCAGGTCATCGCCAAGGAGCGGCGCGGCGAGTACCTCGGCGACACCGTCCAGGTCATCCCGCACATCACGAACGAGATCAAGCACCGCATCCGCCGCATGGCCACGGACGACGTCGACGTCGTCATCACCGAGGTCGGCGGCACGGTCGGCGACATCGAGTCCCTGCCGTTCCTGGAGACCGTCCGCCAGGTCCGCCACGAGGTCGGCCGCGACAACGTCTTCGTCGTGCACATCTCGCTGCTGCCCTACATCGGCCCCTCCGGTGAGCTGAAGACCAAGCCGACCCAGCACTCGGTCGCCGCCCTGCGCAACATCGGTATCCAGCCGGACGCGATCGTCCTGCGCGCCGACCGCGAGGTGCCCACCGCGATCAAGCGCAAGATCTCCCTGATGTGCGACGTCGACGAGGCGGCCGTCGTCGCGGCCATCGACGCCCCGTCGATCTACGACATCCCGAAGGTCCTGCACACCGAGGGCCTGGACGCCTACGTGGTCCGCAAGCTGGACCTGCCGTTCCGTGACGTGGACTGGACGACCTGGGACGACCTGCTCGACCGCGTCCACAACCCCGACCACGAGATCGTCATGGCGCTCGTCGGCAAGTACATCGACCTGCCCGACGCCTACCTATCGGTGACCGAGGCGCTGCGCGCCGGCGGCTTCGCCAACAAGGCCCGCGTCAAGATCAAGTGGGTCACGTCCGACGACTGCAAGACCGCGGCGGGCGCCAAGAAGCAGCTCGGCGACGTGGACGCGATCTGCATTCCCGGCGGCTTCGGCGACCGCGGCGTGTCCGGCAAGGTCGGCGCGATCCAGTTCGCCCGCGAGAACAAGATCCCGCTGCTCGGCCTCTGCCTCGGCCTGCAGTGCATCGTGATCGAGGCCGCGCGGAACCTGGCCGACATCCCCGACGCGAACTCCACCGAGTTCGACGCCGCCACCGCGCACCCGGTCATCTCCACGATGGCCGAGCAGCTCGACATCGTCGCCGGTGAGGGCGACATGGGCGGCACCATGCGGCTGGGCATGTACCCGGCGAAGCTCGCCGAGGGCTCCATCGCGCGCGAGGTGTACGACGGCAAGGAGTACGTCGAGGAGCGCCACCGTCACCGCTACGAGGTGAACAACTCCTACCGCGCCGAGCTGGAGAAGAAGGCCGGTCTGCAGTTCTCCGGCACGTCGCCGGACGGCAAGCTCGTGGAGTACGTGGAGTACCCGCGCGACGTGCACCCTTACCTGGTCGCGACCCAGGCGCACCCCGAGCTCCGCTCCCGCCCGACCCGCCCGCACCCGCTCTTCGCGGGCCTGGTGAAGGCGGCCGTCGAGCGCAAGACCGGCGCCGCCGCGAACGGCAAGAAGGCCAAGTAAGCCGTGTAGGACATGGGTTGTACGGTTGCCGGGGTGCGTGCCTTTTGGGGTGCGTGCCCCGGTTTCTGTTTACGTGCGTAGGAGGACGTGTCGACATGACGACGATCAAGGACACCGCCGAGGAGTGGGAGGTCCGGGCGACCGAGACACCCTTCGTCGGGAACAAGACCTCTGTGCGCACCGATGATGTGGTCATGCCCGGCGGCTCGGTCGTCCGCCGCGACTACCAGGTCCATCCCGGCTCCGTCGCCGTCCTCGCCCTCGACGACCAGGGCCGCGTCCTGATCCTCAAGCAGTACCGCCACCCCGTGCGGCACAAGCTCTGGGAGATCCCGGCCGGACTCCTCGACATCCCCGGCGAGAACCCGCTGCACGCGGCCCAGCGCGAGCTCTACGAGGAGGCGCACGTCAAGGCGGAGGACTGGCGCGTCCTCACCGACGTCTACACGACGCCCGGCGGCTGCTCCGAGGCCGTCCGCATCTTCCTGGCCCGCGACCTGTCCGAGGCGGAGGGCGAGCGCTTCGAGGTGGAGGACGAGGAGGCCGACATGGAGCTGGCCCGCGTCCCCCTGGGGGAGCTCGTACGCGGTGTGCTGGCCGGCGAGCTGCACAACAACTGCCTGGTGGTGGGGGCGCTCGCGCTGACCGCCGTGCAGGCCGGCGACGGCGTGGAGTCGCTGCGGCCGGCCGAGGCGCCCTGGCCCGCCCGGCCGTTCGAGGCGTAGGCAGCGGCTGTGCGCCGGAGGGGTTGATCCCATCGGCCCTTCCGGTCACACCATCCGCTGATCCGATCGAGGGACACCGTCGCGCCGCCCGCCAGGGAACGCCGTTCCGCCTGAACTAGGCTCTCAAAGCGTCCCGCCCGAACCCCGGCGGGTTCGGCGCAGGTGGACGGAGCGTGGCCCGTGACGGATCAGGCGGTCGAACCGAAGGACGGACTGAAGGGCAGTCAGTTCCTCGGCCGCAGCCGTGAGTTGAAGGAACTTCGCGCCGACATCGAGCGCGCGGGACTCGACACGATCGCCGGGCGCAAGGCGCCACGCGCCCGCGTCCTGCTCATCGCGGGCCGCCCGGGATCCGGTCGCACCGCGCTCGCCGAGGAGCTCCTGGGCCAGGTCGCCGCCGATTACCCGGACGGCATCCTGCGGACCCGCCTCACCGCCCCGGACGGCACCCGCGTCCCCACCGAACGCACCGCACGCGAACTCCTCGACACCCTCGATCTGCCGGCGCCTCCCGGCGAAGGCGAGGACGACCTCGCCGAGCGGCTGCGCGAAGGGCTCTCCGTCCGCAGGGTCGTGCTGTTCCTCGACGACGCGGCGGACGCCGAACAGGTCGATCCGCTGCTCCCCGAAACCCCCGACTGTCTGGTCGTCGCCGTGTCCGAGGGGCCACTGACCGGAATCTCCGACGTGCGCCCCTGCACACTCGGCGGCCTCGACACGAAATCCGCCCTGGAGCTGCTCGGCCGGCACACCGGATCGGTCCGCATCACCGTCGACCCGCGCTCCGCGGAATCCCTCGTCGAGGAGTGCGGGGCACAGCCCGCGGCGCTGATGCTGGCCGGCGGCTGGCTCGCCGTACGCCCCAAGGAGGCCGTGGCGGACCTGGCCAAGCAGCTGCACGCCCAGGCGGACGAAGGGTCGGCGCTCGCCCGTGTCTTCCAGCACGCCTACGCGTCCCTGCCGGTGCCCGCCGCGCGGATACTGCGCTACCTGTCCCTCGCCCCCGAGGGTCATGTCGACCCGCACACCGCGTCCGCGCTGGCCGGCTGTTCCGTCTCCGCCGCGCAGACCACCCTCGACGACTTCACGGTGCTCGGCCTGGTCCGGCGGATCGACTCCGAGCTGCCGCAGTACGAGGTGCCCGGCTGCCTGATGCCGCTCCTGCGCGGCCTGACCGAGACCCACGACCGGCCGGGCGAGGTGCAGCTCGCCCGCGCCCGCATGCTGGAGCGCACGGTCCGGCTGCTCCAGTCCTGCCGTGCGGTCACCGAACCGGACGGCTCGCCCGCCCGCAAGAAGCTCGCGGGGCTGCCCCGCGCCCTGCGCTTCCCGAGCCCCGCGGCGGGCGCCGAGTGGCTGCGGGCCCGCCGCCCCGCGCTTCTGGCCGCCGCCCGCCTCGCCGTCGCCGACGGGGAGCTCGACACCCTGGCCAGGCGCCTGATGGCGGCCCTGGCGCGGGCCCTCGCCGCACATGTCGGCGCCGAGGCCGCCGCCCCCGACCTCTACGGCATCCACCGCCTCGTCCTCGACGTCGCCGAGCGCAGGAACCTCCCCCGTGAGAAGGCCGCGGCCCTCCTGAACCTCGCCGACCTCGACGCGCGGACCGGCCGCACCCAGGCGGCGCTCACCCGCTACCGGGCCGCTCTGGACGCCGGACGTGAGGCCAGGGACCCGTACGCGACCGGCCGCGCGATGGAATCCGTAGGCGGCACGTACCAGGAGCTGGGGGACTGGTACCGGGCCGCCGACTGGTACGGGCGCGCCCTCGCCCAGCGGCTCACCCGCGGCGAGCGCGCCGACGCCGCGCGGCTGCACGGCCGCATCGGCACGGTGAGCACCTACGCGGGCCGCTACGGCGACGCGCTGCGCAACTGGCGCTCGGCCGCCGCCGGGTACCGCAAGGAGGGTGATGTCGCGGCGCAGGCGCGGGCGTTGAGCGAGATGGCGCGTGTCCAGGAGTACGCGGGGCGGCCCGAGGAGTCGCTGCACACCTGCCAGGAAGCGGTCGAGTGGGCACGCCGGGCCAAGGACGTGCGACTGCAGGCCGCGCTGCAGCTCCGCCTGGCCGACACGCTCGACCGGCTCGGCGACCCCGCGGCCGCGAAGCTGCACCGTGGTGCGGCCGAGCGCATGCTGGGAGAGGAGCTGCCGGTCGAAGGAGAGACCCCAGAGCAGAGCGCTGAGACCTACGAAATCCGCAGTGCATCCGAAGAAGATTGATGCTTTGAAAGGCTAGACAGCTAGAAATCCTTCATTAGACTGGCTCCGCCGCGTACTTCCGTGGTGTCTCCCGGTGCGCCCCCTGACGCACAGGTATGTAGTGCATTGCCCGAGAAATCCCTGAGCCAAGGACCGTGATCGACGATGAAGGTCGGCATCCCCCGCGAGGTCAAGAACAACGAGTTCCGGGTGGCCATCACCCCCGCCGGTGTGCACGAGCTCGTGCGCAACGGCCACCAGGTCTTCGTCGAGCAGAACGCCGGTGTCGGCTCCTCGATCCCGGACGAGGAGTACGTCTCGGCCGGTGCGCAGATCCTCGGCACCGCCGACGAGGTCTGGGCCATCGCCGACCTGCTCCTGAAGGTCAAGGAGCCGATCGCGGAGGAGTACCACCGCCTCCGCAAGGACCAGACGCTCTTCACCTACCTGCACCTCGCCGCCTCCAGGGAGTGCACGGACGCGCTCCTGGAGTCCGGCACCACCGCCATCGCCTACGAGACGGTCGAGACCGCCAACCGCGCGCTCCCGCTGCTCGCCCCGATGTCCGAGGTCGCGGGCCGCCTGGCCCCGCAGGTCGGCGCCTACCAGCTGATGGCCGCCAACGGTGGCCGCGGTGTCCTGCCGGGCGGTGTCCCGGGCGTGCTCGCCGCCAGGGCCGTCGTCATCGGCGGTGGCGTCTCCGGCTGGAACGCCGCGCAGATCGCCATCGGCATGGGCTTCCACGTGACCCTGCTCGACCGCGACATCAACAAGCTCAAGGAAGCCGACAAGATCTTCGGTACGAAGATCCAGACCGTCGTCTCCAACGCCTTCGAGCTCGAGAAGGCGTGCCTCGAGGCCGACCTCGTCATCGGTGCCGTCCTCATCCCGGGCGCCAAGGCCCCGAAGCTGGTCACCAACGAGCTCGTCTCCCGCATGAAGCCGGGAAGTGTCCTTGTCGACATCGCGATCGACCAGGGCGGCTGCTTCGAGGACTCGCACCCGACCACGCACGCCGAGCCGACCTTCCCGGTCCACAACTCGGTCTTCTACTGCGTCGCCAACATGCCCGGCGCCGTGCCCAACACGTCGACGTACGCGCTGACGAACGCCACGCTGCCGTACATCGTCGAGCTGGCGAACCGCGGCTGGGTCGAGGCGCTGCGCCGTGACCCGGCGCTCGCCCTGGGCCTCAACACCCATGACGGCAAGGTCGTTTACCGCGAGGTCGCCGAGTCCCACGGCCTCGAGTACACCGAGCTGGAGTCCCTGCTCGGCTGACGCCGACGACTCTTCGACCACTTCCGTCAACGGGAGTCGTCAATCTCACGCCTGCGGCCGGACCTTGTGAGGGGTCCGGCCGTATGCGTATCACTTGGGCATCAATACGGACTTGGTCAACTCGCCTCGAACGTAACCCTTTAACCGATTCGCGCACCCGCGAAACGCTTCGAACCGACGCCGTGCACCCTTGACACAAGGGTGTTCCGTTGCCGACACATCGGGCCGGGTCCGGCGGATTGTGTTGCTGCGGAGTGGTGACACGCCATAGAGTCGCCAACCGTCGGCATGGTGCCACGCTGACCTATCTAGAAGTTTCCTGGTCACCAAGGAGGTAAGACGACTTGTGAATGAGTCGACATTTACTCCCGGGGGTGGTCAACCAGGAACGGTTGCGAGGGAGCAAGGTCCCGCGGGGCTCGAGGCTGTCGGCTCCGTCGCGGTCCGTACCTTTGCCGCCCGTCAGAGCAGCCCCCTGCAGACGCAGACAGCACCCCAGAGCATGGATGGCCATCACGTGAACGCCATGGCCGGCGACCGAAGTGGCGAACGCTCCCACTTCGCCGACTACGACGAACTGCCCGAGGGGCACTTCTACGACCCCGACGCCGAGTACGAGCCGGACCCCGAGTACGCGGCCACGCTCGCGCCCGACGCTGCCCGTCAGCGCCGTGAGCGCGTCGGCCCGACCGGGCGCCCGCTCCCGTACTTCCCGATCCCAGGCCCGCTGACCGACCACGGCCCCGCGAAGATCATCGCGATGTGCAACCAGAAGGGCGGCGTCGGCAAGACCACGTCGACCATCAACCTGGGTGCCGCGCTCGCGGAGTACGGACGCCGGGTCCTGCTCGTCGACTTCGACCCGCAGGGCGCGCTCTCGGTCGGTCTCGGCGTGAACCCGATGGAACTCGACCTGACGGTCTACAACCTGCTCATGGAGCGGGGCATGGCCGCGGACGAGGTCCTCCTGAAGACCGCGGTCCCGAACATGGACCTGCTGCCGAGCAACATCGACCTGTCCGCCGCCGAGGTGCAGTTGGTGAGCGAGGTCGCGCGCGAGTCCACCCTCCAGCGGGCGCTGAAGCCGCTGATGGCCGACTACGACTACATCGTGATCGACTGTCAGCCCTCGCTCGGCCTGCTCACCGTGAACGCCCTGACGGCGGCTCACAAGGTGATCGTGCCCCTCGAGTGCGAGTTCTTCGCGCTGCGCGGTGTCGCGCTCCTCACGGAGACGATCGAGAAGGTCCAGGAGCGGCTCAACCCCGACCTGGAGCTCGACGGCATCCTCGCCACGATGTACGACTCCCGCACGGTGCACAGCCGTGAGGTGCTCGCGCGCGTGGTCGAGGCGTTCGACGATCACGTCTACCACACCGTGATCGGCCGGACCGTGCGCTTCCCGGAGACCACGGTCGCCGGTGAGCCGATCACGACGTACGCCTCCAACTCGGTCGGCGCGGCCGCCTATCGCCAGCTCGCCAGGGAGGTGCTCGCCCGGTGTCACGCCGAGTGAGTCTGCCGGGGGCCGACGAACTGTTCCGTACGACCGGAGGGATGGGGCTCCAGGCCTCCCCTCCGAGGCGCCCGGTCAACGGCGAGGCACGGGTGCCCGCACCGGCGGGTGAGAGCGACGCCGTCGCCGCCGAGGAGAAGCAGCGCGGCGAGGGCGGCGAGAGCGCCGAACACGCGGCGGCGGACGACGAGTCGGGCGAGTCCCGCAGCCGCGCCACCGAGGGCGACAAGCCCGCGGGGCGCCGCCCGCCGCAGGCGCAGGAAGGTTCTGCCCCCGCGGGGTCGTCGCGCAAGCGCTCCCGGGCGGCCGCCAACCGGCGGCCCAGCGGGCGTGAGCGCCACGACGAGAAGATCACGGTGTACGTCTCCGCCGAGGAGCTGATGGACCTCGAGCACGCGCGTCTCGTGCTCCGCGGGGAGCACGGGCTCGCCGTGGACCGCGGCCGCATCGTCCGCGAAGCGGTCGCCGTGGTGCTCGCCGACCTGGAGTCGCGCGGAGACGCGAGCATTCTCGTACGCCGACTGCGCGGGCGGTAGCGGTAACGTCCGCCTGATGCCCGCGAACGACGACGACTCCTCCACGCCCGGCCGGGGCGCGCGGCGACGCGCGCTGGGCCGGGGCCCGGGGACGACGCGCCTGCCGGCGCCGGAACCGGGGCTGGTTCCCGAGCCGGAGCTCGTTCCCGAGGCGGGGGTGGTTCCTGAACCCGAGGCCGTGCCTGAACCGGAGGCCGTTCCTGAGGCGGCGTTCGTTCCCGAGCCGGAGGCCCTCCCCGAGCCGGAACCCGGAGCGTCGGCGGAGACCGAGGCCGAGCCGGAACCCGCAGCATCGGCGGAGCCCGAGGCCGAGCCGGAACCGGCGGCTCAGGAGTCGGTGGGCGCCGAACCGGAACGCACCGGACCCGAACCGGAACAGCCTGTGCCCGACGACGGGCGGTTCAAGGTGCGGTTGGCCAACTTCGAGGGGCCCTTCGATCTGCTCCTCCAGCTGATCTCCCGGCACAAGATGGACGTCACCGAGGTCGCGCTCTCCAAAGTGACCGACGAGTTCATGGTGCACATCCGCGCCATGGGGCCCGAGTGGGATCTCGACCAGACCACCGAGTTCCTCGTCGTCGCCGCCACGCTGCTCGACCTCAAGGCCGCCCGGCTGCTGCCGACCGCCGAGGTCGAGGACGAGGCCGACCTCGCGCTCCTCGAAGCGCGTGACCTCCTGTTCGCCCGGCTGCTCCAGTACCGCGCGTACAAGAAGATCGCCGACATCTTCAGCGAGCGGCTCGACGAAGAGGCGCGGCGCTACCCGCGGACCGTCGGTCTGGAGCCGCACCACGCCGAACTGCTGCCGGAAGTCGTCATCAGCATCGGGGCGGAAGGGTTCGCCCGGCTCGCCGTGAAGGCGATGCAGCCCAGACCGAAGCCCCAGGTGTACGTCGACCACATCCACGCCCCGCTGGTCAGCGTGCGCGAGCAGGCCGGGCTCGTCGTGGCGCGGCTGCGGGAGCTGGGCGAGGCGAGTTTCCGGGTGCTGGTGGAGGACACCGACGACACCCTGACCGTCGTGGCCCGCTTCCTGGCGCTCCTCGAGCTGTACCGCGAGAAGGCCGTCAGCCTGGAGCAGGAAGAAGCTCTCGGGGAGCTTCTCGTGCGCTGGACCGGTGAGGAGGGCGACGGGGAGCCGACCGTCACGGACGAGTTCGACAGGCCTCCCGAGACGGCCGACAAAGACGGTGAAGAGAAAGAGGCCGGGCGGGGCGGGGTGGAGGAGAAGCAGTCATGACGGGCACGAGCGGGCAGGAAGCCGTCTCCGGGGCCGACCGGGTGGCCGAGCTGGATCTCGGGCCGGCCCTGGAGGCCGTACTGATGGTCGTCGACGAGCCCGCGACCGAGGAGCACCTCGCGAAGATCCTGGACCGGCCGCGCAGGGCCGTGGCGGACGCCCTGCGGGCCCTGGCGGACGAGTACACCGTCCAGGGCCGCGGATTCGAGCTGAGGCTCGTGGCGGGCGGCTGGCGGTTCTACACCCGGCCGCAGTACGCGGCGGCGGTCGAGCGCTTCGTGCTCGACGGGCAGCAGGCCCGGCTCACCCAGGCCGCTCTGGAGACCCTCGCGGTCGTCGCGTACCGCCAGCCGGTGAGCCGATCGCGGGTCTCCGCCGTGCGCGGAGTGAACTGTGACGGCGTGATGCGGACCCTCCTCCAGAGGGGCCTCGTCGAGGAGGCGGGCGCGGAACCCGAAACAAGTGCGATCCTGTACAGGACGACGAACTACTTTCTGGAGCGGATGGGCCTGCGCGGCCTGGACGAGCTCCCGGAACTCGCGCCCTTCCTTCCGGAGGCGGACGCGATCGAGGCCGAGACGCAGGAAGGGGTCCCGTCGTTCGACCCGGACGCACCCGATGCGCCGGGTTACGAGGACGCAGACGACTAGACGGAACTTTTGATGCGAAGCAGCAGCAGCGGCAGGAACAGCAGCGGAAACAACGGCGGGAGCCGTGGTGGCAACAGCGGCGGCCGCGGCAGCAGCGGTGGCGGTCGCGGCGGCAGCGGTGGTGGCCGCGGCGGCAGCGGAGGCGGCGGTCGCGGGAACTACCGTGGCGCCGGCAACGACCGTGACGACAAGCAGGGCCGGCCGAGCAAGCCGCGTCCCGAGGAGCGGCGCTACGACGTGAGCCCCGCCGACGGCGGCGGCACGCCGAGGAGGGGCCGGGGCGCGGCAGCGCGCGGCGGCGCCAAGGGCGGCCCCCGCACCTCCCAGGGCACCGGCGCCCGCGGTGGCGGTCGCAGCGGAGCCCCGGGGACCTCGCGGGAGTACGACGCCCGGCAGGAGGAGCGCAACCGCGACCGGTACGCGGGCAGGCCGGCCGTCAAGACCCCCAAGACCTTCCCGGGCGCCGAGCAGGAGGGCGAGCGGCTCCAGAAGGTGCTCGCACGGGCCGGTTACGGCTCCCGGCGTGCCTGTGAGGAGCTCGTCGAGCAGGCACGGGTCGAGGTCAACGGCCAGATCGTGCTCGAGCAGGGGCTGCGCGTCGACCCCGAGAAGGACGAGATCAAGGTCGACGGTCTGACCGTGGCGACCCAGTCGTACCAGTTCTTCGCGCTGAACAAGCCGGCCGGTGTCGTCTCCACCATGGAGGACCCCGACGGCCGCCAGTGCCTGGGGGACTACACGAACAACCGCGAGACGCGGCTGTTCCACGTCGGGCGTCTCGACACCGAGACCGAGGGCATCATCCTGCTCACCAACCACGGAGAGCTGGCCCACCGCCTCACCCACCCCAAGTACGGCGTGAAGAAGACCTACCTCGCGCACATCGTGGGCCCGATCCCGCGCGACCTGGGCAAGCAGCTCAAGGACGGCATCCAGCTCGAGGACGGGTACGCGAAGGCGGACCACTTCCGCGTCGTCGAGCAGACCGGCAAGAACTACCTCGTCGAGGTCACCCTGCACGAGGGCCGCAAGCACATCGTGCGGCGCATGCTCGCGGAGGCCGGGTTCCCGGTCGACAAGCTGGTGCGGGTGTCCTTCGGGCCGATCGCGCTGGGCGACCAGAAGTCCGGCTGGCTGCGGCGCCTGTCCAACACCGAGGTCGGCATGCTGATGCAGGAGGTCGACCTCTAGAAGCACCGGGGCACCCCGCCCCGGCGGGGACCGGACTCTTGCCCGTGCCACCCCCCTCTCTTTATAGTCGGTAAGACCATAAAGAGAGGGGGGTGGTCTGCGTGCAGGGCTATGACAAGTACGCCTTCGAGCCCTTCGCCGTCACCGTCGATCTGGCCGTCTTCACGATCCGGGACGGCGCGCTGAGGGTGCTGCTCGTCGAGCGGGGGCAGGACCCTTACGCGGGACGCCTCGCGCT
Source organism: Streptomyces sp. NPDC055955 (assembly GCF_042270245.1). Classification (NCBI taxonomy): domain Bacteria; kingdom Bacillati; phylum Actinomycetota; class Actinomycetes; order Kitasatosporales; family Streptomycetaceae; genus Streptomyces; species Streptomyces sp. NPDC055955. The sequence goes on from NZ_JBHJYS010000015.1 coordinate 30,524, forward strand.
GCCAGGCGGCTTCGTCCTGCCCGACGAGTCCGCGGAGACGGCGGCGGCGCGCGAACTGGCCGAGGAGACCGGCCTGTCCGATGTCACCGGGCTGCACCTGGAACAGCTGCGTACCTACAGCGACCCGGACCGCGACCCCCGGATGCGGGTCGTCTCCGTCGCGTTCGCGGCCCTCGTACCCGATCCGCCCGAGGTGCGCGGGGGCGGTGACGCGGCCCGCGCGGACTGGCTGCCGTACGGCACGGGCGCCTACGGCCCGCTCGCCTTCGACCACGACCGGATCCTCGCCGACGCGCACGAACGCGTCGGCGCCGGCATCGAGAACACCTGCCTGGCCACGGCCTTCTGCCCGCCCGAGTTCACACTCGGCGAGCTGCGGGGGGTCTACGAAGCGGTGTGGGGCGCCGGGCTCGACCCCGCGAACTTCCGGCGCAAGGTCCTCGCCACCCCCGGCTTCGTCGAACCGGTGCACGGCGCCGCCCGGCTGACCGGCGGCCGCGGCAAGCCCGCCGCGCTCTACAAGGCAGGGCCGGCCACCGCCCTGCACCCGCCCCTGCTCAGGCCCCCCGCGGAAGGACGACCCTCATGAAGAAGCGTGCGGCGACCGGCTCCCTCGTCGGGCTCGCCCTGGGGGACGCGCTCGGCTTCCCGACCGAGTTCGACGATGTGCCGTCGATTCTCGCAAAGTGCGGGCCCTGGCGGCAGATGGCCCTGCCCAGGCCCGCGATCGTCACCGACGACACCCAGATGACGCTGGCTCTGGGGCGCGGCCTGCGTACCGCGATGGACCGTGGCACGCTCGCGCCCCTGCGCATGACGCGGCCCGTGCGCGAGGAGTTCATCGACTGGTACCAGTCGCCGGAGAACAACCGTGCCCCCGGCAGGACCTGTCTCCAGGCCTGCGACCTCCTCACGCGCGGCAAGCGCTGGCGGGAGGCCAGCCGTATCGGATCCAAGGGCTGCGGCGCCAACATGCGCGTCGCGCCGGTCGGTCTCGCCCCCGGCCTCGGTGCCGGACAGCGGGCGGGCGCCGCCCAGTTGCAGTCCGGCCTCACCCACGGCCATCCCACGGCCCTCGCCGCGTCCGATCTCACCGCGCACGCCGTCCACCTCCTCGCCCAGGGCGCCGAGCCGACCGGACTCGTCGGGATGCTGCGTTCGTACGCCTACGAGAACCGGCGGACCTATCACGAGGCCTGGTTGGGCGACCTGTGGACCCACGCGCAGGACCCCGGTCCCGAGCACTTCATCGCACGCGGCTGGGACGACTGCCTGGCCGCGCTCGAACGGCTCCAGGAGGCGCTGCGCTCACCGTCGCCCGAGACCGACCCGTGCCTGGCGACCGGGGCGGGCTGGACAGCCGAGGAGGCGCTCGCCACGGGCCTCCTCTGCTTCCTGCTCTTCGTCGACGAACCCGTCACCGCACTGCGCCGCGCCGCGTGCACCTCGGGCGACTCGGACTCGATCGCCTGCCTCACGGGGGCGTTCGCCGGGGCGTACCTGGGTGACGAGGTCTGGCCGGCGGACTGGTCGGAGCGGATCGAGTACCGCAGCGACCTGCTGTCGCTCGGGGCGCTCTGGGACGCGTGATCGACGACGGCGTGCCGGACGGGGGCTCGCGCCCGTCCGTGCGTCGTCGTCGATGAACCAGGGCGAGGGGCTCAGCGCTTGCAGGGCTGCGGGCTCCGGCTGACGGGCTGGTGCCCGGCGCCTCAGCGCCCGCAAGGCTGCGGCTCCGACCGAAGGGCTGACGCCCGGCGCACCCCGAACAGGAAGTCCGCCACCCGGGCCCGGTCCGGCTCGGCCGGCAGCGGGGTGCGGGCGGCGGCTTCCTCCGCCTCGCCGCCCAGGCGCGCCATCCGGTCCAACACCTCGTCCCAGGGCACCTCGCCCCGCTTCACCGCGAGCAGCGCCTCACGGTCCTCGCCGACGTCGAGAGTCAGCCGGCCGGTGCGCAGCAGATCGCGGCAGGAGGCGAGGAGGCGCAGCAGATGCATCGCGTGCTTCCAGCGCGGGACGCCGTACCGGTGGACGTCCGCGTCGAGCTTCTTGCGCTGGCTCATCGCGTAGCCGGTGAACGTGGCGTGGACCTGCCGGGACAGGAACGCCTCGCGCAGGGCGAGCAGTTCGCGGCCCGTGTCGGTGACGTGCTCGACGAGCGGCGTGTGCAGGCACTCCAGGATGTTCGGATTGGCCTTCAGGGCGAGCTCGCAGAAGCGCTCCAGCTCCCAGGAGAACTGCTCGTCCGCCGGACCGTCCACATGCGTCGGCGGCTTCTCGAACCGCCAGAACGTCGGCGTCGGTGCCAGGAACACGCCCCGGCGGTCGGTGTCGCTGCCGTCCGTGGCCAGGCCGAACGCCCGCGACCCCATCACGCAGGAGTAGATCGTGTGGTCGCGCACCAGGTCCAGGGCCTCTGTCATGAACGGAGCGTACGGTCCGCGCCCGGCCGGAGCGGAGCGAATTTCCGCCCGCCCGTGCTCTTCCCCGGGGCGGGCCGACCTGGGCCGCCCGAGTGGCGACAGGGTGTGGTTCGGGTCACATTGGCAGGGGCTGCGGACTCCGGAGGCGAGCCCACGAAGGACCCCGGAAGCGAGTCCGGGAAGAACCCCGGAAGTGAGTCCATGAGGACCACGAGGACTCCGAGAACGACCTGAAAGGCGTGACCATGGCGGGTGACAACGATCTGGGAAGCCTGCTCGGCGGCCTTCTCGGCGACAAGGCGGGCGGCTCGGCCGGCGGGGTCCTCACCTCGCTCCTCGCGGCGTTCACCCAGGGCCAGGGCGGCTCCGCGGGCGGCAATCCGCTGGGCGGCCTCCTGGAGGCACTCGCCAAGTCGGGCCTCGGCGGGCAGGCCCAGTCCTGGGTCGGCACCGGCTCGAACGAGCAGCTGACCCCGGACCAGGTCAAGGAGGCCCTGCCGGACGCCACGCTGCAGAAGGTCGCGGCGGAGTCGGGCGTCAGCCCCGACCAGGCGGCGAACGACATCGCGAGCACCCTGCCCACGGCCGTCGACAGGCTGACCCCGGAGGGCGAGGTGCCGGGCCTCTCGCTCGACGAGCTGGTCAAGCAGCAGAAGTTCTGACCGGCCGGTCACCGACCGCGAGCTCCGATGTACCGCACCGCGCGCGGCGCCCATCTCGGCAGGCGGGCGCCGCGCGCCGGTGCCCGCGGGCCTGATTAGGCTTGGCACCTCATCAGCTGTACGTACGCGAGCAAGGAGCGACACCGTGGCGGTACGAGCGGTCCGTGGCGCCGTCCAACTGGAACGGGACGAAGCCGGACACATGGACGAGCAGGTCAGCGAGCTGCTCACCGCCATCCTCGAGCGGAACGGGCTGACCTCCGACGACCTGATCTCGATCTGGTTCACGGCCACCCCCGATCTGCACTCCGACTTCCCGGCCGCCGCCGCCCGCAAGCTGGGCATCGTCGACGTGCCGCTGATCTGCGCGCAGGAACTCGACATCGAGGGTGCGCTGCCGCGCGTCGTCCGCGTCCTCGCCCATATCGAGTCCGAGCTGCCGAAGTCCGGGGTCGCGCACGTGTACCTCGGCGCCGCGGCCGCCCTGCGCAAGGACATCGCCCAGTGAGAACCGCCCTCGTCATCGGCACCGGCCTCATCGGCACGTCCGCGGCCCAGGCGCTCGCCTCGCGCGGTGTGCACGTGCACCTCGCCGACCACGACCCGGCGCAGGCCCGCACCGCCGCCGCGCTCGGCGCGGGCACCGACGAGGCGCCCGAGGGACCCGTGGACCTCTGTGTGGTGGCCGTGCCGCCCGCGCACGTCGCGACGACCCTGGCCGACGCGATGCGGCGCGGGGTGGCCCGCGGTTACCTCGACGTCGCCAGCGTCAAGGGCGGACCGCGCCGCGAGCTGGAGGCGCTCGGTCTCGACCTCAGCCCCTACATCGGTACGCACCCCATGTCGGGCCGCGAGCGCAGCGGGCCCCTCGCGGCCACCGCGGACCTCTTCGAGGGCCGCCCCTGGGTGCTGACGCCCACCCGCGACACGGACACCGAGGTCCTGAACCTCGCGCTGGAACTGGTCGCGCTGTGCCGGGCCGTCCCCGTCGTCATGGACGCGGACGCCCACGACCGCGCCGTCGCCCTCGTCTCCCACATGCCGCACCTGGTCTCGAGCATGGTCGCGGCCCGCCTGGAGCACGCCGAGGAGTCGGCCGTACGGCTGTGCGGCCAGGGCATCCGGGACGTGACGCGCATCGCGGGCTCCGACCCCGGGATGTGGATCGACATCCTCTCCGCGAACCCCGGCCCGGTCGCCGACCTGCTCTCCGCGGTCTCCGCCGACCTCGACGAGACGGTGAGCGCCCTGCGCTCCCTCCAGTCCTCGGACGAGGCGAAGCGCGGCGAGGGCGCCACCGGCATCGAGGCAGTCCTGCGCCGCGGGAACGCGGGCCAGGTCCGTGTCCCCGGAAAGCACGGCGCGGCCCCGGCGGCGTACGACACCGTGGCGGTCCTCATCTCCGACCAGCCCGGCGAGCTGGCCCGGATCTTCGCCGACGCGGGCGCCGCGGGCGTCAACGTGGAGGACGTCCGCATCGAGCACGCCACCGGCCAGCAGGCGGGCTTCGTCCAGCTGCTGGTCCAGCCGGCGGCGGCCCCGAAGCTGACGGCGGCACTGCGTGACCGCGGCTGGGCGATGCGCCAGTAGGGCCTGTCTTCAGGGGCTGCAAGGGCAGGGTGCTTGAGCCAGTAACCTTGTGCGGGGCGCCTTTGCGCCCCGCCTCCCTGTCCCGTGCACTGAGAAAGGTGTCCGCAGCCCCGTGGAAACCGCCGCAACCGCCGCAAGCGCCGCCCCGGCAGCAGTGATCGTCGCCATCGACGGCCCCTCCGGCACGGGCAAGTCGAGCACCTCCAAGGCCGTCGCCGCCCAGCTCGGCCTCAGCTACCTGGACACCGGCGCCCAGTACCGGGCGATCACCTGGTGGATGGTGAACAACGGCATAGACCTGACCGACCCGACGGCCGTCGCCGCCGTGGTCGGCAAGGCCGAGATCGTCTCCGGCACGGACCCGTCCGACCCGACGATCACGGTCGACGGCGTCGACGTCGCCGGTCCCATCCGCACCACCGAGGTCACCTCGAAGGTCAGCGCCGTCAGCGCCGTCCCCGAGGTGCGTGCCCGCATCACCGAGCTGCAGCGCACCATCGCCGCCTCGGCCGGGGAGGGCATCGTCGTCGAGGGCCGTGACATCGGTACGACCGTCCTGCCCGACGCCGACCTGAAGATCTTCCTCACCGCGTCGCCGGAGGCCCGCGCGGCCCGCCGCAGCGGTGAGCTCAAGGGCGCCGACGTGAAGGCGACCCAGGAGGCCCTGATCAAGCGGGACACCGCGGACTCCAGCCGCAAGACCTCCCCGCTGGCCAAGGCCGACGACGCCGTCGAGGTGGACACGTCCGAGCTCACGCTCCAGCAGGTCATCGAGTGCGTGGTCACCCTCATCGGGGAGAAGCGGGCGGCGAAGTGACCGCGGCTTCCCCCTCGGAAAGAGGCGCGGAGGTCGGCCGCCGCATCGGGGTCGGCCTCATGTACGGGCTGTGGAAGCCCCGCGTCCTCGGCGCCTGGAGGGTCCCCGCGACCGGCCCGGTGATCCTGGCCGTCAACCACGCGCACAACGTCGACGGGCCGATGGTCATGGGCGTCGCGCCCAGGCCGACGCACTTCCTGATCAAGAAGGAAGCCTTTGTCGGACCTCTCGGCACGTTCCTGGGCGCGATCGGCCAGGTCGAGGTGGACCGCTCGGCGGCGGACCGTACGGCGATCACGCGTGCGCTCAGCGTGCTCGACGAGGGGGGAGTCCTCGGGATCTTCCCGGAGGGCACCCGAGGGGGCGGCGACTTCGCCTCCCTGCGGGCCGGCCTCGCGTACTTCGCGGTGCGCAGCGGGGCGCCGATCGTGCCGGTCGCGGTCCTGGGAAGCACGAACAGGCGCAGCCGGCTGATAAAGGCGCTGCCGCCGCTGCGCAGCCGCGTCGACGTCGTCTTCGGGGACCCGTTCCCGGCGGGCGACGGCAGCGGGCGGCGTACGCGCAAGGCGCTGGACGAGGCGACCGTGCGCATCCAGGAGCGGCTCACCGCCCACCTGGAAAACGCCAGGCGCCTCACCGGGCACTGAGCGAGACTTTCAGTAGTGGACCGCCGTAAGTGATCAGACGGTCCACCGATCACCACGATGAACGACGAGGTACGGACTTCATGAACGACCAGATCCAGCCGGAGGGCTCGGCCGAGCACGAGCACGGGGCCCTTGGCGACGCGGAGTACGCGGAGTTCATGGAGCTCGCCGCGGTAGAGGGCTTCGACATCGAGGACGTCGAGGGCGCGATCGAGGAGGCCGGCCACGGCCCGCTGCCCGCACTCGCCGTCGTCGGCCGCCCCAATGTCGGCAAGTCGACCCTGGTGAACCGCATCATCGGCCGCCGCGAGGCCGTCGTCGAGGACAAGCCGGGCGTCACCCGCGACCGCGTCTCGTACGAGGCCGAGTGGGCGGGCCGCCGCTTCCGGCTCGTCGACACGGGCGGCTGGGAGCAGGACGTCCTCGGCATCGACGCGTCCGTGGCCGCGCAGGCCGAGTACGCGATCGAGACCGCCGACGCCGTCGTCTTCGTGGTCGACGCCACGGTCGGCCCCACCGACACCGACCTGGCGGTCGTACGGCTGCTGCGCAAGGCCGGCAAGCCGGTCGTGCTGTGCGCCAACAAGGTGGACGGTCCGAGCGGCGAGGCGGACGCCACGGCTCTGTGGTCCCTCGGTCTCGGCGAGCCGTACCCGGTGTCGGCCCTGCACGGCCGCGGCACCGGCGACATGCTGGACGCCGTCATCGAGGCGCTGCCCGACGCTCCGGCGCAGACCTTCGGCGCCGCGATCGGCGGCCCCCGCCGCGTCGCCCTCATCGGCCGCCCGAACGTCGGCAAGTCCTCCCTCCTGAACAAGGTGGCGAACGAGGACCGCGTCGTCGTGAACGAGCTGGCGGGCACCACCCGTGACCCGGTCGACGAGCTCATCGAGCTCGGCGGCAAGACCTGGAAGTTCGTCGACACCGCGGGCATCCGCAAGCGGGTCCACCTCCAGCAGGGCGCCGACTACTACGCGTCCCTGCGCACCGCCGCCGCCGTCGAGAAGGCGGAGGTCGCGGTCATCCTGATCGACGCGTCCGAGTCGATCTCGATCCAGGACCAGCGCATCGTGACGATGGCCGTCGAGGCGGGCCGCGCGATCGTCGTCGCCTACAACAAGTGGGACACGCTCGACGAGGAGCGGCGCTACTACCTGGAGCGCGAGATCGAGACGGAGCTCGCGCAGGTCGCGTGGGCGCCCCGGGTGAACGTGTCGGCGACGACCGGCCGCCACATGGAGAAGCTCGTCCCCGCGATCGAGACGGCCCTCGACGGCTGGGCGACGCGCGTTCCGACGGGGCGGCTCAACGCGTTCCTGGGTGAGCTGGTGGCCTCGCACCCGCACCCGATCCGCGGCGGCAAGCAGCCCCGCATCCTCTTCGGTACGCAGGCCGGCACGAAGCCGCCGAGGTTCGTGCTCTTCGCCTCGGGCTTCATCGAGCACGGCTACCGCCGGTTCGTGGAGCGACGCCTCCGCGAGGAGTTCGGCTTCGAGGGGACGCCGATCCACATTTCGGTCCGGGTGCGCGAGAAGCGCGGCCGCAAGAAGTGAACTAGCGCCGGGCGCCCAGGACTTGGCGCCCGGGGCGTCTCGTCTGGATCGTGCCGGGCTCAGGGGGCCTGATCCGGACGAAGAGCCCTAGCGCTCGCGGCGTGGAGCGGGCGGCAGTACGGCAGGGAGGTTGCTCCCTGTGCTGTGCTGCCGCCCGTTCGTCTGCCAGGAGCCGGTCGACGGCGAGCCGTGGACCGGCTGAGGCTCGTGGTAGGACGCGCTGTGCCGGCCGCTGCCGCTGTGGTGCACGGCGTAGGAGACCGAGCCGAACGCGGAGAACGAGAGGTTCTCTTCGCCGCTGCGGTCGCCCGGCAGGGCCCGGAAGGACCTGCGGTACTCCGAGTACAGGGCGTCGTAGATCGGCGTGGCCGAGCGGCCACCCGGCGATTCATGCGTCCCGCGCATGGCGGGGATCGGGGTCGGATACTGCGGGCGGCGAGGGGGGTCGTATGCGTGCACGTAGGTGCCAACGACCCGCACACCCTCGCGGATGCGGTCCGGTCCGCGCTTTCGCGGGCCGACGGGGGCGCGGGTGGCGCACGCGGAGGTGCACGGGCCGACGTCCGGGGCCGGGTACGACTGTGGGCCGGGCGCGCACGCCCGGCCCACGGTCACCGCGGTTCGTGGCGGGGGGTCACGTACCTGCCAGGGGCATCGCCGCGCCGACGAGCAGCCCGTTCACCGCGGCCTTGTCGAGGGCGTCGCGGAGCAGGTCCTCGCGGGGCTGGCGGCCGATCGTGCCGGCCGGGGCGGCGAAGACGAGGACGGAGTTCGTCTTGTTCGCCGCCGCGCGCCAGCTGTCGGTGACGTGCAGCGGCTGGTGCGCCTGCCACCACGCGACCTGACCCGCACCGACGTAGCCGGGCTGCAGGACGGCGTGCAGCTGGCCCATGGCGAGCAGCACGGACCAGCCGTGCAGCACCGGCGGCACCTCGCCGACCTGGGCGGTCGGCGTGAAGCCCTGCTCCACGAGGAGGGTCAGGAACTCGTCGATACCGCTGGTCGAGCCGGGGCGGCCGATCGGCCCGGTCGGCTCGACGACGAGCGCGGGGTGCAGCTCGCCGGAGATCAGGACGAGCCCGCTGGTCACGCCGAGCACGGCCTGCTCCGCAGCGGCCTGACCGGGCATGGCCTGCCCGGGGACGGACTGCGCCTCGGGGGAGTGGGCAGGGGCCACGGCGGGGGCGCCGCCGTCGCCGGTGATGGAACGTACGGCTCCCTGCAGCTGTTCCTCGGACACCTGGACGACCTGTGAGGGCAGGCAGGTGGAGTGGGCGAAGGCCAGGACAGCGGTCTCGTCGCCGATGAACAGGACGGTGCTGGTGCGCTCCTGTTCCGAATCGCCCGGAGTACGGCAGGAGGTGCAGTCGTACGTGCCCGGGGCGTTCTCTCCGGCGAGCAGCCGGTCGGCTTCTGCGTCGCCGATCTCGGCGCGTACGTCGTCGCTGACGTCGAGCATGCGCGGCACGGGTGGCTCCTCGGATTCGGTGTGTTGCTGCGTCGAATGCGGCCGGGCGGTTCCCGGCTCATAAAGAAGACAACGGATGATCCGTGCCGGGGGTCACGCCCGGAAGGGGACGGAATCGACCCACCCGACGCGCAACGCGGGCCGTCGGCCGGAATCGATCGCTTCCTGTCAACTCCCTTTGTGCGTAAGGAGATTGATCCGGAGAGGTGAGCGGGAGATCGCCATGCCCACAGGTCGACAAATCCTGAAATCACGTAATGAAGCAGGTGGCTGAAAACAGTCGTTGGCGAAAGTGTGCCGGTGGCGGGGTCGGGAGGCGGCCGACCGGGTGGGGCCGGGCCCGCGCAGGGCGCGGCTCGGCGCGGGCGCGGGCGGGCGTGCCTAGCGTGACGCGATGCGCCCCATGCCCGTGAACCGCACGCGCCCCGCACGCCGCTTCCGTCTCGCGGCCCTGCCGGCCGCCCTGTTCGCCGCCCTGCTCGCCCCCGCGGCCGCGGCCGCGGCCGCCGTCCCGCCCCCACCGGCCCCCGGCCCCGGGAGTCTTGTCTTCAGCCTGGACGACTGCGCCAAGGACCAGTGGCCGTGGGGCTGCCTCGCCGAGTGCGAGAGCAGCGGGCGCTGGCACATCAACAGCGGCAACGCCTACTACGGCGGGCTGCAGTTCCGGCAGTCCACCTGGAGGGAGAATGGCGGCCTCGGGTACGCCCCGCGCGCGGACCTCGCGACGCGCGCCGAACAGATCGCGGTCGCCGAGAAGGTGCTGCGCACCCAGGGCTGGCGTGCCTGGCCGATCTGCTCCAAGGTGCTCAGGCTCGACGGCCGCGTCCATGTGGTCAAGCCGGGCGAGACGCTCAGCTCGATCGCCGCGCGGTACCACCTCAAGGGCGGCTGGCGGGCGCTCTACAAGGCCAACAAGCGGATGGTGGGGGTCCATCCCGACCGCCTCAACAAGGGCACCGTGCTGCTCGTCCCGAAGGCGTCGGCCAAGAGCCTCGACTGAACTCGGCTCCCTCGACGGCGAACGCGACGCCACCCGCCGCAGTCGTACATCACCACGTCCGCGCGCGTGCACCGCGCGCGGACGGTTGCTGCCCCGGCACCTGCGAGCGGCCGCCGGAGCCCCCGGAGGCGCGTCGCGCCCGCCTGCCGGTGGCGCGCCGAGAGGACGGCTCGGAGTGGGTCACTCAAGCGGGTGACACGACCACGAACTGCTTCGAGGTACCTCAGCTCTCCTACCTGCCTTGATGGCTGAAAACGTCAAAAGGTTCCACGAACCGTCTCTCAATCACGCATCTGTTCTGGAACAAGATGATGATGACGCCCAACCTCCGCCTCCGCACTCCTGTCTAACCCTGCGGTAGGTGGACGAGCCGGACTGTCCGCGAGGAACAGTGGAATACGGGGACGCATGCAGATTTCTTTCCTGATTCACAACGCGTACGGAATCGGGGGGACGATTCGGACGACGTACAACCTCGCGAACACGCTTGCCGAACAGCACGACGTCGAGGTGGTCTCCGTCCTGCGCCACCGTGACGAGCCGGTTTTCAGAGCCGACCCGAGGATCCGGGTCCGTCACCTCATCGACATCCGCAAGGGCACACCGGGCTACGAGGGCGACAACCCCGAATACGGCACCCCCGCCACGACGTTCCCGCGCGCCGAGGGCCGTTACGACCAGTACAACGCGCTCACCGACCGGCGGATCGCCGAGCACCTGCGCGCGGTCGACGCCGACGTCGTCGTCGGCACCCGCCCGGGACTCAATGTGCACCTGGCCCGCCAGACCCGGCGCGGCCCCCTGCGCGTCGGCCAGGAACACCTCACGCTCGACAGCCACCCCACCGCGCTGCGGCACCAGTTGCGCACGGTCTACCCGCGGCTCGACGCGCTCACCACGACCACGGAGGCCGACGCCCGGTCGTACCGCGCGAAGATGCGGCTGCCCGGCGTGCGGATCGAGGCCGTGCCGAACCCCGTGCCCGCGCCCGGTGTCGAGCCGGCGGACGGTTCGGGCAAGTGGGTCGTCGCGGCCGGCCGGCTCGCGCCCGTGAAGCGGTACGACCTGCTGGTCAGGGCCTTCGACCGGGTCCGCGCCGAGCGGCCCGACTGGCGCCTGCGGATCTACGGCAGCGGCAAGCAGAAGGACAAGCTCCGTGCCCTGATCGACGACCTCGGTCTCTACAACCACGTGTTCCTCATGGGCCCCGCCCACCCCATCGAACCGGAGTGGGCGAAAGGTTCCATCGCCGCTGTCACCTCCAGCCTGGAGTCGTTCGGCATGACGATCGTCGAGGCGATGCGCTGCGGCCTCCCGGTGGTCGCCACCGACTGTCCGCACGGCCCCGGCGAAATCATCGACAACGGTGTCGACGGGCGCCTGGTCGAGGTGGGCAACGTCGAGGCGATCTCCGGCGGGCTCCTCGAACTGATCAACAACGACGCGCTGCGCGCCCGGATGGCGAGCGCCGCGCTCAAGGACTCCGAGCGATTCGACCCGGCGCACATCGCCGAGCGCTACGAATCGCTGTTCGGCTCGCTGACGGCCCGCCGTGGCGGAGGCCTTCTGCACCGCACCCGCGGCGCGCTGCTCGGGGGCGCGTACGCGGTGCGGGACGCGGGGCATTCCGCGTTCACGGCCCAGGGAACGTCACAGAGAAAGGGGCGCACGGCATGACGCCGCCGACCGCTTCGGCCGATTTCCCGGCCTCGTCCGAGCCGTCCGAGCCGTCAGTGGGGGACGGGGCCGCGGCGCCCCGTGCCGACTGCATCGCCGACTCGGCGGGCGGTCTCACCTTCGACGTCACCGACCACGGCGGGCCCGACCCGGCCCATCTGGTCCTCACCGACCGCGACAGCGGCGAGGAGGTGCGCCTGCCGCTGACCCCGGCGGGCGACGGCAGCCTCCGGGCGGCGCTGCCCAGCAGCGTCCGGCTGCCCGAGGGACGCTGGGACGTCTTCGCGCAGGTGGCCGGCGAGGAACCGCGGCGCCTCGTCCCCGGCCTCAACGACCTGCGGTCCCTCGTCGACCGGGTGCCCAGCGGCTCCCGCGGCTTCGTCGCCGTCCGCATCCCCTACGCGACCAAGCACGGCAACCTCACCGTGCGCAGCTGGCTGCGCGCCCCGCACGCCGAGGCCGGCGAACTGCTCGTCACGGACGGCGAGATGACGGTCAGCGGCCGGGTGTACGGCACCGCGATCACCTCCAAGGCGTACGCGGAGATACGTTCCCGAGCGGACGGTGGACCGGCGCTCCGCAGCGAACTCGCCCCGAGTGGAGACGAGTTCACCTTCCGCGTCGGGTACGAGGAGCTGGAAGCGGGACGCTGGGACCTGTGGGTGCGCCCGGAGGGCGAGGACGGACTCGCGGTACGCGTCGCCCGGCTCCTGGACGACATCGCCGACAAGAAGCCGATCTTCACCTACCCGACCGCACGCCTGGACACCGGGCGCGGCCGGATCGAGGTCGAGCCGTACTACACGAGGGACAACGACCTGGCGGTCCTCGTGACCGCCGAGTAGCCCGCGCGGCGCCCTGCGGACTCCAGCCGTCCGCGACGGCCGGCAGACTCGGGCCCGTGCTGAGGCGGCACAGCGGATCAGCCCGTCGGCGGGCACGCTCGAGGCCGACGGCGACGACAGGTGTGTGCCGCGCAGCGGGGCGGCGAGCCTCGACGCGATGGTGATCCAGGTGCTCCTGATGGGCTTCGCGTTCGAGGTGCTCGAACCCGACGGGCTCACGGACGTGATCAGGACGGCTCGGGACCGTCTGTCCCGGGCACGGGAACGGGCCGGCTCAGCGGACGGGACGACGCGAAGCCGGGATGGTGCAGATCGAACGCCGGGGACTCGGAGCGGACCCGGGGCAGCGTGACGAAGTTGTGCCGCGGCACCGGGCACGGTGTCGCCCACTCCAGCGAACGCCCGTAGCCCCAGGGGTCGTCCACGTGGACCTGCTCGCCGTACCTGGCCGTCTTCCAGACGTTGTAGAGGAACGGCAGCGTGGACAGGCCGAGCAGGAACGAGCCGATGGTCGACAGCGTGTTGAGCGCCGTGAACCCGTCGGCCGCCAGATAGTCGGCGTACCGCCGTGGCATGCCCTCCGCGCCGAGCCAGTGCTGCACGAGGAACGTGGTGTGGAAGCCGACGAACAGCGTCCAGAAGTGGATCTTCCCGAGCCGCTCGTCGAGCATCTTCCCGGTGAACTTGGGCCACCAGAAGTAGAAGCCCGCGAACGTCGCGAAGGCGACCGTGCCGAACACGACGTAGTGGAAGTGCGCGACCACGAAGTACGAGTCCGTCACATGGAAGTCCAGCGGCGGCGCGGCGAGGATGACGCCCGTCAGGCCGCCGAACAGGAACGTCACCAGGAAGCCGACGGACCACAGCATCGGGGTCTCGAAGGACAGGGACCCGTTGATCATCGTCCCGATCCAGTTGAAGAACTTCACGCCCGTGGGCACCGCGATCAGGAACGTCATGAACGAGAAGAACGGCAGCAGCACCCCGCCCGTCACGAACATGTGGTGCGCCCACACGACGATCGACAGCCCCGTGATGGCCATCGTGGCGCCGACCAGCATCGTGTAGCCCCAGATCGGCTTGCGGCTGAAGACCGGGAAGATCTCGGAGACGATGCCGAAGAACGGCAGCGCGATGATGTAGACCTCGGGATGGCCGAAGAACCAGAAGAGGTGCTGCCACAGCAGCGCACCCCCGAACTGGGCCTCGAAGACCACGGCCCCGAAGCGCCGGTCCGCCTCCAGGACGAGCAGCGCCGCGGCGAGCACCGGGAAGGCCATCAGCACGAGGATCGACGTGAACAGCGTGTTCCAGGTGAAGATCGGCATCCGGAACATCGTCATGCCGGGCGCCCGCATCCCGATGATGGTCGTCAGGAAGTTCACCGCGCCGAGGATCGTGCCGAAGCCCGCGAGCGCCAGACCCATGATCCACATGTCGGCGCCCACGCCCGGCGAGCGCGTCAGGCTGTTGAGCGGGGCGTACGCGAACCAGCCGAAGTCCGCGGCCCCGCCGGGGACCATCAGAGAGCTGATCACGATCAGCCCGCCGAACAGGAACAGCCAGTACGAGAACATGTTGAGCCGGGGGAAGGCCACGTCGGGGGCGCCGATCTGCAGAGGCATGATCTCGTTGGCGAAGCCCGCGAAGGTCGGGGTCGCGAAGAGCAGCAGCATGATCGTGCCGTGCATCGTGAAGAGCTGGTTGTACTCCTCGTTGGACAGTATCTGAAGGCCGGGCCGTGCCAGCTCCGCCCGCATCAGGAGCGCCATGATCCCGCCGGCGAGGAAGAACGCGAACGACGTGATCAGGTAGAGGTGGCCGATCTTCTTGTGGTCCGTGGTGGTCAGCCACTCCACGACGATCCGGCCCGGCGTCCTCGTCCGCGCCGCTCCTGCCGCCGGCTGCACGGGCTGCACGTCCGTCGTACCCATCGCTTGCCCCCTCGCTTCTCGCGCCCCGGGCCTGCCTCGAGCACACGCCATGATGCTCGCGTCCCCACCGACTCCGACAGGGGGCGTACGGGAGCTCTGTGTCGCGTTCATGCAATTCCGATGGGGCGTCAACTGATGAAGAGCGCCCGGGAATCCGAATTGGGCGGGTCCCGGGCGCAGGCGTGACGCTATTTTCGGGAACGTTATCCGGGAGCTTTCGAAGAAGTCGCGGAATTATGCCGTGGCGCGCGCAGAACATGCGCGGAAGGAGCATCGAATCGCTCGTACGTGTGACAGGGTTCGAGTGAAACGCGTGTCGTGGACCTGTGACAGAAGTGTGACCGGAGGGGGACCGGTGACAGGGTGCGGTCCGCCCTGGTGCCAGGCGGCCCGGCCGCCTAACGTGGCGGTCATGGCACCCATCCCGACCCCTCCCGCAGAACCCCAGGACACCCTCGACACGTACGTCGGCCTCGATGCGCCGGGCGCCGAACGGCGGGCCCGTGAGCGCGGCTGGTCCACGGTCAGGTCGCTGCCCCCGGGCGCGATCATCACCATGGAGTACCGCGCGGGACGCCTGAACTTCGAGGTGTCCGAAGGCACCGTGACCCGCTGCTGGAAGGGCTGACGGGACAACGCGAAGGCCCCCGGTTCCGTGACGGAACCGGGGGCCTTCGGCGTGCGGGGGCAGGCGGTGCGTACCGGCCCCGCGGCCTTCGACGCTCTCGCGCCGGGGGCCGTCAGCCGCCGGCGACCGGGCGGGCGGAGGTGGTGCCGCGCGGCACCCGGTCCGCGTGCGGCGGTCTGCGGCTGCCGGCCGGGGTGACCGGGGTGCGCTCGGAGCGTGTCGTGTGCGGACCCGGGGCGAGCAGCCCCGGAGGCCGCACGGCCCGCGCGGCGCCGACCGGTTCGCGTACCGGCGACTCCTCCGAGGCGGGCGGGGAGACGCGCTGCGCAACCATCGCGGCGGTGGCGGCGGCCGGGGCGGGCGCCGGGAGCGCACCGGAACGACGGGTGCGCCACAGCTCGCGGAGCGAGAAGATCCAGGCCTCGACCTGCGTGATCAGCGGTTCCACCCAGGGCAGCGCGAGCAGGATGAGCAGTCCGGCGGCCCAGCCGAGGAAGACATCGCTGAGCCAGTGCGTACCGAGGTAGACGGTCGTCAGGCCGACGCTCAGCGAGATCACGGCGGAGGCGGCCGACAGCCAGCGCCTGGCGCGCGGCGTCGAGGCCAGATAGGCGAGGATTCCCCAGGTCACCACGGCGTTGGCGGTGTGGCCGGAAGGAAATATATCGCCGCCCTGCCACATCTCGTTCGAGCCGATGGTGGTCGCGTAGTGCGGGCCGAGGCGGCCCATGCCGAGCTTGGCGGCGCCCACGGTGACGTTCAGGAGCAGCAGCGCGGCACCGAACGTGAGCAGGGGCCGCAGCGTGTGCTGGCGCCATGAGCGCCAGCCGAGCCAGGCCATGACCATCACCGCGGTCGGCCCGCGCTGGCCGAGCACGACCCAGTAGTCCAGGAACGCGTGGATCTCGGGCCACTGCTGGTACGGCCGGAAGAACATGACCTGCCAGTCGAAGGTGACCAGCCAGGACGTGGTCAACACCGCCACCACGATGGCGAGGTAGAAGGACAGGGTGGCCCCGAAGAGCACGACCCTGTGCCGGCTCATCCTGGGCACATCCAGGTTGACCGGTCGTTCCGGCTCACGGTCGAGGCGGGCGAAGAGCCGCTCCAGACGGGTGAGGTTTCGTTCGGTACGCACCCAATCGACGCTACAGCGAGTGAGTGCCGAACCCGGCCGAATCACTCGGTTTGTGATGACGATGTGATGTGGGATTGCTCTCAGCGGGGCCTTTATTCCTGCGGATATCACTATCCGACCGGGGTGCCGCCTTCAATTTCATTGATCATTTCTTGTATTCGTTTTTCGCCGCGCCCGAATTCGTTCACCGGTGGCTTCCTCGGAATTTCCCGTCCGATCACCCGGGGCGATCGGACGGCCTCCCGGGGCCACCGAGTCGATCAAGGAGGACCCGACCCGTTCAGCCAGAAGGCCCCGTACACGGCCGACGCCACGGCCACGCCGCCGAGCACCGCCGCCGACCTGCTCGTACGCACCCGGGCGAGCGCCACCGCGACCGGCAGCAGGAGCGGGAAAGCGGGCAGGAGCAGTCGCGGCTTCGAGCCGAAGTACCCCGACGCGCACAGGGCGAGCGCGACGACGATCCCGCAGTAGACGAGCAGCGCGAGCGGCTGACCTCGCCGTACGCACAGCACGTAGAGCCAGATCACGAGCGCGACCCCGACGACCAGGCCGAGGCCCGCGAGCGCCGAGGGGAACGACGTGAACTTGTCGCCGACGAAGCGCGCGAAGGCGAGACCGCCGTCGAAGCCGTTGCCCCACTGGCCCTGCACGTCGAGGTATCCGAAGAGGCCGCCCCCGGTGCGGTGGCCCACCCACAGGACGTACGCGGCGGCGCCCAGCGGGGCGAGCAGCACGCCGACGGCCATGCGCCAGGAGATCTTCCCGTCGCGCACGACCCGGACCGCGGCCGTCGCCCAGAGCGCGGCGACCACCGCCGCCCCCACCGGCCGGGTCAGCCCCGCGAGTGAGGCGAGCAGACCCGCACTCACCCACCGCCCGGTCAGGACCGCGTACAGCGACCAGGCCGCGAGCGCGGTGAACAAGGACTCGCTGTACGCCATCGACTGCACGATCCCGACCGGGAGCACCGCCCACAGCACGACCGCGCAGACGCCGGCCCGCCGCCCGTAGAGCAGCTCGGCCACCAGGAAGATCCCCCAGGCCGCGCAGAGCGACGCGAGCCAGCTCACCAGCAGGCCCGCGTCCGCGTACGACAGGGGGCTCACCGCCGACACCAGCCGCTCCAGCCACGGCAGCAGCGGGAAGAACGCGAGGTTCGAGTGCACGGTGCCGTCCGGCAGGCGCACCTGCCAGCCATAGCCGAAATCCGCGACGCGGGTGTACCAGAGCGAGTCCCAGCGGGCGGTCAGCAGGGTGTGCGGGCTCTTCCCCTTCGCCGCGCTCCACCCGGCGAGCATGAGCAGGCCGAGGGCGCGCACCCCGGCATAGGCAAGGAGCGCGGGCGCCGCGCGGCGCAGCGCACCCGCCGCCCGGGCCGGCGCGCTGCGCGGTTCCTGCAGGTCGACTTCGGTCACGGCGTCGATTATCGGCGCCCGGCGCAACCGGACCGCACGCACGGTGCGTGGTCGGAGGGTGGAGCGTGGCGTACACCACACTCCACGGTCAGGCACATGAGAGGTCCGCCACGTGTCACCACAATGGACTCGCGTACTCTGGCGGCTCACTCGCCGATCGTTGCGTGGGCACGGGAGTCCGCTCCTTCCGGCCGCAACCGCGGGGAAGTCCCCACCCCGCGGATCCGCCGAGCGCGAGGGACCACTGGGAGGTACGCACATGTCAGGGACGACCACGGCCGCCGTGCCCTCTCGTCTGCGGACCGCAGGGCCAGGCGCCAACCGCTGGGTCGTCCTCGTCGTCCTGTGCACCAGCCTGCTGCTCGTCGCCCTCGACGCGACCGTGCTGCACGTCGCCGTCCCCGCCGTCACCCAGGACCTGCGCCCCTCGGCGGTCCAGCTGCTGTGGATCGTCGACGCCTATCCGCTGATGTGCGCGGCGCTCCTGATCCTCTTCGGCACACTCGGCGACCGCGTCGGACGCCGACGCGTCCTGCTCCTCGGGTACGGCCTCTTCGGCGCGGCCTCCGCGCTCGCCGTGTTCGCCACGACACCACACGTCCTGATCCTGGCCCGCGCGCTGCTGGGCGTCGGCGGCGCGATGATCATGCCCGCGACCCTGTCGATCCTGCGCGCGGTCTTCCCCGACCGGCGCGAGCGGGCCGTGGCCATCGGCGTCTGGTCCGCGGTCGCGGCGATAGGCGCCGCCACCGGCCCGGTGCTCGGCGGCTTCATGGTCGAGCACTTCTGGTGGGGCTCGGTCTTCCTCATCAACATTCCGCTGATGGCCGTCATGCTGCCCCTCGGCCGTCTCATACTTCCCGAGTCCAAGGGCCGTTCCGACGGGCCCTGGGACGTGGTCGGCGCACTCATGGCGGCCGTCGGAATGCTCGGTGTCGTCTACGGCGTGAAGCGGCTCGGTGTCGACCGTGACCTGCTCGACCCGTCCGCCGTCGGCCCCCTCCTCGTCGGCGCGGCCGTGCTGATCGTGTTCGTGCGGCGGCAGAAGCGCCGCGAGCATCCGCTCGTCGACATGAAGATGTTCGCCAGGCCCGCCTTCTCCACCGCGGTCGGCTGCATCGTCCTGGCCATGCTCGCCCTGGTCGGCCTGGAGCTGATCGCCGTCCAGTACCTCCAGCTGGTACTCGGCCTGAGCCCCCTGGAGACGGGGGTGCGGCTGCTTCCCTTGACCTTCGCGGCGATGGCCGCGGGTGTCCTCGGCTCGTCGCAGCTGCGCCGTTTCGGGCCGCGCCGCATGGTCTCGGCCGGCTTCGTCCTCACCGCGGCCGCGGTGCTCATGCTCACACTGATGGGACAGCACGACCGGCCGTCGCTGCTCACCTTCGGCTTCGTCCTGCTCGGCTTCGGCCTGCAGACCACCCTCTTCGGGGCGTACGAGTCGATGCTCAGCGAGGCCTCGGCGCAGGACGCGGGCGGCGCCGCGGCGATAGGGGAGACCTCCTACCAGCTGGGCGCGGGCATGGGCATCGCCCTGCTCGGCTCGGTGATGAACGCCGCATACGCACCCGGGATCGCCCGGGTCACCGGAGTGCCCGGATCCGCGAGCGCCCACGCGGGAAACTCGCTCGGCGAGGCGTACCAGATCGCGACACGGCTCGGCGGCACCGCCGGTGAGGCGCTGCGCAGCGCCGCCCGGGTCGCCTTCGTCCACGGGCTGCACGTGACGCTGTTCGTCAGCGCCGGGCTTCTGCTGCTCGGCGCGGTGGCCGCGCTGCGGCTGCCCCGGCGGATGGAGTGTGAGGACGCTGCTCCACAGGACGCGGAAGGCACGGCGAAGATCGGGCCCCAGCGCGGTCCCGAGCGGGTCGGCGTGGAGTCCACCGTCGCATGACGGCTGTCGCGGGCGGTGACCCGGCCGAGGGGCCGGGCCCTACCCACCCGTGACGCTCAGCTCTGGTTGAAGAAACCGTCCGTCGGGCGGCTCTCCGCCTCGCCGTTGACCACCTGCGTGTCGGCAGGGCTCAGCAGGAACACCCGGTTCGCCACCCGCTCGATGGAACCCCGCAGCCCGAACGTGAGCCCGGCCGCGAAGTCGACGACGCGCTTGGCGTCCCCGGGCTCCATGGCCGTGAGGTTGATGATGACCGGGACACCTTCCCGGAACATCTCGCCGATGCCACGGGCGTCCCGGAATCCGTCCGGGGTGACCGTGCCGATCCGGCGGCCCCGCTCCTCGGCGGCGTCGGCCGCCACCTTCACGCGCGGGTCCGTGACCCAGGCGGCACCGGTGTGGGGCTCGGACCCCTCGGCGTAGTCGTCGTCGTAGTAACGCTCGTCATCGTTGTCGTCGACGAGGCCAAGCCAGGCACTCGCCTTGCGCACCGATCCCATGGACGCCTCCTCTCACAGCGGTTCCTCTGCGTTCTGTATCCCTATGGTCGTCCATGATGCGGATGGTGCGCCAAGTGGATAGTCGCCGCGCGGGGTTTTCGTGACGCTACTGGTGCAGAGTCAACACAGCGCTGTCCCGTGAATCCCAAGGGTCGTACCCCGTACGGCTGCTGACAGTGAGTGAAATATGATTCTTCGCGGCGTATGGGTGACGACCGGGGCGTACGGGTGAACGGCACCCTCGATACGATGCCGCAGCTTACGTCTTCGAGACCCTCGGGGGAGTCGTCTTGTTCGGAATAGTCCGGCCTTGCAGCCATCGTCTCGGTGAGGGGCTCAAGGCGCAATGGATGGCTCATCTGTGCGGACTCTGCCTGGCACTTCGCGGTGACCACGGGCAGTTCGCCCGGGTTGTCACGAACTATGACGGTTTGCTGATCTCGGTTCTGACGGAGGCTCAGGCCGAGGACGCCGCCGGGGGGGGCGGCGCACGGCGGGGCCCTGTCCGCTGCGCGGGATGCGCACCGCGTCCGTCGCGCAGGGCGAGGGCGCCCGGCTCGCCGCGGCCGTCTCCCTGGTCCTCGCCTCGGCGAAGGTCCGCGACCACGTCGCCGACGGCGACGGCCTTCTGGCCCGCAGGCCGGTGGCCGCGGCGGCCCGCCGGGTCGCCACTCGGTGGGGAAAGGCCGGTTCACGTACGGGTTCTGACGTGGGGTTCGATACGGCGGTCCTGGTCGACGCGGTGGAGCGCCAGATCGGGATCGAGGCGCTCGCCGGCCCCGGCACCCCGGTGCTCACGGTCACCGAACCGACCGAGACGGCCACCACCGCCGCGTTCGCGCACACCGCGGTCCTCGCCGGACGCCCCGGCAACGCGGCGCCGCTGGCCGAGGCGGGCCGGCTCTTCGGGCGGCTCGCGCACCTCCTGGACGCCGTGGAGGACAGGGAAGCTGACGCCGCGTCGGGTGCCTGGAACCCGCTCACGGCGACCGGCACGGATCTCGCCGAGGCACGCCGCCTCGCCGACGACGCGCTGCGCGGCATCCGTCTCGCCCTGCGCGAGGCCGAATTCGTCGACGGCACGCTCGCGCACCTGCTGCTCGTCCACGAACTGCGCCGCTCGGTCGACCGTGCCTTCGGTGCTTCGGGCTGTGCGCACGGCCCGGACGCGTCCCATGGGTCCGACGCCTCGCGCGGCACCGGCCCCACGCGTGGCGCGCACGCGGCCGCCGCGTCCACGCCGCAACAGGGCCCCGGCGCGCCCGGCCCCTGGGTGCCCACCGGATCGGGCCCGTACGTGCCGGCCGGGTCCTCGGGCCCGTACGGCTCGCAGAATCCGTACGGGGGCGGGCAGGGCGGTCCCGGTGGTCCGGGCGGGCCCGGTGGCTTCGGCGGCGGGCCGTCCTTCCAGCCGCCGAAGCCCGGCAAGCGCGGCTTCTTCGCCGGGTGCGCCGCGGCGATCGGGCTCTGCTGCACCTGCAAGGTGTGCTGTGCCGACGAGTTCGAGGGGCCGTGGTCCCGCAAGAGGCGCGACGGCTGGTGCAGCGAATGCTGCTCCACCGACTGCAGCTGCTGCGAGGCGTGCTCCATCTGCGAATGCTGTGAGTGCTGCTCCTGCTGCGACTGCTGAACCCGGGGCCCGGCCGGTGCTGTGCGGGGTGATGTCCTGTGAGGCGTCGGAGACCGGCGAGGCGGTGGCGGTCCTGGAGTGCGACGCCCGCAGCCGGGGGTCTGCGCGGGATGTGCCGGCCGCGCTGATGGACCAGGTCATCGGTGCCGAAAAGCGGCCGCGCGGCGTGGTGTCCGCGGCTCGCTGAGCTCCCGGGTTCCGTCCCGTCCCCCTTCTTCGGGACGGAACCCCGGGCCGGGCGGGTCAGTCCTTGATCTCGGGCGGCGAGATCTGCGACTTCTCGATCGCGGACTCGCTCGTGCCCCACTTCTTGAGGATCTTGTCGTACGTCCCGTCGGCGATCAGCCTGTTCACCGCCGCCCGGAACGCCGGCGCCAGCTTCGTGCCCTTCTTGAAGGCGAAGCCGACGTCGAGGCGGTGGTACTCGTTGAGGAACTTCAGCCCCTCCTGGTGCGCGACGGCGTACCGCAGCCCGTTGATGGTGCTCATCACCACGTCGGACCGGCCCTGCTGGAGGGACGACCAGATCGCGCTCTGGTCGGCGTACGTCTTCACGCTGTACGCCTTCTTCCCGGCGTCCGTGCAGAGGTGCTTGTTCTCCTCCAGGGTCGCCTCGAAGGTGGTGCCCGCGCCGGTCGCCACGTTCAGGCCGCACAGCTGCCTGAGGTCGGTGACCTTCTTCAGGTCGCTGTCCTCGCGCACGGCGAAGCCCTGGCCGTCATTGATGTACGTGACGAAGTCGATCGTCTTGCGCCGCTCGTCGGTGACACCGAAGTTGCCTGTTCCCAGGTCGTACTTGCCGCTGCCGAGCGCGGGCAGGATCGCCTCGAAACCGGCCGCCTCCCGCTTCAGCTTCAGCCCGAGGACCTTGGCGACGGCGTCGGCGAAGTCGATGTCCTGGCCGGCGGCGGTCCTGCCGTCCTCCAGGTAGAAGGCGCCGGGCGGGGTGCCGCCGATGGAGGCGCCGACGGTCAGCCTGCCGCTCGACCGGACGTCGGCGGGCAGCAGCTCGGCCGCCGCCTCGTCCTTCTTGACGGCCTTCACCACGTCGGTCGTGGGGATCTTGTCGCTCTTGCCCGCGGGTGCGGCGCCGACGGCGGAGGTTCCGGGGTCGCCGGAGCCGCAGGCGGTCAGTGTCAGGGTGGCCGCGGTGATCAGCGCGAACGCGGCGGATAGACGCTGATGGGTCGTCAAAGTCGTACGCATGGCGTGGAGTTCTGCCCTTCGAAGACAACAGGCACGCAGGGGTGAGGAGACAGCTGAGGGGAGGGGTACGCGAGGACGCGTGGGTGTGTGAAGGCGCGGACGAGTGCGCGCACTTGGGCGCACCGGGAAACGCGGGTTACGTAGAAGACGCGGTGACGCAGAAGGCGCAGAAGCGTTCAGAACGCGACATGCGTCCAAAAGCGCCGGAAGGCGTCGAGAAGAGAGAGAAGCAGACGCGCAGCGGGCGTCAGAAGGGCATCAACAGGACGCCGACCACACTCGACCGAAGTCGATGTGGGAGCGCGTGACCAGCCACTGCTGCGGATGCATGGGGCAAGTGGAACAGGCATCCGTTTCCGCGTCAACTCACATGAGACGTACGGCTCACACTGTGGACAGCCTTGACAGCGAGCGGAGCGAGCCCCGTACTCTCGGTGAGCGGACCGCTGCTGAGGGGCTCGGCCCGCAAGTTCCGTGTGAAGGCAAGACCGTGCTGGATTCAGTGCCCACGGAGCCTTCGCATGTCCTCGAACACACTCGCAAAGACCGCGCCTGCCGCGGCCGGACCGCCCGCCCACGCCGGTGAGGATCGGCCCCGCATCGTCGGCCGGCCCCGCATCGGCCAGTGGCTCGCCGTCGCTGTCGTCCTCGTGCTTCTCGCGCTCGCCGCCCGATCGGTGGTCCGTAACGACGCGTTCCAGTGGGACGTCGTCGCCGACTACTTCACATCGGCGTCGGTCCTGCGCGGACTCGGTCTCACCCTCTGGCTGACCGCTCTCGTCATGGCGCTCGGCTTCGCCCTCGGCACCCTGCTCGCCGTCATGCGCCTGTCCGCCAACCCAGTTCTGCGCGCCGTGAGTTGGGGTTACGTCTGGCTGTTCAGGTCGATGCCGATCCTCGTGCAGCTGCTGTTCTGGTTCAACATCGGTGCGCTGTACCCGCACATCCTCGGCATCAGGACCGTCGACCTGTTCGGGCCGATCACCGTCGCCATCATCGGCCTCACCCTGCACGAGGCCGCTTACGCCGCCGAGGTGGTGCGCGGCGGCATCCTCTCCGTCGACCGAGGGCAGATCGAGGCCGCGCAGGCGCTCGGGCTGAGCCGGTTCAGGCGCTGGCGGCGGATCATCCTGCCGCAGGCCATGCGCTCCATCGTGCCACCGGCCGGGAACATGCTGATCGGCACCCTCAAGGGCACCTCCATCGTCAGTGTCATCGCCGTCCAGGACCTGCTCTACTCGGTGCAGCTCGTCTACCACCGCACCTACCAGGTCATCCCGATGCTCCTGGTCGCCACCCTCTGGTACGTCGTGGTCACCTCCCTCCTGAGCGCCGGCCAGTTCTACGTCGAGCGGCACTACGCGCGCGGTTCGGAGCGCACCCGATGAGGCCCTCACTGGTGATCGTGGGGGCCGGTCCGCGGGGGACCGGCATCCTGGAGCGGATCGCCGCCAACGCGTCCGCGTACGCCGGGCTCGAACTCGACATCCATCTCGTCGACCCCTTCCCGCCGGGCGGCGGACGGGTCTGGCGGCAGGCGCAGTCCCCGCTGCTCTGGATGAACTCGCAGTCCCAGGACGTCACGATGTTCACCGACGACACGGTCGAACTCGACGGTCCGGTGCTCCCCGGACCCGCCCTGCACGAGTGGGCGGACCTCGACGGCCGCGTCTTCGCCGACCGGCAGCTCCAGGGCGCCTATCTGCGCTGGGTGTACGAGCGGTCCGTGGCCGCGCTCCCGCCGGGCGTCACCGTCCAGCACCACCCACGCCGCGCCCTGCGCGTCAGCGGCCCTCGCGAGGGCCGCCAGCAGGTGTGGCTCGACGGGCGCGCCCGCCCCCTCCTCGCCGACACCGTCATCCTCGCCCAGGGTCATCTGGACGCCGAACTCGACGCAGAACAACGGGAGTTGAGCGCGTACGCGCGCGAGCACGGACTCGTGCACCTGCCGCCCGACTTCACGGTCGACAGCGACCTGTCCGCGCTCGCCCCCGGCGAGGACGTCCTCGTCCGGGGCTTCGGCCTGGCCTTCGTCGACCTGATGGTGCTCCTGACGGAGGGCCGCGGAGGACGGTACGAGGGGGACACATACATCCCGTCGGGGCGTGAGCCCGTCCTGCACGTCGGGTCCCGGCGCGGCGTTCCCTACCACTCCAAGATCGGCTACGACTGGACCGGTGAGCGTCCGCCGCTGCCCCGCTTCCTCGGCCCCGCCGAGATCGACGGACTCCTCGCCCGCCCCGACGGCTACGACTTCCGCCGCGACGTGTGGCCCCTCATCGACAAGGAACTCGGCTTCGCCCACTACCACCGCCTGTTCACCGCCCACCCCGAGCGCACCGCCGTCGCCTGGGCCGACTTCGAGGAGAAGTACGCCGCCGCCGAACCGCTGAGCGCCGAACTCCAGGCCCTCGTGGTCTCCGCCGTACCCGACCCGGCGGACCGCCTCGACCTCACGGCCCTCGACCACCCGCTGGACGGCGTACGCCACACCTCGTACGAGGAGCTCCAGGACGGGCTGCGCGGCTACATCACCGCGGACCTCGAACGCCGCCACGACCCCGCGCACAGCCCCGACCTCGCCGTGTTCCTCGGTCTGCTCTCCGTGTACGGGCAGGTCGTGCGGCTCGGCGACATCGGGTCCTGGTGGCACGGCTTCTTCAGCTATCTCGCCTCCGGGCCGCCCGGGCCGCGGCTGCGGCAACTGCTCGCGCTCTCCCGGGCCGGCGTCGTGAAGTTCGCCGGCGCGGACATGCGGGTCACCGCCGAGGACGGCGTCTTCCGCGCCACGAGCGCCACCGTGGCCGGCGCCGTCATCGAGGCCCGCGCCCTCGTCGAGGCCCGCCTGCCGCACCCCACGCTCGCCCGCACCCGCGACCAGCTCCTGCGCGAGCTGTACGAGCAGGGGGCACAGGCGACCCCGGTCGGGCTCCTCGCGGTCGATCCCGAGGACGGGCGCGTCCTGCACCGCGACGGCACTGCGCACCCGCGCCTCTTCGCACTCGGCCCGCACACGAACGCGCGCGGCGCCGGGGCGTTCACCCGGCCGCGCACGAACAGCCCCTCGTTCCGGCAGAACGACGCCACCGCCCGCGCGGTCCTGTCGTTCCTGCGCGACCTCTCCTGTCGCGCCGCAGCCTGAACCCCTGCTCGCCCCCTTCGCTCTCCCCTGCTCCAGAGGAACCGTCATGTCCCTGACCAGTGATCCACCCCTCGGCAGAACGACACCGGCTACGACCGCCGGCGGCGCCGAAGACCACTCCGCGCTGAAAGTGGTGCCCGTCCGCCACCCCTGGCGCTGGGCCGCCATCGTCGCGACCGCCGTGCTGCTCGCCCAGTTCGCGCACGGACTCATCACCAACAGCGGCTGGGAATGGGAGGTGTTCGCCGACTACTTCACCGCCGACGTGGTCCTCAAGGCGGTGTGGGTCACCCTCCAGCTGACGTTCTACGGAACGGCGCTCGGGTTCGCGCTCGGCATCGTCCTGGCCTTCATGCGCCTGTCCGCCAGCCGGTTCCTCCAGGCCGTCGCCTTCGGCTACATCTGGGCGTTCCGCTCGATCCCACTGATCGTGCAGCTGCTGTTCTGGTTCAACCTGGCCTATCTGTACAAGGAGTTGCAGTTCGGCATCCCCTTCGGGCCCGGCTTCTTCTCCTTCGACACGATGGGCCTGGTCGGCGCGATGAGCGCCGCCGTCCTCGGGCTCGCGCTCCACCAGGCCGCGTACGCCGCCGAGATCGTGCGCGGCGGTGTACTGGCCGTCGACAGCGGTCAGTTGGAGGCCGCGGCCGCGCTCGGCATCCCCCGGCTGCGGCAGATCCGCCGCATCGTCCTGCCGCAGGCCATGCGCTCCATCCTGCCCAACGCGGCCAACGAGGTGATCTCCCTCTTCAAGGGCACCTCGATCGTCTCCGTCATGGCGATCGGCGAGCTCTTCTACCAGGTCCAGGTCATCTACGGCCGCAACGGGCGCGTGGTCCCGCTCCTGATGGTCGCCACCGTCTGGTACGTGCTCCTGACCAGCGCGCTCTCCGCCCTCCAGCACTACGTAGAACGACACTTCTCGAAGGGAACCACCCGATGAGCGACGCGGACACCGGACGGACCATGGTCGACGTCAAGGCCGTCCACAAGAGCTTCGGCACGCTGGAAGTGCTGCGCGGCATCGACCTGGAGGTGCGCACCGGCGAGGTCACCGTCGTCCTGGGCCCGTCGGGCTCCGGCAAGTCCACGCTCCTGCGCACCATCAACCACCTGGAGAAGGTCGACAGCGGCTGGATCAGCGTCGACGGCTCCCTGGTCGGCTACCGGCGCGAGAGGAAGACTGCGGCCCGAAGGGCTTCCGGCAAGGGCGGTGGTGGGCGACGGGCGGGAGACAAGCTCTACGAGCTGCGTGAGCGCGAGGTGCTCAAGCAGCGCACCCAGATCGGCTTCGTCTTCCAGAACTTCAACCTGTTCCCGCACCTCACCGTCCTGGAGAACATCGCCGAGGCCCCGGTCTCCGCCCTCAAGCGCCCCCGCAAGGACGCGCTCGACAGCGCGCGCAGGCTGCTCGAGCGCGTCGGGCTCGCCGACAAGGCCGGCGCCTACCCGAAGCAGCTCTCCGGCGGGCAGCAGCAGCGCGTCGCCATCGCCCGCGCGCTGGCCCTCGAACCGAAGGTGCTGCTCTTCGACGAGCCGACGTCGGCGCTCGACCCCGAACTCGTCGGCGAGGTCCTCGACGTCATCAAGGACCTGGCACTCCAGGGCACCACGATGATCGTCGTCACCCACGAGATCGGCTTCGCCCGCGAGGTCGCCGACACCGTCGTCTTCATGGACGAGGGCCGCATCGTCGAACAGGGCGCCCCCGGCGACGTACTGGACGCACCGCGCCACGACCGCACGAAGGCGTTCCTCTCCAAGGTCCTCTGACCTTCGCGCCCCTCCCTTCAGTTCTTTCAACCCACCTTTCTCGCCCAGGAGTTCGCACATGCTGTCCCGCCGCACCCTCGCCCTGTCCGTCGCCGCGCTCGTGGCCGCCCCCCTGCTCACCGCCTGCGGGGGTGACAGCGATGCCGCGACCGGCACCGGCAAGGGCGGTTCCGAGAAGGTGGGCGGCATCAACATCGGGCCCGACCAGCACCGCATCCGCGCCAGGAAGGTCGACGCGATCGCGGCCAAGCTGCCGGCCGCTGTGCGCGAGCGCGGCACGCTCAGGCTCGGCGGCAGCGCCGACGCCTCGCCGCCACTCGGCTTCTACGCCACCGACGACAAGACCCGCATCGGCTCCGAGATCGACCTCGCGACCCTCGTCGCCGACACACTCGGCCTGAAGATCGAGTTCTCCCCGGTGTCCTGGGAGAACCTCTTCGTCGGCCTCGACAGCGGCAAGTTCGACGCCGTCTTCTCGAACGTCACCGTCACGGAGGAGCGCAAGGAGAAGTACGACTTCGCGACCTACCGGCTCGACAACATCGCGTTCGAGGCGAAGAAGGGCACGAGCTGGCGGGTCGAGGAACCCAAGGACGTGGCCGGGAAGACCATCGCCGTCTCCTCCGGGACCAACCAGGAGAAGATCCTCGTCGACTGGAGCAAGCAGGACGAGAAGGCGGGCCTGAAGCCGGTCACCATCAAGTACTTCCAGAAGGACACCGACTACTACCTGGCTCTCCAGTCGGGCCGCATCGACGCCTACCTCGGCCCGAGCCCCAGCGCCGCCTACCACGTGGAGTCCGCCGGCCAGTCGCAGATCATCGGCACGCTCTCCGGCGCCGGGGACAAGATCCAGGGCAAGATCGCCGCCACGACGAAGAAGGACAGCGGACTCGTCGACGCGTACGCCGCCGCCCTCGACCACGTGATCGAGGACGGGTCGTACGGGCGCGTCCTGAAGCGCTGGGGTCTGTCGACCGAGGCGGTCGAGAAGTCGGAGATCAACCCGCCCGGTCTGCCCAAGCCGTAGCCCGCCCGCCCCCGTTCTTCCGCTCCTCGTCCAAGGACCTGCTCATGACTACGTCAACCGGGCGCGGCCTGCTGCATCTCGCGGCGGCCGTCGACCAGCCCGACGCCTACGACGCCGATCCGTATCTCACGCTCACGCGCCTCGCGGAACGCGGCGCCCTGGACTTCGTCACCCTCGGGGACTCCTTCGGCCGGCCCGGGCCCGACGCGCTCGCCGTGCTGTCCCGGGTCGCTCCGGCGACCGCCCGTATCGGCCTCGTCCCCACCGTCACGACCACGCACACCGAGCCCTTCCATGTGCAGGCCGCCGTCGCCACCCTCGACTGGGTGAGCCGGGGCCGCGCCGGCTGGCGGCCCGAGGTGTCCGCCACCGAGGAAGAGGCCCGCCTCTTCGGCCGCAGGCCCGCCGCGCCCGCCGCGGAGCTGTGGGGAGAGGCCGGTGAGGTCGCCGACGTGGCCACCCGCTTGTGGGACAGCTGGGAGGACGACGCGGAGATCCGCGACGTGGCGACCGGACGCTTCATCGACCGGGAGAAGCTCCACCACGTCGACTTCCAGGGCGCCACGTTCTCCGTACGCGGCCCCTCCATCGTGCCGCGGCCGCCGCAGGGCCACCCCGTCACGGTCGTCGACATCACGCAGCCGCACGCGTACGACGTCGCCGCCCGCCACGCCGACGTCGCCCTGGTGAACGCGGCGGGCCCGGCGCAGGCCGCCGCCGTCCGCGCCGCACTGCGCCGCCGCGCCGCCGAGTACGGCCGCGACCCCGACGCCCTGCGCGTCCTGGCCGCGCTGCGCATCGACCTCGGCGGCGGGGAGCACGCGGCCGTGCCCGGTCACGGCGGGGGAGGGCCGCTGCCGAGCGACCTCGGCCCGCTCTACCGGGGCGGCCCGGTCGACCTCGCCGACCTCGTCACCGCCTGGCACCGCGCCGGCGCCGTGGACGGCTTCCACCTCACGCCGGTCGAGCCGCGCCGTGACCTGGAGCGGCTCGTCAACGGCACGGTGCCGCTGCTCCAGCACCGCGGCCTGTTCCGCACGTTCTATCCGGGCAGCACCTTCAGGGAGCATCTGGGGCTCGCCCGGCCCGCCAACCAGTACGCCGCGCTCGCGGGGGACCCTTCATGACGTCAACTACCGCATCACGCAAGCAAGTTCACCTGGCCGCCCACTTCCCGGGGGTCAACAACACCACCGTCTGGACCGATCCGCGCTCCCGTTCCCAGATCGACTTCGCGTCGTTCGAGCACCTCGCCCGCACCGCCGAGCGCGGCCTGTTCGACTTCTTCTTCCTCGCGGAAGGGCTGCGGCTGCGCGAGCACAAGGGGCGCGTCCACGACCTCGACGTCGTCGGGCGGCCGGAGTCCCTCACCGTCCTGAACGCCCTCGCGGCCGTCACCGAGCGCCTCGGCCTCGCCGCGACCGTCAACGCGACGTTCAACGAGCCCTACGAGACCGCCCGCAGGTTCGCCACGCTCGACCACCTCAGCGCAGGCCGCGCCGCCTGGAACGTCGTCACCTCCTCCGACGCCTTCACCGGCGAGAACTTCCGCCGCGGCGGCTACCTCGACCGGGCGGACCGGTACACGCGCGCCGCCGAGTTCGTCGCCACGGCCCGCGAACTGTGGGACTCCTGGACGCCCGGGGGGCGGCCGCTCCCCTTCGCGCACACCGGTCGACACTTCGACATCGAGGGCGAGTTCACCCTGCCGCGCTCCCCGCAGGGGCACCCGGTCGTCATCCAGGCCGGGGACTCGCCCGAGGGGCGCGAGTTCGCGGCGTCGGCGGCCGACGTGATCTTCACCCGGCACGGCACGCTGGAGGCGGGCCGCGCGTTCTACGCCGATGTGAAGGGCCGGCTCGCGAAGTACGGGCGCACCGCCGAGGACCTGAAGATCATGCCGGGGGTCACCGTCGTCCTCGGCGACACCGCCGCCGAGGCCCAGGAGCGGGCCGCCGGGATCCGGCGCCGGCAGGTGTCCCCGCAGAACGCGCTCCTCACCCTGGAACAGATCTGGGGCGTCGACCTCTCCTCGTACGACCCCGACGGGCCGCTGCCCGACATCGATCCGGTCGTCGACTCCGGGCTCTCGCAGGGCCGCACCAAGCGCGGCGACCCCCGTGCCGTCGCCGAGGAGTGGCGCGCCCTGTCCCGCGCCAAGGGCCTGTCCATCCGGCAGACCGTCATCGAGACCACCGCACGCCAGTCGTTCATCGGCACCCCGCAGGCCGTCGCCGCCGAACTCGACGCGTTCGTGCAGAGCGACGCGGCCGACGGCTTCATCCTCGTACCGCACCTGACCCCGGGCGGCCTGGACGAATTCGTCGACCAGGTGGTGCCCCTGCTCCAGGAACGCGGGGCGTACCGCACGGAATACACCGGTACGACGCTGCGCTCCCATCTGGGGCTGAAAGAACCCGTACACCCCGCACGTGAGGAAGGCCTGACCGCATGACCGAGGACGTGACCGGCGCAGCCGGCGCCTGGCAGCAGTGGCACGAGCAGCGGACCGCATCCGTCTCCGAGCCCTACGGACCGCTCGCCCTCACCGGCACCTACTGGCTCGACGAGTATCCGGAAGGCAAACTTCCGGCCATTCCCGGGCAATGGCGGGCCGACGGCGACCGGCTCGTCCTGACCGCCGCACCCGAGGACGGACTCACCCGCGACGGACAGCCGCTCACCGGTGAGGTGCGGCTCACGGCCGACGCCCAGGTCGGCCTCGGCGAGCGCCGCCTCGTCGCGATCGTGCGCGAAGGCCTGTGGGCCGTACGCGACTTCGACCCGCAGTCGGGGCCACGGCGCGCCTTCCGCGGCATCGAGGCCACCGCCCACGATCCCCGCTGGACCGTCGAGGGCCGCTTCACGCCGTACGGGACCAGCCGCACGGTCCGCGTCGAGAACGCCGACGGCAAGGAGCGTGGCCTCGACCTCGGCGGTGAACTGGCCTTCACGCTCGAAGGACAGGACCTCACCCTCCAGGTCGCCGTGCAGGCGGACGGCTCGCTGTGGGCCGTGTTCGCCGACGCGACCAGCGGCGACGGCACCTTCCGATTCCGCTTCCTGCGGCCCGCCGCGCCCGACGCCGAGGGCCGTACGAGCGTGGACTTCAACCGCGCGGTGCTGCCGCCCTGCGCCTTCGCGGACCACTTCGTCTGCCCCTTCCCGCCGCCCGGCAACACCCTGCCGGTCACGATCGGGGCCGGCGAACGGAACCTCGTCACCCGTACCTCCGTCTGACAGGGGAGCCGAGCCCCGGCGGCCTGCGCACCGGCGCAGCGGCCGCCGGGGCATGCGGACGTGTACCGGCCGGACGGCCGAAAGGCGCCCTTGTGCCAGTCAGTTGAAACGCCGAATACTCCCGAGCAGCGCTTGTCAGGGGCACCGCATCTTCGGAACATTCCGGAATCCGGAATCCGAACGGCGGGCCGCTGGCTGCGCCTCACGGGCCCCGACCCCACGCGGGCCCCCGACTTCCCTCGGGAGGGAACGACCAGTGAGGATCAAGCGCACCACCCCCCGCAGTGGCATATCGAGACGCGCCCGGATGATCTCCGTGGCCTCCGGACTCGTCGCCATCGGCGCACTCGCCGTCCCCACGGCCAGCGCGTCGGACGCGCCCGTCGCGCACACCTTCAGCGCGACCCAGCTCACCCAGGCCGGCACGTCCGTCCTGAAGTCCGATGTACCCGGCACCGCCTGGGCGGTCGACCAGAAGACCAAGCAGGTCGTCGTCACCGCCGACAGCACGGTCTCCCAGGCCGAGATCGCCAAGATCCAGAAGGCGGCCGGCAGCAACGCGGGCGCCCTGAAGATCGAGCGCACCCCCGGCACGTTCAAGAAGCTGGTCTCCGGCGGCGACGCCATCTATGCGAGTAGCTGGCGCTGCTCGCTCGGCTTCAACGTCCGCTCGGGCAGCACCTACTACTTCCTGACCGCCGGCCACTGCACCGACGGCGCCGGCACCTGGTGGTCGAACTCGTCCCACTCGACGGTGATCGGGTCGACCGCGGGATCCAGCTTCCCGGGCAACGACTACGGCATCGTCAGGTACAGCACCACGGGGACCCCGCCCGGAACGGTCGGCAGCCAGGACATCACCGGTGCGGCCACGCCGTCCGTGGGGACCACGGTCACCCGGCGCGGCTCGACCACCGGTATCCACAGCGGCCGTGTCACCGCGCTCAACGCCACCGTGAACTACGGCGGCGGCGACATCGTCTCCGGCCTCATCCAGACCACGGTCTGCGCCGAGCCCGGCGACTCCGGCGGCCCGCTCTACGGCGGTTCCACCGCGTACGGCCTGACCTCGGGCGGCAGCGGCGACTGCACCTCCGGCGGTACGACCTTCTTCCAGCCGGTCACCGAGGCGCTGAGTGCGTACGGAGTGAGCGTCTACTGATCCGCGTCCGTCGGCTGACGGACACAGTCCGACCTGCGGCCAGCAGCAGGGAGCCCCCGCACGGCAACTGCCGTGCGGGGGCTCGCCCTTGTGCGCGTCGCGGAGTTACCTTCGGAAAGAAACCGTCGAAAGCGTCACGCTCACAAGGCGTCGCTTCCGAAGAGCCTGCCTGAGTGCCTGGGTCCGAACCCTGGAGGCCTCCGTGGTCGAGGAACTGCTGGCGGGAGCGGCCGCCGCCGTGTCCGCCCTGGTGATCTACGCGACGGCGGCGGGGCGCGTCGTCAAACAGTACGAGCGGGGAGTGGTCTTCCGGCTCGGGCGGCTGCGACCGGATGTGCGCGGTCCGGGGTTCACGATGATCGTGCCCTTCGTGGACCGGCTCCGTAAGGTCAACATGCAGATCGTCACGATGCCGGTGCCCGCACAGGACGGCATCACCCGCGACAACGTCACGGTGCGGGTCGACGCCGTCATCTACTTCAAGGTGATCGACGCGTCCGAGGCCGTTGTACAGGTGGAGGACTATCGGTTCGCCGTCTCCCAGATGGCTCAGACCTCGCTGCGGTCCATCATCGGTAAGAGCGACCTCGACGACCTCCTCTCCAACCGGGAACAGCTCAACCAGGGGCTCGAGTTGATGATCGACAGCCCGGCCGTCGGCTGGGGCGTGCAGATCGACCGCGTCGAGATCAAGGACGTGTCGCTGCCCGAGACCATGAAGCGCTCGATGTCGCGGCAGGCCGAGGCCGAGCGCGAGCGGCGCGCCCGGATCATCAACGCCGACGCCGAACTCCAGGCCTCCAGGAAGCTCGCCGAGGCCGCCGCCGAGATGTCCGAGCAGCCCGCGGCGCTCCAGCTGCGGCTCCTGCAGACCGTGGTGGCCGTCGCCGCCGAGAAGAACTCCACCCTCGTACTGCCCTTCCCTGTCGAGCTCCTGCGCTTCCTGGAGCGGGCGACCCCGGGGGACGCGGTGCGTCGGCCGGACGCCGAACAGCCGCCGATTCCCGGCCCGGTGGCATCGGAATCAGGACAGGACTAGACCTCACCCTTTGCGGATCGCTCCTTTGCGCGGAGTGTTTGCAGTGGAACCGACGTGGTGCGACAGGCGTATGACGGGGGTGCACGCGGCCGGGGGAGCGCATAGCGTCAGTCGCATGCGCGTCCTGAAGTCGACCTTGTGTGTCCCCTGTGGCCGTCGGGATAGTGGGCGCGTCAACCTACGGGACCGGCTCACCCCACAGCGGTCGGTTCCGACCCCCCACAGGAGGACGAGAGTTGAAGCACCGACGCATACCCAAGCGGCGTGCCGCCGCGGTAGGAGCGGGCATCGCCGCCCTGGTCGCCGCGGGAGTCACCTTCCAGACTGCGAACGCGAGCACGGACACCCCTGATGCGGCCCCGCAGACCCTGTCGATCGCGAAGGCCGGAAATCTCGCCTCGTCCCTGACCAAGGACCTCGGCGCGGACTCGGCGGGCACGTACTACGACGCGAAGGCCAAGCACCTCGTCGTGAACGTCCTGACCGAGGACGCGGCGGGCATCGCGCGGGCGGCCGGAGCCAAGGCCAGAGTCGTCGAGAACTCCCTGGCCGAACTCAGGAGCGCCCGCGCCACCCTGAAGCAGGACGCGACGATCCCCGGCACCTCGTGGGCGGTCGACCCGGCCACCAACAAGGTCGTCGTCACCGCCGACCGCACGGTCGGCACCGCCGCGTGGAACAAGCTCGGCAAGGTCGTCGACGGCCTCGGTTCCAAGGCCGAACTCCAGCGCACCAAGGGGGAGTTCAAGCCCCTCATCGCGGGCGGTGACGCCATCACCGGCAGTGGCGGCCGGTGCTCCCTCGGCTTCAACGTGGTCAAGGGCGGCCAGCCGTACTTCATCACGGCCGGCCACTGCACCGAGGCGATCTCGAGCTGGTCGGACTCCAACGGCCAGGAGATCGGCAAGAACGAGCAGTCCAGCTTCCCGGACAACGACTTCGGCCTGGTCAAGTACACCGCCGACGTCGAGCACCCGAGCGAGGTCGACCTCTACAACGGCTCCACGCAGCCGATCACCAAGGCGGGCGACGCGACCGTCGGCATGAAGGTGACCCGCAGCGGCTCCACGACCCAGATCCACGACGGCACCGTCACCGGACTGGACGCCACCGTGAACTACGGCAACGGCGACGTCGTCAACGGACTCATCCAGACCGACGTCTGCGCCGAGCCCGGCGACAGCGGCGGCTCGCTCTTCTCGGGCGACACCGCGATCGGCCTCACCTCGGGCGGCAGCGGCGACTGCACCTCCGGCGGGGAGACCTTCTTCCAGCCGGTGACGGAGGCGCTGTCCACGTTCGGCGCCGAGATCGGCTGACCTGACGACAGCGAGTCAGCGCGACAGTGTGACGCAGGGGGCCGGCCCGTCATCGACGGGCCGGCCCCTCACGGTATGAGCGTCCGGGGCGCCCCGGGTCCGGGCTTCCGCCTGCCGCGGAACACGGAGGTGGCCATCGTGATCACGAGGCCGGCGACCGCCCACGCGGCCGGCACCAGAAGCGGTCCGGCGACCGCGTTGCCCTTGGAGGAGGCGAGGGAGCGGACCGCCCGGGTTCCCGCCCCCGGTGGCAGGGCCGGGCCGATCGCGTTCCAGAAGGGCGGCAGCATCGGCGGCGGGAAGGCGCCGCCCGCGCTCGGGTTGCCCGCGATCACGATGACCAGGATCGCCAGGCCGATGCCCACGATGCCCACGATGCCCACGATGCCGAAGAGGCACTGAAGGGCGAGCGTCGCGGCGCCGACCGCGAAGATGATCAGTGCGTGCCCAGCCCCCACAGCGCCATGACGCTGCCGGGCGGCGCGCCGAGGACCGGCCCGACGATCACGGCACCGCCGAGCCCGCCGACGGCCGGCACGAGCGCCATGGTGATCAGCCGGATGAGCGCGCGCCGCGGGTCGGCGGGTCTGGCGCCCGTGCTCGATGAAGAGCGGCTGGAGGGCGATCACGCCGATGACGAGCGGCGCGGCCCGCGGTGTGACGGCGCTCTTCACCTCGTCGAGGAAGGGCTCGCGCGGGTGCCCGGGCGGGGTGTCGGCTGTCTGGGTCATCCCCTCACGGTCCGGGGAGCCCGGTCCCTGCGCAGGCGGGGTGGGGCTGAACGGGTGCCCGGGGCAGCGGCCTCACTCGGGGATCGTACGCATGTTCGATACTTGGTCTATGGTGGTGGTGGGGAGGCGAGAGCAGGTCGGTTCGAGGTGTGCAGGAGGTGCGTGTGCCAGGGTTCACGCATTTGCACACCGCTTCCGGGTTCTCCCTCAGGTACGGGGCCTCGCACCCGGAGCGGCTGGCCGGGCGTGCCTCCGAGCGGGGCATGGACGCGCTCGCCCTCACCGACCGGGACACCCTCGCGGGCTCGGTCAGGTTCGCCAAGGCCTGCGTCAAGGCAGGGGTGCGGCCGCTGTTCGGGACGGACCTCGCGGTGAGCGGCCCCTCGCCGGCCGGATCGGCCGCACCGGGCCGCGCCCCGGCCGAGCGGCGCAGGCAGCCCGTGCGCGGTGGTGCCTTCATCGACGAGTCGACCCCGCGCGTGACCTTCCTCGCCCGCGACGGAGCGAGGGGCTGGGCCTCCCTGTGCCGTCTGGTCACCGCCGCCCACGCCACCGGCGAGACCCGGCTGACCTGGGAGGACAACCACGGCGACGGCCTGACCGTGCTGCTCGGACCCGCGTCCGACGTCGGACGCGCGCTCGCCGCGGGCCGCCCCGACCGGGCCGCGCGTCTCCTCGCCCCCTGGCGCGAGATCTACGGCGACGCCCTGCGCCTCGAGGCCGTCCACCACGGCCGCGAGGGCACGGGCCCCGGATCCCTGCGCCTGGCCGCCCGCACCGTCGGCTTCGCCGCCGAACAGGGCATCCGCCCCGTCCTCACCAACGACGTCCGGTACGCCGACCAGGGCCTCGGTCCGGTCGCCGACGTCCTCGACGCCGCACGCCGCCTCGTCCCGGTCGACCCCCGGAAGGAACTCGACAGCGGAGAGCGCTGGCTGAAGGACGCCGACGCCATGCTGATGACGGCCGAACGGGTGGTGGAGGCGGCGGGCTTCCGCCGCGACGCCGCGTACCGGCTGCTCGAACAGACCGACACCGCGGCTGCGGAATGCCGCGTCGATCCCGAGGACGACCTCGGCATCGGCTCCGTGCACTTCCCCGAACCGCGGCTCGTCGGCGCCGGCCGCCGCACCGCACAGCGGGTCCTCGCCTCGCGGGCGGCGGCGGGGATGCTGCGCCTCGGGTACGACCGGAAACGGGAGTACTGGGAGCGGATGCACCGCGAGTTGGACATCATCGCCCACCACGACTTCGCCACGTACTTCCTGACGGTGTCCCAAGTCGTCGACGACGTACGGGGCATGGGCATCCGGGTCGCCGCGCGCGGCTCCGGCGCCGGGTCCCTGGTCAACCATCTGCTCGGCATCGCGCACGCGGACCCGGTCGAACACGGCCTGCTCATGGAGCGGTTCCTGTCCAAGCGCCGCTCCGTCCTGCCCGACATCGACATCGACGTGGAGTCGGCCCGGCGCCTGGAGGTCTACCGGGCGATCATCGACCGGTTCGGCGCCGAGCGCGTCGCGACCGTCTCGATGCCGGAGACGTACCGCGTCCGCCATGCCGTACGCGATGTGGGCGCCGCCCTGTCCATGGACCCGGCCGACATCGACCGGATCGCCAAGTCCTTCCCGCACATCAGGGCCCGCGACGCGCGGGCCGCGCTGGAGGAACTGCCCGAACTGCGGGAACTGGCAGGGGAGTCCAGGCGGGCCGGGGACAGGTACGGACGCATGTGGGAGCTGGTCGAGGCGCTCGACGCGCTGCCGCGCGGTATCGCCATGCACCCGTGCGGGGTGCTGCTCTCGGACGCCTCGCTGCTCGCCCGCACACCCGTCGTGCCGACCAGCGGCGAGGGCTTCCCCATGTCGCAGTTCGACAAGGAGGACGTCGAGGACCTCGGCCTGCTCAAGCTCGACGTCCTCGGGGTGCGGATGCAGTCGGCGATGGCACACGCGGTCGCGGAGACCGAGCGGGCGACCGGCTCCACGGTGGACCTGGACGCCGTGGCGCCCGGTGACCCGGAGACGTACCGGCTCATCAAGTCCACCGAGACGCTGGGCTGTTTCCAGATCGAGTCGCCGGGCCAGCGGGACCTGGTGGGACGGCTCCAGCCGGCCACCTTCCACGACCTCGTGGTGGACATCTCGCTGTTCCGCCCGGGTCCCGTCGCCGCCGACATGGTGCGGCCGTTCATCGAGGCGCGGCACGGGCGCGCCCCGGTCCGCTATCCGCACCGCGACCTGGAGGGGCCCCTGAAGGAGACGTACGGGGTCGTCGTCTTCCATGAGCAGATCATCGAGATCGTGAACATCATGACGGGATGCGGCCGCGACGAGGCGGACCGGGTCAGGCGGGGACTGTCCGACCCCGATGCGCAGGGGCGCATCCGGTTCTGGTTCGCACAGCAGGCGGCGGCGCACGGATACGACGCCGAGACCATCGCCCGCACCTGGGAGATCGTCGAGGCCTTCGGGTCGTACGGGTTCTGCAAGGCGCACGCCGTCGCCTTCGCGGTGCCGACCTACCAGTCGGCGTGGCTGAAGGCCCATCACCCGGCGGCTTTCTACGCGGGGTTGCTCACGCACGACCCCGGGATGTATCCGAAGCGGCTGATCCTCGCGGACGCGCGGCGCCGCGGGGTGCCGGTCCTTCCGCTGGACGTGAACAAGTCCGCGGTCGCCCACCGTATCGAACTGGTGTCTGATAAAGGGGGCGGTGGCCACAAGGCCGGCGGTCACAAGAGCGGCGGTCACCAGGATGACGCTCGCGAAAAGGAGGAGAAGTGGGGCGTGCGGCTCGCGCTCTCCGACGTGCACGGCATCAGCGAGGCCGAAGCCGCCCGCATCGAGGAGGGGCA
This sequence comes from Streptomyces sp. NPDC055955, assembly GCF_042270245.1. Lineage (NCBI taxonomy): Bacteria > Bacillati > Actinomycetota > Actinomycetes > Kitasatosporales > Streptomycetaceae > Streptomyces > Streptomyces sp. NPDC055955. The sequence goes on from NZ_JBHJYS010000015.1 coordinate 69,844, forward strand.
GCCGTACTCCTCGCTGCTCGACTTCTGGGAGCGGGCGAGGCCCAGCCGGCCCCTCGCGCAGCGGCTCGCCCAGGTCGGCGGGCTCGACGCGTTCGGCGCCAACCGGCGTGACCTGCAACTGCACCTGACGGAACTGCACCGGGGAACGCGCGGGTCCCGGGGCGCCCGCGGCGCCCAACTGCCCCTGTCCGGCGGCCACGGGACCGCGCCGGCCGGCCTGCCCGACCTCGGCGACGCCGAGCGGCTCAGTGCCGAACTCGGGGTCCTCGGGATGGACGCCTCCCGCCATCTCATGGGTGACCACGAGAAGTTCCTCGAAGAGCTGGGGGTGCTGACGGCGCGCCGCCTGCGCGAGGCCGAGCACGGCAGGGTCGTACTGGTCGCGGGCGCCAAGGTCGCCACGCAGACCCCGCCGATCCGCTCCGGCAAGCGCGTCATCTTCACGACCCTGGACGACGGCACGGGCCTGGTCGACCTGGCCTTCTTCGACGACGCGCACGCCGCGTGCGCGCACACCGTCTTCCACTCGTGGCTGCTCCTCGTCCGCGGCACGGTCCAGCGGCGCGGCCCGCGCAGCCTCAGCGTGGTGGGCGCGGCAGCGTGGAACCTCGCGGACCTGGTGGAGGTGCGCCGCCAGGGCGGTCTCGACGCGGTGGCGCTGCGTCTGGCGGAGCCGCCCGAACAGCCGCCGTCCGGCGAGGACGACCCGGTCGACGGCCGCCGCATCCACATGGCCACCGGATACGAGATGCACCCCTGGGCGGACCTGCGCCCGGCGGGCGACGGCCGGTCGGGGCCACCGCGCAAACTGTGGCACCAGAGCCCCGGGAGCGCGGGATGACCACTTTGTACGTACGGTTCCTGCTGGCGCCCATGTACGAGGCGGCGCTGCCCCGACTGATCGGTCTGCTGGGCGAGTTCAGCCCGACGGTCGAGGCGCTGCCGCCCGACGCGGCCCTCGTGGACCTGGGCGGGGCGGTGCGCTACTTCGGACGGGACGCCGTCGAACTCGCCGCGGTGATCAGGGTGCGGGCGCTCGCCCTGTACGGGGTGGAGTGCGTGATCGGCGCGGGCCCCGGCCCGATGCTGGCGCGGATGGCGGCGCGGACGGCCTCGCCCGGGGTGACCAGGGTGGTGCCGGGAGACCCCGGCGCCGTGGCGGAGTTCCTCGCCGGGCAGCCGGTCGCCGCGCTGCCCGGCGTCGGCGCCGCCACCGCCCGCACCCTGTGCGAGTACGGGCTCGACACCCTCGACAGGGTGGCGGCCGCCCCACAGGGCACCCTGCAACGGCTCACCACCGCCCGCGTCGGCCGTGAACTGCACGAGAAGGCGCGCGGCGTCGACCGCACCCGTGTCACCCCCAACGCCGCCACACGGTCCACCGCCGCCGAACGCCCCTTCCCGCGCGACGAACTCGACCCGTACCGCCACCGTCGCGCCCTGCTCTCCCTCGCCGACGAGCTGGGCGCCCGGCTCCGCGACGGGAAGCAGGTGTGCCGCTCGCTGACCCTCACCGTCCGCTACGCCGACCGGTCCACGACGACTCGCAGCCGTACGCTCCCCGAGCCCACCGCGCACACGGCCGCGCTGTCCACGGCCGCGTACCGGATGTACGAGGCGCTCGGCCTGCAGCGGGCCAGGGTGCGAGGACTCGGACTGCGGGCGGAGGGGCTCCGCCCGGTGGAGGGTTGTGCCCACCAGCTGACCTTCGACCCCGCGGACGAGAGGGCGCGGGCGCTGGAGGCGGTGGCCGACCGGGCCCGGGCGCGGTTCGGACCCGGGGCGATCGTGCCCGGTCGGCTCGCGGCGTGAGCCTCTACCGAGCCCAGGGCGGAGTGACGCGCGTGCCGTCCACCAGTACGGCCTCCAGGCCCACGGACGTCGTGACCCACATGGTGGCGGGCAGGTCGCCCGGGTTCTCGACGGTGAGGGTCGCGCCGGGGTTGACGATCGCGGTGTCGCCGGCGGCGAGCGTGTCCGTGCGCCCGTCGACCGTGAAACGCAGGCTGCCGCTGAGCACGTGCAGGATCTCCTCGCGGGACACCGTGTGGGCGACGCCCGGGGTGCGCGCCGGGATCTCGGCCCGCCAGGCGCACAGTTCCTTGCTGCCGGTGGCGGGCTTGGCGTACGAGACGAAACGGACACCGTGCATCTCGTGGACGGTGGCCTCGGACGCGCGGACGACTGGCATGCGACTCCTCGGTTGATCGGCCGGCCAAGCGGCTCAAATGGTCAAGTGGATTGACTACATGGTCAGGCTACTTGACCAAATCGTCAAGGGTGTTTGAATGACTCCGTGCAGAACTCCGAGGCCATGGCCCTCTCCGCCGCCCTGCTCTCCGCCGCGGGCGAGCTGACGCAACGCATCCACGAAGGGGTCGTCGCCCGCGGCTTCGAAGGTCTGCGGCCCGCACACGGATTCGCTTTCGCGCGGCTCTCCCGGGACGGCGCGACCGCCACCGACCTCGCCGCGCATCTGGGGGTCACCAAGCAGGCCGCGAGCCAGCTCGTCGACGAGCTGGTGCGCAAGGGCTACGCCGAGCGCCGGCCCCACCCCGACGACGCCCGCGCCCGGCTCGTCGTCATGACCGAACGCGGCTGGGCGTGCGCGCGGGCCGCGGAGGAGTCCGCCGCCGACGCGGTGCGACCGTGGGTCGAGCGGCTCGGTGAGCGCAGGGCCCGCGCGCTGCTCGACCAGCTGGCCGCCGTCGCGCCCGACGGGCCCATCAGGCCCACCTGGTGACATCGCGTCAGTACCGGGAGCGTCCAGGCGACACGGAGAGTTTTTACTGACGCGTAACTTCACTCTTTTACTACTGGCGCGTAATTTAACGGGCAGTACAGCATCCTCGTGATCCGGATCACAGGGCACGCACCCCACATCGCAACTCCCTTGAGCCGCAAGGAGATCACACGATGCTGCCCCGGAACTGGAAACGAGCGGTCAGATCCCTGACCGCGGCCCTGCTGCTCACGGCCGCGGCCACCGCGGTCCCCGCCGCCGCCCACGCCGACACCGCCCCCAGCAGCGGCTGGAACAACTACCACTGCAAGCCGTCCGCCGCCCACCCGCGCCCCGTCGTCCTCGTCCACGGCACCTTCGGGAACTCCGTCGACAACTGGCTGGTCCTCGCCCCCTACCTGGTGGACCGCGGTTACTGCGTCTTCTCGCTCGACTACGGACAGCTGCCCGGCGTCCCGCTGTTCAACGGCCTCGGCCCGATCGACAAGTCGGCGGCCCAGCTCGACACGTTCGTGGACAAGGTGCTCGCCGCCACCGGCGCCCCCAAGGCCGACCTCGTCGGCCACTCGCAGGGCGGCATGATGCCCCGCTACTACCTCAAGTTCCTCGGCGGCGCCGCGAAGGTGAACTCTCTCGTCGGTATCGCACCCGACAACCACGGCACCACCCTGAACGGCCTGACCAATCTCCTGCCGTACTTCCCCGGAGCCGGCGACCTGCTGACCCTCGCCACCCCCGGCCTCGCCGACCAGATGGCGGGCTCCCCGTTCATCACCAAGCTCAACCAGGGCGGCGACACCGTCCCCGGCGTCCACTACACCGTCATCGCGACCAAGTACGACGAGGTCGTCACCCCGTACGGCACCCAGTTCCTGAGCGGCCCCGACGTCCACAACGTCAAACTCCAGGACCTGTGCGCCGTCGACCTGTCCGAGCACGTCGCCATCGGCACCATCGACCGCGTCGCCTTCCACGAGGTCGCGAACGCCCTCGACCCGGCCCACGCCACCCCCACCACCTGTGCCTCGGCGGTGAGTTGAGGCCAAACAGCCACCAGGACAAAGGGCCGCCGTCTCCCGTCATGGGCAGGGAGACGGCGGCCCGGCTGTGAGCGGTCAGCGGCTGTGACGGCCGCCCGCCACGGAGCGGCGCCGCACCGACGCGAACATCGTCGCCGCGCCGACCGCCAGGACCGCGGCGCCGCCCATCGCGATGTACGGGGTGGTGCTGTCGCCGCCGGTCTCGGCGAGGTTCCCGTCGGCGAGAGGCTTCGTGACACCACCCTTCGCCTCGGGACCGTTGTCGCCCGCCGAGGCGTCGGCGGCCGGCGCCGCGGACTCCTCGGCCTGCGGCTCGGCACTGCCCCCGGCGGCATCGTGGTGGTGCTCCACGGACGACTTGCCGGCGCCGTCCGCGATCTCCTGGTCGGAGGGCGCCGAAGCGGTGGGAGCGGCCGCGCCGGCCCCGCTGTCCTTGCCGAACACCACGTCGGAGCAGGTGTAGAAGGCCTCGGGGGAGTCCGAGCGCTGCCAGATCGAGTAGATGAGGTGGCGGCCCGACCGCGCCGGGACGTCACCGTCGAAGACGTAGTCGCCGTTCTCCATCTTCGGGTCGGTGACCTTGACGAAGGGCTGCGCCTCCAGGTCCGACCACTTCAGCGGCTTCGTCGGGTCGTACGAGTCCTTGGTGATGTACAGCTCGAACGACCCCTTGTGCGGGGCCGTTCCCTTGTAGTGGAACGTGTGACTGCCCGCCGACATCGGGCTCGAAGGCCAGTCGGCGCGCGGAAGATCGAGCCCCTTGTACTTGTCGTTGCCCGCGCTGCACAGCTTGCCGTCGGGGATGATCTCCTTCGACTTGCCCGCGGCGTTCGCGATGTTGACCGCGTTCCAGTCGTAGAAGGCCTGCGCTCCACTGGCCGCGACGGCGGCCTTGCACGCCGCGGACTGCGGGCTCTCCGGCCCCTCGGCGTAGCAGGCGGAGACGCGGCTCACCGGATCCGTCATCGAACCGTGCGCCGACGCGGGCGCGGCGGCCAGCGCGGTCAGGGCGAACGGGACGGCACCTGCGACGGCGAACGCGGCGGCCTTGCGGCGAACTGTCATGAGTGGAACTCCTCAACGGCGGTTCAGGGGTGGGGGGACGGGCCGCGACGACGGCCCCGGCGGTGAGAAAGCTAGCCCCTGAAAACCGTGGAATCGCCTGCTGAGGGCGGGTGATGGCGATCTTTATGGTGCGGTTAAGGGAGGGCTAATCGGCGGCTCAGGCTGGGCGTTTGCGCAGAGCCCGGTGACCTGCGTGCTGTGGGTGAACCAGTCCGTCACGGTTCACTGGAATCCAGTAGATGTCGCGGTGTTCGGCTCCCCGTCCGGCTCTCCGGAGACGCTCTACCCATGGCAACCGACGTGGACGGGCCTGCACGAAGTCTCGGGCGTCAAGGGTCGTCTCGCGGGGCACCGCCGGTACGAGATCGCCCGCTCTCAGAAGGCGATCCCACCCCGAGCAGCCTTCGATGGCACAAACGCGCCGCCGCCAAGGTTCGGTGGCACACATTCGACCTTCGCCGTCACTGGACAGGCGCTTCAGATCTTCATGTGAGGGCGCGGTTCGTCGCGGCGAGTACCGACCGCTGGCGCTCCGTGACGTCCCGCCACCGTCGGACGCGGGGCACGGTGCGGGACGGTGAGCAAGCACCAGGACCTGTCCGACGGGTCGCGTCGCCGACCCCGTGCCCGACAGCACCGTCACCCGAATGGCGCAACATGACGGGTCATCCGCATGGCGATTAAGCTGATTAGTGCCCCAACCGGGACAATCCGTGAAAGGGGAATCAAATGCGCATTCGACGAATCCTCCCCGCCGTCATCGCCACGGCAGCCCTCGCCGGACTCGGCCTCACAGGCGCCGCCAGCGCCACCGCGCCTGCACAGGGTGCCCCAACCACCGTCACCCCTTCTCAGTGCAGGGAGGGCGGGGGAATGCCCGATCTGGCGGCCAACGTCTGCAACGGCGGTATGCACAACGGAGAGATGGTCGACTGAACCCCACAAGGCGCCCCGCAGCCACGCGCCGCGGGGCGGTCCCTCGCGAGCGTAGCCGGGAGAGCTGCAGGGGCCGTCACGCTCACCCGCGGGAACGTGCTCGTCCGGGCGCGCACGTGCGAGACGTGCGGCGTCCCTGGCATCCGAGACCTCCTGCGGCTCGTCCTGCAGCGGCAACGGGGTGACAGGTCCGGACAGTTGAGCCCGCGCCGTGACCGGGCGCCGTTCCAAGGGGCGCGTAACCCTTGGGTGTTGGGGGGTGGTCAGGTCCGTAGGCTGGCCACGGCTATGCGGCCCTCTTCGGAAGGGCTGGCTCCTCGGCTATGGAAGAAGAGTGTGCTTCATTGCCTGCTCCTACTGGGGGGAACATGCGCAACCTCGTCACCGCTTCCGCGCTCGCGGCTGCCTGCTGTCTGAGCCTTACGGCCTGCACGGGCAGCGACGACCGGAGTACGCCTCAGCCGAGCCCGCGCACCGCGCTCAAGTTGGGGCAGAGCGCCGATACCGCAGGTGTCGGCGGCCGCGGGCGGGCCCAGATCACCCCGGACACGGTCGTCTACGCCGACGGCACCAGCTTCGGCGCTCCTGAGCACGGCCTCTTCGCCGTAGTCAACTACCTGTCCAGGAATCGGACCAAGTCGCGTGTGACGACAGCAGCCGAACAGGGCGGCTTGCGATGGAAGGCCGCGAGTGGGCACACCGTCACGGCGAGGAACAGCAAGGCCGCGAAAAAGGTCGCTCCCATCGGATTCAGCGAAGGCGGGCCGGTCTTTACCCGCGACGAGATTCACCAGGACGTAGCTGTCTTCGACATTTCCGCAGCCGAGAGGGGTGGCACCCTCATCTATGTCGACGGCGACGGCACCGTTTTCCGTTGGAAGATCCCTGCGAGCAACTCCGGGCACTCGGTTCCCGCGCTGAAATTCGCCTTGAACTAATAAGGCTGATCACCGATCTGTTGCCAGAGGAGGAGCCCCGGTCCTGTTCCGTTTCCGTGAAGCGCGGAACTCCGCGGCCCGCTGCGGGACGCTCGTGATGCGGTCGTGGCTTCGAGGGCCCGCACCCAAGTCCAGCACGCGCGGCCAGTCCGGCCGATGCGGTCGCCGGCTTTCACGGCCACCAGGTCGAACTCCCTCCCGCCGCGCCGGGTCCCTCAACCTCCGGCCGTCGGGGCGCTGTTCGACCTGGCATGGCCTGGTGCCTTGCTGGTCGGCTTGTCGGCGGAACGGGCCCGGACCGAGGCTACGGGGGTGTCAGCTACGTCGCTGACTATGCTGATGGTCATGCATACGGCCATCACCGACAACGGGACCCGAGAGCCCCTCGTTCTCGACATCGCGGCAGTGATGTCGGCCCCGGATCTCGACGCCCGGTTCGAAGAGTCGGCGCACCGGATCCTGGCGGACCTGGTCCGTGAAGGTGCCGCACTCGGGTGGGTCGATCCTCCGTCGCGAGGCGAGGTGGCCGAACTCCTCGACCGTGTCACGTCGGAGGCGCATGCGGGCAACGCCGCGTTGCGCGCCGCGTACATCGGCCGTCAGCTGGTCGGGCTGGGCTACTGGCAGCGCTATGCGAGGCCGACACATCGCCCGCACGCCGACCTGGAGAAGGTCGCGGTGGGCGCCGCCGCCCAAGGCCGCGGTGTCGGACGGGCCCTGGTGACTGCCTTGGTCGCGGACGCCCGGCGGGCAGGGATCGAGGTTCTGACTCTGGACGCACGTGGCGACAACGGCAATGCCCTGCGCCTCTACCGGTCGTTGGGCTTCACCGAATACGGCCGGCTTCCAGATTTCGTCGCCGTCGGTGAACGACGCTACGACAAGGTCTTCTACATGCTGGACTTCCGCAGCGCGGGATGACGCCGGGCGTGAAGCCGAGGGGTTTTCGCGTTCGAGCCTCGCGGGGGCTGCTGGCGCCCTCGGCCGGGCGCCGGCCACCCGGCCCGCTCACTCGTCGGGCCACCACGTGCGCCGGATGTCCTTGCGCACTTCCGGACGGTCGTGGCGGCGCTCGGCGGCGTCTTCCTGCTGCTGCCGGCGGGTGGTGCTGGTCTTCGCCACGGGCTTGTTGATGGTCACACGGCGCATGACTGCCTCCTGTGCCTACCCCGGTTCCACTGCGGTACCGCTGTAGACGTGTTCCCCGGAGGGTGACGCATCGAAGCGTGATTGTCAGTGGCAGGTGTCACGATCTGGGCATGAGGATGAGCGAGGACACCACGAACCGGGACATGGCGCCCCTCGAACGGGTCGACTGGGACGCCGAGGCCGCGGCCTTCGACGACGAACCCGACCACGGTCTGCGTGATCCCGCCGTGCGCGGGGCCTGGGCCGCGCGCCTGCGGGACTGGCTGCCGGACCACCCCTGCGCACTGCTCGACCTGGGCTGCGGTACGGGCAGCCTGTCGCTGCTCGCCACCGACCAGGGACACAGCGTGACCGCGGTCGACCTGTCGCCCGCCATGGTCGACCTCGCGCGCGCCAAGCTCGCCGGCCGCGCCGCCCGGGTGCTCGTCGGGGACGCCGCGGCGCCGCCCGTCGCGGGCGAGACCTTCGACGTCGTCCTGGTGCGGCACGTCGCGTGGACCCTGCCCGACCTCGACGGCGCCCTCGCGCACTGGCTGTCGCTGCTGCGGCCCGGCGGCCGGCTGATCCTGGTGGAGGGCGTGTGGGGAACGCTCAGCCCGGTCGGCATCCCGGCGCCCCGGCTCATCGGCACCCTCGCCCCGCTCGCCGCCCACGTCCGGCACGAACCGCTCTCCGGCGACGCGCTGCTGTGGGGGAGACAGGTCGAGGACGACCGGTACGCGGTGGTCGCGACCGTAGGACCCTAGGACCTGTCGTTTGGATCAGCCGGGCTCACGGGTGCCGGCACCGTGCCTCGCGGCGTTGTCGTCCGTCGTCGACGCTCCGCGTGGGATCTTTCCTCCGCCTTGCGAGACACGGCACCGGCACCCGCTCCCTGGTTCGGCCTGACCCCAACGACAGGCCCTAGGCGAGCAGTCGGCCGAACCCCTCGGAGCGCGCGAGGAGTTCGAGGTCGTCGAGGGCGCGGAGCGCGGCCGCCGCCGCGTGCGGGTCGCTCTCCGCGAGCCCGCTCTCCGCGAACTCGTCCTCGTCGAGCCGCAGTACGTCGCCGCCGTCCGCCGAGACCCACAGGTCGAGGTCGAGATCCTCCACGACGAGTTCGCCGCCCTCGCGGACCGCCGGCCGGGTCACGTCGCAGTACCAGCCCTTGAGCGTGCCGCCGCCGGTGCGCACCTCCTTGACCGCGTACCACCGGTCCCGCCAGTAGTGCTCGGTGAAGACGTCGCCCGGCCCGAAGCGCACGAACCCGAAGTCCCTGACCCCGGGGGAGGCCCAGGCGGCGGTGACGGTCACGCGCGTGCCGTCGTCGCGAACGACGTCCGCGGGGTAACGGATCTTCGTGCGGCCCGCCTTGAGGAGCACGACCTCGAGCGTCTCGGCCGTCTCAGGTGAGGGTGCGGACATGGCGTACCTCCGTGGCACAGATCTCGTAGCCGAACCATTTGTTGATCGCGAGCATCGGGCCGTTCCCCGCGTCGTTGCCCGTGAACGCCTCCGTGATGCCCGCCTCGCGGGCGCGGTGCAGGGAGTCGTTCTTGGCCAGCTTGGCCAGGCCGCGGCCGCGGAACTCCCGCGCGGTGCCGGTCATGCCCGACGTGTAGCGGGTCTCGTCGTCGGTGCGGGCCAGGCTGAACGCCACGGGCCGGCCGTCGGCCACGGCCACCGAGGTCAGTTCGTGGTCGGTCAGCGGATGGTGCCAGGTCTCGTCGAGCCAGTGCTCGTAGTCCGTGAACTCCGTGGCCACGTCGCTCGGTTCGTCGCTCACCGTCTCCGCGTCCAGGTCGAACAGCGGACGCGGGTCGTCCGCGAAGTCCGCGCCGGTCCGCAGCGTCACTCCGGCCGGCGGCGCGGCGAGCGGGGGCAGCGTGCCGTGCGCCAGATCGAGGCGGAGGAAGTGGGCCGGCCGGCTCGCCCGGTAGCCGCGGCGGGCGGCGAACGCCCGGTCCCGCGGGGTGTCGAGCACCCATGAGTACACGGCGACGGCGCCCTCACCGGCGAGATACTCCTCCGCCGCGCGCAGGATGTGGGACCCGGCTCCGAGCCCGGTGTGCCCGGGGTCCACATAGACGTTCACATAGCCCTGGCCCGGGTCCGGGCTGTCGTACGCGATCCCGACCTGCGCGGTGCCGATGACCTCGCCGTCGGTCTCGGCGACCAGCGGCCGGTACCGGGCGTCCGGATGGGCGTGCGCCAGATCGAAGGCGACCGACTCGGCGGTGGCGAGCATGGCGGGCAGTGCGGCGCGGCGCACCCGGGCGAACGCAGCCGCGTCCTCGGGCCGCAGGGCCCGGACGATCACAGTCATACGGCCGCACGCTACGCGCGGGGCGTGCCGAGATGCCTCCCATTTTTCCGGGGTGCGGGACAATCGGCCCGTGACTTTGAAGATCGACATCGATGCGGGCGCGGCGACGGCGCCCTACGAACAGGTGCGGGCCCAGATCGCCGGACAGGCCCTCTCCGGGACCCTGCCCGTCGGCTACAAATTGCCGACGGTGCGCGGGCTCGCCGAGACGCTCGGCCTGGCCGCCAACACGGTGGCCAAGGCGTATCGGGCGCTCGAGTCGGACGGCGTGATCGAGACGCGCGGCCGCAACGGCACATTCGTCGCCGCCGCGGGTGACGCCTCGGCCCGGGAGGCCTCGGCTGCGGCCGGCGTGTTCGCGGAACGGGCCCGCCGCCTCGGCCTGTCCGAGTCGCAGGCGCTCGCCGCGGTACGGGACGCGCTGCGGGCGTCGTACGGGGACAAGGGGTGACCGGACGGCGGCCCCGGGCGTCCAGGGCCTGAGCTCCTAGAGGTACAGCCCCGCGTCCGCCGCGTCGCGCTGGTCCGGGACCGACGCCGGGCTGATGCCGCGGCGCAGCGCGTAGAGCTCGGCGAGCGTCGCGCCTTCGCGGCCCACGCCCTCCTCGCTGCCGAGCCAGTCCACCGACTCGCGGTGGGTGAGGGGGCCGACCTCGATACGGGCCAGGCAGCGGCCGGGGCGTACGACCGCCGGGTGGAGACGTTCCAGGTCCTCGTTCGTCGTGACGCCGACCAGCACGTTCCGTCCCTGCCCGAGCAGGCCGTCCGTCAGGTTGAGCAGGCGTGAGAGTGCCTGCCCCGCCGTGTGCTTGGCCTCGCCGCGGATGAGTTCGTCGCAGTCCTCCAGCAGGAGGAGGCGCCAGCGGCCCTTCGCCGTGCCGTCGTCTTCGCCGATCGCGATGTCCATGAGGTAGCCGACGTCGGAGAACAGCCGCTCCGGGTCCAGTACGCAGTCCACCTGGCACCAGTCCCGCCACGACCGGGCCAGCGTGCGCAGCGCGGACGTCTTGCCCGTGCCGGGCGGCCCGTGCAGCAGGAGCAGCCGGCCCGCGATGTCCTGCGGGGTGGTCTTCATCAGCTGGTCCATGGCCCCGGCCACCGGGGCCGTGTAGTTCTCCCGCACCTCGTCCCACGTGCCGGCCGAGATCTGCCGCGTGGTGCGGTGCGGCCCGCGCCGGGGCGAGACGTACCAGAACCCCATCGTCACGTTCTCCGGCTGGGGTTCGGGCTCGTCGGCGGCGCCGTCCGTGGCCTGGCCGAGCACCTTCTCGGCGAGCTCCGCGGTGGTCGCCGTCACCGTGACGTCGGCGCCTCTGTTCCAGCGGGAGACGAGGACGGTCCAGCCGTCGCCCTCGGCGAGCGTCGCGCTGCGGTCGTCGTCGCGCGCGGAGCGCAGGACCACCGCGTCGGGCGGCAGGAGCGTGGCCCCCGACCGCACTCGGTCGATGTTCGCCGCGTGCGAGTGCGGCTGCTCGCCCGTCGCGAAACGACCGAGGAACAGCGCGTCGACGACGTCGGGCGGAGAGTCGCTGTCGTCGACGTTGAGCCGGATCGGCAGCGCGTCGTGTGGGTTCGCAGACATGCCGCCATGATCTGCCACGCACGGTGCTCCCGCACGGGATTTCCGCAGCGCGTCACACGCTTGCCCGCACGGCGGCCCGCTCCTGTTCCTCGTGACGTCCTTGTGACGGTGGCGTCTTCACCTCCGCGAAGGACCGTGGTTGCCTCTGTCCTTGATGGGACGTCATGGGGGCATTCGGGGGCAGGACGGTGGTGGCTCACCGCCTTGCTCGGCGAGGGCGAGTCGGTGGGCCGGACCGCCGTCCTCCAGTTGAGACGGGTCGGTCTACGGGCGTAGCGCAAGGAAGTTGAGGGTATGTCATAAGCCTGACATGTACCTGCAATCGAACACCGGGCGAACTCTCATGAGGCGTACGGGAAAAGATTGACATGAACACTTCCCGTGAACTGTGGGGCGTGCTACCACAGTTGTGGCAGAGATCCTGCTAAAGGAGGTTTTCATGAGACGTTCCCGAATTACGGCGTACGTGACCTCAATCCTCTTCGCGGCCGGCGTGGCCCTCACCGGAGCGACAGCGGCCCAGGCATCCGAACAGGCAGCGGCCACGGGCTATGTGGCTCTCGGCGACTCGTACTCGTCCGGCGTGGGTTCCGGCAGCTACGACAGCTCCAGCGGCTCCTGCAAGCGCAGCACGAAGGCCTATCCCGCACTCTGGGCGGCGGCCCACTCGCCGTCGAGCTTCAGCTTCACCGCCTGCTCGGGCGCTCGCACAGGTGACGTTCTCGCCGGACAGCTGGGCCCGCTCGGCCCCGGCACCGGCCTCGTCTCGCTGTCGATCGGCGGCAACGACGCGGGCTTCTCGGACGTCATGACCACCTGCGTCCTGCAGTCCGAGTCGAGCTGTGTCGCCCGCGTCAACCAGGCCAAGGCGTACGTCCAGAACACCCTGCCCGCCCAGCTCGACTCGGTGTACTCCGCGATCACCGCGAGGGCACCGGCCGCCCATGTCGTCGTCCTGGGTTACCCGCGTTTCTACCAGCTCAACGGCAGCTGCGTCGCGGGCCTGACCGAGACCGAGCGCGCCGCGATCAACGGTGCGGCCGACCTGATCAACTCCACCACCGCCAAGCGGGCCGCCGACCACGGCTTCACGTTCGGCAACGTGACCTCGACCTTCACCGGTCACGAGATCTGCTCGGGCAGCGCCTGGCTGCACAGCGTCAACTGGCTGGACCCCGGCGAGTCCTACCACCCCACCGCGGCCGGCCAGTCCGGCGGCTACCTCCCCGTGTTCAGCGCGGCCGCCTAGAACTTCCAGTACCGCCCTGTACGTCCGCTCACCTAGGGCGACGATGACGGCGAGGGGGAGGTCCCGCTCGTAGGGGACTCCGTCGTGCACGTCACCGAGTAGGCCACCGAGTCGGACGTGGCACGGACGGGGTCGCGCACCTCCACACTCACCCGGTTGTGGAGCGTGGCCCCGTCCGTGTAGCCCGTCTCGACGTGGTCGACCGACCTGGCCCTCGGGCCGCCGGACGTGAAGCTGAGCGTCTTCCACCCCGGGTCGCTCGACTCGCCGCTCTCCGTCACCCAGCGGTACTGGACGTCGACCGGCGCGCGGCCCACCGTGAAGGTCGCCCGAAAGGCCGGAGCCTCCCCTCCCGGTGGCGGGCAGGTGCCGCTGTAACTCCCGCGCACCGCCGAGACGCTGACGCGCACGGACTGCTGCGGCGGCGTCGAGTGCTCTGCGCCGGTGCCCTTGCCGCCGGCGTCGTCCCCGCTGGGCGATCCCGCTCCGCCACCCTTCGAATCATCGTCCGACGGGCTGCGCGGGGCGCTGGAGGTGCTTCCGCCGGAACGTGCGCTGTCGGTCCCGGAGTTGTCGCCCCCGCCGTCCCTGTTCATCAGCGCGTACGTGAGGACCCCGAGCACCAGGAGCAGTGCCACGACACCGGCCAGCAGGATGGAGACGGAGCGGCGGGGGCGTTCCGGATGCGGCGTGGCCGGATCCGGGGAGGGGGCCGCGCCTTGCCCCGAGGTGAATCCCGCAGGGACGGGGGTCGGCGGCGTTCCCTGCCACGACGTCTGCGTCGGCGCCGACTCCGGGGACGCAAGGACCGTACCCGCGCGAGGTGTCCCGCCCGCGCCCACCAGCCGCAGATCGCGCTCGGCGTCGGCCGCCGGCGTCCGCTCGGCCGGATCCTTGCGCAACAGCCCCTCGATGACGGGCGCCAGCGGTCCCGCGTGGCGGGCGGGCGGCAGTTCCTCGTCCACGACCGCCCGCAGCGTGTTCAGCGGCGTCTCCTGGCGGAACGGCGACTGCCCCTCGACGGCCGCGTACAGCAGGACCCCGAGCGACCACAGGTCGGACTCGGGGCCCGGGACGCGCCCCAACGCCCGCTCCGGAGCGAGGAATTCGGGCGATCCGATCACCTCGCCCGTCATCGTGATCGCCGAAGTGCCCTCGACCGTGGCGATGCCGAAGTCGGTCAGGACGATGCGTCCGTCGTTCGCGATCAGTACGTTGCCCGGCTTCACGTCCCGGTGCAGGACGCCGGCCTCGTGCGCGGCGCGCAGCGCGGAGACCACCTCGGCCCCGATATGCGCCGCGCGCCGCGGGGGCAGCGGCCCCTCGGCGTCCAGGAGGTCGGACAGGGAGAGCCCGCGCACCAGTTCCATCACGATCCAGGGGCGGCCCTCCTCGGTCGCCACGTCGTACACGGTGACCACGTTCCGGTGCGAGATGCGGGCCGCCGCCCAGGCCTCACGCTCCAGGCGCGCGTACATCCGGTCGACCTCGCTCGTCGGGAGCCCGGCCGGGGCGCGCACCTCCTTGACGGCGACCTCGCGGCCCAGGACCTCGTCCCGGGCGCGCCAGACGGTGCCCATCCCGCCCTCGCCCAAGGGGCTCAGCAGCCGGTAGCGTCCCGCGATCACACGCGCTCCACCGGTCTCTCGACGGCCCGGACTCTCGCTCACGGGCGACCCCCCATCCGTAGCGGTGCGATTCTCCACAAAGCTAGCCCAGGTCCGTGAGATCGCCCACGTTCCGGACGTGCCCGTTCCTGACCGCCATGTCCAACTCGCCCTGGATTAAGTTAAATTCGGTGAGTAATCGTCAACCTCCTTATAGGGGAGGTGAATCCTGCGACCGGGATACACGAGTGTCACGGCGGGGCGATAGGGTTAACCTGCCCGGGCCGGGTGCCCTCGTACGGGTGGGGAGTGACATGGAACAGATAACAGTGCGCAGCAGGCCACGTGTGCCTGCGATCACCTGCGGGAGCAGCGCGACCAGCTCGCGCCTCGACCGTCATCTCTCGGTGCTGGGCGGTCCCGCCGTCCCGCAGCGCGAGACGGCCGAGGCGACGTCGCTGATGCGTGAGCTCACCTCGCGTGACGTCGCGCACGAGCGCAGCGGCAGGGGCGCGCGAGTGAGCCGGGTCTCGCTCTTCGCACCACTGCGGCGACTGCGCCGCTCGCTGTTCGGCGGCCGCCGCTGACAGGCGGTCATCACCGGCACAGCCCGGTCCCGCGCTCAGGCGGCCATGCCGTACCGGCACGGCGCCGCGATCTCCGCGACCGTCATCCCCACGGCACGCGGCGTCATCCAGGTGTGTTCGCCTGACGCGGGACAGATATCTCCTGCCGCCCCGGCACCGCTCTCCCCATCGGATCGCCCGGCACTGAACGGCACTGACACGCGCCGACATCGGCACGGCATGTGAGGCCGCACCCCTCCTGCTCCTGGCGCGTCGCCGTACATCTCCGTCACTCTCGCGCCGCCGCACCCTCCCCGCCCCGGTGCGCCGCCGCGCAGCGCGCCGTCACCCATGCGCCGCCGTACATCTCCCCGCACCTGCGACGCGTGCCCTGCGCGCGGTTCGGTTTTCCGTCGTTCCGGGGCCTGTTGACGCCCCTCGCGGGCATCGCCGCGCGCAGTCGTCCATGTCCGGTGCGTAACAGCTTTGTCATGCACGGATGTTGACGGGGCAATGTTCCGGGGTCAATGTTGCGCCTGATCCTGATCGTTTGGCCTGTACACGGAAACCTCACCCCCGGAGGTACGCGCGTGTGTGACCTGCATGACCAGCACGAGCATGAGCATGAGCACGGGACGACTCAGACCGCCGCCGCCCCGCAGCTCAGCAGGCGCCGCATCATGCAACTGCTCGGCGCGGCCGGAGTGACCGCCGCCGCCATGACCGCCGAGGCCGACCCGGCGATGGCCGCGGCCGCGGACTCCATCGTCGAGGAGGCCGGTGCGTACAAGGCGCCCGAGGGCCTCGCCGAGGACAGCCCGGCCAAGTCCTCGGCCCTCGGCTGGATCACCTCCAACTCCTCCCGCATCACGGGCCTGAACGAGGAGATCTGGGAGCACGCGGAGCTGTCGCTGCGCGAGTGGAACTCCTCCGTCGCCGAGGCCGGTTTCCTCGAAAAGGCGGGATTCGACGTCACGTTCGGCACGGCCGGCTTCCCGACGGCGTTCACGGCGACCTTCTCGTACGGCAGCGGCGGCCCGGTCCTCGGCTTCAGCGGCGAGTACGACGCGCTGCCCGGACTCTCCCAGAACAAGGGCGTCGGCCACCACGACCCGCGCGAGTACATCCACGACCCGTTCTCCCCGAGCTACGGGCCCGGCCACGGCTGCGGGCACAGCGCCCTCGGTACCGCAGCGGCGGCAGCGGCGGCCGCCGTCGCGCAGGCCGCGAAGAAGCACAAGCTGCCGGTCACGGTGAAGTTCTTCGGCTCCACGGCCGAGGAGGCGCTGATCGGGAAGACGTACGCCGTCAGCAAGGGCGTGTACGACGGGCTCGACGCGTTCCTCGACTGGCACCCCTCCACCGCCAACGCCACCGGCTGGGGCACCAGCAACGCCATGACCGCGGTCACCTTCACCTTCCTCGGCGTCGCGGGCCACGGCGGCACCCCGCTCGGCAACAAGTCGGCGCTCGACGCCGCCGTGATGATGGCGACGATGTCGGAGTTCCTGCGCGAGGAGAACATGGCTCCGGCCGCGCGCCTGCACTGGGTCATCAACAACGGCGGCGACATCCCGAACGTGACACCGGAGATCGCCGAGATCTCCTACTACGTGCGCGAGGGCAGCACGGCCCGCGTCCAGGTGCTGCTCGACAAGGTGATCGCGATATCTGAAGCCGCGGCCAAGGCCTCGCAGACGAAGGTGCAGCACCGCATCACCTCCGCCTGCTGGAACCAGCTGCCCAACAAGGCGGCCGCGGAACTGCTGTACGACAACATGCGGCAGATCGGCCCGCCCGCGTTCACCGCCGAGGCGCATCAGCTGGCGAAGGACCTGCAGAAGTCCCTGGGGCTGCCCGAGGTCGGTATGCACGACAAGGTCGCCGAACTGACCCCGCCCAACCCCGTTTTCCTGGGTGGCGGTTCGACGGATGTCGCCGACATCAGCTGGAACGTGCCGACCGTGTCGATGGGCGCCGCGCTCGCCCCGATCGGCGGCAAGTTCCACACCTGGTCCACCGCGGCGTGCGCCGCCGCGGCCCCCGGTCAGGCCGCGGTGATCGCCGCCGCGAAGTACCTGGCGGCGACGGCGGTCGACCTGATCACGCAGCCCGAGCGGCTCAAGGCCCTCAAGGACGAGTTCAAGCAGCGCACCAAGGACGTCGAGTGGAAGACGGCGCTGCCGGACGGCTATGAGCCGCCCATGTACGAGCCGCCGGCCTGGTTCCTGAAGAAGACCGGGCAGAAGTGGCCGCCGAACAACATCACCTGGCCGCCCCGGCGGGTCGTCTCGAACGAGAAGTTCTCCTCCCTGGGGCCCGAGCTGGCCCCGCAGAAGTAGACCGGCCGCAGGTCGCTCAGCGTCCGCCGGTCGTGTACCGGCGGACGGCGAGCGGCACGCACACCGCGAGCAGCACCGCGCACCAGGCGAGCGAGCCGGCCACCGGGTGCGCCACCGGCCACGAGGAGCCGCCGGGCACGGGGGCGTTGCCGAACAGATCGCGTACGGCCGTGGCGACCGCGCTGATCGGGTTCCACTCGGCGAGCACGCGTACCCAGCCGGGGAAGCCCGCCGTCGGAATGTACGCGTTCGACAACAGCGGGAGCATGAAGGTCGCGCCGCCGAGCTGGCCCGCCGCCTCCTCGCTGCGTGAGACGAGCCCGAGCAGGATGCCGACCCACGTCGTGGCGAAGCGGAACAGCAGCAACAGACCGAAGGCGCCCGCCGCTTCGAGCGCGCCGCCCTCGATCCGCCAGCCCATCGCGAGCCCCACGAGGAGCAGCGGCACGAGACCGGCCGCCGTCGTCACGATGTCGGCCGCCGCCTGCCCGAGGGGGACGGCCGCACGGGTCATCGGCAGCGTACGGAAGCGGTCCATGACGCCCCGGTGCGAGTCCTGGGCCGCCGTGAACATCCCGGTCATGATCCCGTTCGCCGCGGTCGCGACGAGCATGCCCGGCACCAGGAAGGCGCGGTAGTCCGCGCCGGGCATCGCCAGGGCGCTGCCGAAGACGTATCCGAAGAAGAGCAGGAAGACGATCGGCATCGTCTGCGTCATCACGAGGATCGCGGGCGCGTGCCGGATTCGCTGGAGGTGCCGGCCGAGCATCGCCGTGCCGTCGTACAGGAGCGCGGTGGTCATCAGGGGTCCTCCGAAGGGGAGTCGGGGTCGGTGGGCCGTGCGGTCACGCGACGAGTTCCCGGCCGCCGGTGAGGCGCAGGAAGGCCTCGTCCAGGGTCGGCGGGCGCAGGGTCGCGTCGACGACGGGGACGCCCGACGCGTCCAGTTCGCGGACGATGCGGGGGAGGGTGAGGGCCTGGTCGAGGGTGACGACGCCGACCGCCCTGCGGTCCGGGTCGAGGGTCGGCTCGGCGCCGGTGAGCTGGTCGAGGACGACGGCGGCGGCGTGCAGGGCCGCGTCCTCGGCGACCACCACCTCGGCGTAACTGCCGGTCTGCGCCTTGAGTTCGGCGGGGGTTCCGCGGTGGGCGGCGCGTCCCCCGTCGATCAGGACCACGGAGTCGGCGAGCTGGTCGGCCTCCTCCAGGTACTGCGTGGTGAGCAGCACGGTCGTGCCCTGGCCGGTCAGCTCGCGGACCGCGTCCCAGATGGCGCTCCTGCTGTGCGGGTCGAGGCCCGTCGTCGGCTCGTCGAGGAACAGTACGGCGGGCCGCGTGAGCAGGCTCGCCGCGAGGTCGAGGCGGCGGCGCATGCCGCCGGAGTACGTGCGGGCCGTGCGGTCGGCCGCCGCGGTGAGGCCGAAGCGGTCGAGCAGTTCGTCGGCGCGGGTGCGCGGCAGGCGCAGGAGGCGCGCGAACAGACGCAGGTTCTCGCGCCCGGTGAGGTCGCCGTCGACCGACGCGTACTGCCCGGTGACCCCGATGCGGCGGCGTACGGCCGGTGCCTCGGTCAGGACGTCGTGGCCCGCGACGCGCGCGGACCCCGCGTCGGGCCGCAGCAGGGTGGTGAGCACCCGGACGGCTGTCGTCTTGCCCGCGCCGTTCGGCCCGAGCAGCCCGCAGACCGTGCCCTCCTCGACGGCGAGATCCAGGCCCCGCAGGGCGTGGACCACCTGCTCCCCGGAGCCGTAACGCTTCTCCAGACCTTCACTAAGTACGGCGTACGTAGAAGTCATGGGACCACCGTAGCGCACTACGTACGGTGTACGTAACTACGATGGTGGGCGAGGTGATGATCGATGACGGGCCGAGCGGCCGAACCCGAAGTGATCTGGACGCGCCCCGAGCGCGCGGGACGTGGCCCGAAACCCGCCTACAGCAGGGGCGACATCGCGGCCGCCGCCGTGCGCGTCGCGGACGCGGACGGGATCGACGCCGTCTCGATGCGCCGGATCGCCGGGGAGCTGGGCCTCGGCACCATGTCGCTCTACAACTACGTGCCGAGGAAGGACGACCTGTACGAGCTGATGGTCGACGCGGTGAGCGCCGAGTACGACCTGTCCGAGCCGACCGGCGACTGGCGCGCCGACCTGCTCGCCCTCGCCCGGCAGGCCCGCGCCCTGATGATCCGGCACCCGTGGATGCCCCGGCTCATGTCACCCGTCTACGGCTTCAGCCCGAACGCGCTGCGGTACCTGGAGTACTGCATGACCTGCCTCGAACCGGTCGACCTGCCGGCCGGGACGAAGATGGAACTCGTCGCGTCCCTCACCGGCGTCGTGACGTTCTACGTCGCCAACGAGATCGCCTCCGCCGAGCGGACCCGTTCGCTGCCCTGGTCCGAGGAGCAGGAGTTCGCCGCGCGGACCGCCTACCTGGTCGGCCGGATCTCGACCGGCGACTATCCGCACCTGGCCGCCGCGTTCGCCCAGAGCACCGGACCCGTCGACATGGAAGCGGCCTTCGAGCGGGCCCTCGGGCGCACCCTCGACGGGTTCGTGCCGTCCTGATCCCGGCACGTGCTCTCGTGGGTCCGGCCGGAGCGCCGGGCTTTCAGAGCAGCGCGAACTGGCCGCCCGGGCCCTCCTCGTGATGGTCGAGGACCGAGGCCGGCCTGCGCGTGGCCGGCGCCGGGGGCAGGACACGCGCCCCGAGCAGGTCCTTCGCCGTGACGAATGACGCGGCGTCCGTCAGCAACTCCTCCTGCTGCGCGCCCAGTTCGGTCAGCAGTGCCAGTACCGTGACGATCTCCAGCAGCTCCGACGTCCACGACTGCGGCCAGGTGCCGGGGCGGATCCCGGCCAGCGTCCCCGGCTCGGCGGCCGCGGTCCTGCGCGCGAACCACTGCTCGATCACCCGCACCCCGCTCACCTGGAAGTCCCAGGCCTCGGCGGGGACCGGCGAGATGCGGCCGTCGCCGACGAGCAGGGCCTCCTCCTCGCGGTCGTAGAGCAGCTCGGTGGGGCGGTCCGGGAGCGGGGCGCGCACGTACGGGCGGCGGCCCCCAGGGAGCTTGGGGCGGTCGCCCTCACCGCCGCGGCGCAGCAGCCACAGGATCCGCTCGCCCAGCGCTGTGCCACGGGCCCAGACGCCGGCGTCGTCCGTGAGCGGGACCCGCGGGCCCTGCGGGGAGGGTCGCGCCGCGGCGAGGATCCAGGCGAGCAGGTCGCGCGCCCCGACCTCGCGTCCCAGCCGGCCCGAGAGCTCGGTGAGCAGACCGGGCGTCACATTCGGTTCGCGGCCTCCCGGGCGCCGGTACAGAGGGCGGATGCGGCCGGGGCGTCCCGCGGGGGAGCGGCCCTCGGGCAGGATCGCGCAGGCGAGCACCGCGGGTCCGCCCGCCCCGGGCACGAACCCCTGCTCGACGAGGAACAGCTGGCTCTCGTCGGCCACCCGCCACAGCTCGGGGCGGGCCGCGTCGATCAGCCGGTGGTCCGGTATCAGCCACTGCTCGTCGAAGGGGGCGTGCAGCACCCGGACGGGTTCGGGGCAGGGGCCCTCGGCGTGGGTCAGGTCGTCCGTCGGGGTGCCCCGGCCGGGGAGCTGGGCGACGGCCGTACGCAGGGTGCGCGCCCGGCTCGGTTCGAGCAGCGACTCGCGCTCCGCCGCCTCGGCCTTCACGAACGCGGACCAACGGGCCTTCAGGGAAGCCGGGTCCGGCGCCAGCGGCCAGGCGCGGCCCAGGCGCAGGGGCGCGACGGACCACGGCACGAGGTCCGCGAGCAGCGGCGCGTCAACAAGGCTTTCGAGGCTGTCGGGCGTCACGCCCGGCATCGTACGACGCGGTCAGTGCGCGTCGAGAGTGACCGTGAACGAGAACCGGTCGCCGCGGTAGTGGATGACGGCGACGTCCAGCGGCCGGCCGTCCTCGTCGTAGGTGATGCCCGTGTAGTGCAGGATCGGACTGAGCAGCGGCACTTGGAGCAGGCGGGCCGTCTCCGGGTCCGCGAGCCGGGCCTCGACGGTGTCGGTGATCCGGCTGATGCGCACGCCGACGATGTCGCGCAGGACCTTCGTCATCGGCCAGCGCACCAGGTCGTCCAGAGCGACACGGTCGGCGAGGTCGGCCCTGATGTAGTTGCGCGCGTGGTTCGTCGGCTCACCGGTCTTCTCGTCGCAGCGCAGCCGGTGGTACGTGGCCACGGTCTCGGCCTCCGGGAAGTACTCGGCGATCGTGCCGGGAACCGCAACCGTGCCGTGGTCCAGCAGTTCGGTCGTCATGCCGGACTGCTGGGCCACGATGGCGTCGACCGAGCCGAGCAGGCGCACGGGCGCCCCCCGCCGCGCGGCCGGCTCGATGAAGGTGCCGCGCCTGCGGTGCCGCGTGATGAGCCCCTCGTCCTCCAGCTCCTTGAGCGCCTGCCGCATGGTCAGGACGCTCACCCCGTAGTGCCCCGCGAGCTGTTCCTCGGTGGGCAGACGCAGCGGGTCGTCGGGGGAGCGCCCCAGTATGGAGGCGCGCAGGGACTGCGACACCTGATACCAGAGCGGCAGCTTGCGGTTCAGGACGATCGAGTCCGGAGCGAAAGAGGTCACGGGCCTATCCGTATCGGTCGGGCGCGTTCAGTGCAACGGCTCAGTGCGACGGGTCAGTGCGACGGCCCGAAGTGCCGTTCGAGGCCGCTCCACACATCGTCGTAGCCGCGCTGGAGGTGGTCGGCCTGCGCCGCCTGGGCCGTCGCGGTCACCGGCCACCGCGTCTCGAACATGAAGGCGAGCCCGTCGTCGACCTTCTGCGGCCGGAGCTCGGCCGCCGACGCCTTGTCGAACGTCTCACGGTCAGGACCGTGCGCCGACATCATGTTGTGCAGCGATCCACCGCCCGGAACGAAGCCTTCCGCCTTGGCGTCGTACGCGCCCTCGATCAGGCCCATGTACTCGCTCATCACGTTCCGGTGGAAGTACGGCGGCCGGAACGTGTCCTCGCCGACCAGCCAGCGCGGCGCGAACACGACGAAGTCCACGCCCGCGAGCCCGGGAGTGTCGCTCGGTGACGTGAGGACCGTGAAGATCGACGGATCCGGGTGGTCGTAGCTGACCGACCCGATGACATTGAAACGGCGCAGGTCGTAGACGTACGGGACATGGTTCCCGTGCCAGGCGACGACATCGAGCGGCGAGTGGTCGTACGGGGCGCGCCAGAGGTTTCCGCAGAACTTGTTCACCACCTCCACCGGCCCGTCGGTGTCCTCGTACGCGGCGACGGGGACCATGAAGTCCCGGGCGTTCGCCAGGCCGTTGGCGCCGATCGGGCCCAGGTCGGGCAACCGGAAGGGGGAGCCGTAGTTCTCGCAGACATAGCCGCGGGCGTCGCCGTCGAGGAGTTCGACGCGGAAACGGACCCCGCGCGGGATCAGCGCGACGTGGCCCGGATCCACGTGCAGCAGCCCGAACTCGGTGCGCAGCAGCAGGCCGCCGCGCTCGGGGACGATCAGGAGCTCACCGTCCGCGTCGCTGAACACCCGGTCGGTCATGGAGGAGTTGGCGTGGTAGAGGTGCACGGCCATACCGGTGCGCTGGGTCGCGTCGCCGTTCCCACCGAGGGTCCACAGGCCCGCCAGGAAGTCCGTGCCGGGGGCCGGCGCGGGCAGCGGGTTCCAGCGCAGCCGGTTGGGGTCGGGGACGGACTCGGTGAAGGGGGCGGTGCGCAGCGCGCCGTTGTCCGCCCGCACGAACGCCGGGTGCGCCGCCGAGGGGCGGATCCGGTACAGCCACGAACGCCGGTTGTGCGACCTCGGCTCGGTGAACGCGGCGCCGCTCAACTGCTCCGCGTACAGGCCGAGCGGGGCGCGCTGCGGCGAGTTGCGTCCGTGGGGCAGAGCGCCGGGCACCGCCTCCGAGCTGTGCTCGTTGCCGAAGCCCGAGAGGTAGGCGAGCCCCTCGGCGGTCTTCCTCGCGTCACGCATGTCGCTCCCTCGTCCACGATTCCTATGCTCCACCGTAGGATTCCGCCTCACCTTGCGCAAGAGCACCCCGCGAAGCTGAACGGTCCTCTACTCTCCGGGGCATGCCGAGGACGCCGCCCGTGGAACCCGTGACCAACTCCACGTCCCTGCGCCGCGCCCCCGTCCAGCAGCGCAGCGCCGAACGCCTGAGCCGGATACTCGACGCCTGCGCGCAACTGCTCGACGAAGGCGGCTACGAGGAACTCAGCACCCGGGACGTCGCCGTCCGCGCCGGGGTGCCCATCGGCTCCGTCTACCGCTTCTTCGGCAACAAGCGCGCCCTCGTCGACGCCCTCGCCGAACGCAATCTGCAGCGCTACACAGAACGGATCACCGGCCGCCTCGCGGCCGTCCCTGCCCCCGACTGGCGCGGCGCGATGGACGCCCTCCTCGACGAGTACCTCGCCATGAAGCGCACCGCTCCCGGCTTCTCCCTCGTCGACTTCGGCAACCAGATCCCCGTCGGCGCCGACGCCGGCCCCAACCACCGCCTCACCGACCGCCTCACCGAACTGCTCGCCGCCCACCTCGACCGCACGCCCGACGACACCCTGCGAGGCGCGTTCCTGGTCGCCGTCGAAGCGGCGGACGCCCTGGTCCGGCTCGCGTTCCGCCTCGCCCCGACGGGCGACGAGAAAGTCATCGCGGAGACGCGGGAACTGCTGCGGGTGTATTTGGCGCGGGTGCTGGACTGACCCGGGCTCCGAGAGGCCGCCCGGGGCAGGTGCGCGGAGTCCTGAACGTCCTCACTCTCGGCCCCGATCGGCGCCCAACCCCGTGACCTGGAGTTTTGCGCTTATTGCTCGCACGTCAACATCTTGTTAACGCTGTTGCGCGCGCCCTAACGTCTCGCTGACCGCAAGGCCCCGGTGGAAGTTCAAGGGCGAACGTTAGGTATCCACATGTTGACCATCCTCGGCTTCGTCATGATCGCCACCTTCCTGGTGCTGATCATGATGAAGAAGGTGTCGCCGATCGCGGCGCTCGTGCTCATCCCCGCTCTCTTCTGTGTCTTCGTGGGCAAGGGAGCCAAGCTCGGCGACTACGTCGTCGCGGGCATCGGTGACCTCGCGCCCACGGCGGCGATGCTGATGTTCGCCATCGTCTACTTCGGGCTGATGATCGACGTCGGCCTCTTCGATCCGGTCGTGCGCGGCATCCTGAAGTTCGCGAAGGCCGACCCGGTCCGCATCGTCGTCGGCACCGCGGTGCTCGCGGCGATCGTCTCCCTCGACGGCGACGGCTCCACCACCTTCATGATCACCGTCTCGGCGATGTACCCGCTGTACAAGCGCCTCAAGATGAGCCTGATCGTGATGACCGGTGTCGCGGCGACCGCGAACGGCGTCATGAACACGCTGCCCTGGGGCGGCCCCACCGCCCGCGCCGCGACCGCGCTCAAGCTCGACGCCAGCGACATCTTCGTGCCGATGATCCCGGCGCTCGCCGTCGGTCTGCTCTTCGTCTTCGCCCTCGCCTACGTGCTGGGCCGCCGCGAGCGCAAGCGCCTCGGCTACCTGTCCCTCGACGAGGTCACCGAGACCGTCACCGAGGCGTCCGAGGAGAGGGTGCTCGTGGGTGCGGGTGCCTCCGGCGGGACGGGTTCCGGGTCCGGTACCGGTTCCGGCAAGAAGGCCTCCGGCGGCTCGGGTTCCGGCTCCGCCGCGCCCTCGTACGAGAACGAGGACGGCGAGACCTTCGCGGCCCTCGACCCGAACCGCGCCACCCTGCGCCCCAAGCTCTACTGGTTCAACGCCCTCATGACGGTGACGCTGCTCACCGCGATGATCATGGAGTGGCTGCCGATCCCGGTGCTGTTCATCCTCGGCGCCGCGCTCGCCCTCACGGTGAACTTCCCGCACATGCCCGACCAGAAGGCCCGCATCGCCGCCCACGCCGAGAACGTCCTGAACGTCTCCGGCATGGTCTTCGCCGCCGCCGTCTTCACCGGCGTCCTCCAGGGCACCGGCATGGTCGACCACATGGCCAAGTGGGTCGTCGGCGGGATCCCCGACTGGATGGGCCCGCACATGGCCCTCGTCACCGGCGTCCTGTCGATCCCGTTCACGTACTTCATGTCGAACGACGGCTTCTACTTCGGCATCCTGCCCGTCCTCGCCGAGGCCGGTAACGCGCACGGCGTCTCCACCCTCGAGATCGCCCGCGCCTCCCTCATCGGCCAGCCGCTGCACATGTCGAGCCCGCTCGTCCCGGCCGTCTTCGTCCTCGTGGGCATGGCCAAGGTCGAGTTCGGCGACCACACGAAATTCACGGTCAAGTGGGCCGCGCTCACCGCAGTGGTGATCCTCGGCGCCGGATTCCTCTTCGGGATCCTCTGACCCCGATGAGTCTTCCTACAGAGCCCGGCAGGAGAAGCTGGCTGCTCCGTCTCGTCATCGCCTTCAGCTTCGCGCAGGGGGCGGTGTCGATGGCGCGGCCCGCCGTCTCCTACCGGGCTCTCGCGCTCGGCGCGGACGAACGTGCGATCGGTGTGATCGCGGGCGTGTACGCGCTCCTTCCGCTGTTCGCGGCCGTACCGCTCGGCCGCCGTACCGACCACGGCCGGTGCGCGCCCCTGCTGCCCGCCGGCGTCGTCCTGATCGCCGGCGGCTGCGCGCTCAGCGGCACCGCCGACTCCCTCGCCGCGATGGCCGCCTGGAGCGGGGTGATGGGGCTCGGCCATCTGTCGTTCGTGATCGGCGCGCAGTCGATCGTCGCCCGGCAGTCCGCTCCGGCCGAACAGGACCGCAACTTCGGGCACTTCACGATCGGCGCGTCCCTCGGCCAGCTCATCGGGCCGATCGTCGCGGGCGCGCTCATCGGCGGGCCCGATCTGGGGGCCACGAGCGCGCTCGCGCTGCTCGTCGCGGCCGCCGTCGCCGCGGTCTCCTTCATCTCGCTGTGGCGCATCGAGCACCCCCGTGCGACGACGGGTACGGCCGCGCCCGCCGGGCCGCGCGTGCCGGTCGGCCGGATCCTGCGCACCCGGGGTGTGCCCGGCGGCATCTTCATCTCGCTGGCCGTGCTGTCCGCGACGGACATCCTCACGGCGTATCTGCCGGTCGTCGGCGAGCACCGGGGGATCGCGCCGTCCGTCGTCGGGGTTCTGCTCAGCCTGCGTGCCGGGGCGACGATCGCCTGTCGCCTGGTGATGACCCCGCTCATCAACTGGCTCGGCCGTGCCCTCCTGATCACGACGACGTGTCTGCTGGCCGCCGTGCTCTGCGCGGGCATCGCGCTCCCTGTCCCCGTATGGGCCCTCGGCGTGATGCTGATCCTGCTCGGTTTCTGCCTGGGCGTGGGCCAGCCCCTGTCGATGACCACAGTGGTTCAGGCGGCCCCGCCCGACGCCCGCTCCACGGCTCTGGCTCTCCGCCTCACCGGCAACCGCCTGGGGCAGGTCGCGGCGCCCGCGTCGGCGGGTCTGGTGGCGGGGGTGGCGGGGACGGCGGCGCCGTTCGTGATGCTGGGCGGGCTGCTGCTGGTGGCGGCGGGGCTGGGGTTTCGCGCCTCGAAGAAGCGCGAGGAACGGCGCGCGCAACCCGAGGCCACCCGCACCCGCGTGAGCGGGACCGATTCGCGAGGGAGCTGACGTGCCCC
Source organism: Streptomyces sp. NPDC055955 (assembly GCF_042270245.1). NCBI lineage: Bacteria > Bacillati > Actinomycetota > Actinomycetes > Kitasatosporales > Streptomycetaceae > Streptomyces > Streptomyces sp. NPDC055955. Next base: position 96,971 of record NZ_JBHJYS010000015.1, read on the forward strand.
TCAGGACGGGGCCAGCAGCCTCCGAGCGGCGACGGCCCGGCCGAGCCCCGCAGGGTACGGAAGGGAACGCGCCGTCGCCTCCACCGCGCGCAGCGCCCGCACCCCGGCTGCCCCGCCGAGCGCCACGGCGTGCACGACCCCCGCGTCCACCTCGGCGAGCCGCTCCCCGGTGGCGCGGGCCCGCTCGATCTCCGCGGCGGCGACCCATCGTGCCGACTCCGGTTGCCCGGCGAGGAGATGGGCCCACGCCGTGAGGACCGGGGCCTCGCCCTCGGGCAGCAACTCGGCGACGCGCTCGGGGCACTCCTGGACCAGGGCGAGTTCGGCGCGGGCCGTGCGCACTTCGAAGCTGGCCTGCCGGTCGCGCCCCATGCCGACACTCCGCTCCGCGCGGTCCAGCATGTCGGCCGCCCGTTCGGGTTCCTCGGCCGGCATGAGCACCCGCGCCAGCGCGGCCAGCGCATACGGCAGCGACCACGCGTCGTCGGTGTCGGCGCCCGCCACCGCCGCCTCGGCCAGCTCCCGCGCCGCTTCGAACTCTTCCAGCAGGAGCCGCAGTTCGGCCAGGTTGGCCCGCTCGAACGCGGCCGCAGTCGGATCGCCCGACTCCTCGGCGAGCGCCAGCGCCCGCTGGCCGGTGGAGACCGCCTCGCGCAGCCGGCCGCTGCGCCGCGCGTTCTCCCGCAGCACGGACAGCACGGAGCCGAGCAGCGCGGAGTCCCCGTACGCCTGCGCGGGCGCGAGCGCCAGATCGGCGGCCTCGCGCGCCTCGTTGAACCGGCCCGCGAGCGCCAGGTTGGTGGCCTGCCCGGTGTAGCAGCGCGCCAGGAGCCCTTGACCGGTCACCCCGGGCACCAGCAGGGTGGGCGTGAGTGCCTGCCGGGCTGCCGCGTAGCCGTCCGCGTACTGTCCCTGAACCCCCAGCACGACCGCCCGAGCGAGGTGATGGGACGCCGTCGGTTCGGGCGCGGTGTCCTCGGTGGGCGGGTGCGCGGCCAGGACCCGATGTGCGGCCTCCGCGTCCTCGGACTTGACGAGGGTCTCCGCGAGCCGGCCCGCGGTGAGCACGGTGTCGTCGTGGTCGCCGCGCCGCACGAACTCGGCGAGCGCGAGCCGCAGCACGGCGGTGGCCTCCGCGAAATGGCCCATGCGGCGCAGCACTTGGGCGTGCGCGAGCCGGGCCCGGGCGGCGTCCACGTCGAGCCGGGCCACGAGGTCGCGGTAGTAGCGGTCGGCGGTGTCGTTGGCGTAGACGGCCGCGGCCCGTTCGGCGGCGCGGCGCAGGTACTCGGCGGCACGCGGGTCGTCCGCCCGCGCGAAGTGCGAGGCGAGCGTGTCGACGGCGTCGGGCCGGCGGCGCAGCACGGTCTGTGCGAACGCGGCGTGCAGTTGGCGGCGGCGGACCGAACTCAGTCCCTCGTAACACGTCAGCCTGACGAGCGGATGCCGGAAGGCCAGGCCCGCCTCGGCCCGCCCGGCCACCACGACTTTGCGTTCCTCGACGAGCGCGGCGCCGATGGCGTCCTCGATGGCGTCGGCGGCGCTCGCCGCGTCGACGGCGGGCCGCAGCCCGTGCGCGGCGACGTCGAGCAGTTCGGTGAGCGCGGCCTCGCCGCCCCCGACGGCCAGCGCCTGCACGACGCGGCGGGTGTCCCGGCCGAGCCGACCGAGTCGCTCGCCCACCAACTCCCGTACTCCGTCGGGCGCTTCGTCGCCGACGGGACCTCTGGCGAGTTCGAGGGCGAACAGCGGGTTGCCCAGGGAGAGTTCCCACACCCGGCCGTACCGGTCGTCGGGCCCGGGCGCGGCGTCGCGCACCACGGCCAGGCACGCCTCCCGGTCCAGCCGCTCCAACTCCTCGCGTGCGAGGAGCCGTTGACGGGTCAGCTGGGCGAGGGCGAGACGCCGCGCGTCGCCCTCGGGGACCTCCTCCTCGCGGTACGTCACCAGGAACCGCAGCGGCGTCCCCGTGGTGGCGGCCCGCCGTGCGAGATGGCTCAGCAGCTGGTACGAGCCCTCGTCGGCGGCGTGCAGATCGTCCAGGACCACCAGGAGGGGCCGGGCCGCGGCGAGTTCGCCGAGGAGCCCCGACGTGGCCCGGAACAGCCGGTCGCGCTCCTCCTCCGGACTGCGCCGCTCGCCGTCCCGCACGCGCCCCAACGACGGCAGGAACGCGGCCAGTTCGGGATACTCGGCGCCGACCCGGGCCCGCTCTCCGGCGTCCCGGTCGGCGAGCCAGCCGTCGAGGGCCTCGGCGAACGCCCCGTAGGGTGTCTGGCCTTCGGCGTCGTGTCCGCCGCCCCACAGCACCGCGGCCCCGGCCTCCGCGGCGCGCCGCGCGATCTCACCCGCGAGCCGGGTCTTGCCGACGCCCGCCTCCCCGCCCAGCAGAGTCACCGGCGGTCCGCCCGCGGTGAGCAGCCGGGTCAGGTGCTCGTCGCGGCCGCGCAGCGGCGTCCCTGCCGGGGCCCGCAGGGGTGCGGGCAAGGTCGGTCCGGTGGGCGCGGCGGCGGGCCCGGCGGCCAGCGCTTCCTGGTGCAGCCGCTCGGTCTCCGGCCCGGGCCGCACCCCGAGTTCGGCGTCGAGAGCGGCCCGGCACACGTGGTACTGGTGCACGGCCCGGCGGCGCAGCCCCTGGCGCAGACAGGCGTCGATGACGATGCGGTGGGCGAGTTCCTCGGCGGGGCTGGCGGCGAGCACCTGCTCGGCCACGGCGACCGCCTCGGCGTGGGACCCCTGCGCCATGTGCGCGGCGGCGAGTGCGAGTTGCACCTCCTCGCGGAGGGCGACGAGGTGGTCGCGGCGGTCCTGCGCCCAGCTCGCGTAGCGGTCCTCGGGCAGCAGCTCGCCGGTGAACATCGTCAGGGCGGCGGCGAGGTCCCCGGCGTCCCCGGAGGTGAGTGCGGCCCGCGCCGCGGTCTCGGCCTCGTCGGCGTCGATGCGGACGGTGGCCGGATCGAGACGCACCAGGGCGCCGTCGGATATCAGGTACGAGGAGCTGGCGCGCGGCGCGAGTTCGGGCTCCAGGGCGCGGCGCGCGGCGTGCAGGGCGACCCGCAGCGAACCGGTCGCCGACTGCTGGTCGGCGTCCGGCCAGCAGATGTCCATGGCCTGCTCGCGGTGGAGCTGGTGGTCGGGCACGACGGCGAGCAGCTTGACCAGGGTCTGGGCGCTGGGCCGGGTCCAGCGTTCGGCGGGCGCGGTGCCGCCGTCGCGAGTCGCTACGAAGCCGCCGAAAAGGTGCAAGCGCAGCAGTGGGGTGGCTGGAATAGTGCGGTCCGTCTGCTGCGCGTTCATGAGGGCGCAACTGTAACCGAGCAGTCTGAGAACCCCCTGGGCGAGGCCCAGGGGGTCCGTGAGAGAAGGTCGGGTCCGGCTCCCGCGAGGACGTCCGGTCCCGTCCGGCCGTCAGGACACGGTGAACACCGTGAGCTGGCGGACCGCGGTGTACGGCGAGGAGTAGCCGCCCTCTTCGAGCTCCGCCATCCGGTAGATGCCGACGTCGTCGAAGTTGAGCGAGACGATCTCGTCCGTGCCGTCGCCGTTGAGGTCGCCGGAGACGTACTCGCGGCCGCCGTAGATGTTGCCGGACGCGAGCCGGGAGAGGGTGCCCGTCTTCACCCCGGCCGGGTCCAGCAGGTCGAAGCCGGTCTGACCGGCACCGACCAGGTAGCGCACGCCGTTCGGGCCGGTGAGGAAGCCGCCGGTCTGGAAGACGCCGCTGCCGCTCACACGGTGGTCCTCACCATCGGCACCGAACAGGATGATCTGGTTGGTGCCCACCATGTAGAGGCCGTCGGGACCGGTGAACCAGTTGCCCAGGGTCCAGGGGCCGCCGGTGTCGGCGGAGTGCAGCACCTTGCCGGTACGGCCGTCACGGATCTCGGTGACCGCGGTCAGACCGCCCTTGCTGTCCCGGATGTACCAGGTGTCGGCGACCGCGTGGCCGTCCGCGTAGGGGATCTCCTTCGACGCGAAGGCGGCGCCCCGCAGCGCGGTGGCGCAGAGCACCACCGTGCCCACGGGCTTCGGGTCCGTGTCCTCCCAGACGGCCTTGCCGTCGCTGCCGTGCACGGCGACGGCTCCGGCCGGCCGGCCGCAGGGGGAGCTGGCGTTCGGGTCCGAGTGGTCGTACGCGAACGCGTCGCGGCTGCCGTACTGGCCGTAGACCTGACCGTCGACGACGCTGACGTCACCGAAGACGGTGTTCGCCGCCGGGGCGGTGTACGCCCACTTCTGGCGGCCGCGGCCGTCGTAGGCGCGGATCTTGTCCGTGGGGACGAGGATCTCGTCCTTGCCGTCGTGGTTGAGGTCACCGGTGGCGAGCGACCACACGAACTGGCCCTTGCCGTCGATCGTCGTGCGGACCTTGCCGGTGGTGGCGTCGACGACGGCCGTCGCGTTGTCGGCAGCGACGACGAGCTCGTCGGTGCCCTTGCCGTCGAGGTCGGCCTTGACGATCTTGTGGATCTGGCCGGGGACGGTGGTCTTCCAGAGCAGCTTCGTCCTGCCGGCCGTCATCGACGGTCCGTCGAAGGCGAAGAGGCCCTGGGACTGGCCGCCGGCCACGATGTCCTTCTTGCCGTCGCCGTTGACGTCCATCAGGACGGCCGACCACAGCTGGGACTGGATGGGCGTGAGCGAGTCCTGCTTGCCGCTGCCGAGGTCGTAGACGTGGATGTTCTGGTCCGTGTCCACGGTGCGCAGGAGCCGGCTCCTGCCCTGGGTGAACGGCTGGGACCAGGCCTGCGAGGCGACCATGCCGCGCTTCTCCCACTTCACCGTGCCGTCGGAGCCCTTGAGCACGGAGATCCGGGCGAATCGGCCCGCGTGGCTGTTCACCGCGTAGTTGAAGTCCTGGTCGTCCTTGTAGTTGGCGACCAGGGCTCCGTCGACCGCCGACAGGTTCCAGGCGGTGGCCCCGTCCTGGCTGTTGTCGGCGTCGCGCTTGACGGTGCGCTGCCACAGCACGGAGGCGTCGGAGCCGTTGAGCGCCCGGACCGTGTTGGCGTTCACCCACATGTTCTCGTCGAGCGTGTCCTCGCTGACCGCGTACTCCGGCTTCGCGTCGCCCTGGATGTCGCCGACCTCCAGGTCCATGGCGAAGACGTTGGTCCGCTGGTCCAGGGTGGTGCGCTTGCCGTCGGCGAGGTCGTAGGCGACGACCGCGTACCCGACGGCGTCGTTCACGTCGGACATCTCCAGCGTGACCAGGCGCTTGCGGGAGGCGTCCAGGTGGAGCTGGCGCGAGTAGAGCGGGTTCGTCGACTGCCACTTGACGCTGCCGTCGGCCGTGTCCAGGACCAGGGTGTGACCGGCCGTGGTGTCGGTGGCGGAGGTCTTGCGCTTGTTCCAGGAGGCCGCGACCAGGCCGCCGCCCAGGGGCTCAAGGCTCGACCAGGCGGCGCCCTTGAACAGGCCCGTGTCGTACGTCCACGAGCTCGCCTCGGTGAGCTTGCCGTCGGCGTGGTCGAAGCGGATGCCGGTCAGCGTGGAGGTCGAACTGCTGGACGCGGAGGTGTTGTAGTACGGCGTGTTCGCGACCAGCAGCGTCTTGCCGACGAGCTTGATCTGATAGGCGCCCTCGTACAGCTTGGTCCACAGCGTCTTGCCCGACGCGCCGTCGAGGACGGTCACGAACGTGCCGGTGTGCAGGCTGCTGTCGCCGTGCTGGAAGGGCCGGTAGGGGTAGGTGCCCACGTCGGCGGTGAACACCAGGTCCGGTACACCGTCACCCGTCAGGTCACCGGTGTCGTAGCCCTCGTCGGACGTCGGCGAGAAGGGGGTGACCGCGTTGAAACCCATGACGACCTTGGCCGGGTACGGGTCCTTGTTGTAACGCGGGGTGAGGACGGGGATGTCCCACTCCTTGAAGTAGGAGGTGTTGTCCCGCTTCCACGTCTCCTTGCCGTCCGCGGAGCGCCGGGAGATGTTCCCGCCGGCGTGCACGGTGAAGTAGTCGCCCTTGGTGCCCGCGACGGGAGTAGTGGCGGCCATACCGGTCGCGCCCTCGGAGGAGCCCGTGGCGGTGACCGTCGGGGCCGGGAGCGCGGCGGTGGCCGCGGTCGTGGCCTCGGTACCCATGAGGCCCGAACCCGAGCCTGTGACCGAGTCGGTGACCGTGCCCGTGCCGGCTGCGGAACCGGATGAGTCGTCCGCCGTGGCGGCGTCGCCGTACACGTCGGGCTGGAGGCGCTCGCTGAGCTTCTTGGCCTGGGCGTCCGTGAGGGAGAGCACGCCGCTGTCGTGGTCGGCGGCGACAGCGACAGCCGGGGCCGCGCTGAGCGCGAGGCCCGCCGCCGCCAGAGCGGATGCGAGGCGCAGGCCTCTCCGGGAAGTCTTGTTCATCACGCGCCCTTAGGGGAGAAGCGGATGGCGGAGGAGTTCTGGAGCACGTTCTGGTTGTACGCGTACTGGAGGGCGTCGGTGCCCGCCTGGTTCTCGATGCCGACCGTGGCGCCCGCGCCCTTGTCGGCGACCGTCTGGTACTGGAAGGTGACCGACCCGGTGGCCTCGTCGAAGACGGCCTCGAAGGTGGAGCGGCCCGAAGTGCCGTTCGCGTAGGCGGCGTTGTTCCACACGATGGCGAACTTGCGGCTGCCGGCCTTGCCGGTGGTGGCGGTCTGCACGGAGGACTTGCCGTCCAGCGTCAGGTCGTCCCACAGCGGGGCGACGAAGCCCTTCGCACTGTTGTAACCGGTCGTCGGCAGCGCGCTGTTGTTGTAGTCGCCGACGCGCGGGGACAGGAAGTTGACCAGACCGTTGGTGTTGACGGAGGCGGAGGTGTACGAGACGCCGTACAGGCTCACCGAGAAGGGCAGCGCGACGGTGGCGGCGTCCTCGTCACCGGACAGGGCGATCTTCTTGGAACCCGTGATCCATGAATAGGCGGCCGGGGCGCAGGAGTTGCCCGAGGCATCGGTGCGGTTCGGGACCTGGACGGTCTTGGCCAGATCGGCGGAGCCGACGGTGGCGGTGCCGTTGTACACGCCGTTGCACAGAACCGGGGAGGCCGGCTTGACGTTCAGGCTGTAGGAGCCCTCGGCGACCTTGGCGAAGGAGTACTGGCCCTTGGCGTCGGTGGTGACGGCGTCCAGCGGCGTCCCGGTCAGTTCGACCTTCGCACCCGCGAGGGCCTTGCCGGTGACGTCGAGGACGGTGCCGGAGACCTTGTGGGAGGCCGTCGCGGCCAGCGTCATGTCCTGCGTGAAGGCCTGGCTCGCGGCGAGGGTGACAGCGTTCGCCGAGCCGTTCGCGTAGCCGTAGCCGCTGAACGTGAAGCCGTAGGTGCCGGCGACCAGCGTCAGACGGTAGCTGCCGTCGGCGCCGGTGGTGACGGTGCGGACCGTGCCGGCGCCGTCGGTGGCCGTCACGGTGATGCCGGACAGCGCGGCTCCGGTCGCCTTGTCGGTGACCTTGCCGGTGACGTCGGCCGCGGTGTGCGGGGCCTTGTCGACGGAGGCGAGGATGTCGAGCTTGCCGTTGCCCCAGACGTTGTTGGCGTCGGCGGTGCCACCGCAGTGGGTGTCGTCGACGTCACGGGCACCCTCGTCGAGGAGCTTCTGGGTCTCGGCGATGTTGCCGATGAGCGAGGGGGCCGCCGACCAGAGCAGGGCCACGGCGCCCGCGACGTGCGGGGTCGCCATCGAGGTGCCCTGGATGGTGTTGTACGACGAACCCGGCCATGCCGACTTGATGGCGACGCCCGGTGCCGTGATCTGCGGCTTCATCGAGCCGTCGATCGGGGAGGGGCCGAAGCTGGAGAAGTTGGCGATCTTGCCGGTGGAGTCGTAGGCGCCGACACCGTAGGCATCGGCCTGCGAGCCGGGCGGGTGGGTCGTCGAGCAGGTCGAGCCGTTGCCCTCGTTGCCGGCCGCGAACGCCTCGAAGATGCCCGCCGCGTTCCAGGCCGCGAGGATGTCCTGGTAGAACGGCTCGGTCCCGTACTTGTCGCCCCACGAGTTGTTGACGATGTTCGGGGCGAGGTCCGGGCGCGGGTTCTGCCCGTTGTGGTCGGTCGGCGCGAGGATCCACTGACCGGCGGCGAGCAGGTCGTCGTTGTAACAGGTGTCGCTGGCACAGCCCTTGGCGGCGATCCACTTGGCGTTCGGCGCGACGCCGATGCCGTTCTTGCCGACCATCGTGCCCATGGTGTGGGTGCCGTGGCCGGCGTTGTCGCACGGGGTGCTGCTGGTGGCGCAGGTGCCCGTCGGGTCGTAGAAGTTGTAGTCGTTCGTGAAGGTGCCGTCGCCGTTGTTGCCGCGGTAGTTGGCGACGAGGTCCGGGTGGTCGTACTGCACACCGGAGTCGACGCTGGCGACGACGATGCCCTCGCCGCGGTCCTTGTACTGGTCCCAGACCTGGTCGGCCTTGACGTCGGAGATGCCCCACTCGGGCGTCGCGTCACTGTCGGTCGTCGCGTCGGTCGACGCGTCGCTCTTCGCTGACGTGGTACGGGATTTGGTGACCTTCTTGTCGGAGGTCTCCATGTCGTCGAGCTTGAACGAACGCCGCTTGACGATCGACTTCACGTCCGAGCGCTCGGCGAGTTCGTCGACGAGGGCCTTGTCGCCGGTGACCTGGATCGTGTTGGCGATCCAGTAGTCCGTGTGACCGACCTTCTTCTTGTCCAGGAAGGACCGCAGCGAGGCCTGACTGTCGTCGGCGTGCTCGCGCAGCTCCTTGTAAGCGGCCGCGGCCTTCTTCGCGTGCGTCTTCTGCTTCTTGGCGCCGGACAGATCGGCCTCGTCCTTCAGGGTGATGAAGAACGTCGCGTCACCGCCCTTCGCGACGGCGCTGCTCAGCGAAGAGTCGATCTTCGCGGCGGCGGTGTCGACTGCGGACGGGGTGTCGGCGGCGACGGCCGGCATCACGCCGGCGGCCAGTGCAGTCGCGGTGAACGCGGCCGCCGCCCATACGGCGGTTCTGCGCCGTGGCGGTCGGGGCAGATGCATCAGGGGTGTGCTCCTCCGGATCGGGACGAGATCGCGTGAACGCTAGGGAGCCGCCGTTACTGGGGAATTACTGGCAGTTGGGGACGGGTGGCGGGGCGGTCGCGAGCACGAGAAACCCCCTGGGCGAGGCCCAGGGGGTTGTGTCGACTACCGTGGTGCGGCGGTCAGGAGAGCTTGAACGTCGACATCTGGTGGATGCCGTTGTCCAGGGAGAGAACGCCGCCGCCCAGCTGCTCCGCCATCCGGTTGATGCCGAAGTGGTCGAAGTTGAGCGAGACCATCTCGTCGCTGCCGTCGCCGTCGAGGTCGGCGGCGATGTAATCGCGACCGCCCATGAGCGAGGCCGATCCGGTGCTGGACTGGAACGCCGCGTCGTTGCTTAGAAGCGACGGGTCGTAGGCGGACAGGCCGCCCTCCACACCGCCGGCCACGAGCCTGCGGCCGCCGGGCCCGGTGATGAACTGAGCGTTCCGCAGGGGCGCGAGCACCGAGCTGTAGGTCTCGTTGTCGCCACCGGTGAAGCCGTTGAACGTACCGAAGCTGAGCTGGTACAGCACGTTGTTCTGGTCGTCGGCGAAGTAGTTGCCGTGCGAGAAGGGGCTGCCGCCGATGAACGTGTGCAGCACCTCGCCGGTGCGCCCGTCCCGGATCTCCGACACGACCCTCGCGCTGGCGGTGGAGAGGTCACCGTCCGTGGTCGGGTCGGCCATGATGACCCAGGTGTAGACCACCGCGTGCCCGTCCGCGTACGGGATGTTCGGCGAGGCGAAGACGCCGTTGACCAGTTCCGCGCCGTGCAGCTTGCCGTCGGCAGCCCGGGACGGGGCCTTCGGGTCGGCCGTCCACTGCACCTTGCCCCTGCCGTCGAGGGCGACGCCGTTGACGACGGCGTCGGACTCGTCCATCGCGTTCGGGGTGGTGTATTGCGTGTAGATCTGACCGCCGGAGACCACCGTGTCGGAGAAGATCACGTCACCGGCGCTCGACGGCGCCGAGTACGACCACAGCTTCTTGCCCTTCGCGTTGTACACGCGCAGGGCGTCGGTCGGGACGAGGACCTCGGCCTTGCCGTCGCCGTTCACGTCGGCGACGGTCACCGAGCGGACGTACGCACCGTTGCCGTCGATCGTCGCGAGCGTCTTGCCGGTCTTGCCGTCGAGGACGCTGGTCGCCGTGTCCGCGGCCACGACGACATCGGGCGTGCCGTCGCCGTTCACGTCACCGGTGGCGATGTTGTGCACCTCGCCGGCGGCGGTGGCCTGCCACAGCTTCTTCGGCTCGCCGTTCACCAGCGACGTACCGGAGTACGCCCACACGCCCTGCGAGGAGCCGCCGACGACGACGTCCTTCTTGCCGTCGCCGTCGAAGTCGGCGGCCTTGCCGGTGTACAGGTCGCCCTGCAGCGGCGTCAGCCTCTGCTGGCTGCCCTTGCTCAGGCTGTAGTCATGGATGTTCTGTTGCTGGTCGACGACGCGCACGTTGTCGCTGTTGCCCGAGGAGTACACCTGCTGGTACATCGGCGAGGCGTTCACGCCGTGCTGGCGCCACTTGACCGTGCCCCCGCTGGTGAACGCGGTCAGCGAGCCGTAGCGCAGACCGCCGGGGTTGAGCGAGTTGGACTCGCCCGCGTCGTCCTGCGCGGCGGCGGTGAGCGCACCGTTCTTGGCGACGAGGCTCCAGGTGCTCGCGCCGTCCTCGGTGTTGTCGGCGGAGCGCTTGGTGGTGTTCGTCCACTTGACCGTCGAGCCGTCCGAGCCGTCCAGGACCCGGATCGTGCTGGAGGTGATGAAGAGCGACGAGTTGTACGCCGACTCGCTGACGGAGATCTCGTCGCCGCCGCCCGACGCCGCGTCACCGACCGTCAGCGCGGTGGGCTGGACGTTGACCCGGGTGTCGAGCGTGGTGCGCTTGCCGTCCTTCAGGTCGTAGGCGGCGAGCTCGTACATCACCGCGTCGGAGTTGTCCGCCTGCTCCAGGGCGACGATCCGCTTGCGGGCGGCGTCCAGGCGCAGCTGGCGGCCGTAAAGGGCGCTGTCCGTCTGCCACTTGACCGAGCCATCGGCGGTGTCCAGGACCAGGGTGCGGCCACGGGAGGCGTTCGAGTCGGTCTTGCGCAGGTCCCAGACCGCGGCGACCTTCCCGTCGCCGACGGCCTCCAGGGCGCCCCACGTCGCGGCCGCCGACGTCCCGGTGTCGTACGTCCACGTCGACGACGGGGTCAACTTGTCGTCGGCGTAGGAGAAGCGGATACCGGTGAGGGAGGCCGTCTCCGTCGAGGGCGCGGCCGAGTTCTGGCGCGGCGAGTTGGCGATGAGCAGCGTGCCGTCGACGACCTTGATGTTGCTGGCGTACGAGTACAGCTTCGACCAGACCGTCTTACCGGTCTTGCCGTCGAGGACCGTGACGAAGGTGCCGTAGTACAGCGAGGAGCCCGGCGAAGAGAACGCCCGGGGGTTGCCGACGTACGACGAGAGGACGATGTCCTTCGTGCCGTCACCGGTCAGGTCGGCGGTGTCGAACCCCTGGTCCGAGTAGGGCGCCCACGGGGCGACGGCGTTGTAGCCCATCACGATGTGCGCCGGGTACGGCTCGGTCCGGAAGGCCTGCGTGGGCTTGACCTGCCAGTCCGAGTAGAACGAGGCGTTGGTGCGCGCCCAGGCGGTGGAGCCGTCGGCCTTGTGCAGCTGGACGTTGCCCAGGCTGTGCACGGTGAAGTAGCTGCCGTCGGAGCCGGCCGGGACGGTCGCGGCGACACCGCGCACGCCCTCCAGCGTGGACTTGTTGGTGAAGGTGACCTTGGTGGCCGCGTCCGTGGCCGTGTCCGTGGAGGCGTCGGCGGAGGCGTCGTCCTTCGCCGCGTACTCGCTGTCGTCCCCGTACACGTCGACGTTCATGTGGTCGGCGAGGGTCTTGGCCTCGGCGCTGCTGAGCGTCGTCGCATCGTTCGTCGCGGTGTCGGCCACGGCGAGCTGCGCCGAGGTCAGCGTCAGTCCCGCCGCGACCAGGGTGGAGGCGAGCGCCAGGGCCCGCCGGGAAGTGGTGGCTCTCATGCTGTGGCTGTTCAAGACGTGGCTCCCTGCGCGATACGGATCGCCGAACCGTTCGTCAGAACGGCCTGGTCGTACGAGTACTGGAGGGCGTCGGTGCCGGCCTGGTTCTCGATGCCGACGGTGGCCGAGGCACCCTTGCCCGCGACGGACTGGTACTGGAAGGTGATCGCGCCGGTGGCCTCGTCGAAGACGGCCTCGAAGGTGGCGCGGTTGCTGCCGCCGTCGGCGAACAGGACGTTGTTCCAGACGACAGCGAACTTACGGCTGCCGGTCTTGCCGGTGGTGGCCGTCTGCACGCTGGACTTCTTGTCGAGGGTCAGGTCGTCCCAGAACGGGGCGACGATGCCGTTCGGCTGGGTCTCCGTCGGCAGGGCCTCGTTCTCGTAGTCGCCGATGCGCGGCGACAGGAAGTTGATCAGGCCGTCGGTGGTGACCGCGGCGCTGGAGTACTTCACGCCGTAGAAGGAGACCGGGAACGGCAGCGAGACGGTCTTGGCGTCCTCGTCACCGCTCAGGGAGACCTTGCTGGAACCGGAGATCCAGGAGTACGCGGCCGGGGCGCAGGAGTTGCCCGAGTCGTCGGTGCGGTTCGGGAGCTGGACGGTACGGGTCTCGTCGCCGTCGACCTTCAGCTCGGCGGTGTACTCGCCGTTGCAAAGGACGGGAGAGGCGGGCGTCACCTTCAGCGTGTACGTGCCCTCGGCTACCTTCGGCAGCTTGAACGTGCCGTCGGAACCGGAGGTGACGGCGTCGACCGGGGTGCCGGGGACCGCGACCGTGGCCTTGGCCAGCGGCTTGCCGGTGACGTCGAGGACGGTGCCGGTGACAGCGTGCTGCGCCAGGGCGGTGACCGCGATGTCCTGGGCCAGCGGATTGTCGGCGGTCACCTCGACGCCGGAGATCGTCTTGGTCGCGTAGCCGTACTCGCTGACCGTGAAGTCGTACGCGCCCGGGACCAGCGCCATCTTGTACGTGCCCTGGGGCCCGGTGGTCACCATGTGGTCGCCGTCGGCACCGGTGGCCTTGACGGTGACGCCGGAGACGGCCGCGCCGGTGTCCTTGTCGGTGATCTTGCCGGTGACGTCGACGGCGGTGTGCGGGGCCTTGTCGATGGAGGAGAGGATGTCGAGCTTGCCCTCGCCCCACACGTTGTTGGCGCCGGCGGTGCCGCCGCAGTGGGTGTCGTCGACGTCGGTCGCGCCCTCGTCGAGGAGCTTGCGGGTCTCGTCGATGTTGCCGATCAGCGAGGGAGCCGCCGACCACAGCAGGGCCACGGCACCCGCGAGGTGCGGGGTCGCCATCGACGTACCGTCCATGGACGCGTACTTCGAACCCGGGTACGTCGACGTGATGTCCGCACCGGGAGCCGCGATGTTCGGCTTGGCGGAGCCGTCGACCGGCGAGGGGCCGAAGCCGGAGAAGTCGGTGATCTTGCCGGCCGCGTTGTAGGCGCCGACGGCGTAGGTCGCGACCTGCGCGCCCGGCGGGTGAGCCGTCGAGCAGGTCACGCCGTCGCCGTCGTTGCCGGCCGCGAACGCCTCGAAGATGCCCGCGGAGTTCCAGGCGTCGATGATGTCTTCGTAGAAGGGGATGGTGCTTTCCTTCTGGCCCCAGGAGTTGTTGACGATGTTCGGGGCGAGGTCCGGGCGCGGGTTCTGACCGTTGTGGTCGGTCGGCGCGAGGATCCACTGACCGGCCGCGAGCAGGTCCTCTTCCGAGCAGCTGTCGCTCGCGCAGCCCTTGGCGGCGATCCACTTCGCGTTCGGCGCGACACCGATGCCGTTGGCGCCGACCATGGTGCCCATGGTGTGGGTGCCGTGGCCCTGGTTGTCGCACGGGGAGCCGTCGGAGGGGCAGTTCCCGGACGGGTCGTAGAAGTTGTAGTCGTTCGTAAAGGTGCCGTCGCCGTTGTTGCCGCGGTAGCTGCCGACGAGGTCCGGGTGGTCGTACTGCACACCGGTGTCGACGTTGGCGATGACGATGCCCTCGCCGCGGTCCGTGTACTTGTCCCAGACCTGGTCGGCCTTGATGTCGGCGACGCCCCACTCGGGGGTGTCGTCGCCTTCGGCGGACGAGTCGGTCTTCTCCGACGTGGTGCGCGACGTGGAGACCTTCGTGTGGGCGGCCACGTCGTCGTCGACCTTGAACGTACGCGCCTTGACGATCGACGCCACGTCCGAGCGCTTCGCGAGCTCGTCGACGAGGGCCTGGTCGCCGGTGACCTGGATCGTGTTGGCGATCCAGTAGTCCTTGTGGCCGACCTTCTTCTTGTCGAGGAAGGACCGCAGCGACGCCTGGCTGTCGTCGGCGTTCTTGCGCAGCTCCTTGTAGGCGGCCGTGGCCTTCTTCGCGTGCGTCTTCTGCTTCTTGGCGCCGGACAGGTCGGCCTCGCTCTTCAGGGTGATGAAGAACGTCGCGTCACCGCCCTTGGCGACGGCGCTGCTCAGCGACGAGTCGATCTTCGCGGCAGCGGCGGTGTCGGCCGCGGACGGGGTGTCGGCGGCGACGGCCGGCATGACGCCGGCGGCCAGAGCGGTCGCGGTGAACGCGGCCGCCGCCCATGAGGCGGATCTCCGCCGGGGCGGTCGGGGCAGGTGCATCGGGGGCACTCCTCCGGGAACGGTACGGGGGAGTTCGCACGCTAGAAAGCTGCCGTTACTGAGGAATTACTGGCTCCGTTCAGTCCTTGTGGCGGCAGTGCCCCCTCGTGCCCCTTTCGTGCCCGCGCCCCCGTCGAACGCGACGGCGGGCGCCGCCGATCGTGCATCGACGACGCCCGCCCACGGTCAGGTCCCGACGGACCGCATGCTCCGGGTCAGGAGAGGCAGCCACTGCCGCCGAAGTTCGGCCCGAAGCCGGTGAGGTTGTACTCGACGTCGCGCTCCGCGGACGGGGCGAGCCCGAAGTTGTAGTCCCCGCTGACACAGATGGTGTATGCGGTGTCGTTGGAGATGCTCAGGATGTCGACACCCGGGGAAACGGTGTACGACTGGCCTTCGGGGATCAGCAGGCCCTCGTCCGGGCTGCTCGCCGGGACGATGCACACATATCCGGCGACGTGGCAGGAGGTCGCGTCCACCGTCGTGGTGGCGGCGCTCGCCGTACCCGTGCCGAACGCGGCCACGGCGGTCAGGGAGGCGCCGACCAGGGCCATGCGCAGTGCGTTGTGTCGCAACATGTGGGACTCCTTGGTAGTGGGGCACGGCTTGTGGCCGTACGGTCCGAACTGCGCCCGCGCGACGGGTGGTTGCTCGTCGGTCGAAGGCGCGAACGGACGTTAGGAGGCAGCCATTACTGAGGCGTTACCGGACGGCCCGGCCGGGCCCTGGTCGGAGGTGGTCGGCAGCGTGACGGGGGTCTCCGGCCGGTCTCTGGCGCCGGAAAACTATCACCGCTAGTTTGGTTGTCGGACGACCAGGCATTACTCGGGAGGAGAGCCATGAAGGCCCACGAGGGGATGTACATCGGCGGCGAGTGGCGCGCCGCCGCGGGCGGCGACACCATCGCCGTCGTCAACCCGGCCGACGAGCAGGTGATCGGCCATGTCCCCGCGGGCATCCCCGAGGACGTCGACGCCGCCGTGTTCGCGGCCCACGAGGCGTTCCCCGCCTGGGCCGCGACCCCGCCCGCCGAACGCGCCGCGAAGATCGCCGCACTGCGCGACGTCCTCGTCGCCCGTAAGGACGAGATCGCCGAGACCGTCACCGCCGAACTCGGCGCGCCCCTGCCGTTCTCGCAGATGGTGCACGCGGGCGTACCGATCCTGGTGGCCGGCTCGTACGCCGAACTCGCCGCCTCGTACGCCTTCGAGGAGAAGGTCGGCAACTCCACCGTCTACGCCGAGCCGGTCGGCGTCGTCGGCGCGATCACACCCTGGAACTACCCGCTCCACCAGATCGTCGCGAAGGTCGCCCCCGCGCTCGCGGCGGGCTGCACCGTCGTGCTCAAGCCCGCCGAGGACACCCCGCTGACCGCCCAGCTCTTCGCCGAGGCCGTCCACGAAGCGGGCATCCCCGCAGGTGTGTTCAACCTCGTCACCGGCCTCGGCCCCGTCGCGGGCCAGGCGCTCGCCGAGCACCCGGGCGTCGACCTGGTCTCCTTCACCGGCTCCACCGCCGTCGGCAAGCAGATCGGTGCCACCGCCGGCGCGGCCGTCAAGCGCGTCGCCCTGGAACTGGGCGGCAAGTCCGCCAACGTCATCCTGCCGAGCGCCGACCTCGCCAAGGCCGTCGGCGTCGGCATCGCCAACGTCATGGGCAACTCCGGCCAGACGTGCAGCGCCTGGACCCGCATGCTCGTCCACACGACCCAGTACGACGAGGCGGTCGCGCTCGCCGCGGAGGCCGCCGCCAAGTACGGCGACCGCATCGGCCCGCTCGTGAACGCCAAGCAGCACGCGCGGGTGCGCGGCTACATCGACAAGGGCGTCGCCGAGGGTGCCCGTCTCGTCGCCGGCGGCTCCGAAGCGCCGCGTGAGCAGGGCTACTTCGTCAGCCCGACCGTCTTCGCCGACGTCACCCCCGAGATGACCATCGCCCAGGAGGAGATCTTCGGCCCCGTCGTCTCGATCATCCGCTACGAGGACGAGGACGAAGCCCTGCGCATCGCCAACGGCACGGTGTACGGCCTCGCGGGCGCCGTCTGGGCGGCGGACGACGCCGAGGCGGTCGCGTTCGCGCGCCGGATGGACACCGGCCAGGTCGACATCAACGGCGGCCGCTTCAACCCCCTCGCCCCGTTCGGCGGTTACAAGCAGTCCGGCGTCGGCCGCGAGCTGGGCGCGCACGGCCTGTCCGAGTACCTCCAGACCAAGTCCCTCCAGTTCTAGGAGCTCCGCGCATCATGGTCCGTGCCGCTGTACTTCCCGCCGTCGGCTCTCCCCTGGAGATCGCGGAGATCGACCTGCCCGAGCCCGGCCCCGGCCAGGTGCGCGTCAGGCTCGCCGCCGCCGGGGTCTGCCACTCCGACCTGTCCCTGACCAACGGCACGATGCGCGTGCCGGTCCCCGCCGTGCTCGGCCACGAGGGCGCCGGCACGGTCGTCTCCGTCGGCGAGGGCGTCACCCATGTCGCGCCCGGCGACGGAGTTGTCCTCAACTGGGCGCCTTCCTGTGGAAGTTGTCACGCGTGCGCGCTCGGCGAAGTGTGGCTGTGCGCGAACGCGCTGACCGGCGCGGGCAACGTGTACGCGCGCCGGACGTCCGACGGCTGCGACCTGCACCCCGGTCTCAACGTCGCCGCGTTCGCCGAGGAGACGGTCGTCGCCGCGAACTGCGTACTGCCCGTCCCGGACGGCGTCCCCCTCACGGACGCGGCCCTGCTGGGGTGCGCGGTGCTCACCGGCTACGGCGCGATCCACCACTGTGCGCAGGTCAAGACGGGTGAGACGGTCGCGGTGTTCGGTGTCGGCGGCGTCGGCCTGGCCACCCTCCAGGCGGCGCGCATCGCGGGTGCCTCGAAGATCATCGCGGTCGATGTCTCCCCGGAGAAGGAGGCCCTGGCGCGGGGCGCCGGCGCCACCGACTACGTCGTCGCCTCCGAGAACACGGCCCGCGAGATCCGGGGCCTGACCGGCAAGCAGGGTGTCGACGTGGCCGTGGAGTGCGTCGGTCGCGCGGTGACGATCCGCGCGGCCTGGGAGTCGACGCGCCGGGGCGGCCGCACCACGGTCGTCGGCATCGGCGGCAAGGACCAGCAGGTCACGTTCAACGCCCTGGAGATCTTCCACTGGGGCCGCACCCTGTCCGGATGCGTGTACGGCAACTCCGACCCGGCGAAGGACCTCCCGGTCCTGGCCGAGCACATCCGCGCGGGCCGCCTCGACCTGGGCGCGCTGGTCACCGAGCACATCGCCCTGGAAGGGATCCCGGCCGCGTTCGACAACATGGTCGCGGGCAAGGGCGGACGGGCGCTGGTCGTCTTCTAGACCCGGGTGGACCCGTGCCCCACGACCCCGGCCGCCCCCGCGCGGCCGGGGCCACAGGGCTGCCCGCGCACGGCCCGCGCTTTCCCATGTCCAGGCAAAAACTCCTGCTGCGCAACCCGTTGACCCGCGTACCGTCCGGTCAGTATGTTCCCGGGACCGCGGCGCCGCGGACCGTCCCCTCCCCGCAGTCACCGGAGTGTGCACGCATGGACACGGCACCATCCGCTCGCCCCGCAGCCACCACGTCGTCCGAAGCCGAGACCCGAGCCCGGCGAAAGGTCGCCACCGCCGCCGCGCTCGCCTCGGCCGTCGAGTGGTACGACTACTTCGTCTTCGGCATCGCGGCCGCCCTCGTGCTCGGCGACCTCTACTTCCCCTCGGGCAGCTCGTCGGCGGGCGTGCTCGCCGCCTTCGCGACCTTCGCCGTCGGCTTCCTGGCCCGCCCGCTCGGCGGGGTCATCGCCGGCCAGCTCGGCGACAAGCGCGGCCGCAAGCCCATGCTGGTCCTCGCCCTGACCCTGATGGGCCTCGCCACCACGGGCATCGGCCTGCTCCCCACGTACGACACGATCGGCGTGGCCGCGCCGATCCTCCTCGTCGCCCTGCGGGTCGTGCAGGGCCTCGCCGTGGGCGCCCAGTGGGGCGGCGCGATGCTGATGGCCACCGAGTACGCCCCCGAGGGCAAGCGCGGCCTCTACGGCAGCCTCGTCCAACTCGGCGTCCCGATCGGCGTGGTGACCGCCAACACCGTCTTCCTCGTCGCCGGCGCCCTCACCAGCGACAGCGCCTTCACCGCGTGGGGCTGGCGGCTCCCGTTCCTGGTGGGCCTGCTCGTCCTGGCGCTGGCCTGGTACATCCACGCGAGGGTCGAGGAGACCCCCGAGTTCAAGGCGGCCGAAGCGGAACTGGCGAAGGCGGAGGCGGACCGCTCCCGCTCCCCGCTGCGCAGGATCCTGCGCGAACACCTCGGCACGGTGTTCCTGGCGGGCGGCTCCTTCGCCGTGAACACCGCGACGTTCTACATCATCATCACGGGAGTCCTCGACTACACGACCCGTGAACTCGGCATGAAGCGCGAGGCCGTCCTGACCGTCTCGCTGTGCATCAGCCTCACCCAGCTCGCCCTGATCCCCGCGTCGGCGGTCCTTTCGGACCGCATCGGCCGACTGCGGATCTACGCACTCGGCGCGGCGGGCCTCGTCGTGTGGGCCGTGCCGATGTTCCTGCTCATCGACACGGGCTCGCTGCTCTGGCTGGCCGTCGGAACGTTCGTCACCAGCTGCTTCCTGAGCATCATGTACGGGCCGCAGGCCGCCCTGTTCGCGGAGCTGTTCACCGCGGAGATGCGCTACACCGGCGCCTCGCTCGGCTACCAGATCGCCGCGGTGTTCGGTGGCGGACTCGCGCCGTTCGTAATGGTGCTGCTCCTGGAGGCGACCGGCACGTCGATGGCCGTCTCCGGCTACATCATCGGGCTCGGCGTGATCGCCCTGGTGTCCATCAAGGTGCTTGCGGGGCGGGCGGCTGCGCGCTGAGTGCCGCGATCGGCTCCGGCGCCGTGGGTGCCGGAGCCGATGTCCGCAGTCCGGGGAAGGACCGGGCCGCCGCCAGGAAGGCGAACGTCGTCAGGACGAACGGCCAGGTGAACGTGTGCCCGCCGGACGGCGCGAACAGCGCGGCCAGGGCCGGCGTCGCGGCCGTCGCGGTGAACGCGCCCACCACGGCGTACCCGAGCGTGCGCGGCCCCGCCTCCAGGAACACCCCGCACAGGGCCAGGGTCACGAGGATCGCGTTGTAGCCCATGGTCCCGTCCGCGATCTGGGCGGCGGGAGCGCCGAGCGCCCACGCCGAGAGGATTCCGACGAGGCTGCCCACGCACGCAACGGCGGCGGCCCTGCGGCTCGCGACGAGGAGCGCGGCGAGCACCAGCGCGCCGACGTACCACTGCGGCATGAAGAAGATCTCGGCGAAGCCGGTGAGGAACCCGTGCCACAGGTCGGAGAAGCCGACCGAGGTCGACCCGGTCGCCATGCTCGCCAGGGCCGCGAGGCTGTCGCCCTGGTGCCAGATCCGTTCGAATCCCGGTGCCGCGGTGGTCATCGCGCTCGCGAGGAGGCAGTAGGGGAGCGTCAGCGACGGCAGGTTCCACACGCCGAGCAGATTGACGACGGCCGCGGTGACGACGGTGACGACGACGCAGCCGGCCGCCGCGAGCAGCGCGGTCGACAGATGGTCGGCGCCCAGGAACACCGCGAAACACAGCGCCGTGAGGCAGGCGTTGAACCCTTCGAGCCCTGTCGACACGCGCTCGTGGTCCGCGCCGAGGAGCCGAGAGGTGGCCGTGCCGAGCGCCGTTCCGGCGATCGCGTAGAGCCCGAACTCCCACCCCGCCGCGAACAGCGCCACGGCGAAGAGCAGTCCGGCCGGGACGCTGGACAGAAAGGCGACCTGAGCCTGCCCCCGCATGACCTGAACGCCGAATCGCCTACAACCCGCACCCCAGGTAAGGGCTGATTCGCCAGGAGTTGGGCCGTTCTTGGCCTGCCGCATCCCGTGCTCCCGTGTTACGTCCCTGTTTCACCGAACAGAACGGAGGCACTTTACAGACATCCCCTGAAGTCCGGAAGAAGGGGCCTATCACGGCAGGAAGCCCCCTCCCGGCCGGAGCGGCGCCGGTGCCTCGATCTCCGGGTGTCGTCGGTGCAGTGGCTCTGTCCTGGTCTCCGGGTGTCGTTGGCGCAGTGATTCCGTCCTGGTCCCGAGGGTGTCGTTGGTGCAGCGATTCCGTCCCGATCTCCGGGTGTCGCCGGCGCAGTGACTCCGCCCTGATCCTCGGTCGCCGCTAGCGCAGTGACTCCGCCCCGATCCCCAGGGCGTCGCCGAACGCCCGCTCCCCGTCCGGCGTGACCATCACGGCCCGCTCGGACCCGATCCGCACGACCCAGCCCGCGTCGAACGCGTGGCTGCACAGCGCCGCGCCCGCCGTCCCCGCGAGATGCGGTCGGCGCTCGGTCCAGTCCAGGCACGCCCGTGCCATGGGGCGGCGCCCCGACCGCTCGAGCCCGATCCCCAACGTCCCGAACAGGTCCACCCCTTGTGCGGTCAGCGCAAACCCCGTATCGGTGCTCAGGTCCCCGCGCCGGACCAGCGCGTCCGTGAGCGCGATGCCGAGGCGGCCCGCGAGATGGTCGTAACAGGTGCGCCCGCGCGCCATCGCGTCCCGCGCGCTCACCGCCCGCAGCGTCGCCGGCCGCTCCCCGCCGTCCGGCGCCGCGTACGCCGCGAGTTCCTCGACGAGCCCGGCCACGCGCGCGTCCGCGAGCCGTACATAGCGGTGGCGCCCCTGACGCTCCTCGGCGAGCAGGCCCCCCGCGACGAGCTTGCCCAGATGCTCGCTCGCGGTCGAGGCGGCCACCCCCGAGTGCCGCGCCAGCTCACCGGCGGTCCACGCCCGCCCGTCGAGCAGGGCGAGCAGGCAGGCCGCGCGGGTCTCGTCGGCCATGAGTGCGGCGAGTGCGGCGAGGCGCGGTGCGCCGGGTTCCCTGGACTTCATGGGTCAAGCATGCGCCCGGCACGGTTCGGTGGCGGCCGAAACGTCAGCGCAGCGCCGCGACCTGCTCGTACTGCTGCGTGAGCCCGTCGAGGAGTGCCCGCAGGCCCGTCTCGAAGGCCCGCTCGTCGATCAGCTCCTGGCGGTCGGCGAGCAGGTGCGCCTGGCCGAGGTGCGGGTAGTCGGCGGGGTCGTACGCCGTCTCGTCGTCGACGAAGCCCCCCGCGAAGGAGCCGAGTGCGGAGCCCGTCACGAAGTACCGCATGAGCGCGCCGATCGACGTGGCCTGCGCCGGGGGCCAGCCCGCGTCCACCATCGAGCCGAACACGGCGTCGGCGAGCCGGAGTCCCGCGGGCCTGCGACCGGGCCCCTGGGCGAGCACGGGAACGATGTTCGGGTGCGCGAGGAGGGCCGCCCGGTAGGACACTGCCCAGTCGTGCAGGGAGGTGCGCCAGTCGCGCCCGTCCGCGGGGTCGAACATCGACAGGTCGACCTGCGCGCTCACCGCGTCGGCGACCGCCTCCAGGATCTGGTCCTTGGTGCGGAAGTGGTTGTAGAGCGAGGGGCCGCTCACGCCCAGCTCGGCGGCGAGCCGCCGTGTCGAGACGGCCGCGAGGCCCTCGGCGTCGACGAGAGAGAGCGCCGCCGTGACGATGCGGTCTCTGCTCAGGAGGGGCTTGCGCGGTCGGGCCATGCGGCACATAGTAGGGCTGTCAGTCGAAAACTAGCAGTGCTAATTTAGTGCTCATTCACTTATGCCTGAGGTGTGGTCCATGAATCTGGAGCTCAGCGAGGAGCAGGCCGCCGTGCGGCAGCTCGCCAGGGACTTCGTGGCGCGCGAGATCACCCCGAACGTCGTCGGCTGGGACCGTGCCGAGGAGGTCGACCGCGGCATCGTCAAGAAGCTCGGCGACGTCGGCTTCCTGGGCCTGACCATCGACGAGGAGTACGGCGGCTCGGGCGGCGACCACCTCGCGTACTGCCTGGTCACGGAGGAGCTGGGGCGCGGCGACTCGTCCGTGCGCGGCATCGTCTCCGTCTCGCTCGGCCTGGTCACCAAGACGATCCAGTCCTACGGGAGCGACGAGCAGAAGCGTCGGTGGCTGCCGCGCCTCACGGCCGGCGAGGCCCTCGGCTGCTTCGGGCTCACCGAGCCCGGCACCGGCTCCGACGCGGGCAACCTCACCACCCGGGCGGTGCGTGACGGCGACGACTACGTGATCAACGGCTCCAAGATGTTCATCACGAACGGCACCTGGGCCGACGTCGTCCTCCTCTTCGCCCGCTCCACCGACGCGCCCGGGCACAAGGGCGTCACCGCCTTCCTCGTTCCCACGGACGCCCCCGGCCTCACCCGCCGCACCATCCACGGCAAGCTCGGTCTGCGCGGCCAGGCCACCGCCGAGCTGGTCCTCGAGGACGTCCGCGTACCCGCCTCCGCGATGCTCGGTCCCGAGGGCAAGGGCTTCTCCGTCGCCATGTCGGCGCTCGCCAAGGGGCGTATGTCCGTGGCCGCGGGCTGCGTGGGCATCGCGCAGGCCGCGCTCGACGCCGCCGTGGGATTCGCGGCGGAGCGCGAGCAGTTCGGCAAGTCCATCGCCTCGTACCAGCTGGTGCAGGAGCTGATCAGCGACATCTCCGTCGACGTGGACGCCGCGCGCATGCTGACCTGGCGCGTCGCCGACCTCATCGACCGCGGCGAGGACTTCGCGACCGCCGCCTCCACGGCGAAGCTCTTCGCCTCCGAGGCCGCGGTGCGCTGTGCGAACAACGCCCTCCAGGTCTTCGGCGGCTACGGCTACATCGACGAGTACCCGGTCGGCAAACTCCTGCGCGACGCCCGCGTCATGACCCTCTACGAGGGCACCAGCCAGATCCAGAAGCTCATCATCGGCCGCGCGCTCACCGGCGTATCGGCCTTCTGAGGCCGGGCTGTCGAGCCGGACCTCCGGGCCCGGCTTCTGAGTACGTTTCTGAGTACGCGAGCGGATGGGGGTGCGCCCCCGTCCGCTCCATGCTGTCGCCCATGAGTGACACACCGGTCAAGCACAGGACCACCAACGCCTTCTACGGACAGGCCGTCGCCTCCTTCGCGCTCGCGCTCGTGGCGACCGCCGTCGGGGTCTACCGCATCGACGCCAGCGGCTGGGTGCGCGGCTTCCTCGCCATCGCCGTCCTCTATCTGACGACCTCCGCGTTCACCCTCGCCAAGGTCATCCGGGACCGTCAGGAGGTCGATCAGGTCGTCAGCCGTATCGACCAGGCCCGCATCGACAAGATCCTCGCCGAACACGACCCTTTCAAGCCCGTCGTCTGACGTACGGAGCTAAGCGCTCGCTCAGCTCTAGGGGTATGGTGTGCGTCCTGTCCACGGGAGGATGTGAGCGAGCGATGAGCGCGGAGCGGCACGGCCAGAACGAAGCTGCCACGGACGACATGTCCTGGGCCGAGGTCACCCCGGACGCGGCCAGGCGGCTGCTGATCGCCGCCGTCCAGGCGTTCGCGGAGCGCGGCTACCACGCGACCACCACCCGGGACATCGCCGGCCGGGCCGGCATGAGCCCGGCCGCGCTCTACATCCACTACCGGACCAAGGAGGACCTGCTCCTGCGCATCAGCCGCATCGGCCACGAGAAGGCCCTGGAGATCCTCAAGGACGCGGCCGCCGAGGACGGCACCGCCTCCGAGCGGCTTTCCGAGGCCGTACGGTCCTTCGTCCGCTGGCACGCGGCACGCCATCTGACGGCGCGCGTCGTGCAGTACGAGCTGGACTCGCTCGGCGAGGAGCACCGGCCGGAGATCGTGGCCCTGCGCCGCGAGAGCGACGCGACCGTGCGCGAGATCATCAACGACGGTGTGAAAGCGGGGGAGTTCGACGTCCCCGACGTCCCGGGCACCACGCTGGCCGTGCTGTCGCTCTGTATCGACGTGGCCCGCTGGTTCAACACGGAGGGCCGCCGGACGCCCGACGAGGTCGGCGCGCTGTACGCCGACCTCGTCCTGCGGATGGTGGGGGCCCGGGTTTCCTGACCCCGCGGGGCTCAGAGGTAGTAGCGGGACACCGACTCGGCGACGCACACGGGCTTGTCGCCCCCGTCACGCTCCACGGTGAAGGCGACCGAGACCTGGACGCCGCCGGGCACGTCGTCGACACCGGTGATCTTCGCGGTGGCGCGCAGCCGGGAGCCGACCGGCACCGGAGCGGGGAAACGGACCTTGTTCGTCCCGTAGTTCACGCCCATCTTCATGCCGTCGACCGTGATCAGCTGCGGCCCGAAGAGGGGGAGCAGCGACAGGGTCAGATAACCGTGCGCGATCGTCGTGCCGAACGGCCCGTCCTTGGCGCGCTCGGGGTCGACATGGATCCACTGGTGGTCACCCGTGGCGTCCGCGAACTGGTCGATCCGCTTCTGCTCGATCTCGACCCAGTCGCTGTACCCCAGCTGTTCGCCCACCGCCGAGCGCAGCTCGTCGACCGTCGCGAAAACCCTCGGCTCTGCCATGTCCTGGCCTCCCATGTACGCACCGTGTGCGGATGTCTCAGGTGGATGTCTAAGCGCTTGCTCAGCATGCTAGGGCGGGAGACCTCTGTCAACGACGGCGGCATCCGGCCAGTAGTCTCGGCACGGTGCCCCAGATTCCCGTGAAGATCCACGAACTCACCGTCGGTCAGCTGTCGGCGCGCAGCGGAGCCGCCGTCTCGGCCCTGCACTTCTACGAGGCCAAGGGTCTGATCAGCAGCCGCCGCACGACGGGCAACCAGCGCCGCTACCAGCGCGACACCCTGCGCAGGGTCGCGTTCATCCGCGCCGCGCAGCGCGTCGGCATCCCGCTCGCCACGATCCGTGACGCGCTGTCCGAGCTGCCCGAGGGGCGCACCCCGACCCGCGAGGACTGGGCACACCTCTCCGAGGCCTGGCGTTCCGAACTGGACCAGCGCATCACCCAGCTGGGGCGGCTGCGCGACCACCTGACCGACTGCATCGGATGCGGCTGTCTGTCCCTGGAGAACTGTGTCCTGTCGAACCCGGACGACGTGTTCGGCGAGCGTCTCACCGGATCCCGCCTCATGAAGGAGAACCGGGACGGCGCCTGAGGGCCCGCCGCTCAGCGGGGCGCGGAGACCAGCCCCGACTCGTAGGCGATGATCACCAGTTGGACCCGGTCCCGGGCGCCCAGTTTGGTGAACAGGCGCGCCACGTGCGACTTGGTCGTGGCCACGGTGATGTGGAGCTCGTCGGCGATCTCGCTGTTCGACCGGCCGAGCCCCACCAGGGTGAGCACCTCGCGCTCCCGCTCGGTGATGCCCTCGACCGCACGCGGCGCGCGGGCGGGGGACGGCTCGGGGCGGCCCACGAAGTCCGCGATCAGGCGGCGCGTGATCCCCGGCGCGATCAGCGCGTCCCCGGCGGCGACGACCCGGATCGCGGCGAGGATGTCGTCGAGCGCCATGTCCTTGACCGCGAAGCCGCTCGCGCCGGCGCGCAGCGCGCCGTAGACGTAGTCGTCCTCGTCGAAGGTCGTCAGCACCAGCACACGGGTCGCCCCCGGGCCCGAGGTGACCAGGCCCGTGGCCTCGATCCCGTCCATGCCCGGCATCCGGATGTCCATCACGATCACATCGGGGCTGACCTCCCGCGCCAGCCGGACGGCCTCCTCGCCGCTCGCGGCCTCCCCGACGACCTCCAGATCAGGGGTGTCGGCGATGAGGACGCGCAGCCCGGAGCGTACGAGCGGCTGGTCGTCGGCGAGCACCACGCGCACGGTCATCGGGCGTCCGCCCCGGCCACGGAGGCGTCGTCCGGCGTCGTGGACGTCGGTTCCGGCAGAGGCAGCCGTGCCGCCACCCGGAAGCCTCCCTCGGGCCGTGGCCCCGCGCTGAACTCCCCGTGCAGCAGCGCCACCCGCTCCCGCATCCCGGTGATCCCGAACCCCACGCCCGGCCCCGCGCCCCGCATCCCGCGCCCCTCGTCGACGATCTCCACGGACAGCTCATCCTCCCCGAATCCGACGGTCACCCGGCACCCCCCGGCGCCCGAGTGCCGCACCACGTTCGTCAGCGACTCCTGCACGATCCGGTACGCCGACAGGCCGATGTCGGGCGGCAGTTGACGCTGTCGGCCACTCCGGCGCAGGTCGACCTCGACGCCCGCGTCCGCGGTCGTGGCGGCCAGACGTTCCAGGTCGCCGAGATCCGGTGCGGGGCCGTAGGGCGCCGCGCCGGGCTCGGCCGAGGGGCCCGACCTGCGCAGCGCGACCAGCGTGCGCCGCAGTCCCGACAGGGTCTCCCTGCTGGTGGCCTCGATGGCGCTCAGGGCGGCCCGCGCCTCCAGCGGCTGCGTCTCGATGACGCGGCTGCCGACGCCGGCCTGGATCGCGATGATGCCGATGCTGTGCGCGACCTGGTCGTGCAACTCGCGGGCGATCCGCAGCCGTTCGGCCGTGATCGCCTCGGCCACCTCGTGCGAACGCAGCTCCGTCGCGTGCCGCCGGCGCTCGCGGCCGAGAAGGCCCACGACGCAGGCGGTGACCAGGGCCAGGAGGGCGATCGTCCCGATCACGACGAGATTGCCGGGCCCGCTCGTGAAGCCGAGGATCGTCAGGCACTGCGTGAGGAACGTGAGGGAGACGGCGACCACCGACGCCCGCAGGGTACGGGTCGCGACGACGTACCCGAGCGTGCTGTCCACGGCGGCGAACGGCACGAACCACTGAGGGCCGTGGAACTTGGCCGCCGGCGGCAGGAGGGCGGTGACGAGCAGCATCATGACCAGGGCGGCCAGGGGCCTGCGCCGGATCACGCCGACGAGCAGGACCGTCGCGAGCGCCGAGCCGCAGGCCGGGAGGACGCCGGGCGCCCGCGGGTCGGCGCTGACCGCGGGGAGCAGCGCCATGAACGGATACAGGCCCGCGCCGATCCAGGTCAGGACGGAGCGGGAGCGCCCGGACATGCGCTGGAGCGGCGAGGGTGTCGAGGTGGCGTCCACACCGGGATCGTAGGCGCGCCGCCCGCTGCGGGCATGGGCCCACGGGCTGCATCCCACGGGTGGACACCGCCTCCGGTGAGGGCCGCCCACGGGCCGATGCGCGCCCCGCCCCCGCACCGGCACCGTTGCCCTCGTGATCGAAGTCAGCGAACTCACCAAGCGGTACGGCGACAAGACCGCCGTCGACCACCTCTCCTTCACCGTCCGGCCGGGCCGGGTCACCGGCTTCCTCGGCCCCAACGGCGCGGGCAAGACGACCACCATGCGGATGCTCCTCGGCCTGGATTCGCCCACGGCCGGCACCGCGACCATCGGCGGCGTCCCCTTCCGCACCCACCCACGCGGCCTGCGCCACGTCGGCGCCCTGCTCGACGCCCAGCAGGTCCACGGCGGGCGCAGCGCCACCGCGCACCTCGGCGCCCTGGCCCGCGGCAACCGCATCCCGGCGAGCCGTGTGGGCGAGGTGCTCGCCGAGGTGGGCCTGACCGAGGCGGCCGGGCGCCGCATCGGCGGGTTCTCGCTCGGCATGAAGCAACGGCTCGGCATCGCTGCGGCACTGCTCGGCGACCCTCCTGTGCTGATGTTCGACGAGCCGATCAACGGCATGGACCCGGAGGGTGTGCTCTGGGTACGCGGGCTCTTTCGCCGCCTGGCCGCCGAGGGACGCACCGTCTTCCTCTCCAGCCATCTGATGACGGAGATGGAGAGCACCGCGGACCAGCTCGTCGTGATCGGACGGGGCCGTCTCGTCGCCGCCGAGTCCGTGAGGGAGTTCGCGGCCCGCAGCACGCGCTTCAGCGTGCTGGTCGCGACGCCGCGGGCCGACGAGCTGACGGCCGTCCTCACGGCGGCCGGCGCGTCCGTCGCGCCGCACGGGCCGCCGGACGCGGCCAGGCTCGCCGTGACCGGACTGCCCGCCGAGCGCATCGGAGCGCTCGCCCTCGAGCACCGGATCACGCTGCACGAGCTGACCAACCGGACGGCCTCGCTGGAGGAGGCGTTCATGGAACTCACCGCCGACAGCGTCGAGTACCTGTCGGGAGACGCGGGAAAGGCGGGCCGGTCCTGATGACGAGCACGACTCCCCACACCACTGCCCCCACGTGCGCCGCCGTCGCGGGCGCACCACCCGCCCGCTTCCTCGACCTCGTGGCCGCCGAGTGGATCAAGGTACGGTCGCTGCGCTCCACACCCTGGGTGATCGTCCTGGTCACGCTGGTCGTGACCGGTGTCGCCGCGGCCCGCGCACTCGCCGACTACAACAACTTCCCCTCCTACGACGCCCTTACCCGACGGGAGCACCCGTTCTCGCTGGGCGACGCCTTTCCGGCAGAGGCGTATCTGACGCTGATGCTCGCCGCCGTGGCCGTCGGCGCGATCGCCACGGTCAGTGAGTACGGCAGCGGCCTCATCCGCACCACCACGGTGGCCGTCCCCGCGCGCGGCGCCGTGGTCCTCGCCAAGGCCGTGGTGCAGGCCGTCCTGTGGACCGTGGTCGGTGCGCTCGTCGCCCTCTGCTCGTTCTTCGTCGCCCAGGCGATCCTCGGCGGGCGGGACGCCGCGATCCCGCTCAGCGACCCCGACGCGCTGCGGGCGTTCGCGGCCTCCGCGCTGCTCGCCCCGGTGTGCGCGCTCGTCGGCCTCGGCCTGGGCGTCCTGATCCGGCACAGCGCCACCACCGTGGTCGCGGGCTCCTTCGTCCTGCTCCTGCTGCCGGTGTTCTTCTCGTCCCGCAAGCCGCTGTCCGCCGCTTTCGCCAACGCGATGGTGCGCAACGCGTGGCAGCGCCTGGCCCAGATCTACGGAACGCCGGTCGAGGCGTACAACGGGGCCACGGTCGCCGGGAGTTGGACCGTGTTCGTCCTGTGGCCGCTGGTCGCGCTCGCCCTGGCGCTGGTCGTCGTGCGGCGCCGCGACGTGTGACCGTAGCCGTCCGCCACCGACTCCGGGCGTCCGCATGTCTTCACCCGCAGGGGAGTTGGGGATGAATGAGGCAGGACGGCAGGACGGATCACGGGGAGGCGCGTATGGGACTCGCCATCTGCTCGCTGAAGTACGAGGCGGCACGCTCGGGCCCGCAGAAGATCACCTATGACCGCGACGGCTACCACCTCGTCCGCTTTCCCTACGGGGCGGGCGAGGAGTCGTACGACCCCTGGAAGATGCACGACCCGCCGAAGGGGTCCACGTACCCGGACGCCCACTCGGGTCTGATCCGGCCGAGTCACGACGGGTGGGGCACCCTGTCCGCGCTGGTCTTCTGGGAGCCGGACTCCGGACCGCGCGAGTTCAGGGCACGCTTCGTGCGCGACCCGCTCGCCGGTTCGACGGGCTACGACTCGACCGCCACGACGGACTCCGCGCCGACCGGCGGCGGTCAGTACCGGTCGTACACCTGGCAGATGTTCGTGCACCCGGGAACCCCGGTCGGCCTGAAGATCTCGGTGCGCGGCGCGGGTGACGCGCTGATCCGTACGCCGCTGGTCCTCGCCGAGTTCAAGCTGGCCGTCCAGACGGACGTGATCACACCGAAGGGCTGAGCCAGGCGAGTGGACCGGGGGTGCGGCTCATGGGCGGCACCCCCGTGCTCACACAGTCGTGCTCGTGCCGATGCGCTTCACGCCGGGACAAGGGCCCGTGCCCGCCAGGCTCCGGCCAGGGACGCGGGGGTGAGGACGGGACGCGGCACCACGATGCCGCAGTGGGTGCAGACCGGTCCTGACGACGGTTCGTGCGCCAGGTCGTGCTCCCAGCGCAGTGCCGTGCCGGTGCAGACGGGACAGGTCGTGCCGGGCTCGCGCTCCAGGGCCGCGATCAGCCGGTTCAGAACCTCCGCGAGCGGCTCGGAGGGATGCACCATCGGGTCGTCGCACCAGGCGACTCCGAAGCCGCCCCAGGTCAGCCGGTGCCAGTCGTCGACCGTGCCCGGTCTGCGCAGCCCGTCGTGCTTCTCCTTGCGGCGGCGCTCCGCGAACTGCGTCTCGTACGCGAGCCAGACCGCCCGCGCCTCCTCGAGCTCGTCGAGCGCGGCCGTCAGCCGCGCCGGCTCGGGGGACCGGTCCTCGGGGTCGAACCCGGCCCGCGAGCACAGGTGGTCCCAGGTCGCCCGGTGCCCGTAAGGGGCAAATCGCTCCAGGCACTTGCGCAGCGAGTACCGCCGCAGTGCCAGATCATTGCGCGGGTCGCGCGCCTGTCTCGCCAGACTCCGGAATCCGGCCATCGCCCTGCACCTCCGTCACACGTACATGTACTTCGGCGTCGTCGTCGAACGGACGTCGCTGAATAGACGTATCGACACTCGATTCGGATCCATGCCACTCCATCCGATTTCCGATGGACTCCATCAGCGGCACCTCCTGGGGCCCGTTCGCCCCAGGGGGTCGCGTGTGGCGATTCCGAAAAGGTGACGCATGTTCATCTCCAGTCGGCTGTCTACCGCCGGTAACCTCCGGCGCACCATCGTCGGGAGGATCAGGCATGCGACGGCGCACCCCACGAACCACCCAGCACAGAAGCCTCCGTAGAACGCTCGGCAGTACGGCCGCCACCGCGGTGTTCGTCCTCACGGCCGGGCTCCTGTCCCCGGCCGGCGAGGCCTTGGCCGCGGAGCCGCCACCGGCGCCCGACTACTGCGCGGGCCGGTGCGCGGACATCCTGCCGCCCGGCGCGAACGGCAGCGCCACGCTGGCCGAGATACTCGGCCACCGGCTCCTCGGCACCCAGCCCGCCCACGCCGACGATCAACTCGGCCCCTACGACGCGCTCTCCGCCGGGTACCCGTCCCTGACGGACGACACCCTCACCCAGTTCTTCAACGACTCCTCCTTCGGGGTCCCCGATGGTCAGGTCGGTTCCGTCACGCGCCCCCGCGACGATGTGACGATCACCCGTGACAAGAAGAACGGTGTACCCCACGTCAAAGGTTCCACGCGCTACGGAACTGAGTTCGGCGCCGGTTACGCCGCAGGTCAGGACCGGCTCTGGCTGATCGACCTGTTCCGGCACATCGGCCGCGGCGAGCTCACGTCGTTCGCGGGCGGTGCCCTCGCCAACCAGGGACTCGAGCAGGAGTTCTGGCCGCAGGCCCCGTACACCGAGCAGGACCTGGAGAAGCAGGTCGAGTACATCAAGACCACCCAGGGGGCCCGTGGCGAGCAGGCCATGGACGACGCGCAGGCCTACATCGACGGGCTCAACGCCTATCGCGAGAAGGCGAAGAACGGCCGCTACTTCCCCGGCGAGTACGTCCTGACCGGCAAGATCGACGCGATCACGAACATGGGCGAGATCCAGCCGTTCAAGGTGACCGACATGATCGCGCTCGCCTCCGTGGTCGGCGGTCTCTTCGGAGGAGGCGGCGGGGGAGAGGTCGGCCAGGCCCTCTCGCTCCTGTCCGCGCAGCAGAAGTACGGCGTGGAGCGGGGCACCGAGGTCTGGGAGTCCTTCCGCGGACGCGACGACCCCGAGGCCGTGACGACCATCCACGACGGCACGAGCTTCCCCTACGGCGCCAAGCCCGAGAACCCGCGCGGCGAGGCGCTGCCCGACAAGGGCACCGTCGAGAGCGAACCCCTCGTCCACGACCGTGAGGGCTCGGCCGAGCCGGCCGAGGCGGGACGCAGGACCCCGGTCGAGGCACCGGCGAAGCTCAAGCCGCTCCAGGGTATGTACGACAAGGGCGTGCTGCCCGCGGACATGTTCAGGAACTCCGACTCGAAGAAGGGCATGTCCAACGCCCTCCTCGTCTCCGGCAAGCACACCGCGTCCGGCCACCCGGTCGCCGTGTTCGGCCCGCAGACCGGGTACTTCGCCCCGCAGCTGCTGATGATGCAGGAGCTCCAGGGCCCGGGCATCAGCGCGCGCGGCGTCTCGTTCGCGGGCGTCGGCATGTACATCCAGCTCGGCCGCGGCCAGGACTACGCCTGGTCGGCGACCTCGGCGGGCCAGGACATCACGGACACGTACGCCGTGGAGCTGTGCGAGCCGGACGGTGCGACGCCCACCCGGCGGTCCACGAACTACCTGTACCGCGGTACCTGCACCCCCATGGAGAAGCTGGAGAAGAAGAACGCCTGGAAGCCGACCCTCGCCGACTCCACGGCGGCCGGCTCCTACCGGATGCAGGTCTTCCGCACCAAGTACGGCATCGTCACGCACCGTGCGACGGTCGGCGGCAAGCCCGTCGCGTACACCTCACTGCGCTCGACGTACCGGCACGAGGCCGACTCCATCGTCGGGTTCCAGATGCTGAACGACCCCTCGTACGTGAAGGACGCGGCGACCTTCGAGAAGGCCGTGCAGCACATCAGCTACGCCTTCAACTGGTTCTACGCCGACTCGCGCGACATCGCGTACTACAACAGCGGCGCCAACCCGGTGCGCGCGGCCGGTGTCGACGCCTCCTTCCCGGTGAAGGCCGAAAAGGCCTACGAGTGGCGGGACTTCGATCCGACGGACAACACGGCCGCATACACGCCGCCCTCCCAGCACCCGAACTCCGTCGACCAGGACTACTACGTCTCCTGGAACAACAAGCAGGCCAAGGGGTTCGGCGCCGCCAACTTCAGCCTCGGCGCCGTGCACCGGGCCGACCTGCTCGACGGACGCGTGAAGCGGCTCGTCGCCGAGGGCGGCGTCACCAGGGCCTCGCTCACCCAGGCCATGGAGGAGGCCGCTCTCACGGATCTGCGGGGCGAGCAGGTGCTGCCCGAGATCCTCGAGGTCATGCGCAGCAAGCCCGTCGACGACCCCGCCCTGAACAAGGCCGTGCAGCAGTTGGAGGCCTGGCGCAAGGCAGGCGCCCAGCGCAATCAGACGTCGGCCGGTTCGCACGCCTACGCGCATCCGGACGCCGTACGCATCATGGACGCCTGGTGGCCGCTCCTGGTGAAGGCCGAGTTCGAGCCCGGCCTCGGCGGCGACCTGTACGGGGCGCTCACCGGCGAACTGACCGTCGACGAGTCGCCGTCCGCCGGCCACGGTCCGACCGGCGCGCACGCGGGATCGTCGTTCCAGTACGGCTGGTGGGGCTATGTGGACAAGGACCTGCGCACGGTCCTCGGGCAGCAGGTGAAGGGCAGGCTCGGCGCCGCCTACTGCGGCGGCGGCACGCTCGACGCCTGCCGCGACGTCCTGCTCGCCACGCTCGCGCAGGCGGCCGCGAAGCCCGCCGCCGAGGTCTACCCCGGCGACGACGCGTGCAAGGCCGGCGACCAGTGGTGCTCGGACACGATCATCCACCGGGCTCTCGGCGGCATCACGCACCGAGGCATCCAGTGGCAGAACCGTCCGACGTACCAGCAGGTCGTCGAATTCCCTGCGCACCGGCCGTAGTCCGGCCGCTTCCATGGGGCACGCACACGCGTGCCCCATGGAGGTCAGCCCAGTTCGCGCTCCCGCGTCTCCGGCAGGGCGAGGACGCAGAGCAGGGAGACGACGGCCATCGCGCTGACGTACCAGCCCACCGAGGCCGAGCCGAACTCGCCCTGGAGCCGCGTCGCCACGAGCGGCGACACCGCGCCGCCGAGCACCCCGCCCAGGTTGTAGGCGAAGGACGCCCCGGAGTAGCGCACGCGCACCCCGAACAGCTCCGGCAGATACGCGCCCATCGGGCCGTACACGACACCCATGCAGAACAGCGCGCCGCCCAGGGCGAGCGCGATCAGCACGGGCTGCTCGGTGTCCATGAGCGGGAAGAGGGCCAGGCCCCAGACCACCGCGAGCCCGGCGCCGGCCAGCACGAGTCGGCGGCGCCCGCCCGCGTCGGAGCGGGTCGCTGCCAGCCAGGTGCCCGCCGCGAGGAAGAGGCAGGCGACGAGCGAGACCGCGAGCATCGTGCTGCGCGGGACGCCGAGGGTCGTCGTGCCGTAGGCCAGGCAGTACGTGGTCGCGGTGTAGAAGAGCCCGTACGCGACGACCATGCCGCCCGCGCCGAGCAGGATCTCGCGGGGGTGCCGCCTGAAGACCTCCAGCGCAGGGGCCCTGCTCGCTTCCTGCTCCTTCATCACCTTGGCGAACACCGGCGTCTCACTGATCTTCAGCCGCACGAAGAGGCCGACGGCGACCAGCAGGAAGGAGAGCAGGAACGGCACGCGCCAGCCCCACGAGTGGAACGCCTCGTCGTCGAGCGTCGTCGACAGGATCCAGAAGATGCCGGTCGCCGCGAAGAAGCCGACGGACGGGCCGAGTTGGGGGAACGCCGCGAAGAGACCGCGCTTGCCGCGCGGCGCGTGTTCCACGGCGAGCAGCGCCGCCCCGCCCCACTCGCCGCCGAGGCCCACGCCTTGGAGGAAGCGCAGCAGCACGAGCAGCAGCGGCGCCCACACGCCCAGGGTGCCGTACCCGGGCAGCAGGCCGACGCACGCCGTCGACAGGCCCATCAGGAGCAGCGAGGCGACGAGGACGGACTTGCGGCCGACGCGGTCGCCGAAGTGGCCGAACAGGAGCGAGCCGATGGGCCGGGCCGCGAAGGCCACCGCGTAGGTCGAGAAGGACGCGAGGGTCGCGTTGAGGGAGGAGAGGTTCGGGAAGAACGCCTCGTTGAGGACGAGGGCGGCGGCCGTTCCGTAGACGTAGAAGTCGTAGAACTCGATCGCGGTCCCGATGAAACTGGCGACGGCCACGCGGCGCAGGCTCTCGGGGCTGTCCCCGTCAGAATCCGCGCCGGTGACCGTGTTCTGCCTGGTGGAGTCGTCTTTGAGCACGTACTGCACTGTGGTTGTACGTGTACATGGCAGTCAATACGTGGAATGGGTCGTCCCGTATCGCGAGACGTCACGGGACGACGGGTCCTACTTGTACGTCAGATAGCGGCTGCGCACCGCGCGGAACGCCGCGAGTTCGCCCTGCCAGGCCGCGACCACCTCGTCCGTGGACGCCCCCGCGTCGATCATCGTCCGGACCTGGGTGGACCCAGTGAGCTTGTCGATCCAGTTGTCCGAGCGCCAGGCGAAGTCGCTCCAGGACTTCTTTGCCGTCACCAGCAGGGCGATGCCGGTGCGTACGGGGTCGTACGCGGCCCGGTCCCTGACATGGACCTGCACGCCGCCGATCGTCTTGCCCTGGAACTTGGAGAAGGTCGGCGCGAAGTACGCCTCGCGGAAGTCCACGCCGGGCAGGCGCAGTTCATTGGCGGCGGCCGCCCACCGCCCGTCGAGGCCCTCGGCGCCGAGCAGTTCGAAGGGGCGGGTCGTGCCGCGGCCCTCGGAGAGGTTCGTGCCCTCGAACAGGCAGGTGCCCGAGTAGACGAGCGCGGTGTCGGGCGTCGGCATGTTCGGGCTCGGCGGCACCCAGGGCAGCCCCGACGCGTCGTAGAAGTCGCGCCGCTTCCAGCCCGTCATCAGGACCGTCTCCAGCTCGACGGGCTTCGCGAGGTACTCGCCGTTGAACAGGCGCGCCAGCTCGGTGACCGTCATCCCGTGGGCCTGGGAGATCTCGCGGCGGCCGACGAACGTCGCGAACTCCTTGTGCAGGACGGGTCCGTAGGCGTTCCGGCCGGTCACCGGGTTGGGGCGGTCGAGCACCACGAACCTCTTGCCCGCGAGCTGCGCGGCCTCCATGCAGTCGTAGAGCGTCCAGATGTATGTGTAGAAGCGGGCGCCCGCGTCCTGGATGTCGAAGACGACCGTGTCGACACCGGAGGCGGTGAAGACGTCCGCCAGCGCCTGACCACTCTTCAAATAGGTGTCGTAGACGGGCAGTCCGGTCGCCGGGTCGTCGTACCGTCCCTCCGATCCGCCCGCCTGCGCCGTGCCGCGGAAGCCGTGCTCGGGTCCGAACACCGCGGTCAGCTTCACGCGTTCGTCGGCGTGCATCACGTCGACGATGTGCTGGACGTTGCGCGTGACCCCGGTCGGGTTCGTCACGAAGCCGACCTTCTGCCCGGCGAGGATCCGGTATCCGTCGGCCGCGAGCCGTTCGAAACCGGTGCGGAGCTTGCCGCCGTCCTTCTCCGCGGCGAGCGCGGGGGACGCCGCTCCCGCCGTGGCGGCCACCGCCGAGGCGGTGGTGGCGGCGAGCAGGCTCCGTCTGGACACGTTCATGTGGTGACCTCCGAGATCGCGGAAGGTGGCATGTGCACGCACGCTAGCGTGCGCCGCGTCCCCGCGGAACGAAGCCGACAGCCGACACCTCTTCCGTTGAGCTGACCGACTGCTTAGTCTGTGACCGGAAGTCGAGTCAAGGGAGACCGATGGTGGACAGCCTGCACGGCACGGGGGTCGTCGTCACCGGCGCGGGAGGCGGCATCGGAGCCGCACTCGCCCGCCGCTTCGCCGCTTCGGGAGCGCGCGTCGTCGTGAACGACCTGGACGCGGGGAAGGCCAAGGCGGTCGCGGACGAGATCGGCGCCACGGCCGTCCCGGGCGACGCCTCCGAGATCGTGCCCGAGGCGCTGGACGCCCTGGACGGCACCGTGGACGTCTACTGCGCCAACGCGGGGCTCGCCTCCGGCGGCACCGAGGACGCCGACGAGCAGATCTGGGCCGACGCCTGGGACGTCAACGTCATGGCCCACGTCCGCGCCGCGAGGGCCCTGCTGCCCGGCTGGCTGGAGCGCGGCAGCGGCCGCTTCGTCTCCACCGTCTCCGCGGCCGGACTGCTCACGATGGTCGGCGCCGCGCCCTACAGCGTCACCAAGCACGGCGCGTACGCCTTCGCCGAGTGGCTCTCCCTCACCTACCGGCACCGCGGGATCAAGGTCCACGCGATCTGCCCGCAGGGCGTGCGTACGGACATGCTCACCGCCTCCGGATCGGCCGGGGAGCTCGTCCTCGCGCCGACCGCGATCGAGCCCGAGGACGTCGCCGACGCGCTCTTCGCGGGCATGGCGCAGGACCGTTTCCTGATCCTCCCGCACCCCGAGGTCGCCGGGTACTACGCGGCGCGGGCCGCGACGCCCGACCGCTGGCTGTCGAACATGAACCACATCCAGCAGAAGTGGGAGGCGGCACAGAAGTGAGCTCCTCGATCTATGCGGCCATGCCCTGGCTCGGGCAGCTCTCCGAGGCACAGCGGGCCCCGGTCACCCCGGCCGAGTCCGTGCTGCACGCATTCCGCGCCGCGGTCCGCACGGCCCCCGACCGCACCGCCGTCGCCTACTTCGACGGCCGCCTCAGCTACCGCGAGCTCGACGAACTCAGCGACTCCGTTGCCGGGCACCTCGCCGCGCGCGGCCTCGAACGCGGCGACCGCGCCGCCCTCATGCTGCAGAACTCCCCGCACTTCGTGATCGGCCTGCTCGCCGCCTACAAGGCCGGCGCCACCGTCGTCCCGGTCAACCCGATGTACAAGTCGGGCGAGGTCACCCACGTCCTGCACGACGCCGACGTGACCGCCCTCATCTGCTCGGACCGGGCCTGGGAGGCGTATCTGCGCGAGACCGCCGCGGACTCGCCGGTACGGATCGTGCTCACCGCCTGCGAGCTGGACCTCCAGACGCGGGGTGACGAACGGGTCCTGAAGTTCGAGCGCGTCGAACCGCAGGCCGAGGACGCCGACGACCTCCTGGCGGTCGCCCGCGCGGGCCATGCGGCGCCCGAGGGCCGCGACCCGGGCCCGGACGACATCGCGCTCATCAGCTACACCTCCGGCACCAGCGGCACGCCCAAGGGCGCCACGAACCTGCACCGCAACATCACGTACAACGCCGAGCGCCAGCGCACCGGACTCGGCATCCCCGAAGGCGGTACGTACTTCGGGCTCGCCCCGCTCTTCCACATCACGGGCATGGTCTGCGAGCTGGTCTCCTCCTTCGCGAACACCGGCACCCTCGTCCTCGCGTACCGCTTCGAGGCGGGCGTCGTCCTGGACGCGTTCGCCGAGCACCGGCCCGCCTACACCGTGGGTCCCTCGACCGCGTTCATGGCGCTCGCCGCGCACCCGGCCGCGACCCGCGAGCACTTCGCCTCCTTCCGGTCGATCTCGTCCGGCGGCGCGCCGGTGCCGCCCGCCCTCGTGGAGAAGTTCCGGGCCGGCTTCGGCCCCTACATCCACAACGGCTACGGCCTCACCGAGTGCACCGCGCCCTGCGCCTCCGTGCCGCCCGGCAAGGAAGCCCCCGTAGACCCCGTCTCGGGCACCCTCGCCGTCGGCGTCCCCGGTCCCGAGAGCGTCGTGCGGATCGTGGACGACCTCGGCCAGGAGGTGCCCTTCGGCGAGCAGGGCGAGATCGCCGTGCGCGGCCCCCAGGTCGTCCCCGGCTACTGGAAGCGCCCCGAGGCCACCGCCGAGTCGTTCCCGGACGGTGAACTGCGCACCGGGGACATCGGCTTCATGGACGCCGACGGCTGGCTCTACGTCGTCGACCGCAAGAAGGACATGATCAACGCCTCCGGCTTCAAGGTCTGGCCCCGCGAGGTGGAGGACGTCCTCTACACCCACGACGCCGTGCGCGAGGCCGCGGTCGTGGGTGTCCCCGACCCCTATCGCGGGGAGACGGTCAGGGCGTACGTGAGTCTGCGCCCGGGCGCCTCGGTGGGTCCGGACGACCTGTCCGCCTACTGCAAGGAGCGGCTCGCCGCGTACAAGTACCCGCGCGAGGTGGAGATCCTGCCCGAGCTGCCGAAGACGACAAGTGGGAAGATCCTCCGGCGGGAACTGCGTTCCCGTACACAGAACAGCTGATCGCAGGAGAAAGGCAGGTGGCGGCAGTGCCCAGGACGTCGGACGGAGACGGTACGCCCGTCCCTCAGAGGCTGCTCGCCGCCGCCACCCGGCTCTTCGCCGAGCGCGGTTACGACCGCACCTCGGTGCAGGAGATCGTCGAGGCGGCCGGCGTCACCAAGGGCGCGCTCTACCACTACTTCGGCTCGAAGGACGACCTGCTGCACGAGGTGTACGCGCGAGTGCTCCGCGTGCAGCAGGAGCGCCTCGACGCGTTCGCGGACGCCGACGCTCCTGTGGAGCAGCGGCTGCGCGACGCCGCCGCCGACGTGGTCGTCACGACCATCGAGAACCTCGACGACGCCTCGATCTTCTTCCGCTCCATGCAGCACCTCAGCCCGGAGAAGAACAAGCAGGTGCGGGCCGAGCGGCGGCGCTACCACGAGCGGTTCAGGGCCCTGATCGAGGAGGGGCAGCAGTCCGGCGTGTTC
The DNA here is from genome assembly GCF_042270245.1 of Streptomyces sp. NPDC055955. Lineage (NCBI taxonomy): Bacteria > Bacillati > Actinomycetota > Actinomycetes > Kitasatosporales > Streptomycetaceae > Streptomyces > Streptomyces sp. NPDC055955. The sequence goes on from NZ_JBHJYS010000015.1 coordinate 136,529, forward strand.
TCCACGGCCACGCCCGCCGACCTGGTGGTCGACTACCACTTCGGGTCGGTGCACCATCTCTCCACCTGGTACCGCCCGGGCGGCCCGCTCGCCCCGCAGGAGGTCGCGGACCACCTGGCGGACCTGCTGCTGCGCGCACTGCGTCCCTGACGCCGCTCGGGCCCGGACACACGGCCAGGGCCCCCGCACTCACGCCGAGTGCGGGGGCCCTTCGCCGTCCCGCGGTCACCGCGGCACTGCGCGCGGTCGTCAGTGGTCGTCCCAGTGGCCGTCGTGCCGCGCGTGCCGGTGACCGTCGTGGACGTAGTCGACGTGATCGCCGTGGGTGACGGCCTGGTGCCCGCAGTCCTTGCCGTGCTGGTGCTCGTGGCCCTGGTGCGTGGTGTGTGCGCCGGGCTCGCACTCGTCCCAGTGGCCGTTGTGCTCGGCGTGCAGATGCCCCTCGTGCGCGTAGTCGACGTGGTCGCCGTGCGGCACCGCCGTGTGGCCGCAGCCCTCGCCGTGGGTGTGCTCGTGGACAGGGTGTTCCTGGTGGAGAGTGGTCATGGAGCCAGGCTAGCCGGAAATGCCCGAATCATTATGATATGGAACCATTGCGCCTGTTCCTGTGACCTTCGCAAGGAGTACGTCGGATGAAGGCGATCACCTACAGCGGCTACGGCGGTCCCGAGGTGCTCGAGTACGGGGAGGCGCGCGATCCCAAGGTGGGGCCCGACTCCGTCCTGGTGAAGGTCAGGGCCGCGGCGGTGAACCCCGTCGACTGGAAGGCCCGCGAGGGATACCTCGACCCGGTGCTGGAGGCCGTCTTCCCGGTGATCCCCGGCTGGGACGTGTCCGGCGTCGTGGTCCAGCCCGGCGCCTCCGTCACCGAGTTCGTCCCCGGCGACGAGGTGATCGGCTACGTGAGGGAGGACTTCCTGTCCCGCGGGACGTTCGCCGAGTACGTGGCCGCGCCCGTGCGCACCCTGGCCCGCAAGCCCCGGAACCTGACCTACGAGGAGGCCGCCGGGCTGCCGCTCGCCGGGCTCACCGCCTACCAGGTCCTGACCGGCGCCCTCGCCGTGCAGGAGGGCGACGTGCTGCTCGTCCACGCGGCGGCCGGCGGCGTCGGGTCGATCGCGGTCCAGCTGGGCCGCCACCTCGGCGCCCGGGTCATCGGCACGGCGAGCGAGCGCAACCACGACTTCCTGCGGGAGCTGGGCGCCGAACCGATCACGTACGGGGAAGGCCTCGCCGAACGCGTGCGGGCTCTCGCGCCGGAGGGCGTGGACGCCGTGTTCGACACGGTGGGCGGGGAGGCCCTGAAGGTGTCCGCGGACCTGCTCGCGCCGGGCGGCCGGCTCGCGTCCATCGCGGACGCCTCGGTCGTCGACCTGGGCGGCCGCTACGCCTTCGTGCGCCCCGACGCCGCCGACCTCGCGCGCCTCGCGGACCTCGCGGAACAGGACGTGGTCACGGTGCACGTCGACGAGACGTTCCCGCTGGAGCGGGCCGCCGACGCCCAGCGGCTGAGCGCCGAGGGCCGCACCAGGGGCAAGATCGTGGTCACCGTGCCGTGGACCGACTGACCGACTGAGCGGTGGCGCGCGATCGGCGACCGTCCGGCACCGCGTACCGGCGTCACACCACCAGCGCCACGGCGAACGCGGCCAGCGCCACCGAGCAGGCCACCGCCACGACGGCCGCCCGCAGGGGCAGCACCGGCGGCCGGGCCTCGTGCAACGCCAGATCGCGGATACGGCGGTGCGCCACCGCCAGGAACCCCAGCCACGCCACGAAGCACAGGGCGGCGCCCAGCGCACCGAGGGCGTCGGCGCCGCCGCTCAGTGTCGCCTTGGCCGCGAGGATCGCCGCCACGGTGCACGACAGCGTCGTCCGCCGCCAGGCGAGCCGCGTCCGCGCGGGCTGGAGCCCCGGATCGCGGTCGGCGGCCGCCGCGCCGTCCGGCCCGTCGCCGGGAGGTTCCGACGGGCCGCTCACCCCGCCCACCCGGCCAGCACGACCACCACCATCGCGACGGCCACCAGCGCCACGAGCACGCTCAGCAGAGCCGGGAACCGTGAGACGGGCAGGTCCTCGCCCCGCCGCATCGCCCGCTCGCAGCGCACCCAGTGGCTGACCGCCCGCAGGGAGCACAGGGCGCCCGCCGCGAGCAGGGCGAGCGCGAGACCGGCCCGCCAGGCCCAGCGCAGGTCCGGCAGGAACTGGTCCACGGCGAACCCGCCGCCGATCAGCGCGAGCGCCGTGCGCAGCCAGGCCAGGAACGTGCGCTCGTTGGCCAGCGAGAACCGGTAGTCGGGCGTATCGCCGTCGTCCCGCACCCGCTCGGGCGCGAACCAGAGGCGGACACCGCGCACAAATTCGATCACGGGGCGACCCTATCCGGGCGGCCGCGGCAGGCCCGTGGCGCCTGCGCGGTAGGCCCGCAGCCGCTCGTACGCGTCGAGCCCGTCGGGCACCCACGGCCACTCGGGAAGCCGTCGCTCCAGCTCCTCGTCGGTCAGGAAGTCGTGCCAGGCCACCTCCTCGGCCTGCGGGTTCACGGGCAGCTCGCAGCGCACCTCGTACAGGTACGACCACCACGTCCGGCCCGCCCCGCCGTCGTACAGGAACTTGAACAGGGGCTCGGGGCGGGGCAGCCCGAAGACGCCGAGCTCCTCCTCCGCCTCGCGCAGCGCCGCGTCGTCGTAGGACTCCCCGGCGCCCACGACGCCGCCGACGAACATGTCGTACAGGGACGGGAACACCAGCTTCGTCGGCGTGCGGCGGTGCACGAAGATCCGGCCGGCGCCGTCCCTGGCCTGGATGAACACGCACCGGTGGCGCAGTCCGCGGGCGTAGGCCTCACCGCGCGGGGCCTGCCCGACGACCCGGTCGTGCTCGTCGACGATGTCGAGGACTTCCGCCGCCGGATCCGGGGTGTCGGCGGCGTGCGGGGGATCGGTGGGAGGGGTCATGCGCCCATGAGACCAGACCCGGCAGAATCCCGGCGGCTCAGACCCCGACGCCTGCCCGGTCTCCCTCCCGAGGGCCCGTGGTCGGCATCGCCGGATGCATCCCGAGCAGCACGATCCCCGCCACGATCGCCGTGAGCCCGGTCGCCTGCCAGGCGAGCGCCCCGGCGTCCGTGCGCAGTTGGTCGCCCATGAAGCCGACGCCGCACGCGATGCCCGCGAGCGGCTGCGCGGCCGTCAGCGCGGGCAGCGACATCCGCAGCGGCGCCATCTCGAAGGCGCTCTGCACCAGGATCAGCCCCGTGACGCCGAGCGCCAGGACCCCGTACGGCTGCCAGCTGGTGAGCAGCTCGCCCCAGCCGCCCGACGAGAACAGCTGCCCGCTCATCCGCGTCAGCGCGTCCTGCACCCCGTAGAGGAGCCCGGCCGCCACGCCCAGCAGGACCGGGGCCGCGCTCATCCGTGACTTCTTCGCGTACGCGGTGAGCAGCAGCGCGCCGCCCACCATCAGGCCGATGATCAGCCAGCGCCGCAGCGGGTCGGTGACCGCGTCGCCGCTGCGTGGCTCGCCCGCCACGATGAAGGCCGTCACCCCGCCCGCGAGCAGGGCCAGGCCTGACCAGCCCTGTTTGCCCAGGGGCTGGCGGGTCTGGTGGCGCGAGAGGGCGAGCGCGAAGAGGAGGTTGGTCGCGAGCAGCGGTTCGACGAGGGAGATCTCCCCGTTGCCCAGCGCGATCGCGCCGAGCACCATGCCGCACACCATGAAACCTATGCCGCCCAGCCAGCGGGGCACCCGTACGAGGTCGAGCAGCAGGCGCGGCGACAGGAAGTCGTTCAGCGGGGCGTGCTGCGCCGCGTTCTGCTGGAGCACGAATCCGATACCCAGACAGAAGGCCGCGGAGACGGCGAGGACGAGTACGAGAACCGACACGCTGCGCACCTCGAGAATGCAGGTATCAAGATCGGCCATGGGCGGGTCGTTGCACGGGTGTAAGGCCGACGATAGCGCCCCGCGGCACGGGCTGCCCCGCGAGTGACCCGGTCGACGAGGTTGACGCCGCCCACCCCCGTACCCAAGATCTGACCCACCGGTAACTTTCGAGAGGGACGGATCCCAATGACGACGTACGACGCGGACGTGATCGTGATCGGGGCGGGCCTCGCCGGGCTCGCCGCGGTGGCGGAACTCGTGGACGCGGGCCGCAAGGTGATCCTCCTGGACCAGGAGCCGGAGCAGTCCATCGGCGGGCAGGCGCACTGGTCCTTCGGCGGCCTCTTCTTCGTCGACTCGCCCGAGCAGCGCCGTCTGCGGATCAAGGACAGCCACGCGCTCGCGCTCCAGGACTGGATGGGTACCGCAGGCTTCGACCGCCCCGAGGACCACTGGCCGCGCAAGTGGGCCGAGGCGTACGTCGACTTCGCCGCGGGCGAGAAGCGGTCCTGGCTGCACCGGCAGGGCGTCCGGTTCTTCCCCGTGGTCGGCTGGGCGGAGCGCGGCGGCTACGACGCGAACGGGCACGGGAACTCGGTGCCGCGCTTCCACATCACCTGGGGAACCGGCCCCGGCCTCGTCGCGCCGTTCGAGCGCCGGGTCAGGGAGGGGGTGGCGCGCGGTCTGGTCGAGCTGAAGTTCCGCCACCGGGTGACCGGCCTGTCCCGCAGCGCCGGCGCCGTCGACACCGTCACCGGCGAGATCCTCGAACCGTCGTCCATCGAGCGCGGCCAGGGCAGCAGCCGTACGGTCACGGGCTCCTTCGAGCTCAGGGCGCAGGCGGTGATCGTCACCTCCGGCGGCATCGGCGGAAATCACGACCTCGTCCGCGCGAACTGGCCCGAGCGCCTCGGGACCCCGCCCGAGAAGATGCTCTCCGGCGTGCCCGCGCACGTCGACGGCCTGATGCTCGGGATCACGGAGAACGCCGGCGCGCACTTCATCAACCGCGACCGCATGTGGCACTACACCGAGGGCATCGAGAACTGGAACCCCATCTGGGACAAGCACGGCATCCGCATCCTGCCGGGCCCGTCCTCGCTCTGGCTCGACGCGCGCGGCGAGCGTCTGCCCGTGCCGCTCTTCCCCGGCTTCGACACCCTCGGCACCCTCGACCACATCATGAAGACCGGGTACGGCTACACGTGGTTCGTGCTCAACCAGCGCATCATCGGCAAGGAGTTCACCCTCAGTGGCTCCGAGCAGAACCCCGACCTGACCGGGAAGTCCGTGCGCGGAGTCGTCGACCGAGCCCGTGCCGACGTGCCGGCGCCCGTCAAGGCGTTCATGGAGCACGGCGCCGACTTCGTCATCGAGAAGGACCTCCCGGCCCTGGTGCGCGGCATGAACGCCCTCGCCGAGAAGGCGTCGGGTCCGCTGATCGACGAGGCCGCGCTGCGCAGCACCCTCGTCGCCCGTGACCGCGAGATCGCCAACCCCTTCACCAAGGACCTCCAGGTGACCGCCATCCGCGGCACCCGCAAGTTCCTCGGCGACCGGCTCATCCGCACCGCGGCGCCGCACCGCATCCTCGACCCGAAGGCGGGCCCGCTGGTCGCGGTGCGCCTCAACATACTCACCCGCAAGTCCCTCGGCGGCCTGGAGACCGACCTGTCCTCGCGCGTCCTGACCGAGGGCGGAGAGCCGCTGCCGGGCGTGTACGCGGCGGGGGAGGCGGCCGGGTTCGGCGGCGGGGGAGTGCACGGCTACCGCTCCCTCGAAGGGACCTTCCTCGGCGGCTGCCTCTTCTCGGGCCGCACGGCGGGCCGCGCCGCGGCCGCCGCGACCGGCTGAATCCCGCCTTGACGGCGCCCCGGACCCTGCTTCGCGGTGCGGGGCGCTGTCTCGTGTCACCCGTTCAACTGCCCAGTTCAGAACGGTAATTGGAGGATCGCGAGGGTGAACTCGGAGGATTGTGAAACGAGTTGGTGAAGACCATCCCTTGGTCGGCTCTTGACTCGGAGCGCCCGGTACCGCTTTGCTGTGCGTGATCACCTCAAGCAAGCCGCGTCGTAGAGGATTTCCTGCGGTGCCCCCACCCCCGCCACCACTCGGGCGTGCCCGTAAGCGGGCCGCTCCCCCGTTCGACTCCGCGCTCGACGACAGCGACCTCGTCGCCGCCCGCGCGGCCCTCGCTCAGGGGCGCTGGACCGAGGTCAGGGAACTGATCTCGGCCACCGGCGACGACTGGGACCGCCGCGGCCACCGCATCGTCGTCCTCGCCGAGGAACCGACGACCACCGCATGGGTCAGGGACTGGCGGCTCGCCGAGCCCGAGTCCGCGGACGCGGCTGTCCTCCTCGCCCTCGCCGCCGTGCAGCGCGCCCGGATCGGCAAGACGCGCCCCGACAAGGCCCGCGACGCCTGCCGCGACGCGGCGGCCCTCGTGCCCGCCGACCCCACGCCCTGGCTCGGACTCCTGCTCCTGGAAAGGGACATGGGCCGCGAGGAGGACGTCGTCCGCCTCTTCGACGAGATCCGCCACCGCCACGCCGAGCACCACCACGCCCACCACCTGATGGTCGCGAGGCTCGCCGAACGCCGCCCCGACGCGGGCCAGGACCCCCTGCACGAGGTGTACGACTTCGCGTCCTGGGCCGCCGAACAGGCGGGCCCCGGCTCACCGCTCGCCGTCCTCCCCGTGGTCGCGCACGCCGAGCGCTACCGGGTCCTCGCCGCCGCCGGCAGCGAACCGCCCGACCCCAAGGCGTCCGGACACTGGACGGGCCGCCGCGCCCGCCTCGTGATGAAGGCGGCCTTCGACTGGTGGCTCGAATGGGGCACTCCGGAGCGCCCCGCCCATCCACGCGGCCGCGTCGACCTGAACTTCCTCGCCCACGCCAAGTCCTGCGAGGGCAGGCCCGCGGAGGCCGCCGCGCTGTTCCACCGCATCGGCCGGCACGCCACCGCCGCCCCCTGGTCGTACCCGGACCGCGATCCGCACGAAGCCTTCCGTGCCGCGCGCGGTGCCGCGCTCGGCACGGCCTAGGGCGACGCCCCGGGAAACCCGGACACCCGCACCACCAGCGCTCATCCACAGGGAAGGGACAACCCCGCCATGACGACGGGCAGTTCGAGCACGAGCGAGACGGCACGACCCCCCGAGTCCGATGCGGGGATCAGCACCTTCAAGGGGCAGGACAGCGCCCTGCGCGCCGGCCGCCTCGGCACGGCGGGCCTGCTCCTGTCCGTGCTGGCCGCGACGGGCCCGCTCATGGTGGTCGCCGGCGTCATGCCCACCACGTTCGCCGTGATGGGCGTCGTCGGGCAGCCGCTGCTCTTCCTCATCCTGGGCGTCGTCCTCGCCCTGTTCAGCGTCGGCTACGCCGAGATGAGCCGGCACGTCCACAACGCCGGCGCCTTCTACGCGTACATATCCCGCGGCCTCGGCCCGACCGCCGGCGCGGGCGCCGCCCTGGTCGCGCTCGTCGCCTACAGCGTCCTCCAGGTCGGCATCTACGGGATGTTCGGCTTCGAGGTGTCCAACCTCTGCGCCACCTATCTCGACCTGAGCATCGCCTGGTGGATCCCGGCGCTGGTGGCCGTGCTCGCCGTCGGCGCGCTCGCCCTGCTGAAGATCGACGTGAACGCGCGCGTGCTCGGCGTCCTCCTGCTCGTCGAGGTCGCGCTCGTCGTCGTCTTCGACGTCGCGGCGATCGGCGACCCGGCGAAGGAGGGCCTGTCGCTGCACGCCTTCAACCCGCAGACCCTCACCGGCGCGGGCGTCGGCACCGCCCTGTGCTTCTGCATCGCCGCCTTCACCGGCTTCGAGCAGGCGCCCGTGTACGCGGAGGAGACCAGCCGCCCGCACATCCTCGTGCCGCGCGTGATGTTCATGGCCGTCGGCTTCGTCGCCGTCTTCTTCGCCATCAGCTCCTGGGCGCTCACCGTCGCCGCCGGACCCTCCGCGATCATCCCGACCGCGCAGAAGCAGAGCGCGGGGCTGATGTTCTTCCTGACGGAGAGCAGGCTCGGGGGCACGTTCACCGACATCGTCCATGTCCTGTTCGTCACCGGCATGTTCGCGGCGCTCCTCAGCTTCCACAACGTCGTCTCGCGCTACGCCTTCGCCATGGGCCGTGAGGGCCTGCTGCCCGCCGCCTTCGGCCGCACCAACAGCTCCAGCGGCGCGCCCGGCACCGGCTCCCTGCTCCAGACCGCCCTCTCCCTGATCGTCGTCGTGGCCTTCGCGGTCACCGACGACGGCAAGGCGGGCGACCCGACGGCGCCCGTGCTCAAGCTCTTCACCTGGGGCGGCAACGTCGGCGCGCTCGGCATCATCCTGCTGATGGCCGCCGCCTCGCTGGCCGTGATCGTCTTCTTCGTCAGGCGCGGTGCCGCGGGCGCCCAGATCTGGCGTCTGATCGCGTCGGGGATCGCCGGGATCGCGCTGCTCGTCATCGCGTTCTACACGGTCAAGGACTTCGACGTCCTCGTCGGCTCGGGCCCCGGCTCCTCCCTCAACTGGGTGCTGCCCGGCATCATCGCGCTCGCCGCCGTCATCGGCCTCGTCCACGGCGTCGTCCTGCGCGGGCGGAACCCCGAGGCACACGCCGGGATCGGCCTCGGCAACGAGGCCTTCCAGCTGGAGAAGGCGGCCGGCGTGCCCGCCGAGAAGTGACAGAACGCTGACGAACACCCGTGGCCTCTGGCCCCCGGAGGCCACGGGTGCTCGAATCAGTGTGTGAACCCGGAAGAACCCGTACCGCCCGAACGGGACGAGCAGCACGGCGCGCCCGTCGGCCGCCGCCTCGTCCTCGGCATGCTCGGACTCGGCGCCCTCGGCGTCGCCGCCGCGCCCACCCTCCAGCGCGGCCTCGAATCCTTCCTCGGCAGCGCCGCGGACAAGGACCCCACCGGCCTGACGGACCTCCTGCCGAACGGCGGCGGCTTCCGCTACTACTCGGTCGCCTCCTCCGTCCCGCACAGATCGGCCGCCGACTACCGTCTCACCGTCGACGGCCTCGTCGACCGGCCCACCACCTACACGCTCCCCGCGCTGCGGGCGCTCCCGCAGACCCGGCTCGTGCGCGACGTCCAGTGCGTCACCGGGTGGCGCGTGCCGGAGACCCCCTTCGAGGGCGTACGCCTGTCCAGCATCCTCGACGCGGCCGGGGTCCGGCCCTCGGCCAAGGCGCTGCGGCTCACCTGTTTCGACGGCACCTACAGCGAGAGCCTCACACTGCCGCAGGCCCGCCGCGCCGACGTGCTCGTCGCGCTGCGCATGCAGGACAAGCCCCTCGGCCACACCCACGGCGGGCCTGTGCGGCTCTACGTCGGCCCCATGTACTTCTACAAGTCGGCGAAATGGCTGTCCGGCATCACCGTCACCGACCGCGTCGAACCCGGCTACTGGGAGAACCGCGGCTACGACGTGGACGCGTGGGTCGGCCGCTCGAACGGACGCGACGATGAACCCACCCACTGAACTCCCGGCGCGGGTAAGGCGCTTCACCCGCTTTGAGACCTGGGTCCACTGGTCCATGGCGGCCCTCATGGGCCTGTGCGTCCTGACGGCGGCCTGCCTGTACGTACCCCGGTTCGCGGAGCTCGTCGGCCGCCGCGAACTCGTGGTCAGGCTCCACGAGTGGTCCGGTCTCCTGCTGCCCGCGCCCTACCTCGCCGGCCTCGCGTCCCGCGCCTTCCGCGCCGACCTGCGCCGCCTGAACCGCTTCGTCGCGCACGACCGCACCTGGCTGCGCTCCGCCCTGCGCCGCTCGGGCCCGAGGCCCGCGGGCAAGTTCAACGCGGGCCAGAAGCTGTACGCGGGCTGGCTCGCGGGCGCGGTCCTGGTGATGCTCGGCACCGGCCTGCTCATGTGGTTCACCTCCGTCGCGCCCCTGACCTGGCGCACGGGCAGCACCTTCGTGCACGACTGGCTGTCCCTCGCCCTCGGCATCGTGGTCGCCGGGCACATCGCGAAGGCGTGGGCGGATCCCGAGGCACGGCTCGGGATGCGGACCGGGTTCGTGGGGAGGGAGTGGGCCGAGCGCGAGCACGGCGAATGGCTGCCGTGACGGCGCCGTGTCACGCGCCCGCGCCGAAGTCCAGGAGGACCTTGCACGCTCGCGAGCGGTCCGCGGCCAGGGCGAACGCCGACTCCGCGGCCGCCACCGGGACCACCGCGCTGATCAGCTCCGCGAGCTCTGGCCGCTCGGCGAGCAGGCGCAGCGCGTCGTCGAACTCCGTGTCGAAGCGGAACGCCCCGCGCAGCTCGATCTCCCGGCCGACCACGAGGTTCCCCGCGAACGGGCTCTGCCCCGGCGGCAGCATCCCCAGCTGGACGACCACACCGCCGCGCCGCACATGGCGCAGGCAGCTGTCGAGCCCGGCGGCCACGCCCGACGCCTCGACAGCGGCGTCGGCCTCGTCGGGCCAGCCCTGATCGGCCGGGTCGTCGGCGCGTACGAGGGTGTCGGCGCCGGCGGCCCGCGCGTGACGGAGGGCTTCGGGGAGGAGGTCGGTGGCGGTCACATGGGCCGCCCCGGCGGCCTTGGCGGCTGCGACGACGAGGCAGCCGATCGGGCCCGCACCGGTCACCAGGACGTGCCGGCCCGCGACCGGGCCCGCCCGGCGCACCGCGTGCAGCGCCACCGCGAGGGGCTCGGCGAGGGCGGCCCGGTCGAGCGGAAGCCCGTCGGGCACGGCCCTCAACTGACCGGCGGGGACGGCGATCCGGGCGGCGAACCCGCCCTGGACGTGCGGGGTGCGGGCCGCGCTGCCCAGGTAGCGGGTGTCACGGCACACCTGACGCCTCCCGTCCGCGCACTCGGGGCAGGTCCCGCAGGGGGTGGCCGGGTGCACGGCGACGGCCGTGCCGGGCGCGGGACCGGTGGCAGCGTCCCCGTACGACAGGACCGTGCCCACGACCTCGTGGCCGAGCAGCATGGGTTCCTGGAGCCGGAAGTCGCCGACGCCGCCATGGCGCCAGTAGTGCAGGTCCGACCCGCACACCCCGCCGTAGCGGACGGCGACGAGCGCCTGGCCCGGGCCGGGTTCGGGAGAGGGCAGTTCGTCGACGCGCAGATCTCCCGCGCCGTGGATCACGCAGCCCAGCATCAGGTCTCCTCCAGCCATGGGGTCTTCTAGAGAACGCTCGTCATGCCGCCGTCGACGTAGAGGATCTGCCCGCTGACGAAGTCGGACGCGGGGGAGGCCAGGAACAGGGTGCCGCCGACGAGGTCGTCGGTGCGGCCCCAGCGGCCCGCCGGAGTCCTGCGGCGGACCCAGGCGCTGAACTCCTCGTCGCGGACGAGCGGTTCGGTCAGCTCGGTCTCGATGTAGCCGGGGCCGAGCCCGTTGACCTGGACCCCGGAAGGGCCCCAGTCGGCGCACATGCCCTTGGTGAGCATCTTCAGGGCGCCCTTGGTGGCGGCGTAGGGCGCGATGCCGGGCCGCACGACCTCGCTCTGCAGCGAGCAGATGTTGATGATCTTTCCGTGACCGCGTTCCACCATGCCGCGGGCCGCCTCACGGCCCACGAGGAACGCGCTCGTCAGATTGGTGTTCAGGACCCGGTGCCAGTCGGCGTCGGTGAACTCCAGGAGCGGGGCGCGCAGCTGCATGCCCGCGTTGTTGACGAGGATGTCGAGCGGACCCACCCGCTCTTCGACCCCGGCGACCCCGGCGGCGACGGACGGTCCGTCCGTGACGTCGAACGCCGCGGTGTGGACCGGGCCGAGCCCGGACAGCCGCTCGGCCGCGCCCGTGAGGGCGGACTCGTCACGTCCGTTGAGGACGACGGTCGCGCCGGCCTCCAGGAGGCCGCGGGCCAGGGCGAACCCGATCCCGCGGCTGGAACCGGTCACCAGGGCCGTGCGGCCGCCTATGTCGAAGAGGGGGTGGGTCATCGCTCAGTACTCCAGTCGCTCCGGAGGGAGTCAGATCATGAGGCGGTCGGACGACTGAGGCCGCTAGATGACCAGGGACAGCAGCAGCACCAGGCCACCGGCGACGACCGAGATGATCGTCTCCATGACGGACCAGGTCTTGATGGTCTGACCCACGTCCAGGCCGAAGTACTCCTTCACCAGCCAGAAGCCCGCGTCGTTCACGTGGCTGAAGAAGAGCGAGCCGGCGCCGATCGCGAGGACCAGCAGGGCCGTGTGCGCGGTCGACATGTCGGCCGCGAGCGGCGCCACGAGGCCGGCCGCCGAGATGGTCGCGACGGTGGCGGAGCCCGTGGCGAGGCGTATGACGACCGCGATCAGCCAGGCGAGCAGCAGGGCCGGGATCGCCCAGTCCTTGGAGATGTCGAGGACCATCTGGCCCACGCCCGAGTCGATGAGGGTCTGCTTGAAGCCGCCGCCCGCGCCGACGATGAGGAGGACGCCCGCGATCGGGGCGAGCGACTTCTCGACGGTGGAGGACAGCCGGTCCTTGGTGAACCCGGCCGCGCGGCCCAGCGTGAACATGCCGACGATCACGGCGGCGAGCAGGGCGATCAGCGGCGAACCGATGACGTCGAAGACGCGCTGCACAGTGTGCTCGGGCTTGTCCACGACGATGTCGACGAGTGCCTTGGCGAGCATCAGGACGACGGGGAGCAGGATCGTGGCGACGGCCGCGCGGAAGCTGGGACGCTTCTCCAGGTCGTCGCTGGCGCGCGCCGGGGTCATCTTGTCCGGGGCCTGGACGTCCACCCAGCGGGCGGCGACCTTCGAGAACAGCGGACCGGCGATGATCACCGTCGGGATGGCGATGAGGACACCCAGGGCGAGCGTGACGCCGAGGTTGGCATGGACGGCGTCGATCGCGACGAGCGGGCCGGGGTGCGGCGGGATCAGGCCGTGCATGACCGACAGGCCGGCGAGGGCCGGGATGCCGATGCGCATCACCGAGTAGTTGCCGCGCTTGGCGACCATCAGGACGACCGGGATCAGCAGCACGATGCCGACCTCGAAGAACAGCGGCAGCCCGATCACCGAGGCGATCAGGACCATCGCCCACGGCATGGCGCGCCCGCCCGCCTTGGCGAGGATCGTGTCGACGATCTGGTCGGCGCCGCCCGAGTCGGCGAGCAGCTTGCCCAGGATCGCGCCCAGCGCGATCAGCACACCCACACCGGCCACCGTGGAACCGAGGCCCGTGGTGAAGCTGACGATGGTCTTGTCGAGGGGGGCGCCCGCGAAGGCTCCCAGGGCCAGAGAACCGATGGTCAGCGCCAGGAAGGCGTGGACCCGGAACTTCGTGATGAGCACAACGATGACAGCGATGCCCGCGAGGACGGCGATCCCCAGCTGGGCGTGGCCCGCCGAGGTGATCGGTTCGACGGCATCCGCTGCCAGCGTCTCGACGCTGAGACTGGTCACGGTTCTTCCTTGGTGTGGGTGGGGACTTCTGGAACTGCTTCAGCGCCGGGCGCTGGGGGACTAGGACACGCCTTCGAGGTCGGCGAGGGCCGCGACGGCCCGCTGCGTGATCTCCTCGGGGCTGCCCGACACATCGACGTCGACGCCCGCCTCGTCCGCCGCGAGCGGCTGGAGCGTGGCGAACTGCGAGTCCAGCAGGGCCGTGGGCATGAAGTGCCCCTGGCGGTGCGACATCCGGTCCTCGATCAGGGCACGGTCACCCGTGAGGTGGACGAACACGACCCCGGGGGCCTCGGCCCTGAGCCGGTCGCGATAGCTGCGCTTGAGGGCGGAGCTGCTGACGACGCCGCCGAGTCCCGCCCGTCCGTGCGCCCACTCGCCGATGGCGTCGAGCCACGGCCAGCGGTCGTCGTCGGTCAGGGGGGTGCCGGCCGACATCTTGGCGATGTTCGCCGGCGGGTGGAAGTCGTCGCCCTCGGCGTACGGGACGCCAAGCTTGTCTGCGAGCAGGGGGCCGATCGTGGTCTTGCCGGTCCCTGCTACGCCCATGACTACGACGACGTGGGGGGTACGTCGTGTCTTCATCGCGTCCTCGCTGTCTTCTTCGACATCGCTGTGTCACGACACTGAAACCTGAATGGTCGGACAAATTCAAGAGACTGTGACATAAAAGTCTGACTTTTTATTCCGCCGACCCGCCTCGTACGCTGACGTCATGACCACACAGGGCCGGGGGCTGCACGCCCACGTACTGGAGAACCTCGGCCCCGCCATCACCGCCGGGGAGTACCCGCCGGGCAGCGTGCTGCGCACGGACGAGCTGGCCCAGCGGTACGAGGTGTCACGTTCGGTCATGCGGGAGGCCGTACGGGTGCTCGAGTCGATGCACCTCGTGGAGTCCCGGCGCCGGGTCGGCGTGACCGTCCGGCCCACGGAGGAGTGGAACGTCTACGACCCGCAGGTCATCCGCTGGCGGCTGGCCGGCGCGGACCGGCCGCGGCAGCTGCGCTCCCTCACGGTGCTGCGTTCCGCGGTCGAGCCGGTCGCGGCCGGACTCGCCGCGACGCACGCCACGGCCGAGCAGTGCGCGGCGCTCACCGAGTGCGCGCTCGGCATGGTCGCCACGTCACGCGGCCAGCAGCTGGAGGCGTACCTCGTCCACGACATCGAGTTCCACCGGGTCGTCCTGAACGCGTCGGGCAACGAGATGTTCGCCCGGCTCGGTGACGTGGTCGCGGAGGTCCTCGCGGGACGCACGCACCACCAGGTGATGTTCGAGGACCCGGACCCGGCGGCCGTGTCACTCCATGTGCAGGTCGCCGAGGCCGTCCGCGAGGGGGACGCGGCCCGCGCGGAGGCGCTCACGCGCGAGATCGCGGTGGGCGCGCTCGAGGAACTGGACATCCTCGCGCCCTGAGCGCGTGGGCGCGCCCCAGGGTCTCTCGTGCGGATCACGCCGGGCTCGCGGGTGCCGGCGCCGCGCCCCGCGGCGAGGCACGGCGCCGGCACCCGCTCCCTGATCCGCCCTGATCCGGACGCAGGGCCCTAGTCGATGAAGTCGCCGTCGACGTACACCCATGCGCCGTCGAGCCGTATGAACCTGCTGCGCTCGTGCAGCGAGCCGGGCCGTCCGCCGTCGGTGTAGCGGGCCCGGAACGTCACGGTGCCGGTGTTGTGGAAGGCCGAACCCTCGGTCGTCCCCAGGATCTCCAGACCGGTCCACTTCATGCCCGGCTCGAAGGTGACGGCAGGGGGCCGGGTGGCCGGGTGCCAGGTCCGCAGCAGATACGCGGCGTCCTTGACGGCGAAGGCGCAGTAGCGGGACCGCATCAGGGCCTCGGCGGTAGGCGCGTTCGCCCCTCCGGAGTGATACCGGCCGCAGCAGGCGTCGTACGCGGAGGGGAGCCCGCAGGGGCAGGTGGGGGCGGGGCGTGACATGCGGACGATTCAACCAGCTCCGCCGCCGGTCACCCGGCCCCCACCCCCGTCATGGCGTCACGGTCAGTGCCGCGCCCCGCGTGCGGTCCGACGAGGGTCCCGTCTCGATCGAGAACGCGCCGGGCTCCACGGCGAGGTCCAGGTCGCGGCCGACCGAGGCGAGCACCTCGGCGTCGACGGCGAACACGGCCTCGGCGCTCCCGCCGGGCTCCAGGTCGAGCCGTACGAAACCCCGCAGTTCCCGCACGCGCGGCCACGACGTACCGCCCGACACCCGGCGCACATACAGCTGCACCGTCTCGCGCACGGGCCGCGTCCCGGTGTTCGTCACCGTGACGGAGCACGTCGTGCCGGGTTCACCGGCCGTGACCGTGGAGTGCGCGAGGCGGGGTTCCGCGTACGCGACCGTCGAGTAGGACAGGCCGTGGCCGAAGGAATGCCGCGCGCAGACGCTCTGGTCCACGTAGCCGCGGTATCCGTGGTCCTTGGCGTTGTAGAAGACCGGCAGTTGCGCGGCGGACCGCGGCACCGACACCGGGAGCCGGCCCGCCGGCGACGCGGTCCCGAACAGGACGTCGGCCACCGCCCGTCCGCCCCACGGTCCCGGATACCAGGCGCACAGCACGCCCTTCACCTTCCCCGTGAGGTCGGGCAGCGCGTGCGGGCGGCCCTGGACGAGGACCACGACGACCGGGGTGCCCGTCGCCGCCACCGCGTCGAGCAGCGCCGACTGTCCCTCGGGCAGCCGCAGATCGGCCAGGTCGACGCCTTCGCCGCAGGTCATGCCGACCGGGTTCCCCGAGGCGACGACGGCCGCCCCGTTGGCCTCGAAGCGCGTGTCGGCCTCGCGGGCGCTCGAACCGCCGAGGACGAGCACGGCCACGTCCGACGACGCGGCCAGCGCGACCGCCTCCGGCACGCCGGAGAGATCGCCGCCGACGAGCTCGCAGCCGCGCGCGTAGGCCACTTCGGAGCCGGGAGCGGCCCCCGCCCGGATCCCGTCGAGCACGGTGACGCCCGAGCCGGGCCGCTGCGGCGCGGTGTAGTCCCCGATCTGGCCGGGAACGGAGTCCGCCCCGGGACCCACGACCGCGATGCGGCGCGGGGAAGGGCCGAGCGGCAGCGTCACCCCGTCGTGTTCCAGGAGCACGATCGACTCCCGGGCCACACGTTCGCTCAACTCCCTCACATCACAGGGCTGTTCCGGTTCCCCGGCGTAGGGCCGCTCGAAGAGGCCGAGGCGGAACTTGAGCGCGAGGACGCGCTCCACCGCCGTGTCGACGGTCTCCTCCGCCACGAGCCCCCGCTCGACGGCCTCCCCGAGTCGCGGGAAACAGCCGTCCCACAGGCTAAGATCCGTGCCCGCCGCCAGGGCGAGCGCGCCCGCCGCCGCGGGATCGCCGGCCAGCTGCGTCAGCCGGTCGAGCGCGCCCCCGTCCGCCATCACGATGCCGTCGAACCCCCAGCGCTCCCGCAGGAGTTCGGTCAGGAGGTACCGGCTCGCCGCGCACGGCAGGCCGTCGAACTCGTTGTACGCCGCCATCACGCCCGCGGCGCCCTCGCGGACCCCCGCCCGCGCCGCGGCCAGGTGGATCTCGTGCAGCTCGCGGGCGCCCAGCTCGGTCGCCGCGCTGTTGCGCCCGCCGATCGAGGAACCCTGGCCCGCGAAGTGCTTGAGCACCACCCCGATCCCGGCCCGCCGCATGCCCCGTACGAGTGCCTGTGTGAACCGGGCCGCCAGATAGGGGTCCTCGCCGAAGCACTCCTCGGCCCGGCCCCAGCGCGGGTCGCGGACGAGGTCGAGCGCCGACACCAGGGCCAGATGGCCGCCCCTGGCGCGCAGTTCGGCCGCCGCCGCGGCCGCCGCCTCCTCGTAGAGGTCCGGGTCCCACGTCGAGCCGACGGCCAGGTTGACCGGCAGGACGGTGCCGTCGAGAGCCTGGTGGCCGTGCGGGACCTCCTCGACCAGGAGCACCGGGATGCCGAGGCGCGTCCGCTCGACCATGTGCCGCTGGACCGCGTCCGCGACGCCCGCCGCGTCCGCCGCCGTGATCCCGTCGGCGAAGGTCACCCCGGACCACGGGTCCGCACGCTGCAACCCGTACAGGGCGCCCATGCCGTCGTACGCGGCGACCTCGGAGCGGAACGCGTCCGTGAGCCGGTGGCCCGAGCCGGTGCGCTCGTACGCGTGCCAGCCGTACATCCGCTGGTTGAGCTGCCCGACCTTCTCGGTGAGGGTCATCCGGCCCAGCAGGTCCCGCACGCGCTCGCGCACGGGGGCCGCGGGATCGCGGTACAGCGGCTCGCTCATCGCAGTTCCAGAACGCGCACGCCGTACGGGTCCAGGGTGACGTCCGTGACGGGCTCGCCCGTCCCCGTGTCGTGCAGTTTCCCGTCCGCCTGCGGACACACCGCCACCTCCTGTCCGGACTGGCTCACCAGCCACACGAACCGCCGCCCGTCCTCGTGGACCAGTACATCGGCCGACACGAACGGGCTCTCGACCGTCACGGGCCGTGCCACACCGGCGACCTCGGCCAGCGCCGCGTACAGCCGGTGCGTCTGCTCCGGGTTGACGTGCGCCGTGCGGGCCGCCATGTGCTCCAGCGGATACGTCGCGAGGACGGTGCGCCCGAGGCCCGTGGCCCGTGACAGCAGTGCGGGGCGGCCGTGCGCGTCGACGGCGACGACCTCCGCGTCGCGCGCCTCGACCGGCAGGTACGCCCGGCTGTCCTCGTTGCCCGCGACGGGGAAACGCAGGGTCTCACCGGCCCTGATGCCCCCGAAGTCCTTCGTGAACGTCATCTCCAGGACGTCGTCCTCGATCGGCTCGGCCACCCCGTACGACAGTTGCATCTCGACCCCGAACAGCCCGTCCAGGTCGTCGAACCACGGTCCGCGCGTCCCGGGGTGCTCGCCCGAGCAGAAGGACAGATAGACCGTCGCCCCCTCGGCGGCCCGCCGTGCCAGTGCGCGCCGGGCGCGCGTCGTCAACTGCCTTGTGGCGGGCAGGAGATAGAGCGCGACGTCCTCGCTGATGCCGTCCGCCTCCCGGGTGAGACCCACCGCCAGGTCCGCGGCGCGCGCCGCGACGTACCCCTGGTGGAGCGAGGTGAAGATGAGCGGGCGGTCTGCGGGGCGGCTGTACGGGTAGCCACGCTCCAGGAACGCGGGCACGACCAGCGCGGCCCCGGCGTCCGAGCGGCGGCAGCGCGCGAAGTCGACCTGCTCCAGCACCGTGGCGAAGGCGGCGAGTTCGACGAGGGGTGCCTTCGGGGCGCCCGCGCTGTCCGTGATGCCGAAGTGCATCTCGAAGGGGTGGTGGTCGTAGGGGGAACGGTCCCACAGGTCGTCGTAGTCCGTGTTGTTCCAGGCGACCCAGCCCGTCGCGCCGCCGAGCAGTGAGTTGTGCAGGGTCTGGCGGTAGTACACGCCCGCGTTCTCGGCGGAGACCGTGTCCGTCGACAGACCGAACTCCTCCAGGACCACCGGCTGCCCCGTGACGGACGCGAGCTCGCACTCGAACGCGGCCCGGTAGTGCTGGCGCGGCCGGTCCGTGTCGGAGCGGTAGACGTGCGGGCCCACGAAGTCGACGTACTCGGCGGTGTCCCGCAGCGAGAAGCCGTTGTCGCGGCCCGTCACCTCGATGCCCCACGCCCCGTCGCCCAGGGAGACCGGCTGGGTGCCGCCGGCCGCGCGCACCGCGTTGCACATGGCCTGCGCCCACGCCGTGACGACGTCGCTGGAGGGCGGGTCGACCTGGTAGATCCGCCCGTAGCCCGGCATCTCGTTGGTGATCAGCCAGCCCGTGACCGCCGGGTGGTCCTTGAAACGGCGCGTCATCTGCGACACGAACCACGCCTGCCGGCCGACCATCCACACGTCCTCGTACAGGTCCCGGTTCCCGCGCCAGGCCGGATCCCAGTTCTCGCCGGACATGTGACCGACGATGAACGTCGGTACGGTGCCCATGCCCGCCTCGGTGTGCGCGTCGAGGAAGTCGCGGAAGCGCTCGCACAACTCCTCGTCGATCCGGTGCGGTTCGGGGTGGAAGTCGGGCCAGTAGAAGAACGACCGGGTCATGTTCAGGCCGTGCTCGCGCAGCACCGCCAGTTCCTCGCGCACCGTCTTCGGCTCGTAGTCGCGCCACATCAGCGGGCCGCCCGTGCGGGACCAGAAGTTGGCGCCGAGCCAGGGCAGGACGGCGGAGTCGTGGGTGAGGTGGGCGCTGTGGCGTCGCATGGTGGTACCTAGCTCCGTTGAAATGCGGGATCTAACAGGGGGTCGCGGGGCCGGTCGACTCGCGGACGACCAGGTGCGGGCGCCCTTCGAGCGGTGTCTCGGGGACGTCCTCGCCGCACCGGGCGAGCAGCAGGCGCGCGGCGGCCGCGCCGACCCGCTGCACCTGCTGGTCGACGGTCGTCAGGCGCGGGTGCAGCCAGCGGCCGAGGGGAAGGTTGTCGTAGCCGACGACGGACAGGTCCCGGGGCACGGCGAGGCCGGCCCGCTGCGCGGTGCCGATGCCGCACACGGCCATCGAGTCGTTGGCGTACACGATCGCGGTCGGACGCTCGGCGCGCCCGATGAGATCCTCGGTCGCGGCGACGGCGGCCGACTCCGAGAAGTCGGTGCTCAGGACGGCGGCGGGACGGAGCCCGGCGAGTTCGAGTGTCTCCTCGAAGACCGTGCGGCGCAGCCAGGTGTGCTGGAGCTCGGCGGGTCCGGCGACGTACGCGATGCGCCGGTGGCCGAGCCCGAGCAGGTGGTCGACGGCCTCGTGGACGCCCGCCCCCTGGTTGCCGAGCCCGACGGTGGGCACGGACGCCTCCGGGTCGGGCGCGCCGAGCAGTACCGACGGGAGGCCGATACGGCGCAGCAGGGCCGGGCGCGGGTCGTCGGCCCGCGCGTCCGTCAGGACGGCGCCGTCGACCCGGCCCTCCGAGGCGAGCCGCTCGTAGAGCGCGCTCTCCTCGTCGACACCGGCGACGAGATGCAGGAGCAGACCGTAGCCGCGCGGCGCCAACTCGCCCTCTATACCGGTGATCAGCTCGCTGAAGTGCGGGTCGGCCCCGAGCACGTCGGTGGGCCTGCGCACGACGAGCGCGAGGGTGCGGGTACGCGCGCTGCGCAGCGCCGAGGCGGACGCGCTCGGCGACCAGCCGAGCTCCGCCGCCGCGTCGAGGATCCGCCGCCGGGTCGGCTCGGCGAGCCGGCCCTTCTCGTTGAAGGCCTGCGACACGGCGGCCGTCGACACCCCCGCCGCGGCCGCCACCGCCTTGATGGTCGGACGACCGGTCGGCCGTTTCGGTCGGGTCCCGCTCACATCTTCACCGCCCCACTGACGAGTGCCTGCTGCATCCGCTTCTGGAGCACCGTATAGACGATCCACACCGGCACGAGGGTGAGGACGGTTCCCGCGGTCAGGACCCCGTAGTCCGTCCCGGTGATGGACTTCAGCGTGGGCAGCGCCACCTGGACCGTGCGCTGCGCCGGGTCCGGGCCGATGATGACGAGCGAGTACAGGTACTCGTTCCAGAACGTCAGGAAGTTGAGGAGCAGCACCGTCGCGATGCCGGGCAGGCACATCGGCGTGTACACGTGCCGGAGCACCGCGAACGTCGAGGCGCCGTCCATGCGGGCCGCCTCCTCCATCTCCCTGGGGACGGTCCGCATGAACTGGACCAGGATCACCACGGAGAGCGGCATCGCCGTGGCCGGCAGGAAAAGGATCATGAACGTGCGCGTGTGGAACAGGCCGGTGGACGCGGCGAGCAGGAACGTCGGGAAGAGCGCCGCGAACGTCGGGATCAGGAACCCCAGGGAGAAGACGCTCTCGACCAGGGAGGCGAGCCGGCCCGTCGAACGGGCCAGCGCGAACGCCGCGGGGATCGCGAGCGCCAGCGTCAGCACGAGCGAGAACACCGTCACCAGGGCCGAGTTGACGACCGCGAGCCCGAGATCGGCGCTGTGGAAGGCGGTGTCGAAGTTGCCGAGGCCGAGGGACGACGGCAGCGCGAACGGACTGGCGAAGATCTCCTCGTTCGTCTTGAACGCCGAGGCGAGGAAGTAGTACAGCGGCACGACGAGGAGCACCGCGTAGAGCCAGACGAGGATGTGGGCGGGCAGCCAGGACCTGCCGAGGCGGCTGCGCTGGGCGGACTTCATGGCGACGGCTCCGATCAGTGGTTCCGGCGGAACGCGCGCCGGATGGCGAGCAGTCCGACGAGCCCGGTGAGGAAGAGGAAGACACCGACGGTCTGGCTGTAGCCGAGGTCGGCCGCGATGAACGCCTTCTGGTAGACGAGGAAGGACAGCGTGGTCGACGAGCTGCCGGGGCCGCCCTGTGTCAGCAGCAGTACGTGCTGGGCCGACCCGAAGAGCGTCCACAGGAACTGCAGCATCGTCACCACGCCCACGTAGTCGCGGATCACGGGGAAGTGGATGCGCCACATGGTCCGCCAGTGCCCGGCGCCGTCCAGCTGCGCCGCCTCGCCGATCTCCTCGGGGACACTCCCGAGCCGCGCCGCGAACAGCACCGCCGTGAAGCCGATCCCGGCCCAGATGTCCAGCGCGATCAGGCACGCGAGCGCGGTGGAGGGGGAGGCGAGCCACGCGTCGGCGAGCGAGCCGAGACCGACCGCCTTCAGGCCGCCGTTGACCAGGCCGTCGGGGGACAGTGCCGCGTAGAACACCATCGCCTTCGCCGGGGTCGAGATCAGCCCGGGGATGAACAGCAGATACCGGATGACCTTGTGGCCGGGCGGCTTCTGCGCGACGTAGTAGCCGAGCATGTAGGCGCACACGATCATCACCGGCACGGCGACGACGAGTTGGACCGCCGTGTTGCTCACCGCGTCCCAGAACACCGGGTCGTCGAGGACCGTGCGCACGTTGTCGAACCCGGCGAACGAGACGGGCTGCAGCATGCCCGGCCAGCGCAGGGCGGCGACCACGAAGATGGCGACCAGCGGGCCGACCATGAAGACCAGGTACCAGACGAGGGCGGGCAGGGCGAGGATCGTGCCGCCCTGGCGGCGCGGCCGCCGGGCGGCGTCGGGGGAAGGCGGGGTGGGGCGGCGGACCGCGGTCTCGCCCGCTGTCGACGTCATCGTCGTCATGAGCAACTCCCTTACGGATGAGGAGAGAGAGGGGGGCGTGCGGTTCAGACGCCGCGGTACGCGGCCTCGAGGACCGAGCGGACCCTGGCCGCGCTCGTGCCGCGTGTGAAGGAGGTACTCGTCGCCGTGATCAGCGGCTGCGTCGCGGCCGGCGGGACGAACAGGTCGGGCAGCAGCACCTGGCTCACGTCACCGCCGAGCCGCTGCGCCGCGGCCACCAGCGGGAAGTCCGAGCTGACCGTGTCGGACCGCAGCGCCATGTCGCGCCCGGCCTCCTCGATGAACCGCGAGACGGTGTCCGGGCGGTACATGAACCGCAGGAACTTCTCGACGGCGTCGATCTTCTTCGTGCCGTTCGGGCTGATCCAGAAGCCGATCAGCGTGTACGTCCGCAGGATCGTCGGCTTGTCGTGCGCCGCCCCCGGGGCCAGCGGCCAGCCACCCACGTCGGTGTGCCGCGCCACCTCGGCCGGCACCTTCGCGAGGGCCGACGACATGGCGGACTGCATCGCCGCGGCCTGCGTGTTGAACTGCGTGGTCATCGAGTCCGACGTCAGGCCCTGGGCCTTGTCGGCGAACACCCCGGCGTCGCGCAGCTCCACGAAGTACTCGAGGCCCTGCCGTGCGCCCCGGCTGCCGAAGTCCCCGGTCGCGTAGACGTGCCTGGCCTCGTCCTCGGTCAGAAACGTCTGGATGATCTGGGCGAGCAGCTTCTGGCCGGTCCAGTCGTTGCCGCCGACCGTGACGGGAGCGATGCCCTTCCTGCGCAGCTTGCCCGCCGCGGCGATCAGTTCGTCGCCGGTGGCCGGGACGCGGTCGACGCCCGCCTTGTCGAGGAGCGCCCGGTTGTAGGCGACGGGCCAGTTGGTGGCGAAGTAGGGGAAGGCCCGCACCCGGCCCTCGGCGTCGGTCCACGCGTCCAGGGCCACGGGCAGCACCCGCTCGCGCAGCCCCCAGTCGTCCAGGTAGCCCTTCACGTCGACGGTGGCGCCGACATCGGTCCAGGCCAGCGTCTTGTCGTAGAGGTTCACCATGACGACGTCCGGCTCCTTGCGGGCCAGCCGCGAGGTCTCGTAGACCTGCGCGAGGTCGTCGCCGTTGACGAGGTTCCTGACCTTGAGGCCGGGGTTCTCCTTGCGGAACCGGTCCAGGGAGGAGAGGTAGGTGGGGGAGCCGGGGGCGGTGGTGCCGAGCTGGCTGTGCACCACGAGGGTGTCGGGGTCGTCGTCGGCGGCGGCGAGGGCGGAGCAGCCGGACAGGGCGGAGGCGGCGGCGAGTCCGCCGCCGGCGGCGAGGAATCCGCGCCGACTCATCGTCGAGGGCACAGAGCGCACAGCGGTATGTCTCCAACCGGGGTTACGGGTAACGACGGAGTGGTTAATCGATATACCTGTGGGAGGTGCGAGCAACGTAAGGGGTGAGAGAGGAACGGTCAACCCCCCGTTGCGCATGGTGAAACGCGGCCGCCGCGGGCCCGTGCATCCCCGGGGGAAGCGGTGTGGGTCAGGCCTGTTCGGCCCGGAACGCCGCCGGTGTCACGCCCGTGTGCTGCTGGAAGTACTTCGAGAAGTTCGCCGAGTCCCCGATGCCGACGGCCACGCCGATCCGGCCCACCGGCAGGTCCGTGTGGGCCAGCAGGCGCTTCGCCTCCAGGGTCACCCGGCGGTCGATGAAGGCCTTCGGGGTCTGGCCGGTCGCCGCCCGCACCGCGCGGACGAGGGTGCGCCGGGAGTAGCCGAGCTCGTCGGCGTACGCGCTCACGCTGTGGTTCGTGGTGAACCCCTGCTCGACCGCCGTGCGGAAGCGGCTGAACGTCGTGTCCGGCTGCGGCCTGCACTCGTCCGCCGCCGCCTGCGCCGACACATGTGCGACCCGCAGCATGAAGGCCGTGAGCGAGTGCCGCAGCACGGAGGTGTGCAGGCTGAGCGGCAGCGTCGCCGTGTCCAGGTACTCGCGCTTCAGCTGCTCGAGGGAGGAGTCCAGGGCGGCGAGCTGGGCCTCGTCGGGGTGGAGGAGGGGCGGCCGGTCGTAGCGGTACAGGCCCGTCGCCTCGACGATCGCGCGCGGCAGGAAGCCGGGCTGCATGGTGAGCGCCGTGCCGACGTAGCGCTCGCTCGTCGAGAAGCCGTGCACCTGGCCGGGCCGGATCCACAGGATGTCGCCGGCTCCGACCTCGTACTCCGTGAAGTCGATCATGTGGTGGACCGGGCCCTCGCGGAAGAAGAGCAGGACGTGGAAGTCGATCCGGTGCACGCGGCGTGAGAGGCCGACGCCGCCCGCCCAGGGCCCCTCCGTGCCCATCGGGCCGATCTGTATCCCGACCCCGGACACGCTGGCGCTCGGGTCGAAGGGATACGTACGGATGTGCTCCGTCGCTCCCATATGTGCGCTCGGATGTGCGCCGCCCTGCTCCGTCATCCAATTTCCTTGACTCAAACCCGCTCGGCCTCTCGTAGGTGTCCCATTTTCACCGAACGCTGGCACGGGGGCACCTGCCGCGCCAAAAGTATGACCTTTAGATTCGTAGGTGGCTCGACCAGGGCTTTATCCCCGGTCGAGTGGTGCCTTTCGGTACCTCGGATGCACAACGGATGCGAAGGAAGTCGTACAGATGAGCACGCAGACACCGGACGCCCTCGGCCCCTTCGAGTGGAGTGACCTCGACCGGCGTGCCGTCGACACCGCGCGCCTGCTCGCGGCCGACGCCGTGCAGCAGGTCGGCAACGGACACCCGGGTACGGCGATGAGCCTGGCCCCCGCCGCGTACACCCTCTTCCAGAAGGTCATGCGCCACGACCCGGCCGACCCCGAGTGGACCGGCCGCGACCGCTTCGTCCTCTCCCCGGGTCACACCAGCCTCACCCTCTACACCCAGCTCTTCCTCTCCGGCTACGAGCTGGAGCTGGACGACCTGAAGGCGTTCCGCACCCACGGCTCCAAGACCCCCGGCCACCCCGAGTACGGCCACACCGCCGGTGTCGAGACGACGACCGGCCCGCTCGGCCAGGGCGTCGCCAACGCCGTCGGCATGGCGATGGCAGCCCGTTACGAGCGCGGCCTCTTCGACCCCGAGGCCCCCGAAGGCGAGTCCCCCTTCGACCACACCATCTGGGCGATCGTCTCCGACGGCGACCTGGAGGAGGGCATCTCCGCCGAGGCCTCCTCCCTCGCCGGCCACCAGAAGCTCGGCAACCTCGTCTTCGTCTACGACGACAACCACATCTCCATCGAGGGCGACACCGCCACCGCGTTCTCCGAGGACGTCCTGAAGCGGTACGAGGCCTACGGCTGGCACGTCCAGCGCATCGAGCCCAAGGCCGACGGCGACACCGACGTGCGGGCCCTGTACGAGGCCCTGGCCGCGGCGAAGGCCGAGACCGGCCGCCCGTCCATCATCGCGATGCGCACGATCATCGCCTGGCCGGCCCCGAACGCCCAGAACACCGAGGCGTCCCACGGCTCCGCCCTCGGCGCCGAGGAGATCGCCGCCACCAAGCGCGTCCTCGGCTTCGACCCGGAGCAGACCTTCGAGGTCGCCGACGACGTCCTCGCCCACACCCGCGGGGCCCTCGACCGCGGCGCCGACGCGCACACCGAGTGGGACAAGCGGCTCGGCGAGTGGCGCACGGCCGAGCCCGAGCGCTCCGCCCTCCTCGACCGCGTGGTCGCCGGCCGCCTCCCCGAGGGCTGGGAGCAGGCGCTCCCGACCTTCGACGAGGGCACGAAGGTCGCGACGCGCGCCGCGTCCGGCAAGGTCCTCCAGGCGCTCGGCCCGGTCATCCCCGAGCTGTGGGGCGGCTCCGCCGACCTCGCGGGCTCGAACAACACCACCATCGACAAGGCCAGTTCGTTCCTGCCCAAGGGCAACCCGCTGCCGGAAGCGGACCCGTACGGCCGCACGATCCACTTCGGCATCCGCGAGCACTCGATGGCCGCCGAGATGAACGGCATCGCGCTGCACGGCAACACCCGCATCTACGGCGGCACCTTCCTCGTCTTCTCGGACTACATGCGCAACGCCGTCCGCCTCTCCGCGCTGATGCAGCTCCCCGTCACGTACGTGTGGACCCACGACTCCATCGGCCTGGGCGAGGACGGCCCCACGCACCAGCCCGTCGAGCACCTCGCCTCCCTGCGCGCCATCCCGGGTCTGAACATCGTCCGCCCGGCCGACGCCAACGAGACCGCCGTCGCCTGGCGCGAGATCCTGCGCCGCGGCACGGCCAAGCCCGCCCCGCACGGCCTCGCGCTGACCCGCCAGGGCGTGCCCACGTACGCGCTCGACGAGCGGGCGGCGAAGGGCGGTTACGTGCTGCGCGAGGCCTCCACCGAGACGCCGGACCTCATCCTGATCGCGACCGGCTCCGAGGTGCACCTCGCCGTGGCCGCCCGCGAGCAGCTGGAGGCCGAGGGGATCGGCACACGCGTCGTGTCGATGCCGTCCGTCGAGTGGTTCGAGGAGCAGCCGCAGGACTACAAGGACAGCGTCCTGCCGTCGTCCGTGAAGGCGCGCGTCGCCGTCGAGGCCGGCATCGGACTGACCTGGTACCGCTACGTCGGCGACGCCGGACGCATCGTCTCCCTGGAGCACTTCGGCGCCTCCGCCGACGCCGCCACGCTCTTCGCCGAGTACGGCTTCACCGCCGACAACATCGCCGCGCAGGCGCGCGAGTCCCTCACCGCCGCCCGCGCCTGACCCGTACGCGCCCGTACACCCGAAAGAAGATGAAGCACATGAGCAACGCCGACTCCACCGTCACGCCCCTCAAGTCCCTTGCCGGCGAAGGCGTTTCCATCTGGCTGGACGACCTGTCCCGCAAGCGCATCGAGTCCGGCAACCTCGCCGAACTGATCGAGAACAGCCACGTCGTGGGCGTCACGACGAACCCCTCGATCTTCCAGGCGGCCATCGGCTCCGGTGAGGGCTACGAGGAGCAGCTCGCCGACCTCGCCACCCGCGGCGTCACCGTCGACGAGGCGGTCCGCATGATGACCACCGCCGACGTCCGCGCCGCCGCCGACATCCTGCGCCCCGTGTACGACGCGACGCAGGGCCGCGACGGCCGCGTCTCCATCGAGGTCGACCCGCGCCTCGCCCACGACACGGCGGCCACCGTCGCCGAGGCCAAGCAGCTGTCCTGGCTGGTCGACCGCCCGAACGTCATGATCAAGATCCCGGCGACGAAGGCGGGCCTCCCGGCCATCACCGAGGTCATCGGCCTCGGCATCAGCGTCAACGTCACGCTGATCTTCTCCCTGGAGCGCTACCGCGCCGTCATGGACGCCTACCTCGCGGGCCTGGAGAAGGCGCAGGCCGCGGGCATCGACCTGGCGGGCATCCACTCCGTCGCCTCCTTCTTCGTCTCGCGCGTCGACGCCGAGATCGACAAGCGCCTCGACCAGGTAGGCACCGACGAGGCCAAGTCCCTCAAGGGCAAGGCCGCCCTCGCCAACGCCCGCCTCGCGTACGAGGCGTACGAAGAGGTCTTCGCCTCCGAGCGCGCCACGAGGCTGGAGACCGCCGGCGCCAACGAGCAGCGCCCGCTGTGGGCCTCCACCGGCGTCAAGGACCCCGCCTACAAGGACACCCTGTACGTCGACGAGCTCGTCGCTCCCGGCACGGTCAACACGATGCCGGAGGGCACCCTGAAGGCCACCGCCGACCATGGCGAGATCACCGGTGACACGGTGACGGGCGGCTACGAGCAGGCCCGCGCCGACCTCAAGGCCGTCGACGCGCTCGGCATCTCCTACGACGAGGTCGTCCAGCAGCTCGAGGACGAGGGCGTCGCCAAGTTCGACGTCGCGTGGAACGACCTGCTCGGCACCGTCGCGAACCGCCTCGCCGGCAAGGAGGCGCAGGCCAAGTGAGCACCACTGCTTGGCAGAACCCGCTGAGGGACCCCCGCGACCGCCGCCTGCCGCGCATCGCGGGCCCCTCCGGGCTCGTCATCTTCGGCGTCACCGGCGACCTGTCCCGCAAGAAGCTGATGCCGGCCGTCTACGACCTCGCCAACCGCGGACTGCTGCCGCCGGGCTTCTCGCTCGTCGGCTTCGCCCGCCGCGAGTGGGAGGACCAGGACTTCGCCCAGGTCGTCCACGACGCGGTGCGCGAGCACTCCCGCACCGAGTTCCGTGAGGAGGTCTGGCAGCAGCTCGTCGAAGGCATGCGCTTCATCCCCGGCGACTTCGACGACGACACGGCGTTCAAGCAACTGCGTGAGGCCGTCGACGACCTCGACGAGAAGCGCGGCACCAGCGGCAACTACGCCTTCTACCTCTCCGTGCCGCCGAAGTTCTTCCCGCAGGTCGTGCAGCAACTCAAGAAGCACGGCCTGGCCGACGGACCCCAGGGCTCCTGGCGCCGCGCCGTCATCGAGAAGCCGTTCGGCCACGACCTCGCCAGCGCCCGCGAACTCAACGCGATCGTGCACGACGTCTTCGCCCCCGACCAGGTCTTCCGCATCGACCACTACCTCGGCAAGGAGACCGTCCAGAACATCCTGGCCCTCCGGTTCGCCAACCAGATGTACGAGCCGATCTGGAACCGGAGTTACGTCGACCACGTGCAGATCACGATGGCCGAGGACATCGGGATCGGCGGCCGCGCGGGCTACTACGACGGCATCGGCGCCGCCCGTGACGTCATCCAGAACCACCTCCTCCAGCTCATGGCCCTCACCGCCATGGAGGAACCCGCCTCCTTCGACGCCGAGTCGCTCCTGACCGAGAAGCTCAAGGTCCTCAAGTCGGTGCGGCTGCCGGAGAATCTCGGCGAGCACACCGTCCGCGCCCAGTACGCGGCCGGGTGGCAGGGCGGCGAGAAGGTCCCCGGCTACCTCCAGGAAGACGGCATCGACCCCAAGTCGAAGACCGACACCTACGCGGCCATCAAGCTGTCGGTCGACAACCGCCGCTGGGCGGGCGTCCCGTTCTACCTGCGCACCGGCAAGCGCCTCGGCCGCCGCGTCACCGAGATCGCCGTCGTCTTCCAGCGCGCCCCGCACTCCCCGTTCGACTCGACCGCCACGGAGGAACTCGGCCAGAACGCCGTGGTCATCCGCGTCCAGCCCGACGAGGGCATGACCGTACGCTTCGGCTCGAAGGTCCCGGGTACCTCGATGGAGATCCGGGACGTGTCGATGGACTTCGCCTACGGCGAGTCCTTCACCGAGTCCAGCCCGGAGGCGTACGAACGGCTCATCCTGGACGTCCTGCTCGGCGACGCCAACCTCTTCCCCCGCACGGAGGAGGTGGAGGAGTCCTGGAAGATCCTCGACCCGATCGAGGACCACTGGGACACCCACGGCCGGCCCGCGCAGTACGCCTCGGGAAGCTGGGGCCCGAAGGAAGCGGACGAGATGCTCGCACGAGACGGACGGAGCTGGCGCAGGCCATGAAGATCGACCTCACCGACACGACGGCAAGCAAGATCAACAAAGCCCTGGTGGAAGGCCGCAGGGCGATTGGCACCCCGGCCGTGGGCATGGTCCTCACGATGGTCATCGTGACCGACGAGGAGAACGCCTACGACTCCATCAAGGCCGCCGAGGAAGCCTCCCGCGAGCACCCCTCGCGCACCCTCGTCGTGATCAAGCGACACGCCCGCTCGCCCCGCGACCGCCAGGGCAACCGCCTCGACGCCGAGGTGCGCGTCGGCGCGGACGCCGGAACCGGCGAGACCGTCCTGCTGCGCCTGTACGGAGAGGTCGGCCAGCACGCCGACTCCGTCGTCCTGCCGCTGCTGCTCCCGGACGCGCCCGTCGTCGTCTGGTGGCCCGTCGACGCCCCCGAGGTTCCCGCCAAGGACCCCCTGGGTGCGCTCGCCCAGCGCCGCATCACCGACACGTACGCGGTCGAGGACCCGCTGTCCGCGCTGGCCGCCCGTGCCGCCTCGTACGCCCCCGGCGACACCGATCTGGCCTGGACCCGCCTCACCCCGTGGCGTTCCATGCTCGCCGCCGCCCTCGACCAGGCCGGCGCCGAGATCACCTCGGCGGCCGTCGAGAGCGAGGCCGAGAACCCCAGCGCCGAACTGCTCGCCCGCTGGCTGGGCGCCCGCCTCGGCGTGCCCGTCGAGCGCGTCACCACCGCGGGCCCCGTCGTCACCGCCGTCCGCCTCGGCACGGCCGGCGGCGAGATCCGCATCGACCGCCCCGAGGGCCCGCTCGCCCAGCTCACCCTGCCCGGCCAGCCGCAGCGCACCCTGGCCCTCAAGGTCCGCACCACCTCCGAGCTGATCGCCGAAGAACTCCGCCGCCTCGACGCGGACGAGATGTACGCCGTCGCCCTGCGCGGCGACGGCACCAAGGAGCGCGTTCAACATGCCTGACACCACCCCGCATCTCACGGTCCGCCCCCGGTGGACGGCCCTTTCGGACCACCGCGCGAAGCAGCGCCAGGTCCATCTGCGGGATCTGTTCACCACCGACCCGGACCGCGCCGGGCGCTACACCGTCCAGGTCGGCGACCTGCACATCGACTACTCCAAGCACCTGATCACGGACGAGACGCTCGCCCTGCTCCAGGAACTGGCCACCGCCACCGACGTGTTCGGGCAGCGGGACGCCATGTTCCGCGGCGAGAAGATCAATACGACCGAGGACCGGGCGGTGCTGCACACGGCGCTGCGGGCTCCGCGTGACGCGGTGGTCGAGGTCGACGGTGAGAATGTCGTCCCGCAGGTGCATGCCGTCCTCGACAAGATGGCTGCTTTCGCGGGCAGGGTCCGTTCGGGCGAGTGGACGGGTCACACCGGCAGGCGGATCAGGAACGTCGTGAACATCGGCATCGGCGGTTCCGATCTCGGTCCCGCGATGGCGTACGAGGTGCTTCGCTCGTTCACCGACCGGGATCTGACGGTCCGTTTCGTGTCGAACGTGGACGGTGCGGATCTGCACGAGGCCGTGCGTGATCTCGACCCGGCCGAGACGTTGTTCATCATCGCCTCGAAGACGTTCACGACGATCGAGACGATCACCAACGCGACCTCCGCGCGTCATTGGCTCCTCACGGGTCTGAGGGCCGGTCAGGATGCCGTGGCGAAGCACTTCGTGGCCCTGTCGACGAACGCCGAGAAGGTGTCCGACTTCGGTATCGACACGGCCAACATGTTCGAGTTCTGGGACTGGGTCGGCGGCCGTTACTCGTACGACTCGGCCATCGGCCTCTCGCTGATGATCGCGATCGGCCCGGACGCGTTCCGGGAGATGCTCGACGGGTTCCACCTCGTCGACGAGCACTTCCGTACCGCGCCCGCCGAGTCGAACGCCCCGCTCCTGATGGGTCTGCTGGGCGTCTGGTACGGCAACTTCCACGACGCGCAGTCGCACGCGGTGCTGCCGTACTCGCACTACCTGTCCAAGTTCACGGCGTACCTCCAGCAGCTCGACATGGAGTCCAACGGCAAGTCCGTGGACCGTGCGGGCCGTCCGGTGGACTGGCAGACGGGTCCCGTCGTCTGGGGCACCCCCGGCACCAACGGGCAGCACGCCTACTACCAGCTCATCCACCAGGGAACGAAGTTGATCCCGGCCGACCTGATCGGCTTCGCCCGCCCGGTCGGCGAGCTCTCGGCCCAACTGGCCGACCAGCACGACCTGTTGATGGCGAACCTGTTCGCGCAGGGGCAGGCCCTCGCCTTCGGCAAGACCGCGGACGAGGTACGCGCCGAAGGCGTCGCCGAGGCGCAGGTGCCCCACCGCACGTTCCAGGGCAACCACCCCACGACCACCATCCTGGCGAAGGAACTGACGCCCTCCGTCCTGGGCCAGCTCATCGCCCTCTACGAGCACAAGGTGTTCGTCCAGGGCGCCGTCTGGAACATCGACTCCTTCGACCAGTGGGGCGTCGAACTCGGCAAGGTCCTCGCCAAGCGCGTCGAGCCCGCCCTCACCGAGGGCGCCGACGTCCCCGGCCTCGACGCCTCCACCCAGGCGCTCGTCGCCACCTACCGCACGCTCCGGAAGAAGTGAAGACAGACATGACCGCGATACAGCTCGGACTCATCGGCCTCGGCAAGATGGGCGGCAACATGCGCGAGCGCATCCGCCGCGCCGGCCACACCGTCATCGGCTACGACCGCAACCCCGAGGTCTCCGACGTCGAATCCCTCGCCGAGCTCGTCGAGAAGCTCGAAGGCCCGCGCGTGGTCTGGGTGATGGTCCCCGCGGGCGCCGCCACCCAGTCGACGATCGACGAGCTGAAGGAGCTGCTCTCGCCCGGCGACATCGTCGTGGACGGCGGCAACTCCCGCTGGACGGACGACGAGAAGCACGCCGCCGAACTCGCCCTCAAGGGCATCGGCTTCGTCGACGCCGGTGTCTCCGGCGGCGTGTGGGGCCTGGAGAACGGCTACGCCCTCATGGTCGGCGGCGACAAGGAGCACATCGCCCGCGTCCAGCCCGTCTTCGACGCCCTCAAGCCCGAAGGCGACTTCGGCTACGTCCACGCCGGCAAGGTCGGCGCCGGGCACTTCTCCAAGATGGTCCACAACGGCATCGAGTACGCCATGATGCAGGCCTACGCCGAGGGCTGGGAGCTCCTGGAGAAGGTCGACTCCGTCACCGACGTGCGTGAGGTCTTCCGCTCCTGGCAGGAGGGCACGGTCATCCGTTCCTGGCTGCTCGACCTGGCGGTCAACGCGCTGGACGACGACGAGCACCTGGAGAAGCTGCGCGGCTTCGCCGCCGACTCCGGAGAGGGCCGCTGGACGGTCGAGGCGGCCATCGACAACGCGGTTCCGCTGCCCGCGATCACCGCGTCCCTCTTCGCGCGCTTCGCCTCGCGCCAGGACGACTCGCCGCAGATGAAGATGATCGCCGCCCTGCGCAACCAGTTCGGCGGCCACGCCGTCGAGAAGAAGTAACCAGGGGGAGACGACTGCCATGGGCGACCTCCTGCTGGTACGCCACGGCGAGACGGAGTGGAGCCTGTCCGGACAGCACACCAGCTGGACGGACAAGCCCCTCACCCAGCACGGCGAGGAACAGGCCAAGTCCCTCGCCCCGCTCCTCGCCGGACGTCCCTACGCACTTGTCCTCACGAGTCCGCTCGGCCGCGCGGTCCGCACCGCCGACCTCGCGGGCCTGAGCGGGGCCAGGGCCGAGGCGGATCTTCACGAGTGGCACTACGGCGCCTACGAAGGCGTCACCACACGCGAGATCCACCGCACCCGCCCCGACTGGGACCTGTGGACCCAGGGCGTCCCGCAGGGTCCTGAGGGCGGGCCCGGCGAGTCCCCGGAGGCCGTCGGCGAGCGGGCCGACCGCGTCCTGGCCCGTGTGGCGCCCGCGCTCACGCAGGGCGATGTGGTCCTCGTGGCCCACGCCCACGTCCTGCGTGTGCTGACGGCCCGCCGTCTGGGCCTCGCCCCGGCGGACGGCCGGCTGTTCCGGCTGGCGACCGCAACGGTGAGCCGCCTTTCGACGGAGCACGGGCGACCGGTGATCGCGGAGTGGAACGTGCGGGCGCCCGGACACGAGTGAGCCGAGTGAACGCGGGGTCTTGACAAGGGGATTGGTCCATACCAACTTGGTGGTCGCGCTCAGCGCGCCGCTGGCGTTGTGTGCGGTCCAATCCCCTTGCCCCCACCGGGAGTTCATGTGTTCTCCAGACGCAAGAGACGCTCCGCAAGGCCCCGCCTTCTCGCCCTCGTCGGATCCGCCGCACTCGCCGTGGCCGGCGCGGTCGCCCTCCCCACCACCGCACAGGCGGCGAACGTGCTGTCCAACGCGGGCTTCGAAAGCGGCAGCACGAGTCCGTGGACCTGCTCCGGCGGGCTCGGCTCGGTCGTGTCCGGCCCGGTCCACGGCGGCACCAAAGCCCTGTCGGGGGCGGCGAGTTCCAGCGACAACGCGAAGTGCAGCCAGACCGTCTCCGTCCAGCCGAACACCGCGTACACCCTCTCGGGCTGGGTGCGTGGCAACTACGTCTACCTCGGCGTGGACGGCGGGGCGTCGACCTGGACCCAGTCCCCGACGGCCTACAGTCAGCTCACGGTGCAGTTCACGACCGGCGCCTCCCAGACCAGCGCCACCGTCTACACCCAGGGCTGGTACGCGCAAGGCACCTACTACGCCGACGACATCAGCCTCGACGGGCCCGGCGGCGGAGGCGGCGACACCCAGGCGCCCACCGCCCCGACGGCCCTGAAGTCCACCGGCAAGACCTCGACGAGCGTCTCCCTGTCCTGGACCGGGGCGACCGACAACGTCGGCGTCACCGGCTACGACATCTACAGCGGCGGCAGCAACAAGCTCCTGACGGTCTCCGGCACCAGTGCCACCGTCAGCGGCCTCTCCCCGAGCACCGCGTACGCCTTCACGGTCAAGGCGCACGACGCGGCCGGCAACTCCTCCGCCGCCTCCAACTCGGTCTCGGTGACCACCGATCAGGGCTCCGGCGGCGGCACCGGCTTCAAGCAGGCGGCCCCGTACTTCTACACCGGCTGGGGCGACCCGCCCAGCCCGGCCACGGTCATGAACGCGACCGGTGTCAAGTGGTTCACGATGGCGTTCGTCCTCTCCTCCGGCGGCTGCAACCCCGCCTGGGACGGCCAGCGCGCCCTCACCGGCGGCCAGGACCAGACCGCGATCAACGCCATCCGCTCCGCGGGCGGCGACATCGTCCCGTCCATCGGCGGCTGGAGCGGCAACAAGCTCGGCCCCAACTGCTCGACCCCCGAAGCCCTCGCGGGCGCCTACCAGAAGGTCATCGACGCCTACGGGCTCAAGGCCGTCGACGTCGACATCGAGAATTCCGACGAGTTCGAGAACGAAGCCGTCCAGGACCGCATCCTGGGCGCCCTGAAGATCGTCAAGGCCAACAATCCGGGCCTGCGCACGATCCTCACCTTCGGCACCTCGACGACCGGGCCGACGTACTACGGCAACCGCCTCATCGAGCAGTCCAAGGCCCTGAACGCGGACATCGACGTCTTCACGATCATGCCGTTCGACTTCGGCGGCGGTTCCGACATGTACGGCAACACGGTGAACGCCGCCGAGGGCCTCAAGACCAAGCTCAAGTCGGTCTTCGGCTGGGACGACACGACGGCGTACGCGCACATCGGGATCTCCGGCATGAACGGCCTCAGCGACCAGCAGGAGACCACGACGCCGGCGATCTGGACCCAGGTCAAGGACTGGGCCGACAGCCACCACATCGCACGCCTCGCCTTCTGGTCGGTCAATCGTGACCGGCCGTGCGCGGGCGGGGGAGTGGCGGAGAACTGCTCCGGCATCAGCCAGGACAACTGGCAGTTCACGAAGATCACCGCCGGGTTCACCGGCTGAGCACGCGCGCACCGGACAAGGCCCCCGGGACTCCCGGGGGCCTTGTTGTCGCCGAATGTCCCGAGGGCCCTGGCGGATCCTCAACTCCCGAGTGGCCGCGAGGACTTACGCAGGAGACACATCGCGCGTACAGTCCCGGTCAACCTCGTTTAGTTACGTAACTTTACTGGCGCCTCCCACCCGTGTGAGGAGCTCCATGTGAACGTGCCTCCCTCCACGCCAGTCGTCCTCGCCCTCGATTTCGGCGGCACCAAGACGGCCCTGACCGTCGCGGACCGGCACGGCACCCGGTTGTGCGACCTCACCGTCGAGACCGCGGCGGAGCGCGGCGCGCGAGCGGGTCTCCATAGGGCCGTGGGTGCCGCCCGGACGCTTCTCGACGGCCGCGAACCCGTCGCCGTCGGGGTGTCCACCGCCGGCATCCCCGGCGCCGAGGGCGTCGCCCTCGCCCCCAACATCCCCGGCTGGGAAGACCTCGCCCTCGGTCATGAACTCACCCTGGAATTCCCGGAGTCGGAGATCCGCCTGGCCACCGACGTGAAGGCCGCGGCCCGCCACGAGTGCGACGCGGGGGCGCTGAAGGGCTGCGACCCCGGCCTGTACGTCAACCTCGGCACCGGCCTCGCCGTCGCCGTCGTGGCCGGCGGCAGGGTCCTGACCGGACGGCACGGCGCGTCCGGCGAGATCGGCTACAACCTGCGCACCGTCGCCGACGTCGGACGGGGCTCCGGGGAGCGGATCCCGCTGGAGGACGTCGTCAGCGGCAAGGCGCTGAGCCGGGCCGCGCACACGACAGGCTCGACCGAACTGGCGGACCACATCAAGGAGTTCATCGACGAGCTGGCCTTCCATCTCGTCAACCTCGCCATCGCCGTCGACCCCCAGCGGATCGCCGTCGGCGGCGGCATGGTCCGTTCCTGGGACGCGCTGCACGCACCGCTGCGCACCGCCCTGGACGCGGCCGTGCCCTACCCGCCCGACCTCGTACCCGCGGCGCACCCGTACGACGCGCCCCTGCTCGGGGCACTCGCGCTGGCCGTCGAGGCCGCGCGCACCGGAACCTGACGCACCCGGCCCACGAAGGGACTGGCACGACATGAGGCCCACGCGCATCCTCGCCGCAGCGGTCATCGGCGCGCTCGCCGTGACGGCGACGGCCTGTTCGGAGACCAAGCACAAAGGCGGCTCCGACGGCAACAACGCCACCGAGAGCAGCGGCCCGAAGAAGAAGGGCGGCACGGTCACCATCGCCAACACGGCGGGGCAGACCTGGACCTGCAACTTCAACCCGTTCAACCCGGCCGTCTACAACACCTCCATCGGCTTCGTCTACGAACCCCTGATCCACGTCAACACCCTCAAGGACCAGACCGAGACGCCGATGCTCGCCAAGAGCTACCGGTGGAACGCCGACAAGACGCAGATCGACTTCACGATCCGCTCCGGCGTGAAGTGGAACGACGGCAAGCCCTTCACCGCCAAGGACGTCGCCTTCACCTTCAACCTCATGAAGCGCGTCAAGTCCACCGACCTGTACGCCCTGTGGACCACGGCCGGACTCCGGTCGGCGACCGCCTCGGGCGACAAGGTCACCCTGAAGTTCGAGAAGGCGGCGCAGCCCTACTTCTACGCGTTCGCCCACCAGGTCGCCATCGTGCCCGAGCACGTCTTCGGTACGGGTGCGGCCGCCGCCCACCCCGACACCTGGGTGGACAAGAAGCCCGTCGGCACCGGGCCCTTCGAGGTCAACCCCTGCTCGCCCAACAACATCCAGTACACGGCCAACCCCGACTACTGGCAGCCGGGCAGGCCGTACATCCAGAAGGTCGAGTACCCGGCCTACCTGGACAACGGCCCCGCCAACCTCGACCTCGCCAACGGCAAGGCGCAGTGGGGCAGTCAGTTCATCCCCGGCATCAAGCAGTTCTACCTGGACAAGTCGCCCGACAACCACACCTGGTCGCCACCCGTCCAGAACGTCAGCATCCACCCGAACCTCGACCCGTCCCACAAGATGACCAGCAACCTCAAGGTCCGGCAGGCGATCTCGTACGCCATCGACCGCGACAAGGTCTCCAAGATCGGTGTGGGCGGGCAGGAGCCGGCCGCCAACCAGTCGGGAATCGTCACCCCGACCTTCGACAAGTACTACGACAAGGCGGCCGTCGAGAAGGCGGGCTTCGACAAGCCGGACCCGGCCCGCGCCAAGAAGCTGATGGCCGGGCTCGGCTACTCCCCGTCCAAGCCGCTCAAGCTGAAGATCATCACGATCACCGGCTACACCGACTGGGACGCCTCCCTCAACGTCATCAAGCAGAACCTGAAGGCCGTCGGCATCGACCTCACCGTCCAGGACCTCGCGCAGCAGACCATGGTGGGCAAGCTCTACACCGGCGACTACGACCTGGCCTACTACAGCCAGCAGACCAGCGGCCCCACCCCGTACTACGAGCTGCGCCAGATGCTGCACTCCGCGAACACCGCGCCGCTCGGCAAGAACGCCGCCAGCAACTGGGAGCGCTACAGGAACCCGAAGGTCGACCAGCTCCTCAACGACTACGCGTCGGCGGACGAGACCCAGCAGGTCGAGATCGTCAAGCAGGTCGCCCAGTACATGATCGACGACGTGCCGCTGATCCCGGTCGTCGAGTCGGTCGACTGGTTCCAGTACAACACCAAGGACATCGGCGGCTGGCCCACCGAGGACAACCCCTACGCCCAGCCCGCGGCCTACAACTTCCCCGACACGGGCCAGGTGCTCACCCACCTGTACTCCAAGTCGGCCCAGTAGGCGGTGGCCGGTGCGCTTCATACTGCGCCGCCTGGGGTTCTTTCTCCTCACGCTCTGGGCGGCCCTCACCCTGAACTTCTTCATCCCGCGCTTCATGCCGGGCGACCCGGTCGACGCGCTCGTCGTACGCACCCGTGGCCGGGTCTCCCGCGACGCGCTCGAGCAGATGCTGACGTCGTTCGGCTTCAAGCCCGACCAGAACGTGGCGGTCCAGTACGTCGACTATCTGGGCCACATGTTCACCGGGAACTGGGGCCGTTCCATCGGCCAGACGCTGGGCGAGCCGGTCACCAAGCTGATCGGCGGCGCCCTGCCCTGGACCCTGGGCCTCGTCGGCATCACCACGGTCCTCGCGTTCGTGCTGGGCACGCTCATCGGCACGGTCTCGGGCTGGCGGCGCGGCGGCGCCCTCGACGCGATCCTCCCGCCGATCTTCGTGATCACCTCGGCGCTGCCGTACTTCTGGGTGGGCCTGCTGCTGATCCTGGTCTTCTCTCAGGGCACCGGCGGTTGGCTGCCCGCCAACTTCAACTACGACACCACGATCGTGCCCGGCTTCTCCCCGGGCTTCGTGGGCAGCGTCCTGTCCCACGCGGTCCTGCCCGCGGCGACGCTGCTCATCACGACGATCGGCGGCTGGATCCTCACGATGCGCAACAACATGATCACCACGCTGGCCGAGGACTACGTCCGCATGGCCCGCGCCAAGGGCCTCGGCTCCCGCCGCATCATGTACGGCTACGCGGCCCGCAACGCGATCCTGCCCAACCTCGCCGGCTTCGCCATGTCCCTCGGCTTCGTCATCTCGGGCGCGATCCTCATCGAGTACGTCTTCAACTACCCCGGCATCGGCTACCTCCTCTACAACGCCGTCCAGAACGTCGACTACCCGCTGATGCAGGCCCTGTTCATGCTGTTCACGGTCGCGGTCCTGGTGGCGCTGCTCGCGGTGGACATCGCGACCGTGTGGCTGGATCCGCGCGCCAGGGCGAAGGGGTGAGCGCCCGATGACCACCACCGCCGTCACCGCACCGCCCCCGGAGAAGGCCCCTGCCCGCACCCGGGCGGGCGGCGGCCTCTGGCGGGCCGTTTCGGGCAACCGGAAAGCCATGGCGGGCGCGGTGATCCTGCTCGTGTTCACCGTCGTCGCCGCGTTCCCGGGCCTGTTCACCTCCGTCGACCACCCCGACGAGGCGAACTTCGCCCCCCGCCTCGCCCCGTCGACCGCCCATCTCCTCGGCACCACGGCGCTCGGCCAGGACATCTACTCGCAGCTCGTGTACGGCACCCGGGAGTCGCTCGTCATCGCCGTCGTCGCCGGCGCCCTCGCCACCGTCCTGTCCGTGATCATCGGCGTCTCCGCCGCGTACCTCGGCGGCCTCGCCGACGACCTGCTGTCCCTGTTGACGAATGTCGTCCTCGTCATCCCGGCGTTCCCCCTGGTGATCATCCTGGCCAAGTACGCCGGCAAGGGCTCGCTCACCGTGATCCTCGCGGTCCTCGTCTTCACGGGCTGGTCCTACGGCGCCAACCAACTGCGCGCCCAGGCCCTGTCGTTGCGCAACCGGGACTTCCTGGAATCGGCCCGCGTGCGCGGTGAGCGGCGCTCGTACATCATCGTCTGCGAAGTCCTGCCGACGATGACGTCCCTCATCGTCGCCAACTTCCTCGGCGCCGCGCTCTATTCGGTGCTGAGCGCGGCCGGCCTGCAGTTCCTCGGCCTCGGCGACCCGAACTCGCAGAGCTGGGGCACCATGCTCTACTGGGCCCAGAACCAGCAGGCCCTGCAGACCGGCACCCCGCTGTGGTCCATCGCCCCCGGCCTGTGCGTCGCCCTGCTCGGCGTCGCGTTCGCCCTCGTCAACTACGCCTTCGACGAGATCGGCAACCCGGCCCTGCGTCCCGTACGAAGGAGGCGCAAAGGTGCCTGAACCCCTGCTGAGCGTCACCGACCTGACCGTCGTCCACGACACCGCACGCGGCCC
This sequence comes from Streptomyces sp. NPDC055955, assembly GCF_042270245.1. Classification (NCBI taxonomy): domain Bacteria; kingdom Bacillati; phylum Actinomycetota; class Actinomycetes; order Kitasatosporales; family Streptomycetaceae; genus Streptomyces; species Streptomyces sp. NPDC055955. Next base: position 176,912 of record NZ_JBHJYS010000015.1, read on the forward strand.
GGTCACAGCCGTCGACCATGTCGAACTCACCGTGGAGAAGGGGCAGTTCACCGCCGTCGTCGGGGAATCCGGCTGCGGCAAGTCCACCCTGATGTTCGCCGTCGCGCAGCTGCTCAACCCGCCCGCCCGCATCGCCGGCGGCGCCGTCCGCTTCCGCGGCGAGAACCTCGTCACCCTCGGCGAACGCGAACTCAACGCCCTGCGCTGGCGCGACTACTCCGTCGTCCTGCAGTCCGCCATGAACGCCCTGAACCCGGTGGCCACCCTCGCCGCCCAGTACAAGGACGCCATGGCCGCCCACGGGACGTACCCGAACGAGGAGATCCGCGCCCGCTCCAGCGAGGTACTCGACCTCGTCGGCATCGACCCGGTCCATCTGCACAGCTACCCGCACCAGCTCTCCGGCGGCATGCGTCAACGCGCCATGATCGCCATGGCGCTGCTGCTCACCCCGGACCTGGTCATCATGGACGAGCCGACCTCCGCGCTCGATGTCGTCGCCCAGCGCTCCCTCATGGTCCAGATCAAGGAACTCCAGCAACTCCTGGGCTTCGCCGTCGTGTTCGTCACCCACGACATGTCCCTCGTGAGCCACTTCTCCGACCAGCTCCTCGTCATGTACGCGGGCCAGGTCGTCGAACAGGGCCCCACCCGCACCGTCTTCGACCACCCCTCCCACCCCTACAGCCGGGGCCTGCTCGAAGCGTTTCCCTCGATCCGCGGCCCCCGCGTCCCGCTGCACGGCATCCCGGGCAGCCCGCCCGACCTCGCCGCACCCCCGGCCGGCTGCCGCTTCACCCCGCGCTGCCCCCTCGTCCACGAGCGGTGCCACGTCAGCGAGCCCGCCCTGTACGACGTGGGCGAGGTCCGCTCCCGCTGCCTGCTGCACCTCACGGAGGCCGCCTCATGAGCCCTCTCCTCGAAACGATCGGCCTCACCCGCCACTTCAAGGTCGGCACCGGGCTCACCCGCGGCGTCCTGCACGCCGTGGACGACGTCGACCTCGCCATCGGCGAGCGGGAGATCGTCGCCCTCGTCGGCGAGAGCGGCAGCGGCAAGTCCACGCTCGCCCGTCTCGTCGCCCAGGTCCACAAGCCCACCCGCGGTGAGATCCGCTACCAGGGGCAGCCGTTGACCACCCAGCGCGGCCGCCGGGCCAAACTCGCCTACCGCGGCGACGTCCCCATGGTCTTCCAGGACCCCTTCGCCTCCCTCAACCCGGCCTACCGCGTCTCCCACGGCATCCTGCGCGGCCTCAAGCTGCACCGCCCCGAACTGAGCGGCACCGAGCGCCAGGCGGAGGCCGAGCGGGTCGTCGAGGCGGTCGGCCTCACCCCCGCCGCCGAGGTCCTGTCCCGCTTCCCGTACGAACTCTCCGGCGGCCAGCGCCAGCGCATCGGCTTCGCCCAGGCACTCGCCCACCGCCCCAAGCTGATCCTCGCCGACGAACCCGTCTCCATGCTCGACGTCTCCATCCGCATCGGCCTGCTCAACGTCATGGCCGACCTGCGCGAGACCGAGGGCGTGTCCATCCTCTACATCACCCACGACATCGCCGGCGCCCGCTACCTCTCCGACCGGATCGCCGTCATGTACGGCGGTCACGTCGTCGAGACCGGCCCCACCGAGGACGTCCTGGCCCACCCCCGCCACCCCTACACCGAGCTGCTCCTGTCCGCCGTGCCCGATCCGCGCGCCCCGCTCGACGTCGACGCGGCCGCCGCCAAGACCGACCCGCCCGTCGTGATCGACCCCACCCCCAGCTGCCGCTTCCGCACCCGCTGCCCGCTCGCCGTCGACCAGTGCCACCACGTCACCCCGCGCCTGCGCCCCGTCGCCGAGGGCCACACGGCGGCCTGCCACGTCACGGCCCCGCCCGAGGGCGCCCGGTGACCACACCCCCCTGGAACCGCCTGCGCCTGCGCAGCAACAACGAGTGGCTGCTCCTCGAACGCCTGCGCCTCGAAGGCCCCGCCTCCCGCGCCCAACTCGCCCGCGACAGCGGCCTGTCCAAACCCACCGTCTCCTCCGCCCTCGCCGCCCTGGAACGCGCGGGCCTGGTCCGCGAGGCCGGCATCCACGCCCAGAGCAGGGGACGCGTCGCCGTCCTCTACGAACCCGACCCGCGTGCCGGACACGTCCTCGGCATCGACATCGGCCGCGCCCGGCTGCGCACGGCGGTGGCCGACCTGAGGGGCGAGATCGTCTCCCGCACGGAGTTACGCAACCGGGGCCGCAGCGCGGGAGCGGTCGCCGACGCCGCCGTCGCCTGCGCCGAACAGGCCCTCGCGGACGCGGGGTTGAGCCAGGCCGACATCGAGCACACCGCCGTCGCCACCCCCGGAGTCTTCGACCGCCACACCGGCCGGGTCCGCTACGCCGTCAACCTGCCCGGCTGGGGGCGCCCCGGCCTCATCGAGCGCATGCGCGACAGGCTCGGCACCCCGCTCTCCGTCCACAACGACGCCAACCTCGCCGCGCTCGGCGAGTACACCTTCGGCGCGGGCGCGGACAGCCATCTGTTCGTGTACGTCCTGATCGGCACCGGCCTCGGCATGGGCGTCGTCGCCGACGGCGAACTCTTCCTCGGCGCGCACGGCGCCGCGGGCGAGATCGGCTACCTGCCGCTGGACGGCGTACCGGCGTCGGGCGCGGTCCCCCGGCGCGGGATGCTCGAGGACGCGGTCTCCGCCGACGCCGTCGTGCGGGCCGCCCGCGCCCTGGGCATGACCGGGCCGCTCACCGCCAAGCGTGTTTTCGACGCCGCCCGCATCGGCGACCGCGCCGCTCTCGCCGCCGTGCGTCAGGAGGGCGAGCGCCTCGCCCTCGCCGTCGCCTCCGTGACCGCCGTCCTCGACCCCGACCTGGTGGTCCTCGGCGGCGGCGTCGGCCGGGGCGCGGACCTGCTGCTCACCACGGTCGGCGAGACCCTGTACCGCCTCACCCCGCTGCGCCCCCGCGTCGAGCCCAGCAGGACGGGAGCGGACGCGGTCCTGTTCGGAGCGATCACCACGGCTCTGCGCGCCGCCCGACCGCTGCTCTTCGAGCGTCTGACGGGGAGAGGGCCGACAGAGAGGCGGGAAATGCAAAAAACCCCAGATTGACTGGGGTTCCTGCTGGTGTCCGAGGGGGGACTTGAACCCCCACGCCCGATAAAGGGCACTAGCACCTCAAGCTAGCGCGTCTGCCATTCCGCCACCCGGACAAGGTGTCTGTCTTCGCGGGGTGTTCCCCGCGGCGACAGAGAGAACATTACCAGGCCCGAAGGGGTGCCCGATCCCGCCGCCCGTTCGCTGTGAACGGCGGATGACGACCCCCGCCCGCCCTTGGGCCGCGGCCCCCGGGGAGAGAGGATGAGGGGGACCACCAGCAACGACAGTGGGAGGAACAGGCGTGAGCGAGTCGAGCACGGGCAGGACGGTCTCGGGCGAGGACGAGGTCGTCGACCTCTGTCGTGAGCTGATCCAGATCGACACCAGCAACTACGGCGACCACTCGGGCCCCGGCGAGCGCAAGGCCGCCGAATACGTGGCGGAGAAGCTCGCCGAGGTGGGCCTCGAGCCCAAGATCTTCGAGTCGCACCCGGGCCGGGCCTCCACGGTCGCCCGCATCCAGGGCGAGGACCCCTCGCGGCCCGCGCTCCTGATCCACGGCCACACCGACGTCGTACCGGCCAACGCGGCGGACTGGACCCACCACCCGTTCTCCGGCGAGATCGCCGACGGGTGCGTGTGGGGCCGCGGCGCCGTCGACATGAAGGACATGGACGCGATGACCCTCGCGGTCGTCCGCGACCGGCTGCGCAGCGGCCGCAAGCCTCCGCGCGACATCGTCCTGGCCTTCCTGGCCGACGAGGAGGCGGGCGGCACGTACGGCGCGCGCCACCTCGTCGACAAGCACCCGGACCTCTTCGAGGGGTGCACGGAGGCGATCAGCGAGGTCGGCGGGTTCTCCTTCACGGTCAACGAGAAGCTGCGGCTCTACCTCGTGGAGACGGCCCAGAAGGGCATGCACTGGATGAAGCTGACCGTGGACGGCACCGCCGGCCACGGTTCGATGATCCACAGGGACAACGCGATCACCGAGCTGTCCGAGGCCGTCGGGCGCCTGGGGCGGCACAAGTTCCCGGTGCGGGTCACCAAGACGCTGCGGCACTTCCTCGACGAGCTCGGCGACGCGCTCGGCACCGAGCTCGACCCGGAGAACATGGACGAGACGCTCGCCAAGCTCGGCGGCATCGCCAAGCTGATCGGCGCCTCGCTGCAGAACACCGCCAACCCGACGCAGCTCGGCGCGGGCTACAAGGTGAACGTGATCCCCGGGCAGGCCACCGCGCACGTCGACGGCCGCTATCTGCCGGGCTACGAGGAGGAGTTCCTCGCCGACCTGGACCGCATCCTCGGCCCGAACGTGAAGCGCGAGGACGTGCACGCGGACAAGGCCCTGGAGACCACCTTCGACGGCGCGCTCGTGGACGCCATGCAGACGGCGCTCCAGGCCGAGGACCCGATCGCCCGCGCGGTGCCGTACATGCTCTCCGCCGGCACCGACGCCAAGTCCTTCGACGACCTCGGCATCCGCGGGTTCGGCTTCGCCCCCCTGAAGCTGCCGCCGGAGCTGGACTTCGCGGGCATGTTCCACGGTGTCGACGAGCGGGTTCCGGTCGACGGGCTCAAGTTCGGTGTGCGCGTGCTCGACCGGTTCATCGACGCGTCCTGACCCGGCGACCGCGCCGGGTATTCGACTGCGCGTACGCACGGACTGGAAAGAGTGAAAGGAAACATAGGCTCGTAGCCTCATCAGTCCCTCCTCGTTACAGGGAGTGCAGTCCGCGGCTGGGGCTGCATTGCCAACAAGGAGGAATAATGATCAAGAAGGTCGTCGCTGCTGCGGCTGCCACGGGTGGTCTCGTGCTCGCTGGTGCGGGCATCGCCGCTGCCGACGCCGGTGCCCAGGCTGCTGCCGTGAACTCTCCCGGTGTGATCTCGGGCAACGTCATCGAGGTTCCGGTCCACGTCCCGGTGAACGCCTGTGGCAACACGGTGTCCGTGATCGGGCTGCTGAACCCCACCTTCGGCAACGCCTGCGTCAACAAGTGACGCCGTTGTGCATCGCCCCTTGAGGGCCTGAGTCCGTCGGCCCCGGAGTGCGCGCCATGCGCTCCGGGGCCGATTGGCCATTCCGCGCACGCGTATGGATGCCCGTGCGCATTCCGCAAGGCATAAGGCAGGTTAAAGCTATGCGACAGGTCACGCGCAAAGGCCTGATCACCGTGGCGGCCGCGACCGGCGTTCTCGCCGTGTCCGGTGGCTACGCACACGCAGACTCCGGTGCCGAGGGGGGCTCGTCGGGATCGCCCGGCGTCCTCTCCGGCAACACGATCCAGCTTCCCGTGGACATCCCGGTCAACGCGTGCGGCAACACAGTGAACGTCGTCGGGTTGCTCAATCCCACGTCGGGCAACGACTGCGCCAACACGTCGAAGCCGCGAGGGGGCAGCCATTCCGGTGGAGGCCACCACCATGGTGGCGGCGCCACGGCCGAGGGGGGCACGAGCGGTTCGCCCGGTGTCGGCTCCGGCAACCATGTGCAGGTCCCGGTCCACGTGCCGGTCAACGCCTGCGGCAACAGCGTCTCGGTCATCGGGCTGCTCAACCCCGCGGGCGGCGACGACTGCGAGAACTCGTCGGGAGGCCACACGCCGACGACCCCGACGACGCCGCCGACCAAGCCGCCGACGAGGCACGTGCCGGTCACGCCCCACCACCCCGGCACGCCGTCGAAGCCGAGCCACCCCGTCACCCCGAACCAGCCGGGGACGCAGACGGTCACCCAGCCCAAGGGGTCGGAGCAGCTCGCCGAGACCGGCAGCTCGATGCCGCTGGGTACCGTCCTGCCGGCCAGTGCGGGCGCCCTGCTCGGGGGTGCGCTCCTCTACCGGCGGGCGCGGGCAGGCGTGTGACCGCCGTGTGACGCGGCGTGACTGAGAAGGTGCGGAACGGAGCGGGCCCAGTAGCGACGGGGCCCGCTCCGTTCACTCACCACGTGGCGCGCAGCTGGCGGATGATCCGTCGGCGCAACCGCACTCTGCGGCTGCCGTCGCGCAGCAGGCTCAGGCGGTCCAACTCCCAGTGTCCGTACTCGGCATGGTCGGTCAGCAGGCGTGTGGCGTCCTTGCGGGAGACCCCGCGAGGGACGTACACGTCGACAAATTCGTATTCCGGCATCGCATCTATTGTGCGGGCACGGGCCGTGTACGGATAGCGTCTGCTCTATGTCTGATGCTGCGCAGCCCACCGCTGCCGAGGTACGCGCCGCCGCCGAGGCGGTCAAGGCTGCGCTCGACCGCCACCTGGCGGCTGTCGAGCGCAGGTCGGGTGAGGACGATCCGGCCGTCTACGAAGCGTTCAACGAACTGGCCGCGGCGGCCGAGGAGTACGACGAGCTCCTCTACGACCGCTACGACGAGGTCACCCCCTTCGAGATCCCCGGTACGGAGGACTCGCTGCCCCCGTACACCGGCCCCGAGGAACCGAACGCCCTGAGCGTGCTCATCCGCCGCGACTACGCCGTGGTGGAGCCGCAGCGACTGCTCGCACAGGCCCAGCGGGTCGCCGACGTGGAGGCCGACTCGGACCTCGGCGACGGCGCCGCGGCGGCCGTCGGGGCCATCGGGAACAGCGTGCACGCCGCGCTCGGTGTCCTCTTCGGGGAGTTCGAACCCGACGAAATCGCCTCCCGGCACAAGGAGTTCGGCCTGGAGGAAGGCGACTCCACGCTGTGGGTGACGGCCTCGGACGAACCGTCGGAGCCGGGGGAGTGGCTGGACGCGCCGTTCGACCAGGCCGATCCGCAGCGGGTCGTGTGCCGCTTCGACGTCAGCTCCGTCTTCGACGACGAGCTGGACGGCGACCTCGCGGACGACGGGCCCGACCCTGCCGCGGGCACCGCGCAGGACGAGCTGGAACCGACCTGACACGGCCGGTGACGGCGTGAGCGGGTGAGGGCGGGCGGACTCCGGTCCGGCCCGCCCTCCCGCCTGCCGTCGTGTGCTTACTGCGTCGGCGGGACCTGCGCGCGCAGCAAGGTCTGCAGACGCGTCGTACGCGGCTTGGCCGGGACCTCGGCCACGGCGCGCGGCAGGGCCGCGTCCGCGCCGTGCACCACCGAGAGGTGCCGCTCACCGCGGCCGAACGCCGTGTACACCCACGGGCGGCTCAGCGCCTGCGTGGCGTCGCCCGGCAGCACGACCACCGCCGCGGGCCACCGCAGCCCCACCGCCTGGTGCGCGGTCAGCGCCCACCCGTGCCGCACGGTCCGCTCCACCGCGTCCTGCGGTACGACGACCGGGGTCCCGGCGCAGTCCAGGTGCAGGCCGTCCGCGTCGGCCCGCACCACCCGGCCGGGCGCCGTGCGGCCAGGGGCCGGTACGTACGCGATCCGGTCGCCCGGGTCGAAGCCGCCGAAGCGGCCGGGGCCGGGGTTGAGGCGCTCCTTGAGGGCCGCGTTCAGCGCGCGTGTCCCGGCGGCACCCCCGTGGCCGGGGGTGATGACCTGGGTCTGCTCGGAGGGCACGCCGATCGCCCGCGGCACCGAGTCCGCGACCAGCTGTACGGCCCGGTGGATCGCCTCGGCGGCGTCGCGCACCGGCACGATCACCACTTCCTTGCCGGGCGCCGCGACCTCGTTCAGCTCGCCCACGCCGATGCCGGAGACCAGCTCGCCGACCGGGCCGGGGTCCGGGGTGCGGGAGGCGATCTGGGGGCACACGCGGGCCGCGAGGAGATCCGCGAAGACCCGGCCGGGGCCCGCGGACCACAGGACGGACGGGTCGCCGCTGAGGACGAGCCGCGCGCCGTCCGGGAGCGACTCGGCGAGCATCGCGGCCGTCTCCACGTCGAGCTGCGGCGCGTCCAGGACCACCAGCAGGTCCACCGCGAGCGCGCCGTCCCGGTCCCGGCCCGGGCCCTCGGTGCCGGACAGCAGGCCGGACACGGTGACCGCGGTGCCCTCCGGGGCGCCGGGGCCGAAGTGCTCGGCGAGGCGGCGCCGCCCGTCGACGCTGTGCGCCGCCGCGCACACGCGCAGTCCGAGGCGGGCCGCGGCCTGGACGAGTGCCGCGGGCTCGGCGCGCGCCGCCTCGGCGCCCGTGTGCAGGACGAGGCCGTGTCCGGCGGCCGCCCTGATCAGCTCGGCGGTGGAACCGGCGGCCGCCGCGGCGGCCGGCTCCCAGTCCGCGAGGGCCTGCGAACTGTCCTCCTTGGAAAGGGAGTTGACCAGTCGGGCGAGCCCGTCGGCGAGGCTCTCCTCGGCCAGCGCGTACCGCTCGAGGCCGACGAGCACCCGGACCGGCCGCTCGGCTTCGTCACCGTCCTGCGAACCGTCCTGTGAGGCGTCTTGCGAGCCGTCCTGCGCTGAGGTCCCTCGGCTGCTCTCCGGGGCGCGCGCGGGCCCGCCGGGCGGCTCTTCGAGCGCGTCCTGGAAGACGAGCGCGTCGCCCTCCGCGATGGCGCTCTGCAGCGCCTCGTCCGGGTCGGGCACGGCGCGCTTGCCCAGCGCCTCCGCGAGCAGCGGAGCGTCCAGGGCGGTGTGCCCCGCGACCGCGGCCTGTTCCAGCAGCCATACGGTCACGGCACGGCCCCTGCGCTCGTCGTCGGGGGCGCACTCGGAGCCGAGCAGCGCGCGGGCGAAGCCGTCCGCCTGCTCGGGGCGCACGCCCGGGATCCGCAGCAGCTGCCAGGGGTCGTCCCGGAGCGCGCTGTCCGCGCCCTCGCCGAGCGTCGCGGCGGCGGGGGCGGCGAGCGAGACTGGGGCGCCGCCCTCGGCCAGGAGGGCCCGCACGGCGTCGACGGCTTCCGCGGCCGGTTCGGCAGGCCCCGCGGGCGCGGCGGCCGGCGCACGGCGGACGGGCTCCGCGACGACCTTGCGGGGAGCCGCCGCCGGCTCGCTGAACACGGCGGCGGGCCGCTCACCGCTCTCGACGGCCCGCACCGCGGCGAGGAGATCGGCGGCCGTGCCGCTCAGCTTCCCCCCGGCCGCGATGGGGCCTTCCTTGGCGGCCTTCCGCTGGGCGATCCGCTCCTGCAACTCCCGCTGCGCGGCGATCTCGGCAGCGGCCTCGGACACGCCTTCGCCCTCGGCGGCGGGCTCCGCGGCGGGGGCGCCGGCATCGGGTTCTGCATCGGCGCCGTCGTCCGTCTCAGCCGTATCAGGGGCGCCGGCCCCTTCCTCGGGGCCGGTTTCCTCGGGGCCGGTGGCCTCCGCGCCTTGGCCGGCGCGGGGCGCGTCGGTGTCGGCCGGGCCCGGGTGGCCCTCCGCGGCAGCGGGCTCCGTACTCACAGCGTGCTCCAGTCCTGATCGGGATAGCGGTGCACGGGCGCCGACACGTCGTCGAGCGCCTGGCAGATCTCGTCAGGAAGACTAAGGGCCTCCACTGACAATGCCGCCGTGAGCTGCTGCGCGTTGCGCGCGCCGATGATCGGGGCGGCCACCCCGGGCCGGTCGCGGATCCAGGCGAGGGCGACCTGGAGCGGTGTCACCGCGAGGCCGTCCGCCGCCGTGGTGACCGCGTCGACGATGCGGGTCGCCGCGTCGTCGAGGTAGGGCGCGACGAAGGGTGCCATGTGGTCGGACGCGCCCCGCGAGTCGGCGGGCGTGGCGTTGCGGTACTTGCCGGTGAGGACCCCGCGGCCGAGCGGCGACGACGGGAGCAGGCCGATGCCGAGGTCGAGCGCCGCGGGCAGGACCTCCCGTTCGACCCCGCGCTGGAGCAGTGAGTACTCCATCTGCGTACTGGCGAGCCGGGTGCGTATCCCCGGTGCGGCCAGCTGCCACGTGGCTGCCTTGGCCAGCTGCCAGCCGCAGAAGTTGGAGACGCCCGCGTACCGGGCGCGGCCGCTGCTCACCGCGATGTCGAGGGCCTGGAGCGTCTCGTCGAGCGGGGTGGCCGGGTCGAAGGCGTGGACCTGCCACAGGTCGACGTAGTCCGTGCCGAGGCGGGCGAGGGACGCGTCGAGGGCGGAGAGGAGATGGGCGCGCGAGCCGTCGAAGCGGTGGTCCGGGTCGGGCACGCTGCCGGCCTTCGTCGCGATGACCAGATCCCGTCGTGGCACGAGGCCCTCGACGAGCTGCCCGAGGAGGTACTCGGCCTCCCCGCCCCCGTAGACATCGGCCGTGTCGACGAGTGTGCCGCCCGCTTCCCAGAAGGTCTTCAACAGGTCCGCGGCGTCGTGCTCGTCGGTGTCGCGGCCCCATGTCAGGGTGCCGAGCCCGATCCGGGACACGCGCAGGCCGGTGCGGCCGAGATGCCTCTGCTCCATGGGCGCTGAGATTACTGGCCGGAAGTCGGTTGGTGGGGGCCTGTGGACAACCGGCCCCTGCCGACCCCCGAACCGGCGCGCTAGGGTGCCCGGACAAAGGACGTTACTGATCAGTAAGGGGATCGGCCATGGAGCTCGGCATCAACCTCGGTTACTGGGGCGCCGGAATGGACGCGGACAACCTGGCCGTCGCGCGGGAGGCCGACAAACTCGGCTACGCCGTCTGCTGGGCCGCGGAGGCCTACGGCTCCGACGCGCCCACGGTGCTCTCCTACGTCGCCGCACAGACCGAGCGCATCGACATCGGCTCCGCCATCATGCAGATCCCCGCCCGCCAGCCCGCGATGACCGCCATGACGGCCGCGACCCTCGACTCCCTGTCCGGCGGCCGCTTCCGCCTCGGCCTCGGCGTCTCCGGCCCGCAGGTCTCCGAGGGCTGGTACGGCGTGAAGTTCGACAAGCCCCTGGCCCGCACCCGCGAATACGTCGACATCGTGCGCCGCGCGATGAGCCGCGAGCGGCTGTCGTACGAGGGCGAGCACTGGACGCTGCCGCTGCCGGGCGGCCCGGGCAAGCCGCTCAAGATGACCGTGCACCCGCAACGCGAGCACATCCCGCTCTACATCGCGGCGATCGGCCCGAAGAACCTGGAGCAGACCGGCGAGATCGCCGACGGCGCCCTGCTGATCTTCCCGGCCGCCGAGCACCTGGAGGAGACCGCCCTGACGCACCTGCGGGCGGGGCGCGAGAAGGCCGGCAAGACCCTGGAGGGCTTCGACGTCGTCCCGACGCTGCCCCTCGCGCTCGGCGCCGACAAGGACGTGCCCGCGCTCGCCGACATGTTCCGCCCGTACACCGCCCTGTACGTCGGCGGCATGGGCAGCCGGAAGCAGAACTTCTACAACCAGCTCGCCCGGCGCATGGGCTACGAGAAGGAAGCCGCCGAGATCCAGGACAAGTACCTGGGCGGTGACAAGGAGGGCGCGGGGGCCGCGGTGCCGCATCAACTGATCGACTCGACGACGCTGCTCGGTTCCGTGGACCGGATCGCCGAGCGGATGCAGGCCTACGCGGCTGCCGGGGTGACGACCCTGACGCTGGCCCCCGCCGGCTTCACGCTCGACGAGCGGATCGCGGCCCTGCGGGCCGGCACGGAGGCTCTGGAGCGGGCCGGACTGGCGTAACGCGGGGAGAGGGAAAGTTCTGCGGCCGTGGTGGGGGCTCGGGGGTCTTCCCCGCCACGGCCGTCACGGGTAACAACGTCCCACCGGGCACCTGGTTACGCCCGGGGACCCTCTCGCGGGGTCCTTCCTTCGGCCGAGTGGCCGCACACAGCTGTTGCTCGGTCCGGCATGCCGTATTTGACTCGGTTTCGGCGGAACCCCGCACGGAACGCGCGGCGCGCACGGAGGTGCCAGAGATGCTGTCGGCCAAGAGTCTGTTCCAGGAGATCCTCGACGACGACGAGTCTTTCCGGCTGTTCTGCTCCATCGCGGCGAGCGGGGAGGCGCAGGGAGGCTGGGAGAACGGCCGCATCGCCGCGCTCGTTCCCCTCAGCGAGCGGCACCTCGCGCCGAAGGTGGCGCGGCACGGCGCCGACGAGGACAAGCACGGGCGGATCTTCAACGCACTGATGAAGAAGCGCGGCCTGCAACCCGTGGACGTACCCCCGGAGACCGACTACACGATGCTCCTGGAGAAGCACGGCATCGGCCTCGCCCACCAGCAGCTCAAGGCCGACGAACCGCTCACCGTGCGCGACATCGTCACATATCTCGCCCACAGCCGGGTCACCGAGCAGCGGGCCTCCGAGCAGATGGACCTGCTGCGCAAGCACTTCGCGGACGACCCCGACATCGGCCGCGCGGTGAAGATGATCTCGGCCGACGAGGACAACCACCTCGCGTACTGCCACGAGGAACTGCTGCGCTTCGCGTACGCGGGCCACGGCCGCGCCATCCAGCGCATCCTGCGCGAGTGCGCCCTGGAGGAGATCCGCGTCTACCGCGACGTCAGCCTCGCCGTCATGGAGCACATGGGGCACATCCTGCGCTGGCCGAAGCCCAAGGCGGCCCTGCTCGCGGCGGGCATCCACGCCGTGTACGCGTACGAACGCATGGTCGGCTGGCGGCGGATGGTGTCCCTGCACATGCCGGAGCGGCGCGACGCGCTGGGCGGGCCCGCGACGAGTGCGGTCGAGTTCGCCTAGGCGCCCGGCCGGAGGTGCGCGCTACAGCCAGCCGCGCCGCTTGAACGTGCGGAACAGCACAAGTTCCAGGCAGACCATCGCGAGGATCACGATCGGATACGACCACAGCCAGTGCAGCTCCGGCATGTGGTCGAAGTTCATGCCGTAGATGCCCGCGATCAGGGTCGGGACCGCCGCCATGGCGGCGTACGCCGAGATCTTGCGCATGTCGTCGTTCTGCCGCACACCCATCTGCGCCAGGTGCGCCGCCAGGATGTCCGAGACGAGCCGGTCGAGGGCGTCCACCGACTCGTTGACGCGCAGGAGGTGGTCGCTGACGTCGCGGAAGAACGGCCGCGCCGAGTCGTTCACGAAGGGCACGGATCCCATGAACTGGCCGGTCCCGGAGAGCCGGGCGAGCGGGAGCAACAGCGGGCCCGTGGCCCTGCGGAACTCCAGGATCTGGCGCTTGAACGTGTAGATCCTGGACGCCGTGTTGCGCGAGCCGCCCCCCTCCGGCGAGAACACCTCGGCCTCCAGCTCCTCCATGTCGGTCTGGAGCTCGGTCGCGACCTCCAGGTAGTGGTCGACGGTCGCGTCGGCGATCGAGTACAGGACCGCGGTGGGCCCGTGCCGCAGCACCTCGGGATCGGCCTCCAGCCGCTTGCGTACGACCTTCAAGGGCGAGCCCTCGCCGTGCCGGACGGTCACCACGAACGAGTCGCCCATGAAGAGCATGACCTCCCCGGAGGAGACCCTGTCGCTGTCCGGCTCGTACACGACCGGCTTGAGCACCACGAACACCGAGTCGTCGTACACCTCGAGCTTCGGGCGCTGATGCGCCTTGAGCGCGTCCTCGACGGCCAGCGGGTGCAGCCCGAACTCGGCGCTGACCCGCTCGAACTCGTCCTCCGTCGGCTCGTACAGGCCGATCCAGACGAAGGAGTGGCCCTGCGCCCTGGCCTCGGCGAGCGCGTCGGAGAAGTCCGCGGGCCCCTCCGTCCTGCGCCCGTCGCGATAGATGCCGCAGTCGACGATCACGCTTCGTATTCTTCCCAGGGGGTGCCCGGGCCGCACGTCGCACTGGGCCTAGGCTGGCCCGCATGCCCACGCTGATCCTCGTCCGGCACGGACGCTCCACCGCCAACACCGCGGGCCTGCTCGCCGGGTGGACCCCCGGTGTGTCCCTCGACGAGCGCGGCGCCGCGCAGGCCGCCGCGCTGCCGGAGCGGCTGGCCGCGGTGCCCCTCGCCGAGATCGTCACTAGCCCCCTCCAGCGCTGCCGGGAGACCCTGGCCCCGCTGCTCGCCGCCCGCCCGGACCTCACCCCGCACACCGACGACCGCATCGGCGAGTGCCACTACGGCGACTGGTCGGGCCGCAAACTCGCCGAGCTCGTCGACGACCCGCTCATGGAGGTCGTGCAGCAGCACCCGTCGGCCGCCGCGTTCCCCGGCGGCGAATCCATGCGGGCCATGCAGCACCGGGCCGCGGAGGCCGTACGCGAGTGGAACGCGCGCGTGGAGCGGGACCACGGCCCGGACGCCGTCTATCTGATGTGCTCCCACGGCGACATCATCAAGTCGCTCGTCGCGGACGCCCTGGGGCTCCATCTGGACCTCTTCCAGCGCATCTCCGTGGAGCCCTGCTCGGTCACGGCGATCCGTTACACCCGGCTCCGCCCCTATCTCGTCCGCCTCGGCGACACCGGCGACTTCGCGTCGCTCGCCCCGCGCGAGAAGCCCGCCGAGGGGGACGCCCCGGTCGGGGGCGGTGCGGGCGCCCCGTGATCGTCCGCCGCAGTAGGGTGAAGCCGTCGCAGTAGCTGCAGTTGTTGCCGCGCCCGATCAAGCAGTCGGTCCCAGCCGTCGATTCCAATGGAGACAGGACGTGTCCCGTCAGGTGTTCCTCTATGACCCCCCGGAGCGCTTCGTGGCCGGCACGGTCGGGCTCCCCGGGCGCCGCACCTTCTTCCTCCAGGCCTCGGCCGGCGCCCGTGTGACGAGTGTGGCCCTGGAGAAGACCCAGGTCGCCGCCCTCGCCGAGCGCATGGACGAACTCCTCGACGAGGTCGTGCGCCGCAGCGGCGGGAACGCGCCGGTGCCCGCCGTCGTGCCCACGGAGATCCACGACACGGCGCCTCTCGAGGCGCCCGTCGACGAGGAGTTCCGGGTCGGCACGATGGCCCTCGCCTGGGACGGCGAGGAGGAGCGGATGATCGTCGAGGCGCAGGCGCTCGTCGAGCTCGACGCGGACTCCGACGAGGACCTCGCGGAGGCCGAGGAACGGCTGCTCCAGGACGAGGAGAACGGCCCCCCGATGCTGCGGGTCCGGCTCACCGGCGTACAGGCGCGCGCGTTCGCCAAGCGCGCCCTGGACGTCGTGAACGCGGGGCGTCCGCCGTGCCCCCTGTGCAGTCTGCCGCTCGACCCGGAGGGACACGTATGCCCGCGTCAGAACGGATACCGGCGAGGAGCGTGACCGTCTCGGACACGGACCTCCTCACCAGGGGCGAGCTGGCGGTCCAGGGGCGCATCCGCGAGGCGTCCAACGCGGTTCTCCTGTGCACCGTCACCCACGCGGGCCGCGAGGCGTCGTGCGTGTACAAGCCCGTCGCCGGCGAGCGCCCCCTGTGGGACTTCCCCGACGGCAACCTCGCCCGGCGCGAGGTCGCCGCCTACGAGGTCTCCGAGGCCCTCGGGTGGAGCCTCGTACCGCCGACCGTGCTGCGCGACGGGCCGTACGGCGAAGGCATGTGCCAGCTCTGGATCGACCAGCCCGAGGAGCCCACCGAGGGTGCCGAGCTGCTCGCTCTCGTGGAGGGCGAGGAGCCGGGCGACGGATGGAAGGCCGTCGGGTTCGCGGAGGTCGGCGAGGGGCGCACGGCGCTGCTCGTGCACGCCGACGACGTACGGCTGCGGCGCCTCGCCGTGCTGGACGCGGTGATCAACAACGGCGACCGCAAGGGCGGCCACCTTCTGGTCGACGCAGAGGGGCGCCTGTTCGGCATCGACCACGGCGTCTCCTTCAACACCGAGGACAAGCTGCGCACGCTCCTGTGGGGCTGGGCGGGGGAGCCCCTGACCGGAGAGGCGACCGAGGCCCTGAAGGCGCTCACGGGCGCCCTGGGGGCCGGGAAGCCCCTCGCGCTGCGGCTCGCGGAGCTGATCACGGGGGCCGAGCTGGACGCCGTACGCTCACGGGTCGACGCGATGCTCACGACCGGGAAGCACCGGGAGCCGAGCGGGGAGTGGCCGGCCATCCCGTGGCCGCCCGTCTGAGCCCGTCCCGTTTGAGCCGTCCCGTCTGAGCTCGTCCCGTTTGAGTCGTCCCGTCCGAGTCGGCCTGGTCGAGCGCTGCGGGTGCGCTTCGTCCGGGGGCGGATGTCAGTGGCTGCGGCTACGTTCGAAGAGATCCCTCAGGGGATCCCTGAACGGAGGCCCCGTCGTGAAACTGATCGTCGAGGACCGGATCGACCGGCCGGTCAAGGACGTGTTCAACTCCATCGTGAGCCCGGAGGGGCTGTCCAGCTTCTTCACGGCTGACGCATCCGCCCCGATGATCCCCGACACCACGGTGACCTGGCGTTTCGGCCATGTCGACGCGACCTTCGACGTCGAGATCGGGCCCGTCGAGACGGACCGGCTGATCTCCTGGCGCTGGCCCGGCGGAGTCGTGACCATCGAGCTGGAGCGGGCCGACGACGGAGCGGCCACGCTGCTCACGATCACCGAGCAGCCCATGGGGGAGGACCTGGCGGGCGCGGCGCGGGCCGTCGGGCAGACCCAGGGGTGGACGTACTTCGTGACGGGGCTCAGAGCCCATCTGCTGCACGGCATCCGCCACTTCGGACTCTCGGGCGCCATCCGGGCCACCGTCGAGGCCTGACATGGCACCCGGACGGACCGCAAGAGGGCCTTCCCGGCCATCGGACCCGGTCCGGTTCGTATGCGGAAGCTCCGTCCGGTTAGGCTCATGGCATGCATGCCTGGCCCGCTTCTGAGGTCCCCGCCCTGCCTGGCAAGGGCCGCGACCTGAGGATCCACGACACCGCGACCGATGGCCTCGTCACCCTCGAGCCCGGTCCCGTCGCCCGTATCTACGTCTGCGGGATCACCCCGTACGACGCGACCCATATGGGTCACGCGGCGACCTACAACGCGTTCGACCTCGTTCAGCGCGTGTGGCTCGACACCAAGCGGCAGGTTCACTACGTCCAGAACGTGACGGACGTCGACGATCCGCTGCTCGAGCGCGCGATCCGTGACGGCGTCGACTGGACCGGACTCGCGGAGCGCGAGACCGCCCTCTTCCGCGAGGACATGACCGCCCTGCGGATGCTGCCGCCGCAGCACTACATCGGAGCCGTCGAGGCGATACCCGGCATCGTGCCGCTCGTCGAACGGCTCCGGGACATGGGCGCCGCCTACGAGCTCGAGGGCGACGTCTACTTCTCCGTCGAGTCCGACCCCCACTTCGGCCAGGTCTCCCGCCTGGACGCCGCGGCGATGCGGCTGCTGTCCGCCGAGCGGGGCGGTGACCCGGACCGCCCGGGCAAGAAGAACCCGCTCGACCCGATGCTGTGGATGGCCGCCCGCGAGGGCGAGCCGAGCTGGGACGGCGGCTCGCTGGGCCGCGGCCGGCCCGGCTGGCACATCGAGTGCGTCGCCATCGCCCTCGACCACCTGGGCATGGGCTTCGACGTGCAGGGCGGGGGGGCCGACCTGGCCTTCCCGCACCACGAGATGGGCGCCTCGCACGCGCAGGTCCTCACCGGCGAGTTCCCGATGGCCAAGGCGTACGTCCACGCCGGCATGGTCGCGCTCGACGGCGAGAAGATGTCCAAGTCCAGGGGCAACCTCGTCTTCGTCTCGAAGCTGCGGCGCGACGGGGTCGACCCGGCCGCGATCCGTCTCGCGCTCCTCGCGCACCACTACCGGGCCGACTGGGAGTGGACCGACCAGGTCCTGAGCGACGCCGTCGAGCGGCTGGGCCGCTGGCGTGCCGCCGTGTCCCGCCCCGACGGTCCGTCCGCCGCGGCACTCGTCGAGGAGATCCGCGAGGCGCTGTCGAACGACCTCGACGCACCGTCCGCGCTCGTCGCGGTGGACCGCTGGGCCGCCCTCCAGGCGGAACAGGGCGGTACGGACGAGGGGGCGCCCGGCGTGGTGTCCCGCGCGGTCGACGCGCTGCTCGGAGTCGCGCTCTAGCGCAATCTCGGCCCCGGGCCCGGTCCCGGGGCACACATCCCTCAACCGCCCCCGAACTCGACGGAGTTCGGGGGCGGTCACGCGTGCCCGTGTGACGGCGGGCGCACGGCGAAGGGGCGGTGCGCACCCGGTGCGCACCGCCCCTTTTGAGTCGTCCTTCGCCCTACTCCGGAGAGTCCTCGGAGGAATCGTCCCCGGAGTCCGCGGACGTGCCCGTGTCACCCGTCCCGCCGGGGGTCTCCGTGCCCGGATCGGGGCGCTGGGGCCGCGGCGGCCGGGTGCGCTCGCTCGGGGTGTCCCGCAGGTACGACGCCGTGTCGCCGGCGTCCGTCGCGTGGCCGGCCGGACCGCCCCCGGGGCCGCCGCCGTCCCTGCGCCGCAGATAGCGCTCGAACTCGCGGGCGATCGCCTCGCCGGACGCCTCGGGAAGCTCCGCGGTGTCCCGGGCCTCCTCCAGCGACTGCACGTACTCGGCGACCTCGCTGTCCTCCGCCGCGAGCTGGTCCACGCCCAGCTGCCACGCCCGGGAGTCCTCGGCCAGCTCGCCCAGCGGGATGCGCAGGTCGATCAGGTCCTCCAGCCGGTTGAGCAGCGCCAGCGTCGCCTTCGGGTTCGGCGGCTGCGACACGTAGTGCGGCACCGCCGCCCACAGGGAGACCGCGGGGACGCCCGCGTGCGTGCAGGCCTCCTGGAGGATGCCGACGATGCCCGTCGGACCCTCGTACTTGGTCTCTTCCAGGTCCATGGTGCGCGCCAGGTCGGCGTCGGACGTGACGCCGCTGACCGGCACGGGCCGCGTGTGCGGGGTGTCGCCGAGCAGCGCGCCCAGGATGACGACGAGCTCGACGCCCAGCTCGTGCGCGAAGCCGAGCAGCTCGTTGCAGAACGAACGCCACCGCATCGACGGTTCGATGCCCCGGACCAGGACCAGGTCGCGCGGCTTGTCGCCGCCGACTCTGACCACGGAGAGCCGGGTCGTCGGCCAGGTGATCTTGCGCACGCCGCCGTCGAGCCACACCGTCGGCCGGTTGACCTGGAAGTCGTAGTAGTCCTCGGCGTCGAGCGCCGCGAACACCTCGCCCTTCCACTCCTTGTCGAGATGCGCGACCGCGGCGGAGGCGGCGTCACCGGCATCGTTCCAGCCCTCGAACGCGGCCACCATGACCGGGTCGACCAGCTCGGGAACCCCCTCGAGCTCGATCACCCAGCGCCTCCTTCCGACGTTCCCCCAGTGCCCTCATGGCCTGGGAGGGACCCCCATCGCGTACCTGCCCACCTTACGGCGTCCGCGAGAGCCATCCGCAGCCCCCTTTGTACGGCGGAGTGACCGGATCACTGCCCCGCGATCCGCCCTCGCACTCCCCCTTCACGCCCGTAGCGGAACCCGCCTCAGAGCGTGGAGCGCAGCCACTGCTCCACGCTCGCGATGTGCACGGTCGCCCAGGACCGCGCCGCCTCCGCGTCACCGTCGCGCAGCGCCGCCAGGATCGCCCGGTGTTCGTGCAGGGTCCGGCTGACCGCGTCCTCCTGGGTCAGACCGCGCCAGACCCGGGCCCGGGTCGTCGGTCCGGACAGCCCGTCGAGGAGCGAGCACAGGACCGAGTTGCCCGAGCTCTGCACGATGCCGCGGTGGAACTCGAGGTCGGAGGCGACGAGTTCCTCCACCGAGGGCGCGGCGCCGAGCGCGTCCAGCTGGGCCGCGAGCGCGTCGAGCCGCGCCTCGTCGATCCGGGTGGCGGCCATCGCGGTCGCGGCCGGCTCCAGGATGCGACGCACCGCGAGGAATTCGAGGACGGTGTCGTCGCGGTGGAAGTCGACGACGAAACTCAGGGCTTCGAGCAGGAGTTGGGGGTCGAGGCTGGTGACGTACGTCCCGTCGCCCTGCCGCACGTCGAGGATGCGGATGAGGGACAGGGCGCGGACGGCCTCGCGCAGGGAGTTGCGGGACAGGCCGAGGTCGGCGGCGAGTTCGCTCTCCTTGGGGAGCCGGTCGCCCGGGCGCAGGGCGCCGGAGACGATCATGCCCTTGATCTTCTCGATGGCCTCGTCGGTGACAGCCATGGCGGCCTCCCTGTCCTCGGTTGGAGCGCCACTGTCTGGAGCGCCAATACCTCCGATGTATCGGCCCATTATGTGTGCAGGGATGCGGTGGGCGGGGCGGAGTCCCGCAACAGACGACCTGATCGTGCGGGTGCGGGTGCGGGAACGGAACACCCGGACGCCGAACGGCGCAGGCCCGGCCGGGATCTCCCCGGCCGGGCGGTCTCAACTCGCCCGGCTGTGCTCCAGGTCGGAGCACTCCGCCGAGGACGTCGCACCCGCGCCCGACGGACCCCGAACCGGCCGCGCGAGCAGCCAGGCCCCGCACGCCAGTGTGATCAACTGCGCCCCGGCCAGCAGCGTGAAGCCGGCGCCGAAGCCGTGCCCGCCGCTCGCCGCGATGGCCACGCCCATCAGCATCGGCATGAACGCCGAGACCAGGTTGCCGACCCCGTTGACCACCCCGTACGCGCTGCCCACGAAACGGGCCGGCGCGCAGTGCTGGACCAGCGTGGGGATCGCCGGACCCTGCAGGCCCCAGAAGGCGCCCGCGAGGATCAGGCCCGTCGCCACCGCCCCGTCGCTGTCCGCCCCGGCGACGAGGAGGACACAGACCGCCGTGCCGGCCGAGCCGACGACGAACGGCAGCGCGAGCAGCCGCCGCGGCAGCCGGTCGAGCAGCAGCCCGCCGAGGAACCCGGACGCCAGCGACATCAGGAACGGCAGCGACGACACGGCGCCCATGGCGGCCAGGGAGAAGTGCCGCTCCTGGATCAGATACGACGGCAGCCAGGCGCTCGAACCCCACAGATACGCGAGCGTGGCGATCTCGATGAGCAGGATCGGCGTCAGGCGCGGCATGCTCAGGGCGCCCTTGAGGGTGGCACCGAACCCGGACCGGCGGGCCTGCGCCACACCCCGGCCACGGACGAACAGGGCCGTCAGCGGCAGGCCGATCACCGCGTTGAGCGCGGCAAGGGCGAGGAACGACGTATGCCAGTCGAAGTGGTAGACGAGATACGTGATCAGGGGGAGACCCGCGGCCGTGCCCAGGGACACCCCCATCGAGCTGACCGCGTTCGGCCGTCCCGCCTCGTGCGGCGGGAAGTGCTCGCGCACGTACATCGTCTTGAGTGAGAACAGCGGCCCCTCCGCCGCGCCCAGCAGGGCACGCAGGACGGTGAGCGTGAGCGCGCCCAGGGCGTACGGCGACAGCAGCGTCATCACCGACCACAGGGCCACGCTCACGAACAGGCCGCGCCGCACCCCGAGCGTCGTCTCGTAGAACGGGGTGAGGAAGAAGGCCGCGATGCCGTACCCCACGAGGAAGACGGTCGACAGGGCGCCCTGAGCCACCCGGTCACCGGTGATGCCGAAGTGGTCGGTGAACGCCTCGTCGGTGATGAGGACGGAGACGTTCACCCGGTCCACGTAGCTGATCAGGACGATGACCAGGAGGCTCAGGACGCCGGCCCAGCGGGCTCTCGATCTCATACGGACGACTGCTCCGCGGCGGCCGCCCGGTACATGCGGCGCAGGCGCACCACGCCCAGGTCGTGCTGGTAGAGGTTCTCGCGCTGATCGGCGTCCGCCGGCATGGCCTCCAGCATCACGCGGTCCTGTTCGAGCACCTCCCAGTGGCGCTTCTCGATGAGGGTCTTGTAGAGGAAGCGCCAGGTGTCGCGCTGCCAGCCCTCGACCCGGCGGTAGCGCCAGAAGAAGACACCGCAGCGCTGCTCGTCGACCGGGCAGACCATGCCGACGATCCCGAACGGGCCGCCGGGACCGGCCGACGGAGGGTACGGGATCGACAGGTCGACCCAGTCGACGCCGGTGTGACACAGCTCGACCCAGTCGAAGTTGACGCCCCGCTGGTCGGTCTTCTCGAAGAAGTAGCCCCGGTCCGTCTCACGGATGCGGAACTTGGCCGTCGTGTCACCGTCGAACATGGTGTGCGAGTCGTGGTGCAGGAAGGCGCCGTGCATCGGGTCGAGGAGGTTCTCGACGGCGTAGCGCCACGGAACCTCCCACTCCGCGTAGCACAGGATCGCGTCCGTGCCGGGGTCGGTGAGCGGCTCGGGGATCGTCAACTCGGCCGGCTCCGGGTGCTGTTCGTCGCCGAAGTACGCGAGGATCGCGCCGCCGGCCTCGCGCACGGGCAGCGACCTGACGAGCTTCTTGCCCTCCAGGTTGCAGCCGGGCAGGCCGGGCACCGAGGAGACGGTGCCGTCGCCCTCGACCTCGACGCCGTGGTACCAGCACGCCACCCGGTCGCCCAGGTGTTTACCGAGCGACAGCGGAGCGCCACGGTGCGGGCAGCGGTCCGCGAGCATGGACAGCGTGCCGTCGGAGCGGCGGAACAGGAGCCACTGTTCGCCGAGGGCGGTCACCTTGCGCATGGCGCCGGGCGCGACGAAGGAGGACGGGACGACGGGGTGCCACTGGTTGCGCAGGCCCGTCGCGTAGATGTGGTCGGCGGTCATCGGGGTCACGCTCCCAGTCGGTGCATCTCGGCGCGGAACGAGTCCTCGGTCCACGGGGCGCCGTCGGGGGCGTGGACCTGGCGGGCGTTCAGCCCACGGATGACGTCGGCGAGTTCGTGGCCCTCCTTGGTGAAGACCTCTTCGAGGGTGGCGGCCAGCTTGTACTCGTAGGGGGTGGGTTCGTGCGTACGGGACTGGTGGACGTCCAGGTACGGCCAGGTGGTGGTCACACGTGCCTCCAGGGAAGGGGTTACAGGTCGAGGGCCAGACGGCCGGAGGCGCAGCGCGAGACGCAGATCATCATCGAGGCGCCCGCGGCCCGTTCGGCGTCGGAGAGCAGGAAGTCGCGGTGGTCGGGTGTGCCGTCGAGCACCCGGGTCTCGCAGGACCCGCAGATCCCGTCGCGGCAGGAACTGGCCACGTCCAGGCCGGCCGCCTCCGCCGCCTCCAGGATCGACGTGTCGGCGCCGACGGTCAGCGTGAGCCCGGAGGCGCGGCACTCGACCTCGAAGCCCTCGTCGTCCGCGGACCGCTCGACGACCGGGGCCGCGAACCGCTCGACGCGCAGCCGGTCCGCCGGGCACAGGGCCTCGACGGCGGCGAGCAGCGGCTCGGGACCGCAGCAGTAGACGAGCGTCCCGTCCGGCAGCCCGGCGAGCGTGGACGCGAGGTCGATATGACCCTGCTCGTCCTGCGGCACCACCGTCAGGTCGCCGCCCAGCGCGGCGAGTTCGTCGACGAAGGCCATCGACGCACGGCTGCGACCGCCGTACACCATGCGCCACGCGACGTCCCGGCGCGCGGCCTCGCGGGCCATCGCGAGGATCGGCGTCACACCGATGCCGCCCGCGACGAAGACGTAGCCCGGCGCGTCCTGAAGCGCGAAGTGGTTGCGCGGCGCCGACACGGTGACCCGCCCGCCGGGGCGCAGCTTCGTGTGCACATGGCGCGAACCCCCGCGTGACGACGGCTCGTTGAGGACGCCGATGCGGTACGACTGCGGGGTGCGCGGGTCCGAGCACAGGCTGTACTGGCGGATCTGCCCGCCCACGTGGACGTCGAGGTGCGCACCGGGCTCCCAGGCGGGCAGGGGCTTGCCGTCCGGGTGGGTCAGTTCGACGGAGAGGACGCCGTCGGCCTCCCAGGTCATGCGGTGTACGAGGAGGTCCAGGAGGGTCTCGTCGGTTGCGGTCATGGCTGCGGGGCCTCCCTACGCGGTGGGGATCTTCACGGGCGGGGTGAACGGGTTCTTCATCGGGCCGAGCGCGGCGAGGTCGACCTCGACGAGCGTCGGCCCGTCGGAGGCGACGGCCTCGCCGATGACGGGCTCCGCGTGCTCGACGGCGGCGATCCGCAGATACGGCAGGCCGCAGGCCCGGGCGAGGAGCTCGAAGTCGGGCGTGGCGAGGTCGACGCCCGAGCGCCGGTCGCTGTGCCGGTCCTGCATGTTGCGCAGGACGCCGTAGCCGCCGTCGTTGAACACGAGGAGGGTCAGGCGGGGGCGCTCCTGGGCGAGGGTGAGCAGCTCGCCGAGGTGCACGGCCAGCCCGCCGTCACCGGCGATGACGACCGTCGGCGCGTCGGGCCTGGCGAGCGCGGCCCCGATGCCCATGCCGAGGCCCTGCCCGATGCCGCCGCCGCGCGGGAAGACGTTGTCGCGCGGGTCGTACATGTCGAGAAGGCGGTTGCCCCAGCTGCTCGACGGGATGGTGACGTCGCGGGCGACGACGGCCTCGCGGGGGAGCGCGGCCCGGATCGCGTCGCAGATGGCGGCCTGCGGACCGATGTTGTCGTGCAGGGTGGCGCGCACCTCGTCGCGGACCGCGGCGACCCGGGCGCTCCAGCCCGGCCCGGCGGGCTGCGCGTACGGGAGCAGCCGCTCCAGCACACCGGCGGCGTCGCCGTGCAGCGCGTGCGGGGCCGCGTACACACGGCCGAGCGCGTCCGCGTCCAGGTCGATCTGGATGTGGGCGGCCGGGAGTTCGAGGCCGTAGTCGGCGGTCTCGTTGGACCGGAAGTGGGTGCCGATCGTGAGCAGGACGTCGGCGTCGGCGAGCAGGGCCCGCCCGGCGGGCGTCGTCGCGAAGTTGCCGACGACCTGCGGGTGGTCCTCGGGGACGGCGCCGCGCCCGGAGTTGGACGTCAGGAGAGCGGCCCCGGTCGCGGCGAGCAGGTCCGCGAGCTGGGTACGGGCGCGGGTCGCGCCGCCACCGGCCCAGATCACCGGACGTTCGGCCGAGGCCAGCAGGGCGCCCGCGGCGGCGAGTTCGTCGTCACCGGGCACGGGCACGGCGGCCTCCGTGAACTCCTCGGCGGCGTCCGTCTGCGCCGCGTACTGGAGGTCGACCGGCCATTCCACGCTCGCGGGGCCACCCGGGGCGGTGAGCGCGGCACGGGCGGCCTCGCGCAGGACGCGGCCCGCCGCGTCGGTGGACGGCACGGTCGCGGCGTGCTTGGAGACCGCCGTCAGCATGCCCAGCTGGTCCTTTGTCTCGTGGATGAAACCGCGGCCGCTGCCCAGGAACTCCGACTCGACCTGCCCGGTGATGTGCAGGACGGAGGTGCCGGAGGCCAGGGCCTCGATCAGGGAGCCGGCCGCGTTGCCCGCGCCCGTGCCGGTCGAGGTGAGGGCGCAGCCGAGCGTGCCGCGGGCCCTGCCGTAGGCGTCGGCCGCGTTGACGGCGGACGCCTCGTGACGCACGGGCACGAACCGCAGCTCGCGGTCGACGGCCTCGACGAGCGGCAGGTTGTGCACGCTGACGATCCCGAAGACCGTGTCGATGCCCAGTTCCCGCAGGACGGCGACGAGGAGATCGCCTCCGGTGTCGTAACGCATGGTGATCTCCTCAGAGGATGGAGCGGCCGACTCCGCCGCAGACGTCGATGCTGGTTCCGGTGATGTACGAGGCACGCGGCGAGAGCAGCGCGACGATCGCGTACGCGACCTCCTCGGCCCGGCCGAGCCGCCCGAGCGCGATCCCGCGGTCGGCGGCGAGCTCCGCCTGCCAGTCCTCGTAGGAGAGCCCGGACTCGGCGGCGGCGTGCCGGCGGGTCCACTGGCCGGTGTCGACGAGGCCGAGGCAGACCGAGTTGACGCGGATCCCCTCGGGGGCGAGCTCGGTGGCGAGGGACTTGGAGAGGTTGAGGATGCCGGCGCGGGCGGCGCTCGTCGTGATCAGCCGGGTCTCCGGCTGCTTGGCGAGGACCGCGTTGACGTTCACGACGGACGCGGCGTCGGACGCGGTGAGATGCGCGCGGGCGGCGTGCAGCGGGTTGAGGACGCCGGAGAACTTGAGCTCCAGCTCGTCGCGCCAGTCCTCGGCGGTCGACTCGTCGAGACTCTTCATACGGGACTGGCCCGCGTTGTTGACGAGCCCGTCGAGGCCCCCGAAGGTGTCGACGGCATGCCGGACGAAGTCCCGCACGGCCGTCGCGTCGCGCACGTCGCAGACGCCGGTCAGGAGGCGGTCGCTGCCGAGGCGCGCCGCCGCCTTCGCGAGACGGACGGCGTCACGGCCGCAGGTCGCGACGCGCGCGCCCTCGTCCAGAAGGGCGCGGACCGTGGCCAGGCCGACGCCCGAGCTGCCGCCGGTGACCAGGACGGTCCGGTCGGCGAGGCCCAGATCCATGATGGTGCACTCCTGTGGGTCAGTTCATCGTGAAGCCGCCGTTGACGGCGATCACTTGTCCGGTGAGATAGCGGGACTCCTCGCCGAGCAGGAAGGCGACGAGACCGATGAGGTCGCCGGGCTCCTGCGGCCGCGAGATGGCCCGGCCCGAGCGGTACAGCTCGTGCCGTTCCTCGGGGACGGTCTCGGTGGCCTCGCACTCGGTGAGGCCGGGCGCGACCGCGTTGACGGTGATGCCCCTGTCGCCGAGCTCCCTGGCCATCGCCCGGGTCAGCGCGATGACCGCGCCCTTCGAGGCGATGTAGTGGGCGAGGCGGGGCGAGCCGTAGAGCGCGGCGTCCGAGGCGACGTTCACGATCCGGCCCGGCGAGCCGAAGAGCGGGTACAGGGCCTTCGACACCAGCCAGGGGCTGCGGGCGTTGACCGTCATCAGGCGGTCCCACACCTCGACGTCGATGTCCTGGAACTCCTTGCCGCCGACGCCGTTGGCGAGTGCCGCGTTGTTGATCAGGCCGTACAGCGGACCCAGTTCCCGTACGCGAGCGGCGAGTTCGTCGACCGACTCGGGGTCGGCCACGTCGCAGCGCACGAAGTGGGCGTCGAGCCCGTCACCGCGCAGGCCCTCGACCGCGTGGGTCCCGCGCTCGGTGTCGAGCTCGGCGACGACGACGCGGAAGCCGTCCTCGGCGGCCCGGCGGGCCATGGCCAGTCCCAGGCCACGGCCCGCCCCGGTGACGACGACGGTGCCGGCGCCCCCCGAGGGGTCAGTCACGGGTGACACCGTGCATCGGCGAGTGCTCCGGGTACGTCGGGACCTGCGGCTTCTGCGTGCCGATGACGACGCAGAACAGGGCGTCGGTGTCGCCCTCGTTCTTCAGGGACCGGGCCACGCCCGCCGGGACGACGATCATGTCGCGGTAGCCGAGGGTGCGGTACTCGACCTCGTCGGCGCCGCGGTGGATGCCGACGCGGACCTGGCCCTCCAGGACGAAGAAGGCCTCCTCGACGTCGTGGTGGGTGTGCTCGGGGCCCTCGGCGCCGGGCGGCAGCAGCATGTTGGAGAAGGTGAAGCCGCCGGACGGGAGGATCCGCGAGTCGTTCTCGTGGTTGCCGGTGGCGCCGGAGCCGACGTAGCGGATCTGGCCGCGGCGGTACTGCGGGCCCGCCTTCTCCTGGAAGGAGAGCGTGTTGAAGTCCGCGACACGGGACTCCTTGGTGGCGATGAGCGAGTCGGTGTACTTGCCGAGGTCGCTGCCGTTGTCGTAGTCGGTGGTGGTCAGAGGCATGGCGGGACTCCTACTCGGGGATGCGGGCGGTGATGCGGAGGTGGGACAGGACCCACGCGTCGAAGCGCGCGGGCTGTTCCTGGTTGGCCAGGTGACCGGCGTCCTTGACGATCACGTAGGCGGTCTTGTGGAGGGCGCCGGCGAGGACCTGCGAGGCCTCGACGCCGGTGACCTGGTCCTGGTCGCCGCACAGGACGAGCGTGGGCGCGGTGATCCCGGGCAGCTCGGCCCGCAGGTCGGCGCAGGCCATGGACTCGGCGGCGTAGGCGTAGCCGGGCAGCCGCACGGAGGCGGCCATGGTGTCGACGACGCGCTGTACGAGTGCCTCGGGCGCCTCGCCGGACACGAGCCGCGGTCCGCGCTTCTCGGCGAAGGCGCGCGGTCCGAGCTCGGCCAGCTCGGCTGCCCGCGCCCGCATGCCCTCGGCCTTGGCGGGGTCGGTGCCGGAGCCCGCGCTGGAGTCGGCGACGACGAGGGACTCGACCAGGTCCGGGTGGCGGGCCGCGAGCCGCAGCGCGATCACCCCGCCCCAGGAGACACCGAGGACGTGCGCGCGTCCGCCGCGCTCCCGGATGACCTCGGCTGCCGCGTCCGCGAACCCGTCCAGGTCCAACGGCCCCTCCGGGTCGGGCGACTTGGCGTAGCCGGGCGCGTCCCAGGCCACGACCCGCGCGTACGCGGACAGCTCGGCGAGCTGCGGGGCGAACGCCGCCGACGAGGAGCCGATGCCGTGCAGGCACAGCAGCAGGGGGCCGTGGTCGCCCGCCTCCTCGACATGGACGGCGCTCACAGGATCTGGCCCGTCCGACCGGCCAGCGCCGCCAGGCTGCGCAGCACCGCGTACGGCACGACCTGGCTGGTCGCGGGGTTGCCCGGATCCGGCAGGTGCGCGACGTCGAAGCGGTACGCGCCGTGCGCGCCGGACGCCTCGACGACGTGCCGCGTGTGGCGGGCGCCGGGGTCGGCGACGACCCGGACCCGCACAGCGTCCAGGTCACCGACGGCGAGGGCGACCGAGGCGGCCACGTTCGTCGACTTGGGGAACTTCACGGGGATGTCGCGCGCCGTGCCGGACATGACCTCGACGGGCCCGGTCGCCGTCCGCAGCCTGGACAGCAACTCCTCGTCC
Organism: Streptomyces sp. NPDC055955; assembly: GCF_042270245.1. Classification (NCBI taxonomy): domain Bacteria; kingdom Bacillati; phylum Actinomycetota; class Actinomycetes; order Kitasatosporales; family Streptomycetaceae; genus Streptomyces; species Streptomyces sp. NPDC055955. The sequence goes on from NZ_JBHJYS010000015.1 coordinate 205,196, forward strand.
ATCCAGGGCTGTTCGAGGGTGGACGGCAGCTTGGTGGTGGTGAGCCGTACCTCGTCGAGGGGGCCGAGGGAGCGCACCGCCTGGAGGAGGTCGAGGCCGCCGACCGCGCCGCCGGTGAAGTACACCCGGCCGGGGCCCGCCGCGAGCAGCCGCTTGGACAGCTCGTCGTCGGTCAGCGCCCCGGTCGACGCGACGAGCAGATCCGTGCCGGAGGCGAGGACCCGCTCACCCCACTCCCGTACGACACCCTGCCCGGCCGCCTCGACGATCAGGTCGCAGCACTCCAGGGCCTCGTCGAAGGTCCGCTGGGGTGCGGGCGCCGTGTCGCCGAGGGGGCGGTTGTCGATGATGCACGTCAACTCGGCCCCGGGGACCTGCTGTTCGGCGAGTGCGGTGCCGACGACGCGGCCGATCGCGCCCCAGCCGACGAGGCCTACCTTGCGTACCGTGCTCATGCGGGGACCTCCTGGGAGACGGATGTGTGCGGGCCGGGGTCCGGGGAACCGGCCATGTGACAGCGGATCTCCTTCGACGGCGGGCCCGCCGTGCCCCACAGGTCGGACAGCTCGGGCACGCGCCGCCACACCCGCGCGATCCACGCGTCCTCGACGATCTGCGCGACCTCGGACGTGTACTCGCACACGAGCCCGGACGGGTCGGTGAAGTAGGAGAAGGTGTTGTTGCCGGGGCCGTGGCGGCCCGGCCCCCACTGCGGGTCGATGCCGTGGTGCTTGAGCCGGCCGAGGCCCCGCATGAAGTGGTCGACCGAACTCATCTCGTACGCCACGTGGTTGAGGGAAGCCCACTCGGCCTGGTTGAACGCGATGCAGTGGTGGTCGGCGTTGCAGCGCAGGAACGCCATCTGGTGCTCGGACCAGTCGGAGACGCGCAGGCCGAGGACGTCGCAGTAGAACGCGACGGAGGCGTCGATGTCGGCGGTGTTCAGGACTGCGTGCGTGACGCCGACGGGGACGGCGGCGTCCCTGCCGCGCGGCGCGACCGCCTCGACCTGCGCGCTGATCTCCACGAGCCGCCGCTCGGGGTCGGTGAAGCGCAGGCCGTAGCCGCCGCCCACCTGGTCGAGCGGTCCGGGACCGAAGACCGGGGTGATCCCGCGGGCCTCCAGGCGCCGGGCCGCCTCGTCGACCTCGGCGGGCGTGGCTACGGCGAACGCGAGCCGGCCGAGTCCCGTGCGGTCCGCGCGGGTGAGGTGCAGGACGTGGTGTTCCTCGCCGGTGCCGCGCAGCCAGGCCGCCGCGCCGCGCTCCGCCTCGACGGTCCGCAGGCCCCAGACCTCCTCGTAGAAGTCGGCGGCCTCGGTGAAGGCGGGGGTGAGCAGCTCGACGTAGCGCAGGGAGCGCAGGCGGGCGACGGGTCCGGGCGATGGGTGGGGCATGAGTGTCTCCAGACGACGGGGCGCGGTCAGTTGGCCCAGGGCAGGGGCGCGTCCGAAGTGCCCCAGTACAGGGACTTCTGGCGCTGGTAGGCGCGGATGGCGTCGCGGCCCTTCTCCGTGCCGAGACCGCTGTCCTTCATCCCGCTGAACGGGGTGGAGGCGCTGAACTGCTTGTACGTGTTGATCCAGACCGTCCCCGCCTCGATCCGGCGGGCCAGGCGCCACGCCGCCCGGTGGTCGCGGGTCCAGATCCCGCAGGCGAGCCCGTAGACGGAGTCGTTGGCCTGGCGGACCAGGTCGTCCTCGTCGTCGTAGGGCAGGGCGACCAGGACGGGCCCGAAGATCTCCTCCTGGCAGGTCCGTGAGGTGTTGGGGAGCCCGTCGAGCACGGTGGGCAGGTAGTACGCGCCGTCCCGGAAGGTGTCGCCCTCGGGCGCCCGGCCGCCGCACAACACCCGGGCGCCCTCGGAGCGGGCCAGATCGACATAGGCGGCGACGGAGTCCCGGTGCCGGTGGTGGACCAGCGGTCCGACCTGGGTACCGGGGTCCGTGCCGGGACCGACGCGCAACTTGCGCACCCGTTCGACGAGTTCGCCGACGAAGCCGTCGTAGATCTCGCGTGCGACGAAGAGCCGCGAACCGGCGATGCACGACTGGCCGCTGGACGAGAAGATCCCGAACATCACGCCCGCCAGGGCCTGCTCGACGTCCGCGTCCGCGCGCACGATCGTCGGCGACTTGCCGCCGAGTTCGAGGGAGGCGGGGATCAGCTTCGAGGCCGCCACCGCCGCGATGGACCGCCCGGTCTCCGTGCCGCCGGTGAAGCCGATCCGGGTCACCAGGGGGTGGTGCACGATCGCGTCCCCGACGATCCGGCCGCTGCCGGGCAGGACCGACAGCAGGGCGGTGGGCAGGCCGAACTCGGTGAGCGCCTGGTGGATGAGGCGCCCGAGCGCGAGCGAGACCAGCGGGGTCCAGGCGGCGGGCTTCAGCAGGACGGCGTTGCCGCCGGCGAGGGCGGGCGCGATCTTCTGCGCGTCGCTGGCGACCGGCGAGTTCCAGGGGTTGATCGCGCCGACGACACCGATCGGCTCGTACACGCTCATCGTCACGTACGGGCCGCGGGACGGGGTGAGGGTCTCCTCGGCCGTCTCCAGGGCCGCCGCCATGTACCGGAAGGTGCCGGCCGCGCTGAGCGCGAGGGCCTTCGTCTCGGTGAGGGTCTTGCCGGTGTCGGCGGTCTGGAGGGCCGCGAGCTCACCGGCGGCCTGTTCGGTCAACTCGGCGATGCGGTGGAGAAGCCGGGCCCGCTGGTGGGGGAGGAGGTCGCGCCAGGCCGGGTCGGCCACGGCGAGCGCGGCGGCCCGGGCGGCTTCGTCGACCTCGTCCGCGGAGGCGCTGTGGACGGTGGCGAGCACCTCTCCGGTCGCCGGGTCGACGGTCTCGACCGGTTCGCCCGCGCCGCGTCGCCACTGGCCCGCGATCAGGATGTCGGTGGGGTGGTGAGGCACGGGCGGGACCTCCAGGCGGTCTACGGCCAACGGGTGCGGGGGAGTTGGGCTCACCGGGGCGCTCGCTCACGTTGGCTGCGCCTCTCGGCTTGCTCAGTGCTAGAAATCTAAGCGCTTAAATATTTTCCCGCAAGACCCTGCGGCGAAGTCGTCGCGCGACGGTGTCCGAGGTGGGTCACGTGCGGGTGACGGTGAGGTCTCTTCCGATGTATCTAAGTCATTAATCATTGACCGCTTAGATAAGTCCTCTTAGTGTCTGCGCAACTCCTCTGTTCGCGTTGTCGCGGAAGGACCCCCTCATGACGACTGTGGCCGGCAAGCCAGGCCTCGGCTCGATAGCAGCCCGGCTCGAACGACTCCCGCAATCCCGCTGGCACGTGAAGGTCCGGTTCCTGATCGGCGCCGTCACGTTCTTCGAGGCGTTCGACCAGCTCCTTGCCGCGTCCGCGCTGCCCGTCCTGATCAAGGACTGGCACCTGACCACGGGCCAGGCCACCTTCGCGGTCACCACCGGCTCCGTGGGCATGCTCCTGGGCGCCCTGGTCGCCGGATGGCTGGGCGACCGGATCGGCCGGGTGCGGACCGTGGCCCTCGGTGTCGCCGTCACCGCGCTCGGGAGCCTCGCCGTGGCCTTCTCGAACGGCATCGAGCTCTTCTCGCTCTTCCGCTTCGTCCAGGGCCTCGGTATCGGCGGGGTCGTCCCCGTGGCGGCCACGTACATCAACGAGATCGCCCGCTCCGACAAACGCGGACGCTTCGTCCTGATCTACGAGATGATCTTCCCGGCCGGTCTGGCCGCGGCCACCCTCGTCGCCGTATGGGTGGTGCCGAACCTCGGCTGGCGCGCGATGTTCGTGATCGGCGCACTGCCCGTCCTGCTCGCCGCCGCCCTGCCCAAGCACGTCACCGAGTCGCCCCGGTGGCTGCTCTCCCAGGGCCGTGCCGAGGAGGCCGAGCGGGCCATCGCGCAGATCGAGGCGGAGGTCGCCGCCGCCACCGGAGAACCTCTGCCGCAACCGGCCGCGGACCGGGTGGAGGAGACCTCCCGGGGGCGCCTGCGCGAACTGTTCACCGGCCGCTACCTGCGCCGCACGACTGTCGTCTCCGGGCTCTGGTTCGTCGCGTACTACGTCAACCACGGCATCTCGACCTGGCTGCCGTCGCTCTACACCAAGAACTTCGGGCTCGACCTGACCACCGCGCTCGTCTACACCCTGCTCAGCAACGTGACGGGACTCCTCGGCACCCTCGCCGTCGCCCTTGTCATCGACCGCGTGGGCCGGCGTCCCGCCCTCGTGGCCGCGCTCGGCGGCACCACGTTCACCCTCGCGACACTCGCTCTGGTCGGCGTGACGTCGGGCAGCCAGGTAGCGATCTTCGCCTCCTGCACGACGTTCTTCGTGTACGCCATCAACGCGGGCCTCTATCTCTACTCGCCCGAGCTGTACCCGACCCGCAACCGCGCCAAGGGTGCCGCGTTCGGCGGCCTGTGGAACCGCCTCGGCGTCATTCTGGGCCCCGTCACGGTCGGCGCGATCATCGGCGGGGGCGGCAGCCTCACGCTCGTCTTCGCCCAGCTCGCCGGGGTCGCCGCGGTGGGTGCGGTGATCGCGCTGTTCGCGGTGGAGACGAAGGGCAAGACGCTGGAGGAGCTCAACTCCTGACGGCGGTCCGGGTGTTCGGCGCCGGTCTCTCGCGCGGGGGGTGCGAGGGGCCGGCGCCTTCGCGTGTCCGTGGTGCGGGCTCAGCTCTGTCCGTCGGTGCGGGCCCAGCTGTGTCCGTCGGTGAGGGCTGAGAGCTCCGTCCCTCCGCGTGGGCTCAGCCCTGTCCCTCTGTCATCGACCGTCCCAAACCGCTCAGCAGCGCCGCGAGTTGCCGCTGCTCGCCCGGTACGAGCCCAGCGAGCAGTTGCCGTTCGTGTGAACGGCGCTCCTCGGCCACCCGGCCGACCAGGTCGGCCCCGGCCGGGGTGAGGCGGAGGCGGACGACGCGGCGGTCCTGGCCGTCACGTTCGCGTTCGATGAGGCCCGCCTCCACCAGGCGGTCGGCGTGCTGGGTGACACCGCCCGCGCTGACCGCGCCGGCCGCGGCGATCTCGCCCATCGTGCGCCGGTAGGGGGCGCCGGTCGCGTGCAGCGCGGACAGCACCTCGAAGGCGGCCAGGCTGATGCCGTGCCGCTTCACGACGCGGCCGATCAGGGTCCGGTAGCGCGCGGTGCAGGCGTTGAGCGCGGCGAACACGGCGGGGCCGGACGCGCCGGGGGCCTCGCGCGCGGGAGGGCCGGCGGCCGGCCCCGGGGCCGGCCACTCGGCGACGTGCCGCTCCGGGACCGGCCCCTCCGGGATCCGTCCGGTCAGCGCCGCCGTCAGGACGTCCGTGAGGACGGGCTCCAGGGTGTCCGTCGGCACCGACGCGGCCGGTTCGTGAGCGAAGAGGTAGCGCTCCATGATCACGCCGAAGAGGATGCTGCGGATCACGGCGATGCGCGCGTCCGCCGCGTCGCTGTCGCCGAGCAGCCGGCGCAGGGGCTCGCTCACCTGCCGGTCGAGGATCGTGGACAGCAGCTCCGCGCTGGGGGGATGGCTGAGCCCCGAGCGGATCAGCGCGGGCCAGGGGTCGTGCGCGGGCAGCCGGTCCCAGCGGTCGAGGTAGTCGTGGGCGAGCGCGTGCGGCAGCTGCTCCCGGCCGACCGAGGGGTCGTCGAGCACGCCCTCGGTGACTCCGGTCCCGCCGCCGACGACCTCGCGGAACAGTCCGTCCTTCGAGCCGAAGTACGCCATGACCAGGCCGGGGGTGACGCCCGCCTCGGCGGCGATGGCCCGGATGCCGACGCCCTTGTAGCCCTGGGCCGCGAACAGCCGACGGGCCGCCTCCAGCACGGCGCTGCGCCGCCCCTCGGGGTCGTGGGAGCGGCCGCGACGGGGCTCGGGGGCGGTCCGGTCCGGGGTGCTGTGCTCTGCGTCCACGTGCCTCAGATTAAACGAGCGTTCAGAAGGGGGTGTTCGGGTCGGCCACGGGGGTCGGGCCGCCCCTGGCCGTCGTCGCCGACACGCGCCCGGGGCGCCGTCATCGGCCGGCCTGCCCGGGGCGCCCTCGCGGGACGGGTCCGAAACAGCCGTTCAAAAACGCCCGTTCAAAAGGAGCTCACGACGCGTGCACCGGCCCCGTGAGGCCGCTCAGTGCCCGCCCGCTGCCGCCCCGCCGCACCGCGATGAGCTCCGCAGCGATGGACACGGCCGTCTCCTCCGGTCCGCGCCCGCCGAGATCGAGGCCGATCGGCGAGCGCAGCCGCGCCAGTTCGCTCTCGCCGAGCCCGGCGGCCCGCAGCCGTGCCAGCCGGTCCTCGTGGGTGCGCCGGCTGCCCATGGCGCCCACGTAACCGGCCCTGCTGCGCAGCGCCAGTTCGAGGACGGGCACGTCGAAGCGGGCGTCATGGGTCAGCACGCACACGGCGGTGGCCGCGTCCACCTGGTCCTCGTGGGCCGCGAACCAGCGGTGCGGCCAGTCCACGACGACCTCGTGCGCGTCCGGGAAACGGGCGGCCGTCGCGAAGGCCGGGCGGGCGTCGCACACGGTCACCCGGTGTCCGAGCAGCGCTCCGATCCGTACGAGGGGGCGCGCGAACTCGACCGCGCCGCACACCAGGAGGTGCGGCGGCATCCCGAAGGCCTGCACGAACAGTTCCCGCTCGGGGGTGCACGACGGGGCCGGGCCCGGCTCGCCGACGCGCACGAGGCCGCTCGCGCCGCGGGTGAGCAGCGCTTCGGCGGCCTGAGCCGCGGCCCGGTCGAGCCGTGCGTCGCCGAGTGTGCCGCTCACCCCGCGGGCGCCCGTGGCGAGGCTTCCCGGCCCGCCCTCGACCGGCGTCACCAGTGCCACCGGGACCTGGGCCGCGAGGTCGGCGGCCACCCGGGCGAGCGGCGCGTCGGCGGTGACCTCGCGGATCAGCACCTCTATGGTTCCGCCGCAGGTCAGGCCCACCGAGAAGGCGTCGTCGTCGCTGACCCCGTACGTCTCGCGGGCGGGCCCCGCACCGGCGAGGACGTCCTCCGCGACCGCGCACACCGCGGCCTCCACGCAGCCGCCGGAGACGCTGCCGACGACGCGGCCGTCCTCGGCGACCAGCATCGACGTGCCCGCGGCGTGCGGGGCGGAGCCCCAGGTGCGGACGACCGTCGCCATCGCGAAGCGGGTCGTGGAGGCCTGCCACGCGGCTGCCTGGTCGATCACGTGTCGCATGTCGCTCACCTCGAGCACATCGAATCGGCTGCACCCTCTTGCCAAGAAGAAACTTTAGTGTAAATCATTTTAGGCATTAGATAGATGCGTCGACCCGAGAGGCCTGGTGGAAGCCGGTTGAAACCGACACCCTTTGACTACAGCGCTCCAGGCAGCGTCGGCGAGGTGCTGGCCCTCCTCGCCGACGAGGAGCGGGAGGCCAAGGTCCTGGCCGGCGGCCAGTCCCTGATCCCCATGCTCAGCATGCGCCTCGCCCGCCCGGGGCTGCTCGTCGACATCACCCGGGTCCCCGGCCTCGACCGCCTGTACGCCGACGCCTCGGGAGCCCTGCACATCGGCGCCGCCGTCCGCCAGTCCCGGGCCGCGGACGACCCGGTGGTGCGCGCCGGGTGGCCCCTGCTCGCGGCGGCGATCGGGCGCATCGGGCACCCGCAGATCCGCCACCGCGGCACGGTCTGCGGCAGCCTCGCGCACCACGACCCCGCGGCCGAACTGCCGACCGCCGCGCTCGCCCTCGACGCCCGCTTCGTGATCGCCGGACCCGGCGGCAGCCGTACCGTCGGCGCCGCCGACTTCTTCGTGGCCACCTTCCAGACCGCCGTGGCACCGGACGAGCTCCTCACCGAGGTCGTCCTGCCACCGCGGTCCGGTGACGGCTGGGCCTTCGAGGAACTCGCCCGCAGACATGGCGACTTCGCCACCGTCGGCGTCGCGGTCACCCTGCGCCGCGCGCCGGACCGGCGCACGGTCGCCGCCGCCCGCGCGGTCTTCTGCGGCGCGGGCCCCGTCCCCGTGCGCCTGCCCGCCGTCGAGGAGGCGCTGACCGGGACCGACGCGGGAGCGGCGGCCCTCGACGCGGCCGCGTCCGCCGCGCTCGCCGGACTCACCCCCGCCGACGACGTCCACGCCACGGCCACCTACCGCCGCGAGGCCGCCGCCCACCTCCTCGTCCGTGCCTGCACCCTCGCCTGGGAGCGCTGCTCATGACCACAGACCTCGTCACCTCCGACCCGGCGACGGCCACCCGCGCCGCCCCGCCGCCGCTCGCCGAACCCTCCGGCTGGCACGAGATCCGCCTGACCGTCAACGGCGCGCCCGTGACCGCCCAGGTGGAGTCCCGGCTGCTGCTCAGCGACTTCCTGCGGGACCGGCTGCGCCTGACCGGCACCCACGTCGGCTGCGAGCACGGCGTCTGCGGCGCCTGCACCGTCCTCGTCGACGGCGAGCCGGCCCGCTCCTGCCTGACCCTGGCCGTGCAGTGCGCCGGAGCCGAGCTGCGCACGGTCGAGGGCCTCGCCCCCGGTGACGCCCCGCTCACCCCCGTGCAGCGGGCGTTCCACGAGTGCCACGGGATGCAGTGCGGCTTCTGCACCCCCGGATTCGTGATGACCGCGACCGCGCTGACCGAACGGCCCGAGCGGCCCGACGCGGCCGAAGTCGCCGACGCCCTCAGCGGACACCTGTGCCGCTGCACGGGTTACCGCAACATCCGTCGCGCCGTGTTCCAGGCGCTGGACGAACGATTCGCCGATGGCCCCGCCGGGCCGGGGGAGTGACCCGTATGTCCCACGGACCGTCCCACGCTCCCCAGCAGCCCGCGCCGGACGGCGGCCCCTGGACCGGCCGCCCCGTTCCTCGTGTCGAGGACGACCGCCTCCTGCGGGGCGACGGCCGCTACGTCGACGACGTCGCCCTGCCCGGCGCGGCCGAGGCCGCCTTCCTGCGCAGCCCGCACGCCCACGCCCGCATCCGGTCGGTCGACGTCACCGCCGCGCTCGCCGCCCCCGGGGTCGTCGCCGTCTGGACCGGCGCCGACGTGGCCCATCTGCCCGCCATGCTCAACAGGGAGGAGCTGCGCACCCCGCCCGGCCTCGCCGAGCTCCTCGACCCGTACGTCGCGATCACCCCGATGCCGCTCCTCGCCACGGACCGGGTCCTCTACGTCGGCCAGCCCGTCGCGGTCGTCGTGGCCGAGAACCGCTACCTCGCCGAGGACGCCCTCGAACTCGTCGACGTCCGCTACGCGCCCCTGCCCGTCCTCGTCGACCCCGACCGCGCACTGGCCGAAGGCGCCCCGCAGCTCCACGACGACCTCCGCGACAACACCGCCGTCGCCGTGGCCACCAAGGTGGGCGACCCCGACGCGGCGTTCGCCTCGGCCCACACCGTCGTCAGCGAGGAGTTCCGGGCCCACCGGTACGTCGCCTCGCCCATCGAGACCCGCGCGGTCTCGGCCCAGGTCGACCCGTACAGCGGCGTGCTGACCGTCTGGTCCAACACCCAGACCCCGCACCGGGTGCGGGAGGCGACGGCGCACACGCTCGGCCTCGACCCGGAACGCGTCCGCGTCATCGCCACCGACGTCGGCGGCGGCTTCGGACAGAAGGGCATCCTCTACGTCGAGGAGATGCTCGTCCCGTACGCGGCCCGCGTCCTGGGCCGCCCGGTGCTCTGGCGCGAGGACCGCAACGAGAACCTGACGGCCGCCTCGCACGCCCGCGAGCAGATTCACCGCATCGAACTCGCCGCGGACGCACAGGGCCACCTCCTGGCCGTACGCGACCGCATCACCGTCAACTTCGGCGCGTACAACATGACCGGCCTGGTCGTGCCCTACAACTCGGTGTGCCACCTCCTCGGCCCCTACCGCGTCCCGCACGTGGACATCGACGTCGTCGGAGTCCTCACCAACACCACGTTCGCCACGCCCTACCGGGGAGCGGGCCGCCCCGAGACCGTCTTCGCGATGGAGCGCGCGATGGACCGCCTCGCCTGCGCACTCGGCCTCGAACCGGCCGAGTTGAGGGCGCGCAACCTCGTGGGTCCCGACGAGATGCCGTACGCGACGGGTCTCGTGGACCGCTCCGGCAAGCCGCAGTCGTACGACTCCGGGGACTTCCCCGAGCTGCTGCGGCGCGCCGTCGCCAAGGCCGACCTCGAAGGGGTGCGCGCCCGGCAGCGCGAGGGCGCCCGCGACGGCAGGCGCGTCGGGATCGGCTTCGCGATGTACATCGAGGCGACCGGACTCGGCCCGTTCGAGACCGCGCGCATCGACATCGCGCCCAGCGGCCGGGTCAAGCTCGCGATCGGGGCGCCCTCCCAGGGGCAGGGACATCGCACATCCATGGCGCAGATCGCCGCCGACGCGATCGGAGTGCCCTTCGACGCCGTCGACGTGGTGGGCGGGGACACCTCCGCGACCCCGTTCGGTGTCGGCACCATCGCGAGCCGGGCCCTCGTCAACGCGGGCAACGCCACGCACCGGGCCGGCCGCCTCGTCCGCGAGAAGATCATCGAGGCCGCGGCGCGCCGGCTCGGCGTCCCCGCCGACGGTCTCGACCTGCGTGAGGGCGTCATCACGTCCAAGGCCGCGGAGGGCCCGGCCCTCACCCTGGCCGAACTCGCCGGACGGGCCCCGCTTCCCGGCACCCCCGAGCCCACCGACGGCCGGCACGGCACCGAGCTCAGCGAGACGGTGCACTTCCGCCCGCCCGGCTTCGCCGTGTCGAGCGGCGCGCACGCCGCCGTCGTCGAGGTCGACGAACGCACCGGCGAGACGGAGATCCTGCACTACGTGGCCGTCCACGACGCGGGCGTCATCGTCAACCCGATGATCGCCGAGGGCCAGGTCACCGGCGGTATCGCCCAGGGCATCGGCGGCGCGCTCCACGAGGAGATGATCTACGGCCCCGACGGCCAGCCGCGCACCGGCACCTACATGGACTACCTGGTGCCGACCTCGTCCGAGATACCCGACCTCGACCTCGACGAGATCCACTCCCCGAGCCCCATGAACGACCTCGGCGTCAAGGGCCTCGGTGAGGGCGGCGCCATCGCCCCGCAGGCCGTCCTGGCGAACGCCGTCGAGGACGCGCTGCGCCCCTTCGGCGTGGTCGTCCGGCGCGGCCCCCTCTCACCCAGCCGCGTACGCGACCTGCTCCGCGCGGCCGGCCGGCCCACGGCCGCCGGCTGACCCGGCGCCGCTCCACCCCGACGATTGGACACCCACCCATGCGACTCGACCACTCCTTCACCGTCCCGGCCACGCCCGACGACGCGTGGAAACTCTTCCTCGACCTCGGCCGTGTGGCCCCCTGCATGCCGGGCGCCGTGCTCGACACCCTCGACGGCGACGCGTTCACCGGACGCGTCAAGGTGAAGGTCGGCGCCGTGCAGATGAGCTACCGCGGTGAGGGCACCGTGACCCGCGACGAGAGCGGCCGCTCGATGGTCCTCGACCTCACCGGCAGCGAGACCCGGGGCGCGGGCACCGCGTCCGCCACCGTCACCGCGTCGCTCGCCGCGGACCCGGCGGGCACCCGGGTCCGCGTCGGCACCGACCTCGACATCACCGGCCGCCCCGCCCAGTTCGGCCGCGGCATCATGACCGAGGTCGGCGACCGCATCGTGCGCCAATTCGCCGAGCGGCTGGAGGAGTTGCTGAGGGAACCGGCCACCGCGGAACCTGCGGCGGCACTCCCGTCCCGGGACCGCGAGCCCGAGGCGGTGGACCTCGGCGCGGCCGCCCTGCCCGTCCTCCTTCGGAAGGCCGCCGTCCCGGCCGCGGCCGTGCTCGTGACGATCGCCGTGATCCGCCTCGTCGCCCGACGCGCGTCCGGCCCCCGATCGCTTCAGGGGTAGGATTTTCAGGGGCGTAGGACATCGCGTCGCGCCCGGCAGAGGCCGAGGGGACGGGGATGGCTGAACGGAAGGCGGCACGGCGTGATGCCGTGGCGGAGGTCATCGAGGACTGGGCGCGTGAGCGGCCCGAGCTGGACACGACCCCACTGGAGGTCCTCGCCCGGCTGCACCGCTCGTTCCTGCGGTACAACACCAAGCTCATCGCCTCGATAGAGCGGCACGGGCTCTCCGTCGCCGGATTCGACGTGCTGACCGCGCTGCGCCGCTCCGGCGAACCGTACCGCCTGACCGCTGGGCAGCTCGCCGACCAGGGTCTCGTCTCGTCCGCCGGGGTCACCCTGCGCATAGACCGCCTGGAGAAGGACGGCCTGATCGTCAGGGAGCGCGACGCCGGCGACCGCAGGGTCGTCTACTCGCGGCTCACGGACGAGGGGCTCGCCAAGGTCGACGAGGTCTTCACCGAGCACCTCGACAACGAACGCCGGATGCTCGGCGAGCTCTCCCCGGCGGAGCGCCGCCAGCTCGCGCGGCTCCTGCGCAAGCTGGAGAACTCCATCCTCGCGTCCGACACCCCGGACGAAGCGGCTTCGTAGAGACACGGCGGTTCCGGGCGACGAAGCGGTTCCGTTCCCGGGCGACGACGCGGCCTCCCGGAGACGGGGGGGGGGGCTCACTCCCACAGGGAGCTGGGCGCCTCCCTCCTGATCACCGGCGCGATCTCCTCGGCGAACCGCTGGAGCGTCTCGACCTGCTCGCCCGTCCCCTGACCGAAGGCGTCGACGGTGACCGACTGGAGATCGTGCCGGTACACCTCGTGATAGCCGAGGATCTTGTCGATGATCTGCTGCGGTGAACCGATCAGCTGGGGCCCGTCCGCGATGGCGTCCTCGATCGTGCGGAACGGCGTGTTGTAGCCCGCCCTGCCCTCCAGATGCGGCTTGAAGGACTGCGCCACCTTCGCCTCGTACAGCTCCTTGAAGCGCGCCACCGCCCGTTCGTGCGAGTCCGCGATGAGCAGGCCGCCCGAGCCCGCCGCGACATGTGCCCGCGCCGGATCGTGCCCGTACGCCTCGAACCGCTCCCGGTAGTGGTCGATGAACTTCGCGTAGGCCGCCCGCGGCTGGACGGCGTTGGCCGTGAACAGCGGATCACCGTGCCGGGCCGCCAGCTCGGGGGAGTTGAGCGAGGTCGCCGAGCCGTGCCAGACGCGCGGCAGTCCGTCGTACGGACGCGGCACCGTCGTCACGTTCTTCAGGGCGGGCCTGAACTCGCCCTCCCAGTCGACGCCTTCCTCGCCCCACAGCCGCCGAAGGAGCTCGTACTTCTCCTTCTGGAGGTCCCACTGCCGCTCCTCGTCGAGCCCGAAGAGGTCGAAGTGGCCGGCCTCCGCGCCCTTGCCGATGACCAACTCGATGCGCCCGCGGGAGAGCTGGTCGAGGGTCGCGTAGTCCTCGGCGACCCGTACCGGATCGAGGATCGCGACGACCGTCACGCCGGTCAGCAGTTTGATGCGGGACGTACGGGCGGCCAGCGCGCCGAGGACCACCGTCGGGCTCGACGACAGGAACGCCCCCGCGTGCCGCTCGCCGACCGCGTACGCGTCGAAGCCGAACTCCTCCGCCGCGACACCGACGTCGACGACCTGCGTCAACCGGTCGGCGGCGGAGGGGAGTTCACCGGTGAGGGGGTGCGGCGCATGGCCGATGATGGACAGGACCTGGAACTTCATGCCCCCCACTCTCGTGCCCGGGCGTTGCGGGCGTGTGTACGCGGCATGGCAGCGTGCCGGGGCATGCGAGAGGGGCGGCTCCCCCCGTGGGAGCCGCCCCTCGGATCATGGGTTCCAGGGGTGCCTACTTCTTGTCGAGCACGTCCTGGACCTTGGCCCGCACGTCGTCCGTGGCCAGACCGCGGATCGTCAGAGTGGTGCGGCGGCGCAGCACGTCGTCCGCCGTCTCGGCCCACTCGTGGTCGCGGGCGTAGGCGACCTGCGCCCAGATCTCCGGGGCGTCCGGGTGGACCCGCTCGCCGAGTTCCGGGTTCTCGTTGGCCATCCGCGCGATGTCGAAGGCTAGCGAACCGTAGTGCGTGGCCAGGTGCCTGGCCGTGTCGGCCGCCATGCGCGGCCCCGGGGCCGGGTGGTCGACCAGGAGGCGGTGCGCGACGGCGCGCGGGTTGGCGACACCCGGCAGCGGCATCCGCTTCGGCAGCTCCTTGACCGGCTCGAAGTCCTCGCCCAGCGGGTGGCCCGGCAGCGACTCCAGCTTCTTCATGACCGTGCGGCCGATGTGGCGGAACGTCGTCCACTTGCCGCCGGCGACGGACAGCATCCCGCCGCGGCCCTCGGTGACGACCGTCTCGCGCTTGGCCTTCGACGTGTCGCCGGGCCCGCCCGGCAGCACGCGCAGACCCGCGAACGAGTAGGTGATCAGATCCCGCTTCAGCTGCTGGTCCCGTACGGAGAAGGCCGCCTCGTCCAGGATCTGGTCGGTGTCCTTCTCGGTGACCGAGACGTCGCGCGGGTCACCCTCGTACTCCTCGTCGGTCGTGCCGAGGAGCAGCATGTCCTCCCACGGGAGGGCGAACGTGATGCGGTACTTGTCGATCGGCGTCGCGAGCGCGGCCTTCCACGGGGAGGTGCGCTTGAGGACGAGGTGGGCGCCCTTGGACAGGCGTATGGAGGGCGCCGCGTTCGGGTCCTCCATGGCGCGCAGGTGGTCGACCCAGGGACCGGTCGCGTTCAGCACGAGCCGGGCGTTCACGCCGAACTCCTCGCCGTCGACGCGGTCCGTGAGGTCCGCGCCCGTGACCCGGCCCCGGGTGAAGCGCAGGCCCGTGACCTCGGCGTGGTTGAGGACGACGGCCCCGGAGTCGACGGCCGCGCGGACGGTCATCAGCGCCATGCGCGCGTCGTTCATCTGGTCGTCGCCGTACACGGCCACGGCCTTGAGGTTCTCCGTCCTCAGCTCGGGCACGTCCTGCTGCGCCTTCGCGGGGGAGAGCAGGTGCCCGACACCGTCACCGAACGCCGACAGGGCGCTGTACGCGAACACGCCCGCGCCCAGCTTCGCGGCGCCGTGCGGGCCGCCCTTGTAGACGGGCAGGTAGAAGGTCAGCGGGTTGGCGAGGTGCGGTGCCACCTGACGCGACACCGCACGCCGCTCGAAGTGGTTCTCCGCCACCAGCTTCACCGCGCCGGTCTGCAGGTAGCGCAGACCGCCGTGGAGCAGCTTGGAGGAGGCGGAGGAGGTGGCGCCGGCGAAGTCACCGGCGTCCACCAGGGCCACCCGCAGTCCCGACTGCGCGGCATGCCAGGCGGTGGAGATGCCCAGGATTCCGCCGCCGATCACCAGGAGGTCGTACTGAGCCTTGGAGAGCTGCTCCCGGGTCTCGGCGCGGCTCGCTGCTTTGAACGACGCAGTCGAGCCGGCGGCCGGATGCGTCCCGAGGGCAGGGACGCTCTGCAGGGTGGTCATGTCTTACTCCTCGCCACTTTCGTCGAGCCAGCCCATGGAGCGTTCAACGGCCTTGAGCCAGCTCTTGTACTCACGGTCGCGCTTCTCCGCGGCCATGTTGGGGGTCCATTCGGCGGCCCGGCGCCAGTTGGCGCGCAGGTCGTCGGTGCTGGTCCAGAAGCCGACGGCGAGACCGGCGGCGTAGGCGGCACCGAGGCAGGTGGTCTCGGCGACCATCGGGCGCACCACGGGGGCGTCCACGAAGTCCGAGAGCGTCTGCATCAGAAGGTTGTTGGAGGTCATGCCGCCGTCGACCTTGATCGCCGCGAGCTCGACGCCGGAGTCCTTCGTCATGGCGTCGGTGATCTCACGGGTCTGCCAGGCGGTGGCCTCCAGGACGGCACGCGCCAGGTGCGCCTTGGTGACGTACCGGGTCAGGCCGGCGATCACACCGCGGGCGTCGGAGCGCCAGTACGGGGCGAACAGACCGGAGAAGGCCGGTACGAAGTACGCGCCGCCGTTGTCCTCGACCGACGACGCGAGGGTCTCGATCTCGGCGGCGGTGGAGATCAGGCCCATCTGGTCGCGCATCCACTGCACCAGCGAACCGGTGACGGCGATCGAGCCCTCCAGGGCGTAGACCGCCTTCTGGTCGCCGATGCGGTAGCCGACGGTGGTCAGCAGGCCGTTGTACGAGTTGACCGGCTTGTCGCCGGTGTTCATCAGCAGGAAGGTGCCGGTGCCGTACGTCGACTTGGCCTCACCCTCGGAGAAACAGGTCTGGCCGAACAGGGCCGCCTGCTGGTCGCCGAGCGCGGACGCGACGGGGATGCCGCCGAGGAGGTCGCCGAGGCGGCCGCCGCTGACCTCGCCGTACACCTCGGCGGAGGAACGGATCTCCGGGAGCATGGCCAGCGGGACGCCGATGGACTCGGAGATCTTCGCGTCCCACTCCATGGTGTGGAGGTTCATCAGCATGGTGCGGGAGGCGTTGGTCACGTCGGTGACGTGCTTGCCGCCGTCGACACCACCGGTCAGGTTCCAGATGACCCAGCTGTCCATGGTGCCGAAGAGGATGTCGCCCGCCTCGGCGCGCTCGCGCAGCCCCTCGACGTTGTCGAGCAGCCAGCGGGCCTTGGGGCCGGCGAAGTAGGAGGCCAGCGGGAGGCCCGTCTCGCGGCGGAAGCGGTCCTGGCCCACATTGCGCCCGAGCTCCTTGCACAGGGCGTCGGTGCGGGTGTCCTGCCAGACGATGGCGTTGTGGACGGGCTCACCCGTGTTCTTGTCCCACAGCAGCGTCGTCTCGCGCTGGTTGGTGATGCCGATGGCCTTGATGTCGTCGCGGGTGATGCCGGCCTTGGTGACGGCCCCGGCGACGACCTCCTGGACGTTGGTCCAGATCTCGGTCGCGTTGTGCTCGACCCAGCCCGGCTTCGGGAAGATCTGCTCGTGCTCCTTCTGGTCGACGGAGACGATCCGGCCGTCCTTGTCGAAGACGATGCAACGGCTGGAGGTGGTGCCCTGGTCGATCGCTGCGATGAACGGGCCCGCGGTGTGTGCGTCGGTCACGGTCTGCTCCTGGAAGTTCTCGGTGCGGCTCTGGCGGGGGTGCGGAGGGGGTCGGTCGCCTACTTGAAGGCGATGTTGTAGAGACCGCCCGCTATGGCGCCGCCGATGAGAGGGCCGGCGACCGGGATCCAGGCGTACGTCCAGTCGGAGCCGCCCTTGTTCGGCAGGGGCAGCAGGGAGTGCACGATGCGGGGTCCGAGGTCGCGGACCGGGTTGATCGCGTAGCCCGTGGGCCCGCCGAGGGAGAGGCCGATGCCGACCACGACGAACGCGGTGACCATGGCGCCGAGGACGCCCAGGCCGTTGCCTCCGTCGTTGAGGCCCTGCGTGAGGATGGCCAGGACGAGCACGACCGTGGCGATGATCTCCGTGACGAGGTTCTGCGCCACGTTCCGGATCTCGGGGCCGGTCGAGAAGATGCCGAGCACCGGTCCGGCCTTGGGCGCGGACTTCTCGGTGATCATGCCCTCCTCGGCCGGCGGGGCCTCGAGGATCTCCGGGTCGGTCAGATGCGCCTGGAACTGGCCGTAGTACGTGGCCCAGACCAGCAGGGCGCCGATCATCGCGCCCAGGAGCTGCGAGCCCAGGTAGAGCGGAACGTCGCTCCACTTGGTGCCGCCCTCGATGGCGAGGCCGATGGTGACCGCCGGGTTCAGGTGGGCGCCTGACACGCCTCCTGCCAGGTAGGCACCGGTCAGTACCGCGAAGCCCCACCCGAAGGTGATCGCGAGCCAGCCGGCGTTGCGCGCCTTGGAGCGCTTCAGCGTGACGGCGGCGCACACGCCACCGCCCAGCAGGATGAGCACGGCGGTACCGATGGTCTCGCCGATGAAGATGTCGGAGCTGGACACCCGCGACTCCTTTGTCCTTCGTCCAGGGGAAGCCGAACCCCGGGTCCCTCTCCGGTGGTTCGCGCCCTCAGGTGAGAGCGTTTTCGGCCCTGGCTTGCCACACTCTAACGCCTATTGCCGGTAGGTGTTCGACAATGCCGACCGATGGACGCGAGTCTCACCCCGGGGTTACTCGCTAGTCAAGGGTTCTGTTATCGAAAACTCGATCGTTATTGATCGCTTCGGGCTATCGGTTCCGTGTCTGGACTGCGCGTTCGTCGATGGTGTCCCGGAAAGGTGTGGCCTGCACGCTGAAACGGCGAAGGCCCCGCCGGGAAGCGGGGCCTTCGGCCCGTACGGGGGCACCGGCGGGCGGCGCGGGGCACTCAGAAGCGGCTGGCGCCCAGGTCCCGGGAGACCGCGCGGGCGCAGTCCCGCACGGCGGCGACGAGCTCGGGACGCAGCTCCCCGTCGACACACACACGCTCCACGGCGCCGGTGACGCCGACCGCGCCGACCGGCATGCGCCGCCGGTCGTGGATCGGGGCCGCGACGGACGCGACGCCCTCCCAGGTCTCCTCGACGTCGTCCGCGTACCCGCGCGCGCGGGTCAGGTCCAGCAGGGTCTCGAACTCCGCCATGTCGCTCACGGTCCGCCCGGTGAACGTCTTGCGTTCCACCTCGACCACCTCGCTGTGCGCCACCGGGTCGTACGCCGACAGGACCTTGCCGAGCGCCGTGGAGTGCAGCGGCTGCATCGCGCCGACCTCCAGGACCTGACGGCTGTCGTCGGGCCGGAACACGTGGTGCACGATCAGTACGCCCTGCTGGTGCAGGACGCCGAGATAGACGCTCTCGCCGCTGGAGCGCGCCAGGTCGTCCGTCCACACCAGCGCGCGCGCCCGCAGCTCGTGCACGTCGAGATAGCTGTTGCCGAGGCGCAGCAGCTCCGCGCCCAGCTGGTAGCGGCCCGACGCGGCGTCCTGCTCGACGAAGCCCTCGTGCTGCAACGTGCGCAGAATGCCGTGCGCCGTGCCCTTGGCCAGGTCCAGCGCCGAGGCGATGTCCGAGAGGCCGAGCCGGCGCTCACCGCCCGCAAGGAGCCGCAGCATGGCGGCTGCCCGCTCGAGTGACTGGATGTTCCGTGCCATCCCAGCCCTTCCTCCCTCGATCCTCTCGCCGAGCAACGTTCGACAATGCTGAACAGTATCGGTCGTTGCCGACCTCGTGCGAATACGCGAGGAGCCTATATTTCGCCCCGTTTGGCTCGGCGCCCCGGTTCGGAGAGCGCCCGCACACACCCGCACCCCGCGCCACATGGCCGTTCCGGCCCGTGGACGCCTCCGCGGAGAAACCACCGGCCCGGCTACCCTGGCCGGGTGCGCCTCCTCCATGGGAGCCGCAAAGCCGACAGCCGTCGCACCTCAGGGAGCACTTTCATGGCCTCGTTGCCAACGCCCGTTCCGTCCACCGACCCCGCCGGCCGGACCCGAGCCGACGCCCTCCGCGAAGCCCTGGCCACCCGTGTGGTCGTGGCCGACGGCGCGATGGGCACGATGCTCCAGGCACAGGACCCGACCCTCGAGGACTTCGAGAACCTCGAGGGCTGCAACGAGATCCTGAACGTCACCCGCCCCGACATCGTCCGCTCGGTCCACGCGGAGTACTTCTCGGTCGGCGTCGACTGCGTCGAGACCAACACGTTCGGCGCGAATCTCGCGGCCCTGGGGGAGTACGACATCCCCGAGCGCGTCTTCGAGCTCTCCGAGGCCGGCGCGCGCATCGCCCGCGAGGTCGCCGACGAGTTCACCACGAGCACCGGACAGCAGCGCTGGGTCCTCGGCTCCATGGGTCCCGGCACCAAGCTGCCCACCCTCGGTCACGCCGCGTACACGGCACTGCGCGACGCCTACCAGCAGAACGCCGAGGGCATGATCGCCGGTGGCGCCGACGCGCTGCTCGTCGAGACGACGCAGGACCTGCTCCAGACCAAGGCCTCGATCATCGGCGCCCGCCGCGCCCTCGACGCCACGGGTACGAACCTCCCGCTGATCTGCTCGGTCACGGTCGAGACCACCGGCACGATGCTCCTCGGCTCCGAGATCGGCGCGGCGCTGACCGCCCTGGAGCCCCTCGGCATCGACATGATCGGCCTGAACTGCGCCACCGGCCCGGCCGAGATGAGCGAGCACCTGCGCTACCTCGCCCGCCACTCCCGTGTCCCGCTGTCCTGCATGCCCAACGCCGGCCTGCCCGTCCTCGGCAAGAACGGCGCGCACTACCCGCTGACCGCCCCCGAGCTGGCCGACGCCCAGGAGACGTTCGTCCGCGAATACGGGCTCTCCCTCGTCGGCGGCTGCTGCGGCACCACTCCCGAGCACCTGCGCCAGGTCGTCGAGCGCGTCCGCGGCCTCACCCCCACCGTCCGCGAGCCGCGCCCCGAGCCGGGCGCCGCCTCGCTCTACCAGACGGTCCCGTTCCGCCAGGACATCTCGTACATGGCGATCGGCGAGCGCACCAACGCCAACGGTTCCAAGAAGTTCCGCGAGGCCATGCTGGACGGCCGCTGGGACGACTGCGTCGAGATGGCCCGCGACCAGATCCGCGAGGGCGCGCACATGCTCGACCTCTGCGTCGACTACGTGGGCCGTGACGGCGTCGCCGACATGGAGGAGCTGGCCGGCCGCTTCGCCACCGCCTCCACCCTGCCGATCGTCCTGGACTCCACCGAGGTCGAGGTCCTGCGGGCCGGCCTGGAGAAGCTCGGCGGCCGCGCGGTCATCAACTCGGTCAACTACGAGGACGGCGACGGCGCCGAGTCCCGCTTCGCGAAGGTCACCCGCCTCGCGCAGGAGCACGGCGCCGCCCTGATCGCGCTGACCATCGACGAGGAGGGCCAGGCCCGCACCGTCGAGCACAAGGTCGCCATCGCCGAGCGCCTCATCGACGACCTGACCGGCAACTGGGGCATCCATGAGTCGGACATCCTCATCGACTGCCTCACCTTCACCATCTGCACCGGCCAGGAGGAGTCGCGCAAGGACGGCATCGCCACCATCGAGGCGATCCGTGAGCTGAAGCGCCGTCACCCCGACGTGCAGACCACGCTCGGCCTGTCGAACATCTCCTTCGGCCTCAACCCGGCCGCCCGCATCCTCCTCAACTCGGTCTTCCTCGACGAGTGCGTGAAGGCGGGCCTCGACTCGGCGATCGTGCACGCGTCGAAGATCCTGCCGATCGCCCGGTTCGACGACGAGCAGGTCACCACGGCCCTCGACCTGATCTACGACCGCCGCTCCGAGGGCTACGACCCGCTGCAGAAGCTGATGGCGCTGTTCGAGGGCGCCACCGCGAAGTCCCTCAAGGCCGGCAAGGCCGAGGAGCTGGCCGCGCTGCCCCTGGACGAGCGGCTCAAGCGCCGCATCATCGACGGCGAGAAGAACGGCCTGGAGGCCGACCTCGACGAGGCGCTGCAGGCCCGCCCCGCCCTCGACATCGTCAACGAGACGCTCCTGGACGGCATGAAGGTCGTCGGTGAACTCTTCGGCTCCGGCCAGATGCAGCTGCCGTTCGTCCTCCAGTCCGCCGAGGTCATGAAGAACGCGGTGGCCTATCTGGAGCCGCACATGGAGAAGTCCGACGCCGAGGGCAAGGGCACGATCGTCCTGGCCACGGTGCGCGGCGACGTCCACGACATCGGCAAGAACCTCGTCGACATCATCCTGTCGAACAACGGCTACAACGTCGTCAACCTCGGCATCAAGCAGCCCGTCTCCGCGATCCTGGAAGCCGCCGAGGAGCACAAGGCCGACGTCATCGGCATGTCCGGACTCCTCGTCAAGTCCACGGTGATCATGAAGGAGAACCTGGAGGAGCTCAACCAGCGCAAGATGGCCGCCGACTTCCCCGTGATCCTCGGCGGCGCAGCGCTGACGAGGGCGTACGTCGAGCAGGACCTCCACGAGATCTACGAGGGCGAAGTCCGTTACGCGCGCGACGCGTTCGAGGGCCTGCGCCTCATGGACGCCCTCATCGCCGTCAAGCGGGGCGTCCCCGGCGCCACGCTCCCCGAGCTGAAGCAGCGCCGGGTCAAGGCGGGCGCCGTACAGGTCGAGGAGCGGCCCGACGAGGGGCCGGCGCGCTCCGACACGGCCACCGACAACCCGGTCCCCGAGCCCCCCTTCTGGGGCACCCGCGTCATCAAGGGCATCCAGCTCAAGGAGTACGCGTCCTGGCTGGACGAGGGCGCCCTGTTCAAGGGCCAGTGGGGCCTCAAGCAGGCGCGCACCGGCGACGGGCCCACGTACGAGGAGCTGGTGGAGACCGAGGGCCGCCCGCGGCTGCGCGGCTGGCTGGACGAACTGCACACCAAGAACCTCCTGGAAGCGGCCGTCGTCTACGGCTACTTCCCGTGTGTGTCCAAGGGCGAGGACCTGATCATCCTCGACGACCAGGGCAACGAGCGCACCCGCTTCACGTTCCCGCGCCAGCGCCGCGGCCGACGGCTGTGTCTCGCGGACTTCTTCCGTCCCGAGGAGACGGGCGAGACCGACGTCGTCGGCCTCCAGGTCGTCACCGTCGGCTCCCGGATCGGCGAGGAGACCGCCAAGCTCTTCGAGTCCAACTCGTACCGCGACTACCTGGAACTGCACGGCCTGTCCGTCCAGTTGGCCGAGGCGCTCGCCGAGTACTGGCACGCACGCGTCCGTTCGGAGCTGGGCTTCTCCGGCGAGGACCCCGCCGAGATGGAGGACATGTTCGCGCTCAAGTACCGCGGCGCCCGCTTCTCGCTCGGTTACGGAGCGTGCCCGGACCTCGAGGACCGCGCCAAGATCGCTCAGCTCCTGGAGCCCGAGCGCATCGGCGTCCATCTCTCCGAGGAGTTCCAGCTCCACCCGGAGCAGTCCACGGACGCGATCGTCATCCACCACCCCGAGGCGAAGTACTTCAACGCGCGCTAGCGCGGCGCGCAGACCGCCCGCGGGACGTCATCGCGCGCATTGATCCGCAGAAGTCGTACACTGGTCGGTCCAGTGCAGGCCGGTTGCCTTCCTGTCAAAAGGAGGCAGCCGGCCTTCTCGTCCCTCACGGAGGTGTGCCCGGATGACCAGTACGGTCCCCGCTCTCGGTACCCGAACGGCCGAAGGCTCCGCCCTGCAGGCCGTGCTCCTCGACATGGACGGCACTCTGGTGGACACCGAAGGCTTCTGGTGGGACGCCGAGGTCGCCGTCTTCGGCTCGCTGGGGCACGCGCTCGACGAGGCGTGGCGCGAAGTGGTCGTCGGCGGCCCCATGACCCGCAGTGCCGGCTTCCTCATCGAGGCGACCGGCGCGGACATCACGCTCCCCGAGCTGACCGTGCTGCTCAACGACGGCTTCGAGGAGCGCATCAGCAGCGCCCTGCCGCTCATGCCGGGAGCCGCGCGGCTCCTGGCCGAACTGGCCGCCCACGAGGTGCCCACGGCCCTCGTGTCCGCCTCGCACCGCCGCATCATCGACCGGGTCCTGACCTCCCTCGGCCCCGAGCACTTCGCGCTCACGGTCGCAGGTGACGAGGTCGAGCGGACGAAGCCGTACCCCGACCCGTATCTGCTCGCCGCCGCGGGACTGGGTGCGGATCCGGCCAGATGCGCCGTCATCGAGGACACCGCCACCGGTGTCGCCGCCGCCGAGGCGGCCGGCTGCCACGTCGTCGCCGTACCCTCCGTGGCCCCCATCCCACCCGCCTACCGGCGCACCGTCGTCCCCTCGCTCGAACACGTCAACCTGCCTTTTCTACATGGCCTGATGGGCTACTGAACCTTCGGTAACACCGCTCGCGCGTGGCCGAAATGCTGTGCTCATCAACCCAGTTGAACGTGTGACCTTTCCCACTCGAAGTGGGGTCGACAGGTATACGGACCTGTGCTGCGACCCCACCCCCCGCTCCATCCCGAGTGACCTTGTGTCCCGATTGGTCGGACCCTGAGCCGAAGCGACCCCTGTGGGGTTATCGGTGTGTCCGCGCCCGGTTTCGCAGCGTGATGAAGCGGTGGCTCCGGCCCCTTCGGGACGCTTCGCCATGCGCATTAATGTCGTGGCGAGAACATCGCCGTAACCCCTCGTGTCCCGTCGACACCACCCCCGTTGCCGGGCCCACGGGATCGACAGCTCTGGAGAACTTCGAGCATGAACCGCAAGACTTTGGTGTTGCCGGCCGTCATCGGCCTGCTCGCGCCTGTGCTCGCCGCCTGCGGCGGGTCCGACAGCGGGGGCAAGGACGGCAACCCGATCGCCGTCGGTACCACCGACCGGTTCGTTGCCTCGAAGGCGGTCCCGGCCCCGTTCGACCCCGCGTACGCCTACGACGCGGGCTCCTGGAACGTGCTGCGCCAGACCATCCAGACCCTGATGGCCATGCCCCGCGGCGGCGGCGACCCGGTGCCCGAGGCCGCCCAGACCTGCGGCTTCACCGACACCGGCAACGAGCGCTTCTCCTGCACCCTGCGCAAGGGTCTCGCGTTCGCCGACGGTACCCCCGTCACCGCCTCGGACGTGAAGTTCTCCATCGACCGCGTGCTCCACATCAAGAGCGACAGCGGCTCCTCCGCGCTGCTCTCCAGCGTCGACACGATCGAGACCAAGGGCCGCAGCGAGGTCATCTTCCACCTGAAGAGCCCCGACGCCACCTTCCCGTACAAGCTGGCCACACCCACCGCCGGCATCGTGAACCCCGAGGACTACACGAAGGGGAAGCTGCGCAACGGCTTCGCGGTCGACGGCTCCGGCCCGTACACCCTGGACGCCAAGGTCAAGAACAACACCCTCGTCAAGGCCGTCTTCACCAAGAACCCCCACTACAAGGGGCAGTTGAAGCCGAAGAACGACAAGGTGGAGCTGGTCTCCTTCGCGGACGCCGACGCCATGGGCAAGGCCCTCGAAAAGGGCGACGTCGACATGATGACGCGCACCATGTCGCCGGAGCAGATCAAGCAGCTCTCGGACAACCCGAGCAAGAACATCAACCTGGTCGAGATGCCGGGCATGGAAATCCGTTACCTCGGGTTCGACACCAGCGCCCCGGTGGTCAAGAACAAGGCCGTCCGCCAGGCCATGGCGCAGGTCATCGACCGCGGCCAGCTCACGACCGACGTCTACGGCACCTCCGCCGAGCCGCTCTACTCGCTCGTGCCCGCCGGCATCACCGGCCACACGAACTCGTTCTTCAACAAGTACAGCGAGCCGAGCGTCTCCAAGGCCGCCTCGATCCTGTCCAGGGCCGACATCACCACCCCGGTGAAGCTGACCCTGCACTACACGACCGACCACTACGGCCCCGCCACCAAGCGGGAGTTCGAGGTGCTCAAGAAGCAGCTCAACTCCAGCGGCCTGTTCGACGTCGGCATCAAGGGCGACGCCTGGGACACGTACCGCGCCTCCGAACTCAAGGGCAAGTACGACGTCTACGGCCTCGGCTGGTTCCCCGACTTCCCCGACGCCGACAACTTCATCGCGCCGTTCCTCGACAAGGACAACTTCCTCGCGTCCCCGTACGCGAACAGCACGATCCGGGACCAGCTCATCCCCGAGTCCCGTCGTGAGGCCGACCGGCTGACCGCCTCCAAGAGCCTCACGAGCATCCAGGACATCGTCGCCGAAGACGTGCCGGTCCTCCCGCTCTGGCAGGGCAAGCAGTACGTCGCCGCCCGCGACGACATCACCGGAGTCGAGTGGGCACTGAGCTCCTCCTCGATCCTTCAGCTCTGGGAGCTCGGCCGCGGCGTGAGCGACTGATCCCCGCGCGAGCCGGCCTCCCCTTCCGGGGTGGCCGGCTCGCCCGATTTCCCCACCACTGACGACAAGGCACGTACGTGAGAATGCGCAACCAGTGGCTGGTCCTCTCCCTCGGGACGGGACTCACCGCGGCCCTGCTGGCCGGCTGCGGCACCGACCAGGGCGATGCCGCCGGGCAGGGCGGGGCCGTGGTCATGGGAATGTCCGACGACATCCAGGCCACCGATCCGGCGTCCGGCTACGACCCGGGGTCGTGGCTGCTGTTCAACAACGTGTTCCAGTCGCTCCTGAGCTTCCCCAAGGGCAGCACGGAGCCGGAACCCGAAGCCGCCAAGGAGTGCTCCTTCACGGACTCCGGCACCCGCGTCTACTCCTGCACCCTGCGCGACGGCCTCACGTTCAGCAACGGCGACAAACTCACCTCGAAGGACGTCAAGTTCTCCTTCGACCGCATGCTGAACATCGGTGACGACGCCGGCCCGGCGATCATGTTCCCCATGCTCGACAAGGTCGAGACGCCGAACGCCAAGACGGTCGTCTTCAAACTGAAGCACGCGGACGCCACCTTCCCCAGCAAGATCGCGTCCGGCGCCGGTTCCATCGTCGACCACGCCGCCTACTCCATGGACGGCCTGCGCACGGACGGCAAGGCCGTCGGCTCCGGCCCCTACAAGCTGGACTCCTTCGACAAGAAGAAGGCCGTCTTCTCGGTCAACCCGGGCTACAAGGGCACCGCGAAGGTGCAGAACTCCGGCATGACCATCAAGTTCTTCCACGGCGACCAGGCGGGCCTCAAGAAGGCCCTCGTCGGCGGCGACATCGACCTCGCCTACCGCGGACTCGCCGCCAAGGACATCGCCGGCATCGAGAACTCCACCTCGACGAGCAACACCATGGACGTCGTCGAGGGCACCAGCGCCGAGGTCCAGCACCTGGTCTTCAACATGAAGGACCCCGTCGCGGGACGCCTGTCCGTCCGCAAGGCCATGGCGTACCTGATCGACCGGGACGCCCTGGTCGACGAGGTCTACGAGGACACCGCCACCCCGCTGTACTCGATCATCCCGGCGGGCATCAGCGGCCACAACACGGCCTTCTTCGACACCTACGGCGCCCACCCCTCGCCCGCCAAGGCCCGCGCCGCGCTGCGCGCCGACGGCATCACCGGCAAGGTGAAGATCACCCTCTGGTCGACGCCCTCGCGCTACGGACCCGCCACCGACCAGGAACTGGCGACGATCGCCAAGCAGCTCAACGCGAGCGGCCTGTTCGACGCCGACATGAAGTCCATCGCGTTCGGCCAGTACGAGAAGGACATCAAGACCGGCAAGTACGGCGTGTACGTGAAGGGTTGGGTCCCGGACTACCCGGACCCCGACAACTTCACCCAGCCGTTCTTCGGCGCCGGCAACGTGCTCGGGAACAACTACACCAACAGCACCATCACCGGGAAGATCATCCCGGAGACCGGGGCGCAGAGCGACCGCGCCTCCACCGACCGGGACTTCGAGCAGCTCCAGAACATCGTCGCAGACCAGCTGCCGGTCCTGCCCGTCTGGCAGGCCAAGCAGTACGCCGTCGTCCGCGACAGCGTCTACGGCCTGGAGTCCTGCCTCGACGCGTCGACCGTGTTCCGCTTCTGGGAGATCAGCAAGGGCACCGCGTAAACGGCCGGTGGCCGCCTCCCGGGAAGGGAGGCGGCCACCGACCTGTTCTTTCGGACGCCTGCTTCTACTGCGCGCCGGGACGCACCAGACCGCTCTCGTACGCGTACACCGCCGCCTGTACGCGGTCGCGCAGCCCCAGCTTCGTCAGCACATGGCCGACATGGGTCTTCACCGTCGTCTCGCTGACGAACAGATCCGCCGCGATCTCCGCGTTCGACAGGCCGCGCGCCACGAGCTTCAGGACCTCGACCTCACGCTCGGTCAGCGTGTGCAGGGTGTCCGGCACCGGGTCGTCACCCGAGGGGAGATGGTCCGCGTACTTGTCGAGCAGACGGCGCGTGATGCTCGGCGCGAGCATCGCCTCGCCCGCCGCGACCACCCGGATCGCCTGCACCAGCTCGTTGGCGGGGGCGTCCTTCAGGAGGAAGCCGCTGGCGCCCGCGCGCAGCGCCTCCACCACGTACTCGTCGAGGTCGAACGTCGTCAGGACGAGCACCTTCGCCGGGCCGTCCCGCCCCGGGCCGGTGATCTGCCGGGTCGCCTCGACACCGTCCATCCGCGGCATGCGGATGTCCATCAACACCACATCGGGCTGCAGGGCACGGACCTGGTCGAGCGCCTGCAGACCGTCTCCGGCCTCGCCGACGACCGCGATGTCCTGCTCGGCCTCCAGAATCATCCGGAACCCGGTACGGAGCAGCGGCTGGTCGTCGACCAGTAGGACGCGGATCGCCACGTAACTCTCCTTCGGTAGTCCGGGCCATTCTGCCCTGCTAGCCGGCGTCCGACCCGGGCACCCCGATCTGAAGCGGATACGGCGGGGGAGTCCCACCGAACTCCGGGCAAACCGCCTGATGGTCGCACCAACCGCACAGCTTCGTCGGGCGCGGCCGCCACTCACCCGTCTCCGTGGCCAGCTGGATCGCGTCCCACAGCGCGTGCAGCTTGCGCTCCACCCGCTCCAGGTCCGCCACCACCGGGTCGTACGTCAGCACATCACCGCTGCCCAGATAGACCAGCTGGAGGCGCCGCGGCACGACCCCCTTCAGGCGCCACACCACCAGTGCGTAGAACTTCATCTGGAAGAGGGCGCCCTCCGCGTACTCGGGGCGCGGGGCCTTGCCCGTCTTGTAGTCGACGATCCGGACCTCGCCCGTCGGCGCCACGTCGACCCGGTCGATGATGCCGCGCAGCTTCAGGCCCGAGTCCAGCTGGGCCTCGACGAACAGCTCCCGCTCGGCGGGCTCCAGGCGCGTGGGGTCCTCGAGCGTGAACCAGCGCTCGACGAGCTGCTCGGCCTCGCCGAGCCAGCGCGCCATCCGCTCGCCCTCGCCGTCGTCCGCGAACAGGTCGGCCAGCTCCGGCTTCACCTCGCGCAGCCGGTCCCACTGGCCGGGGATGAGCGCCTTGGCCCGCGGGGCCGTCCGCTCTCCCGCCGGAGCGTCGAACAGTCTCTCCAGCACGGCGTGCACCAGCGTGCCGCGGGTCGCCGCCTCGCTCGGCTTCTCGGGCAGCTTGTCGATCACCCGGAACCGGTAGAGCAACGGGCACTGCATGAAGTCGCTCGCGCGCGACGGCGAGAGCGACGCAGGGCGAGCGGCCGCGGCGGCCCCTTCGGTGCTGGTTTCCATGACGACAGACCTTACGGCCCGCCACTGACAGTCAGCCACGAACGCGTCGCGGGCGTCCTGGGAAGCGGGGCCCTGCGGCGCCGCAGGGGAGTCGACGAGGCCCGCGCCGCACCGGACGCATACCATCGACGGCAGACCCCCTCGCCCTGCATGATCGTGCGACGGCAGGAGCGAGGGATTTCTGACGAGGGGACCGAGGGATCACCGTGGACGAGAGCGGCCGGCCGCAGCCCGGCAGCGGCACGACGGACGACCACCGGGCCGCCCGCCCCGGCCCCACGCCCCCACCACCGGCGAGCGCGAACGACGCGGCCCGCGCGAACTCCGTCCCGCACACGCCCCGGGACCCGGAAGAGCCGCCGCACGAGGAGCACCCCGAGGACGCCGGCCCGGCCGACCAGGGCGACGCCTCGGACACTTCGCCCGGCTCGGACCCGTTCACCGAGCGCACCCCGGCCGGCGGCGATGACACCGTCCCGCCCGCCCAGGACCCCGTGTCCCAGGGCGACACGCCTGCCACCCGTACCCCCGCGACAAGCGGCCGGCGCCCCACCAAGGCTCCCGAGCCCCGTAGCGGACTCCTCATGGGGCGCCCCTTCGGCGTCCCCGTCTACGTCGCGCCCAGCTGGTTCCTCGTCGCGGCCCTCATCACCTGGGTCTTCGGCGGACAGCTCGACCACGTCCTGCCCGGACTCGGTGCGGTCCGCTATCTCGTCTCCCTCTTCTTCGCGGTCGCGTTCTACGCCTCCGTACTCGTCCACGAACTCGCGCACACCGTCGCCGCGCTCCGTTTCAAGCTGCCGGTGCGCCGCATCCAGCTCCAGTTCTTCGGCGGCGTGTCCGAGATCGAGAAGGAATCCGAGACGCCGGGGCGCGAGTTCGTGCTCGCCTTCGTCGGACCGCTGCTCTCCCTCGTCCTGGCCGGCGTCTTCTACCTCGGCATGCTCGCCGTGGAACCCGGCACCGTGCCCGGCGTCCTGCTCGCGGGACTGATGATCTCCAACCTCATCGTCGCCGCCTTCAACCTGCTGCCCGGCCTGCCCCTCGACGGGGGCCGCATGCTCCGCGCCATCGTCTGGAAGATCACCGGCAAGCCCATGAGCGGCACCGTCGCCGCCGCCTGGGTCGGCCGTGCCCTCGCGATCACCGTCCTCATCGGACTCCCGCTGCTCACCCAGTCCGGCGCCCTCGGTGAAGGCGCCGCCGACGTCAGCGGCATGGACACCGTCACCGACGCCCTGCTGGCCGCCATCCTGGCCGCGATCATCTGGACCGGCGCCGGCAACAGCCTCCGCATGGCCCGCCTGCGCGAACACCTCCCGGAGCTGCGCGCCCGCACCCTCACCCGCCGCGCCGTCCCCGTGGAGAGCGCCACCCCGCTGTCCGAGGCCCTGCGCCGCGCCAACGAGGCGGGCGCCCGCGCCCTCGTCGTCGTCGACGCCGACGGGGAACCCAGGTCCCTCGTGCGCGAGGCCGCCATCGTCGGCGTACCGGAACACCGCCGCCCCTGGGTCGCCGTCAGCGGCCTCGCCCAGGACCTCACCGACGGCATGCGCGTCTCCGCGGAACTCGCCGGCGAGGAGCTCCTCGACACGCTCCGTGCCACCCCCGCCACCGAGTACCTCGTCGTCGAGGAGAGCGGCGCCATCTACGGCGTCCTGTCCGCGGCCGACGTGGAGCGCGCCTTCGTCAAGGCCATGGCCCGCCCCTCCTGACCGGGCCCGGGCCCCGGCGCCCCTGGTCCGCGGGCCCTCCGGGGACCGGTAGGCTGGTCACATGTCCGAACCGACCGGTGCCGCCCGCCGACGCGGGCCCTTCAAGGTCGGGGACCAGGTACAGCTGACCGACCCCAAGGGCCGCCACTACACGTTCACGCTCGAGGCCGGGAAGAACTTCCACACCCACAAGGGTTCCTTCCCCCACGACGAGCTGATCGGCGCTCCCGAGGGCAGCGTTGTCCGCACCACCGGAAACGTCGCCTACCTCGCGCTGCGCCCCCTGCTCCCCGACTACGTCCTGTCCATGCCCCGCGGCGCCGCCGTGGTCTACCCCAAGGACGCGGGGCAGATCCTGGCCTTCGCCGACATCTTCCCCGGCGCACGCGTCGTCGAGGCAGGCGTCGGCTCCGGCTCGCTGAGCAGCTTCCTGCTGCGCGCCATCGGCGACGAGGGCATGCTGCACTCCTACGAGCGCCGCGAGGACTTCGCCGAGATCGCCACGCAGAACGTGGAGCGCTACTTCGGCGGCCCCCACCCCGCGTGGCAGCTCACCGTCGGCGACCTCCAGGACAACCTGAGCGACGCCGACGTGGACCGCGTCATCCTCGACATGCTCGCCCCCTGGGAGTGCCTCGAGGTCGTCTCCAAGGCCCTCGTCCCGGGCGGCATCCTCTGCTGCTACGTCGCCACCACCACCCAGCTCGCGCGGACCGTCGAGTCCATCCGCGAGATCGGCTGCTTCAACGAGCCGACGTCCTGGGAGTCGATGATCCGTAACTGGCACGTCGAGGGCCTGGCCGTCCGCCCGGACCACCGCATGATCGGCCACACCGGCTTCCTCCTCACCGCCCGCCGCCTCGCGGACGGCGTCGAGCCGCCCATGCGCCGCCGCCGCCCCGCCAAGGGCGCGTACGGCGAGGACTACTCGGGCCCCAACGCGGACGGCGGCAACGCCGGGCGCTGACCCGAACACCCGACACAACGCGCGGGCGCCGCCGTCGAGTTCCCCGCATGCCGGGGGAACTCGAC
>NZ_JBHJYS010000016.1:0-214871 GCF_042270245.1 Streptomyces sp. NPDC055955
GGGGGACCCTGTGGGAGAGTAGGACGCCGCCGAACTATTTTTGAAGAAAACCCCCGTGACGGGATGAGAATCCTGTCACGGGGGTTTTCTGCGTTGTGCGCCAAATATGGTGCGGCCATTCTTGTGGACCCCTCTGCACGCACTCATGTGAGCTGAGGGTAGGGTCAGGGGGCATCGTTGGCTCGTTTCCCCACAGGAGGCCCCCGGGTGGAGGTCCAGGAGACCCGTGTCCAGACGGACCGGGTGCTCACCATCCCGAACATCCTCAGCATGGCGCGTCTTCTTGGCGTACCCCTGTTCCTGTGGCTCATCCTCAGGCCCGAGTTCGGCGGGCCCAAAAGCGATGGCTGGGCCCTCCTGGTCCTGATGCTCAGCGGTGTCAGCGACTATCTCGACGGGAAGCTCGCCCGGCGCTGGAATCAGATCAGCAACCTCGGCCGGCTGCTCGACCCTGCCGCAGACCGGCTCTACATTCTGTCCACGCTGGTAGGACTCACCTGGCGCGAGATTCTGCCGATCTGGTTGACGGCCGTACTGCTTGCCCGGGAACTGGTTCTCCTGGTGATGGTGGGCATCCTCCGCCGGCACGGCTATCCGCCGCCGCAGGTGAACTTCCTCGGCAAGGCCGCCACGTTCAACCTCATGTATGCCTTCCCCCTGTTGCTCCTCAGTGACGGAAGCGGCTGGATCAACACGCTCGCTGCTATTTTCGGATGGGCGTTCGCAGGATGGGGTACAACGCTCTACTGGTGGGCAGGGATCCTCTACGTAGTGCAGGTCCGCCGACTGGTCAGGGCGGACTCTACGGCCGATTGAGCCCTCCATGTGGCGGTATTCGAGGCCAGGTCGGCCCGCAGTCTGAGATCTGCGGGTCCATCCGGACGGGCGAAGTCGGCTAGACAGTCGTCTCTTCAAGGAGGACGCTTCCGACATGAAGGCCGTCGTAATGGCTGGAGGCGAAGGCACGCGCCTGCGCCCCATGACCTCGAGTATGCCCAAGCCGCTCCTGCCGGTTGTGAACCGGCCGATCATGGAGCATGTGCTGCGGTTGCTCAAGCGGCATGGGCTCACCGAGACCGTCGTCACCGTGCAGTTCCTGGCATCTCTCGTCAGGAACTACTTCGGGGACGGCGAAGAGCTCGGCATGGAGCTCACCTATGCCAATGAGGAGAAGCCACTCGGCACAGCCGGCAGCGTGAAGAACGCAGAGGAAGCACTCAAGGACGACGCTTTCGTTGTGATCTCCGGTGACGCTCTGACCGATTTCGACCTCACCGACCTCATCAATTTCCACAAGGAAAAGGGCGCGCTCGTCACGGTCTGTCTGACCCGCGTTCCCAATCCCCTTGAATTCGGCATCACCATCGTCGACGAGCAGGGCAAGGTCGAGCGCTTCCTGGAGAAGCCCACCTGGGGCCAGGTTTTCTCCGACACGGTGAACACGGGCATCTATGTGATGGAGCCCGAGGTGTTCGACTACGTCGAAGCCGATGTGTCGGTCGACTGGTCCGGCGATGTCTTCCCGCAGCTCATGAAGGAAGGCAAGCCGATCTACGGCTATATCGCCGAGGGCTACTGGGAGGACGTCGGAACGCACGAGAGCTACGTCAAGGCACAGGCCGACGTACTCGAGGGCAAGGTCGATGTCGAGATCGACGGATTCGAGATCTCGCCCGGAGTGTGGGTCGCCGAGGGGGCCGAGGTCCATCCGGACGCCGTGCTTCGCGGTCCGCTGTACATCGGCGACTACGCCAAGGTCGAAGCCGACGTGGAGATGCGCGAGCACACCGTGATCGGCTCGAACGTCGTCGTGAAGAGCGGGGCCTTCCTGCACAAGGCCGTCGTCCACGACAACGTGTACATCGGGCAGCACAGCAATCTCCGCGGCTGCGTCGTCGGCAAGAACACCGACATCATGCGGGCCGCTCGCGTCGAGGACGGCGCGGTCATCGGCGATGAGTGCCTCGTCGGCGAGGAATCGATTATTCAGGGCAACGTCCGGGTCTATCCGTTCAAGACCATCGAGGCCGGCGCCTTCGTCAACACCTCGGTGATCTGGGAGTCCAGAGGGCAGGCGCATCTCTTCGGTGCCCGCGGCGTCTCCGGCATCATCAACGTGGAGATCACCCCGGAGCTCGCCGTGCGGCTCGCGGGGGCGTACGCCACGACGCTCAAGAAGGGCTCCACCGTCACCACGGCCCGTGACCACTCGCGTGGTGCGCGAGCCTTGAAGCGAGCGGTCATCTCCGCCTTGCAGGCGAGCGCCATCGACGTGCGCGACCTGGAGAACGTGCCGCTGCCCGTCGCGCGGCAGCAGACCGCGCGAGGCAGCGCCGGCGGGATCATGATCCGTACGACGCCTGGCGTGCCGGACTCCGTGGACATCATGTTCTTCGACGAGCGGGGAGCGGATCTCTCGCAGGCCAGTCAACGGAAGCTGGACCGGGTGTACGCGCGACAGGAGTACCGGCGCGCGTTCCCCGGAGAGATCGGCGATCTGCACTTCCCGTCGAGCGTCTTCGACTCGTACACCGGTTCCCTGCTGCGGAATGTCGATACGACGGGGATTGCCGAGGCGGGGCTCAAGGTCGTCGTCGACGCGTCGAACGGCAGTGCCGGTCTGGTGCTGCCCAGTCTCCTCGGCCGGCTCGGTGTCGACTCGCTGACGATCAACCCGGGGCTCGACGAGTCCAGGCCGACGGAGACGGGGGACGCGCGCCGGTCCGGTCTGGTGCGCCTCGGTGAGATCGTGGCGTCCGCGAGGGCCGCGTTCGGCGTCCGGTTCGATCCGGTCGGCGAGCGGCTGTCGCTGGTCGACGAGAAGGGCCGGATCGTCGAGGACGACCGTGCGCTGCTCGTCATGCTCGACCTGGTGGCCGCCGAGCGGCGCAGCGGCCGGGTCGCGCTGCCGGTGACCACGACGCGTATCGCCGAGCAGGTGGCCGCCTACCACGGCACGCAGGTGGAGTGGACGACCACGTCGCCCGACGACCTCACGCGGGTCGGACGGGACGAGGGGACCATCTTCGGCGGTGACGGTCGTGGAGGGTTCATCATTCCGGAGTTCAGCTCCGTCTTCGACGGTGCGGCCGCCTTTGTCCGGCTGATCGGGCTCGTGGCGCGGACGCAGCTGACCTTGAGCCAGATCGATGCGCGGATCCCGCGGGCGCACGTGCTCAAGCGGGACCTTGCGACTCCGTGGGCGGTGAAGGGGCTCGTGATGCGGCGGGTCGTCGAGGAGGCCGGTGACCGGTCCGTCGACACGACCGACGGCGTGCGGGTCGTCGAGGCGGACGGGCGTTGGGTGATGGTGCTGCCCGACCCGGCCGAGGCCGTCACCCACCTGTGGGCCGAGGGGCCCGACGACGCCTCGGCACAGCAACTGCTCGACGAGTGGGCGGCCGTCGTGGACAGCGCCGGTCGCTGAGCCCTCGCACCGTGCCGGTCGGCGTCTGTCACGGGCGCCGACCGGTCCGCAGGTGGGGCCATTCGGCGGTGGGGGACGGCACGTGCGACGATGTGCGGCATGCCGCAGCAGCCCCCCGATCGGAGCAGTCCCTCAAGCCCCGTGAGCCCCAGGCGTCCCGACGCGTCCATGTCGCTGCTGACGAACGTGATGGACCACAGCCTCGACGACGGATACGCGGAGGCGGCGGCTCGTAAGAAGGCCGAGGGAAGCGGAGGCCTGCCGCGCACCCTGCGGGCCAAGCTCGGGCTCGCGGCGGGGCTCGTCCTCGCGGCGCTCGTGGTGACGGTGGGGGCGGCGCAGGCGCGGGTCGCGGCACCGGTCGTGGCGAAGGAGCGCGAGGAGCTCATCGCCCGTATCGACCGGGAGACGGCGGCCGCGGACAAGCTCGAGCGCAAGGTGGACACGCTCCGCAACGACGTGAGCGACCGCCAGCGTGAGGCGCTGAAGAAACACGGCGGCGACAAAGGCGAGTTGGTCGGTCTGCTCTCCGGGGCCACGGCAGTGCATGGCCGGGGAGTCAAACTGGTCGTCGACGACGCCAAGGAGGCCGACCAGGGCGGAGGGGGGCCGCGCGAGAGCGCGAGCTTCTCGGACACCGGGCGGGTGCGCGACCGGGACATGCAGCGGGTCGTCAACGGGCTCTGGCAGTCCGGTGCCGAAGCGGTCGCCATCAACGGACAGCGGCTGACGGCCCTGTCCGCGATCCGCGCGGCGGGTGACGCGATACTGGTCGACAACAGACCGCTCGTGCCGCCGTACACGGTGCTCGCGGTGGGGGACGGCCAGAGGTTGAGCACCCGGTTCCAGAACAGCCCTGACGGTCTGTACCTGCACGCCCTGCAGGAGAACTTCGGGATCCGGACCAGCATTTCCGCCCAGGACGACGTCCGCCTGCCCGCAGCGCCGAGCCTGACCGTACGTACAGCAGAGCCGAGAACAGAGAAGGGCACATCGTGATTGCCGTACTGGGCCTCGTCGTGGGAGTTGTGGTCGGGCTGTTCGTCCGGCCCGAGGTTCCGGCGGTGGTCGAGCCCTATCTTCCGATCGCCGTGGTGGCGGCCCTCGACGCGGTGTTCGGCGGCCTGCGGGCGATGCTCGACGGGATCTTCGACGACAAGGTCTTCGTCGTGTCGTTCCTGTCGAACGTCGTCGTGGCGGCCCTGATCGTGTTCCTGGGCGACAAGCTGGGTGTGGGCGCGCAGCTGTCCACCGGCGTCGTCGTGGTGCTCGGAATCCGTATCTTCTCCAACGCGGCCGCCATCCGGCGGCACATCTTCCGGGCGTGAGGCCGATGTCCGAGGACGAGAACAAGAACAACGAGCAGCACCGCCTGCGCAAGGAACTGCCGGACGAGGTCGCTCCCGAAGCGGTGGACGGCGCGGACCACGTGGACGGTGATGACGGTGCGCAAGCGCCGGCCGCGGAGGGGGGGACCCCGTCACTGAGCGGACGCCAGCGGCTGGCCAAGGGGCTGTGGCCGCCGCGGGTCTCCCGTGCGCAACTCATCGTCGCCGTCCTGTTGTTCGTGCTCGGCCTGGGTCTGGCGATCCAGGTGCGGTCCAACAGCGACAGCAGCGCGCTGCGTGGCGCACGTCAGGAAGATCTCGTACGCATCCTCGATGAACTGGATGACCGTACTCAGCGTCTGGGAGATGAGAAGCAGCGTCTCGAGGGGCAGCGCACCGAGCTGGAGAACAGCTCGGACCAGGCCGAGGAGGCCCGCAAGCAGACGGTCGAGAGGGAACGGCAACTCGGCATTCTGGCGGGCACCGTGGCGGCGCAGGGCCCCGGGATCACGCTGACGATCACCGACAAGAAGGGCGCGGTGCAGGCGGACATGCTGCTCGATGCGATCCAGGAGCTGCGCGCGGCGGGCGCCGAGGCGATCCAGGTGAACGACGTCCGGGTGGTGGCCGACACGTATCTGACGGATGCGAGCGGCGGGAAGGTGAGTGTGGACGGTCACAAGATCGGCGAGCCTTTCGTCTTCAAGGTCATCGGCAAGCCGCAGGACCTGGAGCCGGCGCTGAACATCCCTGGTGGGGTGGTTCAGACTCTGGAAAAGGAGCAGGCCACCGTTACCGTGGCACAGGCGCAGAAGATCGTTGTGGACGCCTTGCGACCGGCGAAGCGGCCTGACTACGCTCAGTCGTCGTCCCAGTGAGGCGGGGGCGCATGGGGGTGTTCGGGCCAGGGCATGAGGTTGCGGGGGGTCGGCGCACCGTAAGTGGGGTGCGTGGTGGAAACTGTTTGGCGGATACGGACGTTGTGAGGATGTCTGTGTCGCCGATGTACGGCGGTGTGTGCAATCAGGGTTCGTCCTGCCCCACGGGCGGGTCTGTTTCGGTCAAGGGGAATCGCCCGTGAAGTTGTTTGCGAAGTTGTTCGGCAAGAGCGCACGTGAGGAC
This sequence comes from Streptomyces sp. NPDC055955, assembly GCF_042270245.1. NCBI lineage: Bacteria > Bacillati > Actinomycetota > Actinomycetes > Kitasatosporales > Streptomycetaceae > Streptomyces > Streptomyces sp. NPDC055955. The sequence goes on from NZ_JBHJYS010000016.1 coordinate 5,878, forward strand.
AGCGGCAATGCCAGTGCCACTGCCCGCCACCGTGCACCGCGCGCCCAGGACGCGGAGGTGCAGGGGGCGGAGCGTCCGCTGTTCCGTGATCAGGTCGGCCCTCAGGGTGCTGACATTTCGGGCGGACAGGGCGCGTCGTCTGTTGACCCTGCCGCGTCCGGCCGCATAGGTTTCGGGGAACCGCCAACCTCAAGTGCGGGTGGAGGGTTTACCCCCGATCCGTATGCGTCCCATGCCCCCGCGGGGCAGCCGCGGCAGGAGGATCCGTCCATGTCGGCACTGGTGTGTACGAGGTGCGGAAACCGCAACGCCGAGGCGAGCCGGTTCTGCTCCAACTGCGGTGCGCCCCTGCGTGCCACGGCGGAGCGTCCGTCCGAGACGACCTCGACGATTTCCATTTCGGGCCTTGAGGCCTACGACGCCGAAGTCACCGGTCAGACGCTGTCGCCGGCGCTCTCCCCGGAGGCCCAGGCCGCCGTCGACGCCCTGCCGCTCGGCTCGGCGCTCCTGGTGGTGCGACGCGGTCCGAACTCGGGCAGCCGCTTCCTCCTCGACGGCGAACTGACCACGGCGGGACGGCATCCGCAGAGCGACATCTTCCTTGACGACGTGACCGTCTCGCGCCGCCACGTGGAGTTCCGTCGCGGTGCTGACGGTGCCTTCACCGTCAGCGACGTGGGCAGCCTCAACGGCACGTACGTCAATCGGGAGCGGATCGACTCGGTCACGCTGTCGAACGGCGACGAGGTGCAGATCGGCAAGTACCGGCTGGTCTTCTACGCGAGCCAGCGGGGCATCTGACCTGTCAGGAAGGTCCATGCTTCAAACACCGAAGGGCGGTGCCGGTCACGGCATCGCCCTCACGGACAGTCGGCTGATGAGCATCGGCACCGTGCTGAACGTGCTGCGCGACGAGTTTCCCGAAGTCACCATCTCCAAGATCAGGTTCCTGGAGTCCGAGGGGCTGATCGAGCCACAGCGGACCCCCTCGGGGTACCGCAAGTTCAGCCCGGACGACGTCGAGCGACTTGCCCACGTACTGCGTATGCAGCGGGACCACTACCTGCCGCTGAAGGTCATCAAGGAACAGCTCGACGCTCTGGGGCGCGGAGAAGCGATCACGCTGCCCTCTCCGGGACTGCAGGGCGACGGCGAGGACGGCAGGGCCCCGGAGGGCGGCGAAGGGCCGACAGTGGCCCGTGTGGGCCGTGACGAGCTGCTTGCCGCCGCCGGCGTCGAGTCTCCCGAGCTCGACGAGTGGGAGTCGTACGGCCTCATCGCGCCGCTGCCCGACGGCGGATACGACGCGGAGGCGGTCACGGTCGCCGAGCTGGTCATGGAGCTGGGCCGCTTCGGGATCGAGCCGCGGCATCTGCGGGCGATGAAGGCCGCGGCCGACCGGGATGCCGGCCTGATCGACCAGGTCGTCGCGCCGCTGCGACGGCACCGCAATCCCCAGACCCGGGCGCATGCGCAGGCCCGCGCGAAGGAGCTGGCGGGGCTGACGGTGAAGCTTCACGGCGCGCTTGTGCAGACCGCGCTCGGAGTGCGTCTGCCCTGATCCGAGGGGTGCTCGCGCGGTGTGCGTCCGGCGATCGACGGGTGCCCGACTACCCAAACCTGCCGGGCACGTCCTAGGGTTGCTGTGTGAACGAGCTCGACGTCGTAGGTGTCCGGGTCGAAATGCCCTCCAACCAACCGATCGTGCTCCTGCGTGAAGTGGGAGGCGACCGCTACCTCCCCATCTGGATCGGACCGGGGGAGGCGACGGCCATCGCCTTCGCACAGCAGGGCATGGCCCCCGCACGCCCGCTGACGCACGACCTTTTCAAGGACGTGCTGGAAGCGGTCGGGCAGGAGCTCACGGAAGTACGCATCACAGACCTGCGTGAAGGCGTCTTCTACGCGGAACTGGTGTTCTCGAGCGGAGTCGAGGTCAGTGCGCGCCCGTCGGACGCCATAGCGCTCGCGCTGCGCACCGGCACGCCGATCTACGGCAGTGACGGTGTGCTCGATGATGCCGGGATCGCGATCCCGGATGAGCAGGAGGACGAGGTGGAGAAGTTCCGCGAGTTCCTCGACCAGATCTCGCCCGAGGATTTCGGGACCAACAGCCAGTGACGCGAGCGGCCGTCGTGAGGCGGCCGCTGCCGCGCCGGGGCTCCGGCCGGACCATTCGGCTAGCCTTTCCCCGCGGTGAGGCACGGGAAACCACTCGTAGGGTGATTATCACTCGGCGTGCCGAGTGTGGCGATCGTTGACGCACCCCTGGTGACTGCCTACCGTCGAGAAGGCAGGTCAATGAGGAGGTCGGCGTGAGAAGCAGCGGCGACGGTACGGCTGGGGGCGGCGGACACAGTCCGGCGGAGAGCGGCCCGTACTCGCTTCACGGCCACGCGGCCGATCACATTCCGCGTCGGCCGACGGTGTTGCCGGTGGTCGCTCAGAGGGATGAGGACGCGACGCCCGAGCAGGTCGGATACCGCGGACCCACCGCGTGCGCGGCGGCCGGTATCACCTATCGGCAACTGGACTACTGGGCGAGGACCGGACTGGTCGAGCCGAGTGTGCGCCCGGCCCACGGGTCGGGGACCCAGCGGCTCTACAGCTTCCGGGACGTCGTCGTACTGAAGATCGTGAAGCGGTTCCTGGACACGGGTGTCTCACTGCAGAACATCCGCACCGCGGTGCAGCATCTGCGGGAGCGCGGCTTCAGCGATCTCGAGCGGCTGACCCTCATGAGCGACGGCGCCACGGTCTACGAGTGCAGTTCGCCGGCGGAGGTCCACGATCTGCTCCAGGGCGGGCAGGGCATCTTCGGTATCGCTGTCGGTGTGGTGTGGCGGGATGTCGAGAGCGCCCTGTCGCAGCTGCACGGGGAGCGCGTCGACACCGGCGAGACGCTCCTCGGGAACAACCCGGCGGACGAGCTGGCGAGGCGGCGCCACCGCGCGGTGTGAGCGGGGCCGATGCGTCGGCCGGGGCATTGTCAGTGCCGTAGGGCAGCATCGGACATGTGAGAACCGCGCCCACGATCCTGCATCTCGACATGGATGCCTTCTACGCCTCGGCGGAGCAGGCGTCGAAGCCGAGTCTGCGCGGGAAAGCCGTGGTCGTCGGTGGGATCGGGCCTCGTGGGGTGGTGGCCACCGCCTCGTACGAGGCCCGCGTGTTCGGAGTGCACTCGGCGATGCCGATGGGGCAGGCACGCCGCCTCGCGCCCAATGCCGCGTATCTCGTGCCGCGCTTCCGGCTGTACCGGGAGGTCAGCGAGCAGGTGATGGGCCTGCTGCGGGAGCTGTCGCCGCTGGTGGAGCCGCTGAGCCTCGATGAGGCGTTCGTCGATCTGGAGGCCGGTGAGGCGGCCTGGGACGCCGCGTCGGCGCGGCTCGTCGGTGAGCGGCTGCGGGACGAGATCAAGGCCGTGACGGGTCTGACCGGGTCGGTGGGGCTCGCGGCGTCGAAGATGCTGGCGAAGATCGCCTCCGAGGCGGCGAAGCCGGACGGGCTGGAGCTGATCGTGCCCGGTACCGAGCGCGCCATGCTCGGGCCCATGTCGGTGCGCACGCTGCCCGGCGTGGGGCCGGCGACCGGGGACCATCTGAGACGGGCCGGGATCACCACGGTCGAGGAGATCGCCGAGGCGGGCGAGGACGAGCTCGTACGGCTGCTGGGGAAGTCGCACGGGGCGTCGCTGTACGCCATGGCCCTCGCGCACGACGACCGGCCCGTGGTGGCCGAGCGTGACGCCAAGTCGGTGTCGGTCGAGGACACGTACGACGTGGACATCCACGACCGGGTGCGGGTGCGGACCGAGGTGCAGCGGCTTGCGGAGCGGTGCGTGCAGCGGTTGCGGGGGGCGGAGCGGTCCGGGCGGACCGTGGTCCTCAAGGTGCGGCGCTACGACTTCTCCACGCTGACCAGGTCAGAGACGCTGCGCGGGCCCACCGACGACCCCGCCGTGGTGCGCGAGGCGGCCGCCCGGCTCCTGGAGTCCGTGGACACGACGGGAGGGGTGCGGCTGCTCGGCGTGGGGGTGACCGGCCTGGCCGACTACACGCAGGAGGACCTGTTCGCGCAGGCGCGGGCCGAGGCCGATGCGCACGCGGCCGAGGGGGCGAGTGAGGGCGAGGCGGAAGGGGCGGGTGGTGCGGGGGACGAGGGGCAGGCGGTTGCCGACGAGGTCGTCGAGGCCGCGGACCGGCGCTGGGTGGCCGGGCATGACGTGCGGCATGAGGAGTTCGGGCACGGGTGGGTGCAGGGCAGCGGGCTCGGGCGGGTGACCGTGCGCTTCGAGACGCCGTACTCGGAGCCGGGGCGGGTGCGCACGTTCCGGACCGATGACCCCGCGCTCGTACCGGCGGAGCCGCTGCCGCTGGTGGAGGGCGGGGCCGGGCGCTGTCCGGCGCGGGAGCCGGATGCCGGGTCAGGTGTCGTCTGACGGAGGGTGGGCGATCTTGCCGAAGTCGCGGTCCTTGGGGGGCACGGGGTCGTCCGGGGCCGAGATGTCGAGACCGTAGTGGTGGTAGAGCTGGAGTTCCTGTTCGGGGGAGAGGTGACGGCCGACGCCGAAGTCGGGGGCGTCCTTGATCAGGGAGCGTTCGAAGGGGATGCGCAGGGTGCCCTCCACGAGTTCGCTCGGTTCCAGGGGGACGAAGGCGTCCCGGCTGAACAGGCCTGTGCGTATCGCCGCCCACTCGGGGACACCGGTCGCGTCGTCGAGGTAGACCTCGTCGACGGTCCCGATCTTGGCCCCGTTGCGGTCGAACGCCTTGCGGCCGATCAGGTTGCGCGGATCGATATCGGTCTGCACGGGGCCCTCCAGCTGCTCGCAACTCATCCGTAAGCACTACCAAAGTGCACATTGGGGGAGGCGGCCACTCGAGGCCGGGGGTGTTGTCGCCGCTGGTAGGCTGGCGATGGCTGCCGACCCCGTGCGGGAGAGTCCTCCGGATGACACCGGAGGCGCCGAAGGAGCAACTCCTCCCCGGAATCTCTCAGGCCCCTGTACCGCACGGACGAGGTCACTCTGGAAAGCAGGGCGGGCGTTCAGGCCTCCGCTCTCACCGACGGTGAAAGTCGTCATGCCCTTCGTGATGGGGGTGTGCCGGTGAAACTCTCAGGTTGAGATGACAGAGGGGGAGGCCGTCCGGGCACCCGCGCCGTGGTGCCCCTCGCAGGTCGCAATGACCAGGAGGCCTCCGCAATGACCGCCAACCGTATTCCGCTCTCCCAGTTGGAGCAGGGAATCCCCTTCGAGCAGCGCCATATCGGTCCGGATGAAGCAGCGCAGGCCAAGATGCTCGCGCAGGTCGGGTACGGCTCGCTCGACGAGCTGACGGCGGCCGCGGTCCCGGACGTGATCAAGAGCGCCGAGGCGCTCGATCTTCCCGGGGCCCGCACCGAGGCCGAGGTGCTCGCAGAGCTCCGCTCCCTCGCCGACCGCAACCAGGTCCTCGACTCGATGGTCGGACTGGGCTACTACGGCACGTTCACGCCGCCCGTCATTCTCCGCAACGTCATGGAGAACCCGTCCTGGTACACGGCGTACACGCCCTATCAGCCGGAGATCTCGCAGGGCCGGCTCGAGGCGCTGCTGAACTTCCAGACGATGGTCGCCGAGCTGACCGGCCTGCCGACCTCGGGCGCCTCGCTGCTCGACGAGGGCACGGCCGCGGCCGAGGCCATGGCGCTGTCCCGGCGCATGGGCAAGGTCAAGAACGGCGCCTTCGTGGTCGACGCGGACGCGCTGCCGCAGACCATCGCCGTGATCCAGACGCGTGCCGAGCCGACCGGTGTCGAGGTCGTCGTCGCGGACCTGTCCGAGGGCATTCCGGCCGAGGTCGCCGAGCGCGGCGTCGTCGGCGTCCTGATCCAGTACCCGGGCGCCTCCGGTGCCGTCCGCGACATCAAGCCCGTCATCGAGCAGGCCCACGAGCTGGGCGCCGTCGTCACGGTCGCCGCCGATCTGCTCGCCCTCACGCTGCTGACCTCGCCCGGTGAGCTCGGCGCCGACATCGCCGTCGGTACGACGCAGCGTTTCGGTGTCCCCATGGGCTTCGGCGGTCCGCACGCCGGCTACATGGCCGTCCGTGAGAAGTTCGCGCGCAGCCTGCCCGGCCGCCTCGTGGGCGTCTCCGTCGACGCCGACGGCAACAAGGCGTACCGCCTCGCGCTGCAGACCCGTGAGCAGCACATCCGGCGCGAGAAGGCCACCAGCAACATCTGTACCGCTCAGGTGCTGCTCGCCGTCATGGCCGGCATGTACGCCGTCTACCACGGGCCCGATGGCCTCAAGGGCATCGCGCGGCGCACGCACCGGTTCGCGACGCTGCTTGCCGAGGGCCTCAAGGCCGGTGGCGTGGAGGTCGTGCACGGCGCGTACTTCGACACCCTGACCGTGAAGGCCGCGGGCCGGGCCGCCGACGTCGTGAGCGCCGCGCGTGAAGGCGGTGTCAACCTCCACCTCGTGGACGCCGACCACGTGTCGATCTCGTGCGACGAGACCACGACGCGGACCCAGCTGGGCGCCGTCTGGACCGCGTTCGGTGTCGAGGCCGATGTCGACGCGCTCGACGCGGCGGTCGTGGACACGCTGCCGGCGGGCCTTCTGCGTGGCGACGACTACCTGACGCACCCCGTGTTCCACGCGCACCGCTCCGAGACCGCGATGCTGCGCTACCTGCGCAAGCTGGCCGACCGCGACTACGCGCTCGACCGCGGCATGATCCCGCTGGGCTCCTGCACGATGAAGCTCAACGCGACGACGGAGATGGAGCCGGTCACCTGGCCCGAGTTCGGCCAGCTGCACCCGTTCGCGCCCGCCGACCAGGCGCAGGGCTACCTCACGCTCATCCGTGAGCTGGAGGAGCGCCTCGCGGAGGTCACCGGTTACGACAAGGTGTCGCTCCAGCCGAACGCCGGTTCGCAGGGCGAGCTGGCCGGTCTGCTCGCCGTGCGTGGTTACCACCGCGCCAACGGCGACGACCAGCGCACCGTCTGCCTCATCCCGTCCTCCGCGCACGGCACGAACGCCGCGAGCGCCGTGATGGCCGGTATGAAGGTCGTCGTCGTGAAGACGGCCGACGACGGCGAGATCGACGTCGCGGACCTCCGCGCCAAGATCGAGCAGTACGCCGACGAGCTCTCCGTCCTGATGATCACCTACCCGTCCACGCACGGTGTCTTCGAGGAGCACGTCGCCGACATCTGCGCGCAGGTGCACGACGCCGGCGGTCAGGTCTACGTCGACGGCGCCAACCTGAACGCCCTGGTGGGTCTCGCCAAGCCGGGCCACTTCGGTGGCGACGTCTCGCACCTCAACCTGCACAAGACGTTCTGCATCCCGCACGGCGGCGGCGGCCCCGGCGTCGGTCCGGTCGGTGTCCGCGCGCACCTCGCGCCGTACCTGCCCAACCACCCGATGCAGCCCGCGGCCGGACCCGAGACCGGCGTCGGCCCGATCTCCGCGGCGCCGTGGGGCTCCGCGGGCATCCTGCCGATCTCCTGGGCGTACGTGCGGCTCATGGGCGGCGAGGGCCTCAAGCGGGCCACGCAGGTCGCGGTGCTCAGCGCCAACTACATCGCCAAGCGACTCGAGCCGCACTTCCCGGTGCTCTACACGGGCCCCGCCGGCCTCGTCGCGCACGAGTGCATCATCGATCTGCGCCCGATCTCGAAGGCGACCGGCGTCAGCGTCGACGACATCGCCAAGCGGCTCATCGACTACGGGTTCCACGCGCCGACCATGTCGTTCCCGGTCGCAGGGACGCTGATGATCGAGCCGACCGAGAGCGAGGACCTGGCCGAGCTCGACCGGTTCTGTGAGGCGATGATCGCCATTCGCGGGGAGATCGAGAAGGTCGGTTCGGGCCGGTGGCCCGCCGAGGACAACCCGCTGCGCAACGCGCCGCACACCGCGGCCGCGCTCGGCGGCGAGTGGGAGCACGCGTACAGCCGCGAGGAGGCCGTCTTCCCCGCCGGTGTCGTGGCCGCCGACAAGTACTGGCCGCCGGTCCGTCGCATCGACCAGGCGTACGGCGACCGGAATCTCGTCTGCTCGTGCCCGCCCATGGACGCGTACGAGGACTGATACGCACGCTGACATGCGTCAGGGCCGGTTCCGGGGTTTCCCGGGGCCGGCCCTTTCGTACTGCGGACGCCGTCGGCGTCCGGATGCGCTCAGGCCGCGGTCACGACGTGCACCGGACGGTGCGGAGCGATGATCTGGCCGTCTGGCAGCAGCTCACCGGTGTCCTCGAAGAGCAGGACGCCGTTGCAGAGCAGACTCCAGCCCTGTTCGGGGTGGTGGGCCACAGGGAGCGCGGCCTCCCGGTCGGCGGAGTCTGCGGACGGGCACGGTGGCTGGTGCTGGCACATGGATGGGATCTTTCCCTGTGAAGTGATGTCGGTGATGGGTGTGATGTCGCTGTCTGTCCTGCGGCTCGAAGCGTTGCTCATGGCCGCCCCCCGTTTGTCGGTCGGTCCGGAACCCAGTGTTGCCCTACGGGCGTCAATCCGCAGGGATTTCGTCGCAGCGGTCCTCACTGGATGAGGACGCGTCACCCGTGCGGACGGTTCACCCCAACTGCACTGTCCCTTCGGGTGGTTCGGGGTGGCCTGACCGGGCTAGTCCGGACGGGCCCGCGAGGGCACGGCTGCGCCCCGCGACCGGTCGGCATCGGTAGCGGGGCGCGGGCGCGTCGGACGGCCCGGTCGCGTCAGGCGGGTGAGCCCAGCAGGGGAGCGGGGGTCAGTCGATGGGTGAGGACGGGCAGCAGTTCGGCGACCCGGTGGGGGCGGTGGGCGGCGATGCCGGGCGGCGCGGGCGCGAGCGGGACCAGGAGGTCACTGGCCGCGGGATGTCCCGTGGAGGCGTCGGCGTTGCAGTCCCCGTGCAGCCAGAGAGTGAGCATGTACAACTCCGGGACCGAGAGCAGGCGCGGTTGGTAGGCCGCGGGCATGGACTCGGCCTGGCGCAGCGCGTGTTCGGTGGCCGCGACGTACGGGCCCTCGAAGAAGTGCGAGAACGCCCAGCCGTCGGCAGTCAGCATCGTGTCGGCGGCGGCGACCGCGCGTTCCCCGCAGCGGATCAGGAACCGCCAGCCGGCGAGTCGGGTCGGCGAGGGGCCCGCGCTGCCCATGACCCGGTCCAGCACGTGGACGGGCAAAGGGAGTTCGGGGCTCGCCGGTCCTTGGGCGGAGCGCAGGGAGGGCGTGCGGGCCTCGCGGACCGCGGTGGGAGAACCGAGGGCCGTGAGGACGGTGCGCAGGGCGGGCGCGGGAGCCGGAGGGACATGCAGCGGCATGGTGGGTCGCCTCTCATTCGACAGGCACGGTGGATCGAGGGCGTGGCGGGACGAGCGGACGGCTCTGTCTGCTGACCGGGCCAGAGGGGGCGGGGCAGGTACCGCGAGCGCCAACTCTCTGCCTCGTTCGCGAAGTTTATACGACACGTGTTCACGCAGTGTTTCGTCTAGCCGTCGCGAAAATGCTCGGCAAGGCGTTATTCGGTCGCCGAGACGAGGGGAATCTCCCGATTTTCGGCGGTGCCGGGTCGGTGACCTCGTAATCTTCACGGCGAGCGGACGGCCGGTTCTCGTCGGCGTTTATCACCAGGCTGGGTGGAATGGTCTCTTCGACATGCTGCATGCCTAGTGAATGTGCCCCGTGACAACTGCTGGGAGCCTACTCGCCCGTGGCGGGAAGCGGGGCGTTATCGATCAACTTGCCTGGGCATCATCCACCGTGACACAGCGGCCGGGCGGCCGGGCCGCCCAGGCGAGGAGGGATGCTTCCATGGGGGAGAAGGTCGCGGCGGGCGCGTTCGACCTGTCCGATCGACGGCACTACCGCAGGAAGTTGCAGCAGTGTCTGGCGGGGCTCGGGAGACTCCTGGAGGAGGAGAGGTTCGACCGTCCGAGAAATCTGATGGGCCTGGAGATCGAGTTGAATCTCGCGGGGCCCGACGGCATGCCCAGAATGATGAATGCGCAAGTTCTCGAGCGCATCGCGAGCCGTGATTTCCAGACCGAACTCGGAATGTTCAATCTGGAAGTGAACATTGCCCCCCATCGCTTGGGAGGCCGCGTTCTCGACCGGCTCGCGGAGGAGCTCAGGACCGGCCTCGCCTATGCCCACCGGAAAGCGAACGAGGTGGACGCCGGGATCGTGATGATCGGCATTCTCCCGACGCTCGTGCCCGATGATCTCGTCTCCGCGAACCTGTCGGACGTGGACCGTTACAGCCTCCTCAACGACCAGATGGTGGCCGCGCGCGGCGAGGACTTCGAGGTCGACATCGACGGGGTGGAGCATCTGCGCTGCAGCTCGGGGTCCATAGCGACCGAAGCGGCGTGCACCTCCGTGCAGTTGCACCTCCAGGTCACTCCCGCCCGCTTCGCCGACGTGTGGAACGCGGCGCAGGCCGTCGCGGCCGTGCAGGTCGCGGTCGGCGCCAACTCGCCGTTCCTGTTCGGACATGAGCTGTGGCGCGAGTCGCGGCCTCCCCTGTTCCAGCAGGCGACCGACACCCGCCCGCCCGAACTCCAGGCCCAGGGGGTCCGGCCGCGCACCTGGTTCGGTGAGCGCTGGATCAGCGGCGCGTACGACCTCTTCGAGGAGAACCTGCGCTACTTCCCCCCGTTGCTGCCCCTGTGCGACGACGAGGAGCCGCTGCGCGTCATCGACGACGACGGAGTGCCGACCCTCGCCGAACTCGTCCTGCACAACGGCACCGTCTACCGGTGGAACCGCCCCGTGTACGGCATAGCCGACGGTATGCCGCACCTGCGCGTGGAGAACCGCGTCCTGCCCGCGGGCCCCACCGTCACCGACGTCATCGCGAATGTCGCCTTCTACTACGGCGTCGTGCGCGCCCTGGCCGAGGACGCCCGCCCCGTGTGGACCCGCCTGCCCTTCGACGCGGCGGCCCGCAACTTCGACGAGGCCTGCCGGTACGGGATCGAGGCGCGCCTCGACTGGCCGCGCCGGGGCCGCTTCGGCGGGATCGAGAAGGTGGCCGCCGTCACTCTCGTACGGGACGAGCTGTTGCCGCTGGCTGCCGCCGGGCTCGACGCCTGGGGCATCGAGGCGGCCGACCGTGACTTCTACCTCGGGGTGATCGAGGAGCGCTGCCGGCGGCGGGTCAACGGCGCCTCGTGGCAGGCGGCCACGTTCCACAGCGCGCTGGAGAGCGGCCTGGAGCGCGACGCGGCGCTCGCGGCGACCACTCGGCGCTACTGCGAGCTGATGCACGCGGGCGACCCGGTGCACATGTGGCCGGTGGGGCTTCCGGCGCCGGCGGTGCAACTGGGCTGACCGGTGCGGCGGTTCCGCTCGGTCAGCCCTTGGCGCCCGCCTCCACGATCGCCTTGAGGATCACTGCGTGGATCTCGGCCGGGTCGCTGACCTGGTGCCCGGAGCCGCCGGTGGCCCCGGCGATCTGCTCGACCTCGTCCTTGTCCGCGTCGGGGCCGACCGCGATGGCGATGAGCGGCACCGGGTGCTGCGGGTCGGCAAGGCTCTGGAGCCGTGAGACGAGGTTGCTGCGCGCGATGGACCCGGGGTCCTGGTTCGCGCCGTCGGTCACGACCACGAGGGCGTTGAACTTGCCGTTCCGGTAGGAGGACGTGGCCTCCTCGTAGGCGGCGAGCGTGGTGTCGTAGAGACCCGTGGCGCCGCCCGGCACGGGCTGCAGGCCGCTGAAGGCCTCGGACAACCTGTCGCGCTGGGTGCCGCCGCCCTTGCGGTCGCCGAGACGCTCGGTGGGTACGAGCTTGCGGTAGTCGCGGTTCCCGTCGAGGAGCGTGGCGAACTCCCACAGGCCGATCTCGTCCTCGGGCGTGAACGTGGCGAGCGCCTGGAGCATCGAGGCCTTCGTGACCTCCATGCGGGACTGGTTGCGGCCCGGCACAAAGTTCGCCATGGAGGCGGAGGCGTCCACGACGACGGTGATCCGGGCGCTCTGCACCGTGATCGTCCACATGCCGAGGGTCTCCTGGAGCTCCTTGTCCGTCGGCGGCTCGGAGTCCGACGCCGCGTACGGCTGGGGGCTGCGGCCGCCCGCCCCGGCGACCAGCGCGTCCGAGGGCTCCTCGTCGTCCGTCCTGAAACCGTGCTCCTCCAGGATCCTGACGCCGGCGTCCTCGCCGAGCAGGGTCATGAAGCGGATCGCGGCCCGTCGTTCGTCCGTCGACTTGTCGCCCTCGTCGACCAGTGCGAACGGGTAGTCCAGCTGCGGCGAGCCGTCCTTCGGGTAGAAGAGTTCGAGTCCGTCCTTGTCGCCGGCGGTCGCGTTGTACCGGAACGAGGACTGCTCGGAGAGGATCAGCGCCTGATTGCGGCGCGGATTGCCCTGCTCGGTGCCGGAGGAGTCGCGCGCCAGGGTGTCGGTCAGCTGGTCGTCGCTGTCGGTGGTGCGCTGTGAGAGCGCCTTGGCCATGGCGGCGGCCTGGGTGTCGTCCTCCTTCCCGGACTTCTCGGTGGAGGCGCCCAGCCGGGTCAGGGCCAGGAGACCGGTCGCGCTGCGCGCGGGGTCCGCGGTCCCGAGCCGCAGCTTGTCGCCCTCCATGGCCGCGCCGGTCAACTGCGCCCAGGTGTACTTCTTCGCGGGCCAGCCCATGCTCTTCGCGGCCGACGGCACCATGCCGATGCCGATGGGGGAGGAGGCGATGTTGCCCGTCGCCGTGACCGCAGTGGCGTTCGCGCCCAGGCCGGCGCGCTGGATCCACAGACTCGCGTCCGGCACCCACGCCTCGTAGTCCCGGGTGTCCTTCCGGCCCTTGCGCAGGGCGTCGGCGATCTTGTACGAGTCGCCTGCCTGCACGCGGGTGTCGAGGCACTGTCCGTCGGAGGTCAGGTGGTTCTTGCGGGCGAGGTCCGCGGCGTCGCGCAGCGCGGGGGCGACATCGGGCGAGGCGGCGATGTCGAGGTGGACCGTCTTGCCGTCGCAGGTCCCGCCGAGGGAGAGCAGGCCGCTCCTGGCCGCCAGAGCCGTGCCCCCGGCGACCACGAGGACGAGGGCCGTGGCGATGGCGACGGTCCGGCCGCGCGTGCGGCGGCGGGGGGCGACCGCGTCCGTCCCATACTCGTCGGGCAAGCTGTGACGTCCCATGCGGTGGTGCCCTTCCTCGGGTCCCGGCCCGACGGAAGGGGAGAGGTACACCAAAGAACGGCCTGCGTCCCCCCGGCCTGTCGCGCGCGATCTTCGTACCTTTATTCGAGACCCTAGCGGGGCCAGGTGGGGGATGAGGCGGGATTACTCAACTGGAGGCAGGTGTGCAGGCGGAGGCGGGTGCGGTGGCTGATTCATTTCCGAACGAGCGGCTCTCGCGACAGATTCTTCGGAACGAGACACTGCTCGTCCTGGCGCTCTCGCTCGGTGCGAGCGCAGTGTCCGCGCTGATCAGCTTTGTCGGATCGGTGACCAAACCGGGGGGCCTCAAGGACCAGGCGGCGACCCTGAACGCCTCGGCGGCTCCCGGGCGGCCGTGGCTTGATCTGGCGTGGCAGTTGTTCGGGATCGCGAGCGCGCTCGTCCCGGTCGCGCTCGTCGCGCACCTGCTGATGCGCGAGGGCGTCGGGATGCGGACGATCGGCTTCGACCGGACGAGACCGCTCTTCGACACGACCCGTGGCGCGGTGATCGCCGCGGTCATCGGCAGTACGGGCATCGCCTTCTATCTGGCGGCCCGCGGCCTCGGCTTCAACCTCACGGTGGTGCCGGAGGCGCTGCCGGACGTGTGGTGGAAGTTCCCGGTCCTGATCATGTCGGCGATCCAGAACGCCGTCCTGGAGGAAGTGATCGTCGTCGGCTACCTGCTGCGCAGGCTGGGGCAGTTGGGCTGGACGCCCGGCACGGCGATCGTGGCCAGCTCGGTGCTGCGCGGCTCGTACCACCTCTACCAGGGCATCGGCGGGTTCTTCGGGAACCTCGCGATGGGCCTGGTCTTCGCGTATCTGTACCGGCGGTGGGGACGGGTCGGGCCGCTGGTGGTGGCGCACTCGCTGCTCGACATCGGCGCGTTCGTCGGATACGCGCTGCTCGCGGGGAAGGTGGGGTGGCTGCCCACGGCGTGAGGTCGGGGGGCGGGTGTCGGATGCAGGGGCGTACGAGATCTTCGTACGCCCCTGCGGCGTGAAAGGCCCCAGGTCCTAGGCGAGCAGGTCGCCCTCGATGACCGTGACGGCTCGGCCGGTCAGCAGGGTGCGGGCGCCGCGCAGTTCGGTGCGCACGAAACCGGTGCGGGCGGAGGCCTGGAGGCCGGTGAGTTCGGTGCGGCCGAGGCGCGCGGACCAGAACGGCGCGAGGGCCGTGTGGGCACTGCCGGTGACCGGGTCCTCGTCGATGCCGACGCGCGGGAAGAAGCAGCGGGAGACGAAGTCGTAGGCGCCGTCGGGGTCCGCGGCGCGGGCGGTCGCGATCACGCCCCGTTCCGAATGGGCGGAGAGTGCCTTGAGGTCGGGTGCGAGGGCGTGCACGGTCTTCTCGTCCGCGAGCTCGACCAGCAGGTCGCCCACCTGGCGGCCGGTGTCGTGCACCGAGAGCGGCTCGGCGCCCAGGGCCGCGGCGACCCCTTCGGGGCTGTCGATACGGGTCAGGGGTGCGGTCGGGAAGTCGAGCGTGATCGTGCCGTCCTCGCGCGGGGTCGCCACGAGCACGCCGCTGCGGGTGGTGAAGCGGACCGGGCCGTGGATGGCGCCGGTGCTGTGCAGCACGTGCGCGGTGGCCAGGGTGGCGTGGCCGCACATGTCGACCTCGGTGGCGGGGGTGAACCAGCGCAGCGCCCAGTCGGCGCCGCCGCCGGCGGGCAGCGGGTGGGCGAACGCCGTCTCGGCGTGGTTGACCTCGGTGGCGATGTCCTGGAGCCGGGCGTCGTCGGGGAAGGCGTCGAGGAGGAGTACGCCGGCCGGATTGCCGGCGAAGGGGCGGTCGGTGAAGGCGTCCACGATTCGAATGCGCATGGGGCCGACGCTACGGGGACGGCGAAAACGCAGGCCAAGGCCAATTCGGAAGAGCTGGACCGGCGGAGGGTTGTCAGTCGAACAGTTCCGATATATCGTTGACGCATCGCGACCGATCAACGATGGAAGGAATGATGGAGATGCGTTCCCATGGCCACGAGCATGAACACGGGCATGGACAGTGCGGGCCCGGCCATCACGGTCGGGGCGGCTTCGAGGGGCGGCGCGCCGCCTTCGGCCCCTTCGGGCCGGGCTTCGGCCCGGGACCTTGGGGCGGCGGGCGCGGCGGCCGGGGCGGACCTCGCGGAAGGGCACGGCGCGGCGACGTACGCGCGTCGATCCTGGCCCTCCTGAAGGACCGTCCGATGCACGGCTACGAGATGATCCAGGAGATCGCCGAGCGCAGTGGCGGGGCGTGGAAGCCCAGTCCGGGTTCGGTGTACCCGACCCTCCAGCTGTTGGAGGACGAGGGCCTGATCGCCAGCGAGAGCGAGGGTGGCAAGAAGCTGTTCGCGCTCACCGAGTCCGGCCGTTCCGCGGCCGACGAGGGGCCCGACGCTCCCTGGGAGGAGGCCGGGCGCGGGGTCGACTGGGACACCCTGAACGAGATCCGGCAGGCCGGCTTCGGTCTGATGGAGGCGTTCGGGCAGGTCTGGAAGACCGGCAGCAAGGAGCAGCGCGAGAAGGCGCTGACCGTCATCAACGACGCCCGCAAGAAGCTGTACCTGATCCTCGCCGACGAGGACTGACGTCCTCGGGCTGATCCCGTACCGACAGGCGAAGGCGCCCCGCACCGAGCGTGCGGGGCGCCTTCATGTGTTCGCCGGTGGGTGGGGCTCAGGCGACGAGGCCGGCCAGCTTGCGCAGCGACTCGTTGAGCGCGGCCGTCGCCGAGTCCTTGAGCTTGCCCGCCATCAGGGACACGGCGGCTCCGGTGAACTCGCCGTCGATGCGGACTGTCGTGCCGTCGCCGTCCGCGGTCAGGGTGTAGCGCGTGCCGACGTTGACGCCCATCGGACCCTTGCCCCTGATGGCGAGGGTGCGGGTGGTCTCCAGGTCCTCGACGGTCCAGGTCACCTCCGCCGGGAATCCCATGAGCTTCATGTTCTCCTCGAAGGTGCCGCCCACTTCGAGCGACGTGGGGGCGCCCTTCGGGAAGCTCGTGTGTGTGGCGTTCCACTCGCCGTACGCGGTGAAGTCGGTGAGCTGGGCCCAGACCTTCTCCGCGGGCGCCCCGATCCGTGCTTCCGCGCTGACTTCGGCCATGCGACCACCCCTTCTCGACGAGAGCTGCGGCGGGCGCAGCCGTGGTGTCGCGGAAAGTAGCCGCAGGGCCTCGAACATTCAATACTGATGAAGCGTCAGAAACGGATGCGGGGGAACTGCGGTCAGTCGAGCTTCTCGATGACCGCGGCGTCGAAGAGGTCCGAGGCGCGCGGGAACGGCCCCTCGTCGTGACAGTGCCAGGCGTCCCAGAACAGGTCGGCGAGCAGCGCGTCGTCAGGTGCGTACACCCGGTACACGTACTGCCTGCCGTCGATCGCAGGCAGGGCCACGAGCCAGCACCTGCTCTCCATACTTGTGAAGGACGGGTTCAGGTGCGTCTTCGGTTGCGAGCGGGGCGCGATGCAAGGCGGCGCGCGCCTCTCGGGGTAAAAAGGCGTGATCTCATCCGTAAGGAGGAGAACCCGCTCATGCGTGCCCACCTTGCGTCGGACGTGGAAATGCTTCCCGCCGGGGATGCCCGGCCGGACAGGGACTGATGAGGTGGGAGATGTGCAAAGCCCTACCCCGTCCGAGGCCGCCGCAAGCGGCCACAGTCGTGCAGATGTCGACGCCAGGCTCAGTCCCGAGCTCGCCTCGGTGGTGGCCGGTGCCCGCCGCAGAGCCGTCCGTGACGGGGACCGCCAGATCGACACCGCGCATCTCCTGCACTCTCTCCTCGAGACCGACCCGCAGGTGCGCGAGGCCTTCGGCGGCGGACCCCAGCTCGCGCGCCTCCTCGGCTACCTCGTGCAGCGGAGCATCGGCTACGGCCTCCACTGGCAGGGCACGGTCGAGGACTCCGGAGCCGTGCCCGTCGTGACGGGGCTCGGCTGGTCGCCCGCCGCGGCGGCCGCGATGGAAGCCGCGCTCGACCGCGCCGAACGCCGCGGCGACCCGCGTGCGCGCGGCGTCGACCTCCTCACCTCGCTCGCGGCGGACCGGGAGTGCCGCGCCGTCGAGGTGCTCGGCCGGGCCGGGGTCGACGCGGAGGGCCTGCGGCGGCGTGTCGAGGCCGGGTGCTGAGGCGGGCGGTTCTGGGCCGAGGCCCGGGTTCGCGTTGAGGTCGGTTCTGTTCGGGGCGGCTCCTGGGGGCGTGCCTCCGTTCGTCATGCCCGGCGCGTCCGGCACGTGAGACAGGGGTCATCGGGGATGACGGTCATGACGCCGGCTGTCATGATGTGCCGGTGCATGCGTCTCAGGGGATTCAGGCGAACCGCGGGCGAGGTGTCGGACTGGGGCTCGCCCTTGTCTCGGCGCTCGCCTTCGGCGGTTCCGGTGTGGCGGCGAAGCCGCTGATCGAGGCGGGTCTCGACCCGCTCCACGTGGTGTGGCTACGCGTCGCCGGCGCCGCGCTCGTCATGCTGCCCGTCGCCTGGCGGCACCGCTCCCTGGTCGTCCGGCGGCCCGCGCTGCTCGCCGGGTTCGGCCTGCTCGCCGTCGCCGGTGTACAGGCCTGCTACTTCGCCGCGATCTCCCGAATCCCTGTCGGTGTCGCGCTCCTCATCGAGTACCTCGCCCCCGCGCTGGTCCTCGGCTGGGTGCGTTTCGTGCAGCGCAGGCCCGTGACGCGCGCCGCCGCGCTCGGCGTGGTCCTCGCCGTCGGCGGCCTCGCCTGTGTCGTCGAGGTGTGGGCGGGCCTCAGCGTCGACCTGATCGGACTGCTGCTCGCCCTCGCCGCCGCCTGCTGCCAGGTCGGCTACTTCGTCCTGTCCGACCAGGGCAGCGACGCGGGGGACCGGGCCCCGGACCCGCTCGGCGTGATCGCGTACGGGCTGCTCGTCGGCGCCCTCGTCCTGACGGTCGTGGCGCGCCCCTGGGGCATGGACTGGTCGGTGCTCGGCGGCAGTGCCTCGATGAACGGCACCTCCGTGCCCGCGTGGCTGCTGCTCTGCTGGATCGTGCTGATCGCCACGGTCATCGCCTACGTCACCGGGGTCCTCTCCGTGCGCCGCCTCTCGCCCCAGGTGGCCGGAGTCGTGGCCTGCCTGGAAGCGGTCATCGCGACCGTGCTGGCCTGGGTGCTCCTGGGCGAGCATCTGTCGGCACCGCAGATCGTCGGCGGCGCGGTCGTCCTGGTCGGTGCGTTCATCGCGCAGTCCTCGGCTCCGGCGAAGCCCGAGATCGTCGCCGTCGCGGTCGAGGTCGCCCCGGACGGGTCCGCCCCGGACGAGGCGTTCCCGGAGTCGCCGGACAAGACGTTGTCCGGCAGCGGCAGCGCGAACTAAGGTGTTGATCATGCATTCACGCGCACTCGTGCTTCCGCCCCCGGCCGCGTAACGCGGGCGGCGGCCGCCCGGACCATCGCGCTCCGGCGGCCCATTCGACGAGGATCCGGCTCGGGACGACCCGAGCGGTTCACGGCTGCCCGCAGACGACAGTCCGTGTCCTTGCCCCGCCCCCGTCCATGGGGCGCGGAGGCCACTCTTCGTGGAGAACCACGTGTTGCACACTGTCGCGGCTGACTCAGCCGACACCTCGTCCCGTACGTCGTCCGCCGGAGCAGCATCGCTGTTGCCCGTCGGGCGCGGGCTCCTCTACCTCGTCGTCGCCGGCGCCGCCTGGGGCACCGCGGGCGCCGCCGCCTCGCTGGTCTTCCGGGCCAGTGACCTCGGCCCCGCCGCCCTGTCGTTCTGGCGCTGCCTGGGCGGCCTCGCGCTGTTGCTCGTGGCACGGGCCCTGCGACCGCGCAGGACCCGGCCCGCGACGGAACCGCGCCTGCGCAAGGCGGTGCGGATCGTCGTCACCGGGATCGCCCTGAGTGTCTTCCAGACCGCGTACTTCGCGGGGGTCCAGGCGACCGGACTCGCCGTCGCCACCGTGGTCACCCTCGGCGCGGGGCCGGTCCTCATCGCGCTCGGCGCGCGCCTGATCATGGGCGAACGGCTCGGCGGCGGCGGACTGCTGGCCGTGCTGGGCGCCCTCGCGGGCCTCACCGTCCTCGTGCTCGGCGGCGGGGGCGCGGCCGTGCGTCCCGCCGGCGTCGCGTGGGCCGTGGTCTCCGCGGCCGGCTACGCCGTGATGACTCTGCTGACGCGGTGGTTCGGGCGGGACGGCCGGTCGGGCGATCAACTCGACACGTCCGTCCTGACGTTCGCCGTCGCCGCGGTGAGCCTCCTGCCGCTCGGGGCGCTGGAGGGTCTGGTGCCGCACACCTCCCAGCCGCTCCAGGTGCTGGGGATGCTGGTCTACATCGCGTCAGTACCTACCGCGCTCGCCTACGCCCTGTACTTCTCGGGCGCCGCGGTGGTCAGGTCCGCGACCGTCTCGGTGATCATGCTGCTCGAACCGGTGAGCGCCGCCGTCATCGCGGTCGTGCTCCTCGGCGAGCGGCTGACCGCGCCGACGGTGGCGGGCACGGTCCTGATGCTGGCCGCGGTGACCGGGCTCGCCGTGGCCGAGGCGCGCGCGAGGTAGCGGACGACGAGCCCCGGTGGGCGTATCGACGCTCACCGGGGCTCGGCCCGGGACGTGCCATGGAAGAGCCCTACGAAACGGTCAGGTAGTCCGGCACCGCGATGCCCGGCGCGAGGTCGTCGGCCGGGACCGGCGCGCCGTGGCCCTTGGTGAGCGGGACGACGCCGGTCCAGTACGGCAGGCCGAGGTCCTCTTCGTCGTCGTTGGGGCCGCCGGCGCGGACCCGTGCGGAGACCTCCGCGAGGTCGAGGCGCAGGACGGACGTCGCCGCGAGCTCCTTGTCGTTCCCGGGGCGCGAGTCCTGCGAGCGGCCCGGCACCACGTGGTCGACGAGCGCGTCGAGAGCCGTGCGCTTCTCGTCGGGGTCGGTCACCTGGTGGGCGAGGCCGTGCACCACCACGGAGCGGTAGTTGAGCGAGTGGTGGAAGGCGGAGCGCGCGAGCACGAGACCGTCGACATGCGTGACCGTCAGGCAGACCCGCAGTCCGGGGTCGGCCGCGCCCGCCATGCGCTGGACGCGCGCGCCCGTCGAACCGTGCACGTAGAGGGTCTCGCCGACCCGTCCGTACAGGGTCGGCAGCACGACGGGGGAGCCGTCGCGGACGAACCCGAGATGGCAGATGTACGCCTCGTCGAGTATCGAGTGGACCAGCTCGCGGTCGTAGTGCGTCCGCTCGCGCATGCGGGCCGGGACGGTGCGGTCGGTGGCCGGGTAGGAGGCGGAGGCGTCCCCGGAGGCGACGGTGCCGGGCTCGGATGCCACGCTCATTGCGAACTCCATTGCACTAGTGCATAATCTGCTTTGTGCTAGGAGAGTATCCGATCGAAGGACGGCGCGCAGCCGAGATCGCGGCCAGCGTGGAGCGCGCGGTGGGCGGGGGTGACCTGCTGCCGGGGCAACTCCTGCCGCCGATGAGGGAGTTGGCCCAGCATCTCGGGGTCAATCCCAATACGGTCGCGGCCGCCTATCGCACGCTGCGTGAGCGCGGAGTGATCGAGACCGCCGGGCGCCGCGGCAGCCGCGTGCGGTCCAAGCCGGCCACGACGGCGCGCGAGCTGATCCGCGTCGACGTGCCGGCCGGCGTGCGCGACGTCTCGAACGGCAACCCCGATACGGGCCTGCTGCCCCCGCTCGCCGAGGCCTTCGCCTGGGCGGCCGCGCAGGGCGACAAGGTGCCCGTCCTCTACGGCGACGGACTCCTGGAGCCGGAACTGGCCCGCCACACGCGCGTCGACTTCGACAGGGACGGGATTCCGGAGGGCCCCGTCGCCGTCGCGTCGGGCTCCCTCGACGCCATCGAGCGGGTGCTCGCCGCGCACCTCAAGCCCGGCGACGCCGTCGCCGTCGAGGACCCGGGCTGGGGCAGCCTCCTCGACCTGGTCCCGGCGCTCGGGCTGCGCCTGGTGCCCGTCGGCGTGGACGACGACGGGCCACTGGCCGACGAGGTGGAGCGGGCCCTGAGCGCGGGGGCGCGGGCCCTCGTGGTCACCGACCGCGCCCAGAACCCCACCGGCGCCGCCGTCACCGCGCCACGCGCGCGTGCGCTGCGCACGGTCCTGGCGGCCCACCAGGACGTACTGCTCATCGAGGACGACCACGGGCACGGGATCGTCGACCTGCCGCTGTATCCGCTGGCCGGTGCGACGCGGCACTGGGCCTTGGTCCGCTCCGCCGCCAAGGCCTACGGGCCCGACCTGCGGCTCGCCGTGCTGACGGGCGACGCGGTCACGGTCGACCGGGTGCAGGGACGGCAGCGCCTCGGCCCCGGCTGGGTGAGCCGCATCCTCCAGCGGGCCGTCGCCCGACTGTGGACCGAGGGCGCGGTGGACACGCGCGCCGTCTCCGCGTCCTACGGGCAGCGCCGCGACGCGCTCATCGCGGCCCTCGCCGAGCGCGGGATCGACGCGCACGGTCGCAGCGGCCTGAACGTGTGGGTGCCCGTACCGGACGAGACGGGGGCGGTCGCCCGGCTGCTGCACGCCGGATGGGCCGTCGCGCCCGGGGCGCGCTTCCGGATGGGGGCGGCGCCCGGGGTGCGCATCACCGTGTCGACGCTCGGCGCGGACGACATCGGCCCGGTGGCCGACGCCGTCGCGTCCGCCACCGGGCCGGCCCCCGCGCGCCGTTACGGCTGAGTGCCACGCCGGGAGGGACGCGCCCTGGACTGTGTGAGCGCAGCACCCGCCAGCACGACCACCGCGCCGATCGGGGTGGACCAGCTCAGGGACTCGCCGAGCAGGGCGACCCCCGCGGCCGTCGCGATCACCGGGATGAAATAGGTGACCATCTGCGCCGTGGTCGGACCGACCTCCGCCACCAGGCCGTACTGGATGAGGAAGGCGAGGCCGGTGCCGAGGGCGCCCAGGGCGACGATCGCGAGCAGGGGCAGGACCGGGAGGTGGGCCGGCAGTGTCGTGAACACCGGGGTGACGACGGCCAGTTGGACCGTGGCCGTCAGGAGCTGCGCGCCGGACAGCGACAGGTTCGAGTGGCCGGTCCCGGCCAGCGTACGGCGTAGATAGATCCAGCCGACCGGGTAGCACAGCGAGGCGAGCAGCGCCATCGCCGTGCCGGCCAGGTCCAGGCCGTGGAAGCCCTGCCACACGCCGAGGACCGTGAGCACCCCGAGGAAGCCGATACCGAGCCCCGCCACCCGGCGGCGTGTGGGCCGGTCCTCGGAGAGCGCCACCAGCGACAGGGCCATGCCCCACAGCGGAGACGTCGCGTTGCAGATACCGGCGAGCGTCGAGGGGATCGTCTGCTCGGAGAACGCGAACAGCGAGAACGGCAGGGAGTTGAGCAGCAGCGCCGCCACCGCGATGTGTCCCCAGGTCCGCAGGCCCCTCGGCAGCCGCTCACGCTTCACGGCCATGGCCGCGGCGAGCACCGCCGTGCCGAACGCGAGCCGCCCCAGCGTCACCTGGAACGGTGCGTAGCCGTCGGTGCCGACCTTGATGAGGAGGAAGCTGAAGCCCCAGATCAGCGACAGGACGCCGAAGCGGACGCGCCAGTCGAGGGCGCGGCGGGGCCGTGCGGAGGAAGGTGTTTCCGTGGGGATGCCGGAAGGCGCGGGGGCCGGAGTCGCAGGGAGCGACGAGGAGGCGACGGTGCTCATGGGCGTAAGGGTGCCGCCCCACAACCTCTTAGCACAAGCGAGACTTGTTCCCTGGTATCGCTTAGCATCGCTTACATGTTGAATCTGGAGCGGTTGCGCACCCTCGACGCACTCGCCCGACACGGGTCCGTCAGCGGCGCCGCGGAAGGCCTGCACGTCACGACGTCCGCCGTCTCGCAGCAGATGGCCAAGCTGGAACGCGAGGTCGGCCAGCAGCTTCTCGCCAAGAACGGCAGGGGAGTGCGCCTCACCGACGCCGGGCGGCTGCTCGCCGAGCACGCGGGGCGGATCCTGTCCCAGGTCGAGCTCGCGCAGTCGGACCTGGAGGCGCACCGTGGGCAGGTCGTGGGGGAGCTGCGGATCTCCGCGTTCCCGACCGCGGCCCGCGGCCTCTTCCCGCGCGCCCTCGCGGCCCTGCGAGCGGAGCATCCGGGTCTGCGGCTGCGCTCGCAGGAGCTGGAGCCCGAGATGGGGGTCGCCGGGGTCGTGCGCGGTGACCTGGACCTGGCGGTCGTGCTCGACTGGTATAACAAGCCGATGCCGCTCCCCGACGGCCTCGTCAAGGCGGCGATACTCGACGATCCCGCCGATGTCGCGATGCCGGCGGACCACCCCCTCGCCGGTCGCCGCGAGGTGGGCCTCGAGGACTTCGCCGACGACGAGTGGATCACGTGGGGCGAGGGCGAGTTCTGCCACGAGTGGCTGCTCTTCACGCTCCGAGCCAAGGGTGTCGAGCCCCGTATCGGCCATCGCGCCGCCGAGACCCACACCCAGCTCGGCCTCGTCGCCGCCGGGCTCGGTGTGTGCGTGGCACCGCTCCTCGGGCGCGATCCGGTGCCGGACGGGGTGGTGACCGTGCCGGTGCGGCAGCGCGTACGCCGGCACGTCTACGTCGTGTGGCGGGCCGACGCGGACCGGCGGCCGTCGATCAGGGCGGCGGTGAAGGCGCTCCGGGGCGTGGGCGCGAGTCTGGGCGGGGATGTCGCCGCGCGAGAAGGGTCTCCGGGGGAAGGCTCGCCAGGTGAAGGTTCAGCCGGAGAGGGCTCGCCCGGCGAGGGATAGGGCCTGTCGTCACATTCCCGTCCGCCCGCCGGGCGGACGGGAATGTGACGACAGGCCCTAGAGCGACGCCAGCTTCCTGAAGTCCCACGACGCGATCTTGTCGGGCGTGAGCCGGGCCCAGGCGTGCCGGCCGTCGTGCACCATCTCGTCCATCGCGAAGTTCTTGCGGGCGAACAGCCGCTCGGGTGCGTCCAGTTCGGGGACGGGCTCACCGGTGCGCGGGCTCTCCCCGACGAACTCCACGGTGCCCGACAGCTCGGCGCCGCGCAGATCCCCGTACTCCTCGCCCGCGTCGATCACGACAGCGATGCGCGGGTCCTTGAGGAGGTCGGCCCAGCGGCGGCTGCGCGTGATCGAGTACAGCCACAGACAGGTGCCGTCCCAGACGAACCACAGGGTGCTGACGTGCGGGGAGCCGTCGGGCGAGACCGTGGCGACGCGGCAGGTGCGCTGGGATCCCAGGAACTCGTCCAGCTCGGCCGGTGTCATCATGATCCTGCGGCCCCGGCGCTGTGTGACGGCCATGCGTACTCCCCCTTCGCGGGCTTTTCACTGACGGTCTGTCAGATCAGAAGCATGGGGTGTCTTCCCCCATGGCGCAATGGTGGCTAATCTCTCGCCGCTCAGGACGCCTGCGACAGGGGGACCCCGTGCCGTCGTACGAAGAGCTCGCCGAACTGCTCGATCCGGCCACCACCGTAGTGCTGACCGTGGAGTGCCAGCAGGGAGTCGTCGGCCCCGACAGCGCTCTGCCCGAACTTGCCGAGGAGGCCAGGTCGTCCGGGGCGCTCGGCAATGTGGCGCGACTCGTCTCGGGTGCCCACGAGAGCGGTGTGCAGGTGCTGCACGCCGTGGCGGAGCGGCGGCCCGACGGGCGCGGCGCCAACCGCAACGGACGGCTGTTCCGTGCCGCCGCGCGACTGCCCGTACAGCAGATCTCCGGCACCGAGGCGGTCAGGATCGCGCCGCCCGTCGAGGTGGCGGACGAGGACATCGTCGTACGCCGGCTGCACGGCCTCTCGCCGATCGCGGGCACCGACGTGGACGCCCTGCTGCGCAACCTCGGCTGCCGGACGCTGATCGTCACCGGCGTCTCGGCGAACGTCGCGATACCGAACGCGGTCTTCGACGCGGTGAACCGCGGTTACACCGTCGCCGTGCCCGCCGACGCCGTCGCGGGGGTGCCGTCCGACTACACCCCCGCGATGATCCGCAACACGCTCGCCCTCGTCGCCACCGTGACGTCCACACACGACGTGCTCGCCTGCTGGAAGCGCCCGCGCCGAGGCCGCTGACCCGCGTCGCTACGCCAGGGTGATCGAGTCGCCGGAGACGGTGATCTCCTTGGCGGCCAGGGGCTGCGCGGCGGGCGGGTGCTTCACGCTGCCGTCCTCGATGGAGAACTTGCTGCCGTGGCACGGGCAGTTGATGGTGCCCCCCTCGATCGCGGTGACCGGGCACTGCTTGTGGGTGCAGATGTTCGTGAAGGCCTTGAACTCGCCCTTCTTCGGCTGCGTGACCACCACGCCCGCGTCACCGAAGATCTTTCCGCCGCCGACGGGGATGTCCGCGGTCTTGGCGAGTTCCTTGCCCGCCCCGTCTCCGGCCGCGCCCTCCTTGGCCCCGTTTCCCGCCGGCTGGGAGGACGACGAATCGTCCGAACTCCCGCACGCCGTGAGCGCGGCGGCGATACCGGCGGCTCCCACGGCCGCGACGACGGTGCGGCGGGTCGGGGCGGATGCGGACTCGTGCGAAGCGGTCATTACTGGTGTTTCCCTTCGGTTCGAGGGGGGTGGCCCACTTCCGTACGGGCCGCGGGACCGGAATGTTCAACACCGGACGGACTTTCGTACGGCGATGATGTCTCGCCTAACCTGGGGCAATGCTCACCGAAGTCACGGCGACCCGTTATGTCACCCCGATGAGGGAGGGCGGATCGCTCCCCGGGCTCGTCGAGGCCGACGATCTCGCCCCCTACGTCATGAAGTTCACCGGCGCGGGACAGGGCCGCAAGACGCTCGTCGCGGAGGTGATCTGCGGGGGGCTCGCACGGCGGCTCGGATTCCGGGTGCCCGGGCTCGTACGGATCGGACTCGACCCCGTGATCGGCCTGGGCGAGCCCGACCAGGAGGTGCAGGGCCTCCTCAAGTCGAGCGGCGGCGTGAACCTCGGGATGCGGTACCTCTCCGGCGCGCTCGGCTTCGACCCGCTCGCCTACGAGGTGGATCCCGTGGAGGCGGGCCGCGTCGTCTGGTTCGACGCGCTGATCAACAACGTCGACCGGTCCTGGCGCAACCCGAACATGCTGGTCTGGCACGGCGACCTGTGGCTCATCGACCACGGCGCGAGCATGATCTGGCACCACAACTGGCGCGGGGCCCAGGCCGCGGCGGCCCGGCCGTACGACGCCCGTGACCATGCCCTCGCCCCCTTCGCGCCCGACGTCGCGGCCGCCGCCGCGGAGCTGGCGCCGCGGCTCACCGACGAACTGCTCGCCGAGGTCACCGCCGACGTCCCGGACGCCTGGCTCGCCGACGAGCCGGGCTTCGACGACCCGGATGCGGTGCGGCGCGCGTACGCCGCCGTGCTGCTGCCCCGCGCGGCGACCGTCCACGAGCGGATCGGCCTGCCCGAGCCGGATCCCGACCGTGTCCCGCGCGCCCCGGGCTGGGTCACCGGCACGGCGACGGTGAAGGGCGGCACCCGGTGACGACCACCCGAGACGTCTTCGAATACGCCCTGCTGCGCGTCGTCCCGCGCGTCGAGCGCGGCGAGCAGATCAATGCCGGCGTGGTCGTCTACTGCCGTGCCAAGTCCTACGTCCGCGCGCTCACGCACCTTGACGAGGCGAAGCTGCGCGCCCTCGATCCACAGGCGGACGTGACCGGCGTCCGCGCGTCGCTCGCGGCCGTCGAGAGCCACTGCCGCGGGGGCGGTGACGCGGGCCAGGCGGCGGACGACGACGCGGGTCGGCGCTTCCGGTGGCTGGTCGCGCCACGTTCCACGGTCGTGCAGCCGGGACCTGTGCACACCGGTCTCACCGAGGACCCCGAGGCCGAGGCCGACCGGCTTCTCGACCTCCTGGTGAGGTGACCTCGAGGCGGCCCCTTCGCGGTGAGTGATCAGTCGCACCCGGTGGGTACGTTGACACCGGGTGCCAGGACTTCTAGCGTCACGTCCACAGGGTACTAAGCGGTCGCTCACCGAGTTGGGACGTGAGGGCCGCACTCTAGGGCGAGGAGACCGAAGAGCATGTCCACCACTGAGCAGCGCGTCGCGATCGTCACCGGTGCCGCACGCGGCATCGGCGCCGCCACCGCCGTACGTCTGGCCGCCGAGGGTCGCGCCGTAGCCGTGATCGACCTCGACGAGGCCGCTTGCAAGGACACCGTCGAGCAGATCACCAACGCCGGGGGCAAGGCCCTCGCGGTCGGCTGCGACGTCGCCGACGAGGCGCAGGTCGAGGCCGCGGTCGCGCGCATCGCCGAGGAGCTCGGCGCGCCGACGATCCTCGTCAACAACGCGGGCGTGCTCCGCGACAACCTGCTGTTCAAGATGAGCGCCCTGGACTGGGACACCGTCATGAACGTGCACCTGCGCGGCGCGTTCCTGATGTCGAAGGCCGTCCAGAAGCACATGGTGGACGCCAAGTTCGGCCGCATCGTCAACCTGTCCTCGTCGTCGGCGCTCGGCAACCGCGGCCAGGTCAACTACTCGGCGGCCAAGGCCGGCCTCCAGGGCTTCACCAAGACCCTCGCCAAGGAGCTCGGCAAGTTCGGTGTCACCGCGAACGCCGTCGCCCCCGGCTTCATCGTCACCGAGATGACGGCCGCCACCGCCGCCCGTGTCGGCATGGGCTTCGAGGAGTTCCAGGCCGCCGCCGCCACGCAGATCCCGGTCCAGCGCGTGGGCAAGCCCGACGACATCGCCAACGCCATCGCCTTCTTCACCGGCGAGGCGGCCGGATTCGTCTCCGGCCAGGTCATGTACGTCGCCGGCGGACCGCTCAACTAGGGCCGGGGGGAAACGGACATGACGTCAGCCCAGCTCCCTGAGCTCTCCGGCAAGGTCGCCCTCGTCACCGGCGGAAGCCGCGGCATCGGCCACGGCATCGCCGAGGCCTTCGTCGCGCGCGGCGACCGCGTGTGCATCACCGGCCGCGGTGAGGACGCGCTCAAGGAGGCCGTCGAGGCCCTCGGCTCCGACCGTGTCATCTACGTGGCCGGAAAGGCCCACGACGAGGCGCACCAGGCCGCAGCCGTCGAGCGCACCATGGAGGCGTTCGGCCGCGTCGACTACCTGGTCAACAACGCCGGTACGAACCCGGTGTTCGGCCCGATGGCCGAGCTCGACCTGAGCGTGGCCCGCAAGGTCTACGAGACCAATGTGATCTCCGCGCTCGGTTTCGCCCAGCAGACGTGGAAGGCGTGGCAGAGCGAGAACGGCGGGGCGATCGTCAACATCGCCTCCGTCGCGGGTCTCGCCCCGTCCCCGTTCATCGGCGCGTACGGCATGAGCAAGGCGGCGATGATCAACCTGACCGTCCAGCTCGCGCACGAGTTCGCGCCCAAGGTGCGGGTCAACGCGATCGCCCCGGCCGTCGTGAAGACCAAGTTCGCGACGGCTCTCTACGAGGGCCGGGAGGCCGAGGCCGCGGCCGCCTACCCGCTGGCCCGGCTCGGTGTGCCCGAGGACATCGGCGGCGCCGCCGCCTTCCTGACCTCGCAGCAGTCCGACTGGATCACCGGTCAGACCCTCGTGGTCGACGGCGGGATTTTCCTCAATGCGGGCGTCAGCTGACAAAGCCTCGTGAGGCCTAATCGGACCAAGTTCGCTTAACTGAAAGTTCCCCGCGTACGTCCCGTACGTGCGCATCAAGTGCCCTGCCGGAGTGCCTCGTTGGCCCGGCGGGGCACTGCGGTATGGTCTGCCGACCTGTGGCATGGCCGATCGAGGAGCGCGCGCGTGTTCAACCGGATCCAGGGCCCCCGTCTACTGGCGGCGATAACGTGCATATCGCTCCTTGCCGGATGCGGACTGATGTCGTCCGGAGAGTCCGACGACACCGAACCCATCGTCGTGGGGACCACCAGCGCGCCGAGCACTCTCGACCCGGCCGCGTCCTGGGACGGTTCCTGGGAGCTGTTCAGGAACGTCTACCAGACCCTCCTCAGCTTCCCCTCCGGCGCCTCCGAGCCGAAGCCCGACGCCGCCGAGCGCTGCGAGTTCACCGACCCCTCCAACAGCGTCTACCACTGCAAGCTGCGCGAGGGCATGGCGTTCTCGAACGGCGACAAGCTCGACGCGACGGCCGTGAAGTACTCCATCGACCGCATCAGCAGGATCGACGTCAAGGGTGGGCCCAAGGGGCTCCTCGGCAGCCTGAAGTCGGTCGCGGTCAAGGGCGACCGTGACATCACCTTCACCCTGAACAAGCCCGACGCGACCTTCCCCTTCGTGCTCGCGACACCGGCGATGTCCATCGTGGACCCCGCCGAGTACCCGGCCGACGCGGTCCGCGACGACGGCAAGATCGCCGGCTCGGGGCCGTACGCGCTCGACGCGTACACCGACGGCGACAAGGCGGAGCTGGTCAAGAACGACCACTACGACGGGTTCGCCGAACGCAAGAACAGCGCCGTCACCATCCGCTACTTCAAGGACTCCGCCTCGATGGTCGGCGCCCTGCGCGCCAAGAAGATCGATGCCACGTACCGCGGGCTCGCCGCGTCGGACGTCGTGGGGCTCCAGGGCAAGCAGGCCAAGGACGGCATCCAGCTCGTCGAGGGCGCGGGCATGGAGATCAGCTACCTGGTGTTCAACCCCAAGGATCACTGGGCGCGCAAGTCCGCCGTCCGCAAGGCCGTCGCCCAGGTCGTCGACCGCGGCGCGATCGCCCACAAGATCTACCAGGACACCGTCGAACCGCTCTACTCGATGGTCCCGAGAGGCCTGACCGGCCACACCACCGGCTTCTTCGACGACTTCGGCGACCCGAACGCGGCCAAGGCCAGGGACATCCTCACCCGGGCGGGCATCACGGCCCCGGTCCCGCTCACCCTCTGGTACGCCACCGACCGCTACGGGTCCGCGACCGGCGACGAGTTCGCCGAGCTCAAGCGACAGCTGGACGCGTCCGGACTGTTCGACGTCACGGTCAAGGGGCGTCCCTGGAAGACGTTCGAGGCCGGATACCGCAAGGGCGAGTACCCCGTCTTCGGCCGTGGCTGGTTCCCCGACTTCCCGGACGCGGACAACTTCATCGCGCCCTTCGTCGGGCAGCAGAACGCGCTCGGAACGCCCTACGCGTCCAAGGAGATCACCGACGATCTGCTGCCGCAGTCGCGCCGCGAGAGCGACCGCGCCGCCGTGGTGGGCCAGTTCAAGCGGGCCCAGCAGATACTCGTCGACGACGCCCGGCTGCTGCCGTTGTGGCAGGGCAAGCAGTACATCGCGGCCAGCGAGGAGATCTCGGGCGGCGAGCGGGCACTCGACCCGTCGACGATCATGATGATGTGGGAGCTGCAGCGCAAGACCAGCTGGTAGGCGGTCCGCCGGGGCCCGTTGTCAGTGGCCGCGGGTAGGTTCTGGGGTGTGCAGCGGCCGTGCCTCGTGCGGCCGTGAAGTGACCGTACCCCGGAGGTTGTTGACGTGACCGACACCGCGATGCTGCCCGAGTCCTGGCGCGGCGTCCTCGGCGAGGAGCTGCAGAAGCCCTACTTCAAGGAGCTCACCGAGTTCGTCGAGGAGGAGCGCGCGAGGGGTCCCGTCTACCCGCCGCGCGAGGAGGTCTTCGCGGCGCTCGACGCGACCCCGTACGACCGGGTCAAGGTCCTCGTCCTCGGCCAGGACCCCTACCACGGGGAGGGGCAGGGGCACGGTCTGTGCTTCTCCGTGCGGCCCGGCGTGAAGACGCCGCCCTCCCTGCGGAACATCTACAAGGAGATGAAGGAGGAGCTCGGCCACCCGGTCCCGGACAACGGGTATCTGATGCCGTGGGCCGAGCAGGGAGTCCTCCTGCTGAACGCGGTCCTCACGGTGCGGGCCGGCGAGGCCAACTCGCACAAGGGCAAGGGCTGGGAGAAGTTCACCGACGCGGTGATCCGCGCGGTGGCCGACCGGCCCGACCCGGCCGTGTTCGTCCTGTGGGGGAACTACGCGCAGAAGAAGCTCCCCCTCATCGACGAGGAGCGCCATGTCGTCGTGAAGGGCGCGCATCCCTCGCCGCTGTCCGCGAAGAAGTTCTTCGGCTCGCATCCCTTCACGCAGATCGACAAGGCCGTGGCCGCTCAGGGGCACACACCGATCGACTGGCGGATTCCGAACCTGGGCTGACGCCCCGGGTGTTTTGTTCCTCCGGGTGGGTGCAGCTCCGCGTGCGGTGAGCACCCGGCCCCCGGAGGGACCCCCGCCCGCGCCTGACCGGGATTGTGAGCGGCTGCCTATAGCGTCGGAATCGTTATCAGCTTGGACGATCGGCATACGAGCGTGGAGGACCTGTGGCTGAGCAGCGGGAGCAGGCGGCGGACGACGCCATGATGACCCGGATCGGGCAGGTGGTCATGCTCCATCACGCCGGTGACCGCGAGGAGGCGAGGGACCGGTACCTCGGCCTGTGGGCGGAGATCGGCGAGGACGGCGACCCCCTCCACCGCTGCACGCTGGCGCACTACATGGCGGACGCCCAGGACGACCCGGACCACGAGCTGGCGTGGGACCTGCGGGCCCTGTCCGCCGCCGAGGGCCTGACCGAGGCGCGGCTCGCGCTCCACGAGCAGTCGCTCGCGGTCCGCGCGCTCTACCCCTCGCTGCATCTCAACCTGGCGGCGGACTATGTGAAGCTCGGCCGCCCCGGAGCGGCCCGCAGCCATCTGACACAGGCACGCGCCGTGGTGGGCGCGCTCGGGGACGACGGTTACGGGGACGGTGTGCGGGCGGCCATCGCCCGCCTGGAGACGCGGGTCGCGGCGATGCCGCCCGGAAGGGACGAGGGCCCGGGCCGCGATTCCGCCGGGGGCGAGCCGCTGGGGCCGCCGAGACGGAGTTCGTAGGCGGCCCCCCTCACAGCCCGCCCCCCGTATGGGCCTCCGGTCGATGCGCCTCCCGCTTCGCCCTGTCCTTCGTCACCCCCTCACCTTCTGCCCCGTCACTTTCCGGCCCGCCGCACGGCCCGCCTCACCCTCCGTACGTCTTCCGGCAGATGCGGGCCTCGGGACTGTTCGGGTTCCACTTGCCGTACTGGTTGCCCAGGGCGCACACACCGCCCGGGACACCCGGCACGCCCGGGACGCCCGGAGCCGCGGGGGCGGCCGTGTGCGGGTGGTGCGGCGGAGGTGCTGTGGGGTGTGCCGCGTGGCCGGGAGGGGGCGGGTGCGGGGCTTCGTGGCGCGGCGGCTGGGGTGGGCGTGGCGTTCGGGTCGGCTCCGGTGAGGTTGTTCGGGCCGGTGGCTTACGGCCCATCCGGTCCAGCGCCTCCCGCGCCGGCGCCTGCACGACCTTGGGGGCCGCCCGGCCGTCGGGGCGGGGTGCCGCCGGAGCGGCCGGGGCGCTGGAGGGCGCGGCCGCAGGCCCCGGCTGCCGTACGCTCACGCAACCGGACACCGCGGCGGCCGTGGCCGCCATCGTGAGCAGAAGCGCTGCTGAGGTCGTCGATCGATGCACCCGCGCAACTCTGTCGGGTGCGGACCCTGGTGGCGGGCCCGTCGGCCGATGATGCCCCGCACGGGTGAAGCGCAGGTCAGGACGGGGACGCGTCGAGCATGCCGCGCAGCAGTTCCCCGAACCCCGCCCGCAGTTCCGCCAGGTCCGGGACCGACGCGTGGAACGCCCCGGCCACGCACGAGAACATGATGCCCTCGGACCAGGCCACCAGCGACAGCGTGTGCCGCTCCGGATCCCGGGACCCCGCGGCCTGCAGCAGCGAGGTGAGCGGTTCGTGGAACTGCCGACCCGTCTCGTCGAAGAACGTCCGCAACTCCGGCCGCCGCGTCGCCTCCAGCGCCAGCTCGTAACGGCAGAGCAGTAGTTGAGGGTGGATGGTCAGATAGCGGTGCAGCGCGAGCGCCATGCCGTCGACGAGCGCGTGGATCCCGCCGGCCGGATCCGGCAGTTCGTCCACGGCGAGCACGCGTGACTCGCGCACCGCGAGGCGCCGCACCGTCGCCTCCAGGAGGGCGAGCCGGGTCCGTGCGTGGTTCGACGTCGACCCCTGTGGCAGGCCCGCCGCTTCGTCGACGGCCCGGTGTGTCAGGCCCCGCATCCCGCGCTCGGCGAGCAGATCGAGTGCGGCGTCGGCGATGACTTCGGCGCGAGGTGCGCCGGTGGCGCCGGCGGCGCTGTTGCGAGGGGGCATGGTCCCAACCTACCGCCGGAACTACACCTGTAGTACGTTCGGATCCTGACGCACTACAGATGTAGTGAGCCCGGGCGGGTCGAGCCGGGCATGGTGAGACGTGAGGAGCGCGAGGCCATGACTGCCGAACCGGAGGAATCAGCGTTCCCCACCGAACGGACCGACTCGACAGGGAGGACCCCGGCGCGACCGCAAGCACGCACCGCCGGCGGGCGCGGGCGGCGTCCCCGCGCGGTCGTCGTGGGCGGCGGCATCGGCGGCCTCACCGCCGCAGTGGCGCTCCACCTGCGCGGCTGGCACGTCACCGTCCTCGAGCGGGCCGCCGAGCTGCAGCCCGTCGGCTCCGGGATCTCCCTAGCCCCGAACGCGCAGCGGGCCCTGGACGTCATCGGCCTGGGCGAGGAGATCCGGTCCCTCGCCGCATGGGACGGCGAGGGCGGCCTGCGCACCCCCGGCGGCCGCTGGCTGTCGCGCTCCGACGCGAAGGCCGCCGCCGAGCGCTTCGGCGGTTCCCTCGTGCTCCTCCACCGCGCGACCCTGATCGACAAGCTGGCGTCCCGGCTCCCCGACGGTGTCGTCCACACCGCGTCCGAGGCGGCCCTCGCCGACCCCGGCGTCGTCGGCGACCCGGCACGCCCCGCCCGGGTGACCACACCGGACCGCGCATTCGAAGCCGAACTCGTCGTCGGCGCCGACGGCATCAGGTCCGCCGTGCGCGCGGCGCTCTTCCCCGCCCACCCGGGCGCGGTCTATGCCGGCTTCACCACCTGGCGCCTCCTCGTCCCGCCCCTGCGCAGCCCTTTCGCCCAGCACGAGACCTGGGGACGCGGCCGCATCTGGGGCACACACCCCTTCGCGGACGGCACGGTCTACGCCTACGGCGCCGCCATCGCCCCCGCCGGCCGGCGCGCCCCCGACGGCGAGAAGGCCGAGCTCCTGCGCCGCTTCGGCGACTGGCACGACCCGATCCCGGCGATCATCGACGCGGCCGCGCCCGAGGAGGTCCTGCGCCACGACGTCCACCACATCGCCGAGCCCCTGCCGGCCTTCCACCGCGGCCGGGTCGCGCTCCTCGGTGACGCGGCCCACGCCATGCCCCCGACCCTCGGCCAGGGCGGCAACCAGGCCATCGAGGACGCCGTCGTGCTCGCCCACCACGCCGACCCCGAGCACTCCGACGCCCTGGACCTCGCCGCGTACACCGCCGCGCGCAGGCCGCGTACGACCGCCATCGCCCGCAAGGCCGTCGGCGTCGCCAGGGTGAACATGCTCAGGAACCGGCCCGCGACGGTGTTGCGCAACGCCCTCGTCGCCGCTCTCGACAAGACCGGACCCGCCGTCATGCTGCGCGGATTCGACGAGATCGCGGACTGGCGGCCCCCGCAGCGGCCGTATGCTGCCCGGACACAGAGGGCCGAGCCGGACACTCGGCCCGGGGCGAGGGGAAGACGGACGTGAAGGTCGGCTGCATCGGTCTCGGAGACATCGCGCAGAAGGCGTATCTGCCCGTGCTCACCACCTTGCCGGGGGTAGAGCTGCATCTGCAGACCCGTACACCCGAGACGCTCCGGCGGGTCGGGGACACGCACCACATCCCCGCCGGACACCGGCACACGGACCTGGACGCGCTGCTCGCGCAGGGGCTCGACGCGGCCTTCGTGCACGCGCCGACCGCCGTCCACCCCGAGATCGTGACGCGGCTTCTCGAAGCGGGCGTCGCCACCTATGTCGACAAGCCGCTCGCCTACGAACTCGCCGAGTCGCAGCGCCTCGTGCGGCTCGCCGAGGAGCGCGGGGTCAGCCTGACGGTGGGCTTCAACCGCCGTCACGCACCCGGCTACACGCAGTGCGCCGAGCACCCGCGCGAGCTGATCCTGATGCAGAAGAACCGGATCGGGCTGCCCGAGGACCCGCGCACGCTCGTCCTCGACGACTTCATCCACGTCGTCGACACCCTGCGCTACCTCGTGCCCGGCCCGATCGACGACGTGTCGGTGCGCGCCCGGGTCGAGGACGGCCTGCTGCACCACGTGGTGCTCCAGCTCGGTGGGGAGGGGTTCACGGCGATCGGCGTCATGAACCGGCTCAGCGGCTCGACCGAGGAGATTCTCGAGGTCTCCGGGCAGGACACCAAGCGCCAGGTCGTCAACCTCGCCGAAGTCATCGACCACAAGGGCCAGCCGACGGTGCGCCGCCGCGGCGACTGGGTTCCGGTGGCCCGCCAGCGCGGCATCGAGCAGGTGGTGCTCGGCTTCCTCGACGGCGTGCGCGCGGGCACGGTCCTCAGCGCCAAGGACGCGCTGGAGACGCATGTGCTGTGCGAGCAGGTCGTACGTGAGGTGCAACGGTTCGCCGTCTGAACAGGCGGACGGCCTCCGCCGTGCCCAGCAGGGCGAGCACGGCGACGGCCGCGTGCACGGGCCAGTCGCCGAACCGTACGTACAGCGTCGTGCCGCGCGCCTTCGGCACCTCGTAGACCCGGGCCGCGCTCGCCGACGTGCCGAGCCAGGAGCCGACGCGTGAGCCGTCCGGGCCGTACACGGCCGACACCCCGGTCAGCGTCGCGTGCACCATCGGGCGGCCGGTCTCCGCGGCGCGCAGGGCCGCGAGGGACGCGTGCTGCTCGGGCGCCCAGCTGTGCTGGAACGTGGACGTCGAGGACTGCGCGAGCAGCACCTGCGCACCGTCGCGCGTGAGGTGCCGTGTCATGTCGGGGAACGCCGACTCGAAGCACACGAGCGGGCCGACCCGCAGATGGCCGTCCCGCGCGGACCGCGCGTCCATCACGACCTGCCGGGTCCCGCGCACCCGGTCCTCGCCCGCCGCCTTGCCCACCGACGTGGCCCAGCCGAGCAGTGGGCGCGCCGGGATGTACTCGCCGAAGGGGACGAGCCGCATCTTGTCGTAGCGCTGCCCCGTGAGACCGTCCGGGCCCACCAGGACCGAGCTCTTGAAGATGCCGGGGGCGCCGGCCGGGGAGACGCGCCGCGCGTCCACGTTCACCAGGACGTCCGCCCCCACCTCGCGCGAGAGCGCCGCGATCCGGCGCGTGAGGTCCGGCCGCTGCGAGAGGTCGAAGCCGACGCTGCTCTCGCCCCAGACCACCAGGTCGACGTCCTGCCCGGCCAGGCCGCGCGTCAGTTGCTCCTCCCGGTCGAAGCGCTTCTCGCCGCTGTCGGCGCCACCTATCGGACCCGGCTGGACGACGGCGACCCTGACCTGGCCGTCCGGCTCGGGACGCGGGGCCCAGGCCCAGGAGGCCGTCGTCACTGTGGCCGTCACCAACAGCCCCGCCACCGCGGGCGTACGGGCGCCGCGGGCCGCAAGGAGGATCGTGACGGCGGTGTTGACCGCCACGACGAGCAGGCTGACCAGCCACACCCCACCCACCGACGCGACGCGCAGGGCGGGCTGGACCTGCCACTGGCTCGACCCGATGAGCCCCCACGGGCCGCCCAGCCCCTGCCAGGACCTCACCAGTTCGACCATCAGCCACGCCGAAGGCACCGCGATCAGGGCGATGGCCGCCTGCCCGCGCGTGGGCGTGCCGCCGAGCAGCCGCCGCACGAGCCGGCCCCAGGGCGCCCACAGCGCGCCGAGCAGCGCCGCGATCACCACCGTGAACACATGCAGACTCGGCAGCAGCCATTGGTGCACCGCCAGCATGAACCCGAGGCCGCCGAGCCAGCCGTCGAGGGTCGCGCGGCGCGGTGTGCGGGCGGAGCGGGCGAGGAGCATCCAGGGCACCAGCGCGACGTAGGCCAGCCACCACAGCGACGGCGCCGGGAACGCGAGGGCGGGCAGCGCGCCCGCGCACACGGCGGCGACGCCACGCCACCAGGGGGACAGCGCGAGGCGGCGAGCGATGCCCTGCCAGGACGCGGCGGGCGCCGCCCACGCCGCCGGTGGCGTCGACGCCGGCCTCGACTGCGTCGTACTCGACGAGCGCGCCCGACCGCTCTCGCCCGACCCGTCCATGCGCCGCCTCCCTCGTCGTCCGACGCCCGGTACGTGCTTTCAGTGTGCGCGTCCGGGACGATCTTTGACAGTGGGCATCCGGGGCGCTCGCGTCAGGGCGCGGTGGCCGCCGCGGCGGCGTCGGTGCGGCGCCATTTCTCGTGCACGGTCACTCCACGCAGCCGCCAGCCGGAGTGTGTCCGCACCAGCGTGAAGGCGTAGCGGCCGCCGCACACGAAGTCGGGTGCGCCGGAGGGCTCATGGGAGGGCGCGTCGCCGGCGCCGCCCGCGCCGTCGCCGGCGAACCGCATCGGGTTGATGTAGTCGGCCTGCACCTCGGCCGTGTCCCCGGTGTCGTTGTCGAGGCGGCCGAAGCGCAGCCGCCGGTTCACGATCAGGTGCTGACGCATCGGGAACAGCTCCATCGTCCGGGTCAGCCACTCGGTGATCTCGGCCGCGCTGCCCTCGATGCCGCCGGCCCGCCGGTAGTCGGCGCGCCCGTCCGGACTGAAGAGTCCGCGGTAGGCCGTCCAGTCCCCGTCGTCCACGGACACCGCGTAGTCGGTGATCAGCTCCTCGATGGCGAGTCGGTCCATCACGGTGGCGAGTTCTACGCGCTGTGTCATTGGGTCAGTGTTGGGCACGGGAACCGCGGATCCAAGGGGCGCGACGGGGAGAGGACCGCGGCAGTGATCATTGGTACCTTCTCGGCATGTCCCGAGAGAGCACCGCACAGACCGCCGCCGACGACCTCGCGCACTCCGTGCGGCTCGCGGTGGAGACCTTCGGCGGGGCGCCGGGTGCCGACTGGGGCGTCAGGGCCGGTTCGCTGGAGTGGGACTGCTGGGAGACCGCCGAGCATCTGGCCGACGACCTGTTCGCGTACGCGGCCCAACTCGGGCCGGCGAAGCCGCCGACGGACACCGAAGTGCCGTTCGACTGGACGCGCCGCAGGCCGGACGGCCCCGCGAACGTGATCTTCGCGAACCGCGACGCGGGCCCGGCGGGTCTGCTCCAGGTGCTCGACGCGAGCGGCGCCCTGTTGGTCGCGATGGTGCGGACGGCCGTGCCCGAGACCCGCGCCCACCATGTGTTCGGCCTCTCGGACCCCGCGGGCTTCGGCGCGATGGGTGTCGTGGAGACCCTCGTCCACACGCAGGACATCGCCGAAGGCCTCGGCCTCGAATGGACCCCGCCCACCGGTCTCTGCGCCCGGGCCCTCGCCCGGCTGTTCCCCGAGGCGCCGCGGGGCGACGACCCCTGGCGTACGTTGCTGTGGGCGACGGGACGCGGCGAGCTGCCCGGCAGGGAGCGGCTCACGTCCTGGCGCTGGAACGCCGAAGTCCGCTGAACGGGCCGCCAGGCCGGCCGGGCGGGAAAGAAACTTGACGGGGCGTCAGGCCGCGGCCTGGACGACCTCCGTACGGACCGCGACAGCCCATTCGGTGACGAGGCGCGCGTACTGTGCGCGCTGCTCGGTGGAGAGCCGGCCACCCGCGCGCAACCACAACCCGCGGATCTGCTCGTTGACTTCCTCGGCAGACCGCGCGGAACCCGAACACTCAAGCGGCATGCCGTAAGGCTAGGGTGCCCGTCGCCCGCTGGGAACCCTGAGCGACGGAACATATTCGCCAAGTGATCCTGAAAACCGATCAGTTGGCTGCCGGTCCCTGGCGACAGCCCCCGGCGAAGGGCGGACCGTGCTCGGACCCGACGGTGAAAAACCAGGTGGCAGCGTCGCGTCCCGCCCGACCGCGGTGAAGAAGCACTTCACCGGGCACGACCGTGTGGTCGTCGTCACCGACGAGCAGACCCGGCCCGGCTGGTTCCCGTCGAACGCCCGCGACCACGGCGGCATGGCCGAGACCGAGATCGACGCGCTCGTGCCGAAGGACGTGCCCGTCTACATGTGGAACATGGCCGGATGCAAGGTGGGCGCGGCCCCTTCGGGCGGCGCGAACCGGCACGCCTTCGGCGGCCTCACCGGCCAGGCGTTCCGCCTGATCCCGCTCATCGAGCGGGGCGGCGACGCGCGCTGGCCGTGGGAGAAGTGACGGGAGGGACGAGGGGGCCCGTCCGGCCCGGGCCGGACGGGGTCAGCCCGCGGACTCCCCGGCGTGCGGGCTCAGGACGCCCGCCGTCACCAGCGCGATCAGCACGATGCCGAGCAGGATCCGGTAGTACACGAACGGCATGAAGCTCTTCGTCGAGATGAACTTCATGAACCATGCGATCACCGCGTATCCGACGCCGAAAGCGATGATCGTCGCGAAGACGGTCGGGCCCCAGGAGACGGAGCCGTCCTGCCCCGCGTCCTTCAGCTCGAAGACTCCGGAGGCGAGGACGGCGGGGATCGCGAG
This sequence comes from Streptomyces sp. NPDC055955, assembly GCF_042270245.1. Classification (NCBI taxonomy): domain Bacteria; kingdom Bacillati; phylum Actinomycetota; class Actinomycetes; order Kitasatosporales; family Streptomycetaceae; genus Streptomyces; species Streptomyces sp. NPDC055955. Next base: position 45,369 of record NZ_JBHJYS010000016.1, read on the forward strand.
GAGGAACGAGTAACGGGCCGCGGCCTCGCGGGTGTACCCCATGAGGAGGCCGCCGCTGATGGTCGCGCCGGAGCGCGAGACTCCGGGGATCAGGGCCATGGCCTGGCAGACGCCGTAGATCAGCCCGTCCTTGACGCTGAGATCCTTGAGCCCCTTGCGCTCCCGTACCGCGCGGTGCTTGCCGCCGACCTCGTCGCGTGCCGCGAGACGGTCGGCGACACCGAGGACGATGCCCATCACGATGAGGGTCGTCGCGGTCAGGCGCAGATCGCGGAACGGGCCCTCGATCTGGTCCTTGAACGCGACACCGAGCACGCCGATCGGAATCGAGCCCACGATCACGAGCCAGCCCATCTGCGCGTCGTGGTCGCTGCGCAGCGCCTTGTTCGTGAGGGAGCGGAACCATGCGGAGATGATCCGCGCGATGTCCTTGCGGAAGTAGATGACCACCGCCGTCTCGGTGCCGAGCTGGGTGATCGCCGTGAACGCGGCCCCCGGGTCGTGCCAGCCCGCGAAGGCCGCGGTCAGCCGCAGATGCGCGCTCGACGAGATGGGCAGGAACTCGGTCAGCCCCTGGACGAGCCCGAGGATGAATGATTCGAACCAAGACATGAAGTTACGCGATCCAAGTGCTGACGTGAGCTGACCGCAGACGCGCAGGCCAGGGGCGGACACGGAGGAAGGACGGACGGGCGGGCGAGGCCGTACGGGTCAAGGGGTACGGAAGTGGAAGGGCGCCCGCCGTGGGGCAGCGTAGCGCCCTTGTGTGAAGAGACGATGACAGGCCCTCTTCACCCGGACGGCCGCTACGCCACGGCCGGTCCCGCCGTGGTCCAGCCGGGGGCCTGCGGATGGGCGCTGAGGTCCTCGTGGTGGACGGTGTCGCCGCACGCGGAGCAGGTCACGACGGGGACCAGTTCGTTGCCGCAGGTGTGCTCGATCACCATCGGGCGGTCGTCGTCCTCGCGCAGATGACGGTCGCCCCACGCCATGAGGGTCATGAGGACCGGCTCCAGTTCGAGCCCCGCCGCGGTGGGCCGGTACTCGAAGCGCTGCGGGCGCTCCTGGTAGGCGACCTTCTTGAGGATGCCGGCGTCGACGAGGCGGCGCAGACGCGTCGCCAGGATGTCGCGCGGCGCCCCGATGTTGCGCACCAGCCGGTCGAAGCGTCCGTTGCCGAGGCACACCTCGCGCAGGACCAGCAGCGAGTACTTCTCGCCGACCACGGCCAGCGTGTCGGCGATCGAGCAGGGGCGCGGGTCCTTGGCGGCTGGCATGCGCATCAGTGTAAGGGAGGGTTTGCTTTTCCAACTAACAAGGCTATGGTGAGTTCAGTTTTCCTACTCACTGGTAGTTCGGCGCCGGGCAAAGCCCCGTCGGCCAAGGAGGCCCGCACCATGCGTGACGCAGTCATCGTCGAAGCCGTACGCACCCCCGTCGGCAAGGGAAAGCCGAACGGGACGCTCGCTCATGTCCACCCCGTCGAACTCCTCGCCCACACCCTGCGCACCCTCGTCCGGCGCGCCGGGATCGATCCCGCGCACATCGACGACGTCATCGGCGGCACGGTCGACCAGGTCGCCGAGCAGGCCATGAACACCACCCGGTACGCCGTCCTGTCGGCGGGCTTCCCGGAGTCCGTGCCCGCCACGACCGTCGACCGGCAGTGCGGCTCGTCCCAGCAGGCCGTGCACTTCGCCGCGCAGGGCGTGATCTCCGGCGCCTACGACATGGTGATCGCCGGCGGCGTGGAGTCCATGAGCCGCGTGCCGATGTGGTCGAACGTGCCCGAGGGCGCCGACCCGTTCGGTCCCGGTGTCGCCGAGCGCTATCCGGAAGGGCTGGTCCCGCAGGGCGTCAGCGCCGAGCTGATCGCCGCCAAGTGGTCGCTGTCCCGCGACCTGATGGACGCCTACGCCGTCGAGTCGCACCGCAAGGCCGCCCGGGCTTGGGCGGACGGGCTCTTCGACGCCGAGGTCGCGCCCCTCGAAGGGGTCACCCGAGACGAGTCCGTGCGCCCCGGCACCACCGCCGAGATCCTCGCCGGGCTCAAGCCCGCCTACTACGATCCGCACTTCGCCGAGCGCTTCCCGCAGATCGACTGGTCGGTGACCGCGGGCAACGCGAGCCCCGTCAACGACGGCGCCTCCGCCGTGCTCATCACCACCAGCGAGAACGCGGCCCGGCTCGGCCTGCGCCCTCTCGCCCGCCTCCACAGCTTCGCCGTCACCGGTTCGGACCCGCTCCTGATGCTCACGGGCGTCATCCCCGCCACCGAGAAGGTGCTGCGCAGGGCGGGTCTCGAGCTGGGAGACATCGACCTGTTCGAGGTCAACGAGGCGTTCGCGGCCGTCGTCCTCGCCTGGCTCCAGGAGACCGGCGCCGATCCGGCGAAGCTGAACGTGCACGGTGGGGCCATCGCACTCGGCCACCCGCTCGGCGCGAGCGGCACCCGCCTGATGACCACCCTGGTCCACGCGATGCGCGCCCGCGGCGCACGCTACGCACTCCAGACGATGTGCGAGGCCGGCGGGCTCGCCAACGCGACCGTCCTCGAAGCGCTCTGAGCCGTCAGCAGCGCTCCGAGCCCCCGGAGCGCGTCAGCCGCGGAGGCGGTGCCGCTTGCACCACGCGACCACCGCCGCCGCCAGCCCGGTCAGCGCGATGAACCCCATGGCGATCAGGAACGCGGGCGACGTCGGCGTCGAGGCCCTGGCCCCGGCGACGACGTACGCCGCCGTATTGGGGACCGAACCGATCGCCGTGGCCAGCAGGAACGGCGCCCAGCGCATGCGCGAGACCGCGGCGCAGTAGTTGGCCGCCCAGAACGGCACACCAGGAAACAGCCGAGCCGCCAGCATCGAACGGAAGCCGTGCCGGCTCAGCTGTCCGTCGGCCGCCTTCAGCCAGCGGCCGCGTACGAGGGGCCGCAGGGCCTCCTGGCCGAGCACCCGGCCGAGCCCGAACGCCACCCCGGCGCCGAGCACCGTGCCACCGAGCGACGCGAGGGTGCCGAGCTGGGAACCGAAGAGCGCGCCCGCCGCGAGGTTCAGGAGCGGCCGCGGGACGAAGGCCACCGTGCACAGACCGTACGCGACGCCGAACAGGACGACCGCGCCGGCGCCGCTCAACTGGGGTGGCCAGCCGTCGGCGAGCAGCCGCTGCGGTTGGAGGAGCAACACCGTGGCCCCGCCCGCGGCGAGCAGCGCCACCAGGAGCGACAGCCGTGACCACGGGGACAGCAGAACTCTCGTGCAACGCAGGGCAGGGCCCGCCGGCCGGGCGGCGGCGAGTCCCTCGGGACGGGTCGCGACGGTGTCGGGCATCCGGGGAGACTAACCGACCCGGATGTAAGTTCGCCGTAGGGTTGCGTCGCATGACCGTCACAGTCCCGCGCAGTGCGCCGGCCGACACCCTGCTGGAGCGTCTCACCGCCGTGTACCCCACGGCGGCGGACCCCGAAAGGGCCGGGCAGATGCGCGCGTACATGAAGGACGTGGCTCCCTTCCTCGGTCTCACCACCCCCGTACGCCGCGCGCTCTCGCGCACGGTGCTGGCCGGCGTCCCGCGCCCCGACGAGAGCGACTGCACCGCGCTCGCGCTGCGCTGCTGGGAGCTGCCCGAGCGCGAGTACGCGTACTTCGCGGTCGACTACCTGCGCCGGCACGCGGGCCGCTGCTCGTCCGACTTCCTGCCCGTCGCCCGGCATCTCGTGTCGACGGTCCCGTGGTGGGACACCGTCGACCTGCTCGCCGCGCACGTCGTCGGCGCGCTCGTCGCGGCCGACCCGCGCCTGGCGAAGGACATGGACGCGTGGATCGAGGACGACGACCTGTGGATCGCCCGCACCGCGCTCCTGCACCAGCTCCGCCGCAAGGGGACGACCGACACGGAGCGCCTCTTCGGCTACTGCCTGCGCCAGGCGCCGCACCCCGACTTCTTCATCCGCAAGGCCATCGGCTGGTGCCTGCGTGAGTACGCGAAGACCGACCCGGACGCCGTACGTTCCTTCGTCGCCGCCCACCGGGACCGGCTCGCGCCCCTGTCGGTGCGTGAGGCACTGAAGAACATCGGGCCCTGAACTCCCTTACACCCCAAGGGAGACCGGGCCACCCGTGGAAGCGCCCGGGCCGCCGGAAAACCGTTCGACCCGCGCCGCTTCTTCGGCGATGATCGGCGTCATGTTCCGGTACGCCTTCCCCGCAGCCACGTCCGCAGTCGCGGACGCTGCGAAGGCTGCCGTCTTCCTGGCCGCCGCAGCAGACGGCGCCCGAAGCTGACCCTCTCCGGACATTCCGGCGGACCCCGCAGGGGGAGGGTCGGTGGGAATCCGGGGTCCCCGCCTCATCGAGGAGGCCAACACACCCTGTTCCGCTGAGGAACACGTTCCGGGAGGAACCACCCAGTCATGCCCAAGACGGCATACGTGCGCACCAAGCCGCACCTCAACATCGGCACCATGGGCCACGTCGACCACGGCAAGACGACCCTCACCGCCGCCATCACCAAGGTCCTCGCCGAGCGCGGCGCCGGCACGTTCGTGCCGTTCGACCGCATCGACCGCGCCCCGGAGGAGGCCGCCCGCGGCATCACCATCAACATCGCGCACGTCGAGTACGAGACCGACACCCGCCACTACGCGCACGTCGACATGCCCGGCCACGCCGACTACGTCAAGAACATGGTCACCGGAGCCGCGCAGCTCGACGGGGCGATCCTCGTGGTCTCCGCGCTGGACGGGATCATGCCGCAGACCGCCGAGCACGTCCTGCTCGCCCGCCAGGTCGGCGTCGACCACATCGTCGTCGCCCTCAACAAGGCGGACGCGGGGGACGAGGAGCTCACCGACCTCGTCGAGCTCGAGGTCCGCGAACTGCTCTCCGCGCACGGGTACGGCGGCGACTCCGTCCCCGTGGTGAGGGTCTCCGGGCTCAAGGCTCTTGAGGGCGACCCCCGTTGGACCGGGGCGATCGACGCGCTGCTCGACGCCGTGGACACGTATGTGCCCATGCCGGAGCGGTACGTGGACGCGCCGTTCCTGTTGCCGGTGGAGAACGTGCTCACCATCACCGGACGGGGCACGGTCGTCACCGGCGCCGTCGAGCGCGGCAGGGTGCGCGTCGGCGACCGCGTCGAGATCTTCGGCGCGGACACCGACGCGGCGGCGACCGTGGTCACCGGCCTGGAGACCTTCGGCAAGCCCATGGAGGAGGCGCAGGCGGGGGACAACGTGGCGCTGCTGCTGCGCGGAGTGCCCCGCGACGCGGTCCGCCGCGGCGACGTCGTCGCGGCCCCGGCCAGCGTCAGCCCGAGCCGCCGCTTCACGGCCCGGGTGTACGTCCTCTCGGCGGCCGAGGGCGGCCGGACGACACCGGTCTCCACCGGCTACCGCCCGCAGTTCTATCTGCGCACGGCGGACGTCGTCGGCGACGTCGACCTCGGCGAGAGCGCCGTCGCCCGGCCCGGGGACACCGTCACGATGACGGTCGAGCTCGGCCGCGACATGCCCCTGGAGGCGGGCCTCGGCTTCGCGATCCGCGAGGGCGGGCGCACCGTCGGCGCGGGCACCGTCAGCTCCGTCGGCTGAACCGCACCGCCCGTCTCCCGCACCCCGCGGGAGGCGGGCGGCCGCACGTCGGCCACACTGGATTCCGGAGCCGGCAGGGAGGTCTCACGTGGCAGGCAGGGCACTCGTACTCGGGGGCGGTGGCCTCTCCGGCATCGGCTGGATCTCCGGAATCCTCCACGGCCTCGCCGAGGCCGGCGCCGACCTGTGGGACGCCGACACCGTGATCGGCACCTCCGCGGGCTCCGTCGTCGGAGCCCAGCTCACCTCCGGCAGACTGACTCACGCCGAGCTGTACGAGCGCCAACTCGCCGAGCCCGTAGGGGAGATCGCCGGGCGCCTGGGCGCCGCCGCCACCCTCCGCCACGCCCGCGCTGCGCTCTCCTCCCACACGCCGGAGGACTTCGGCCGCAAGGTGGGCCACATCGCGCTGGCCGCCGACACCCCGGACGAAGCGACGCGCCGCGCGGTCATCGCGGGGCGGCTCGTCTCCCACAGCTGGCCCGAACGGCCGTTCCTGGTGACGGCGGTGAGGGCGACGACCGGCGAGTTCCGTGTCCTCGACCGGGGCAGTGGCGTCGGCCTGGTCGACGCCGTCGCGGCCAGCTGCGCCGTGCCGGGCGTCTGGCCGCCGGTCACGTTCGGGGACGGCCGCTGGATCGACGGCGGCGTTCGCTCCCCGTCCAACGCGCACCTCGCCGAAGGCCACGACCGCATCGTGATCATCGCCCCGGTCGCCTCGGGCGGCGGCACCCTCGCATCGGCCCGCGCTCAGGCGGAACGCCTTACCGCGGGCGGGGCGCGGGTCACCCTCGTCACCCCGGACCGCACCACCAGAAAGGCGATGGGCCACAACAGCCTCGACCCGGCACACCGCGCCCCCTCGGCCCGCGCGGGCCGGGATCAGGCGCCGGCGCACGCGGCGGCCGTGGCCGAGGTGTGGGGCTGAGCAAGGCCCTGGGCGAGCGCCGTGCGGCTTGCCCCCTGCTGCCCGTACGCCCGGCGCATGCCACCCGGCACGCCCGTCGCACGACAGACGCCCTCCGGTGAGCCGGCCACCCCGCGGACCCGTCCACCCCGTGAACCCCGCCCCGCCCCCGCCACTCCCACCGCCCGGCACAATGGACGCGTGGACGAGCCGATACCCGTGACCAGGACCGTGGACCACGGCACCGCCAAGCTGATGCCCGACGTGGACCGGCGCAGGGCCTGGCTGCTCACGGTCGACGGGGCGCCGCAGTCGTACGTCGATCTGGACGCGCCGGAACACCTCGAATTCGAGTACGCGCGCCGGCTCGGGCATGTCCTCGACTGTGCGGACGAGCCCGGAAAGCCGCTCGACGTGCTGCATCTCGGCGGTGGCGCGCTGACCCTGCCGCGTTACGCGGCGGCGACGCGGCCCGGCTCACGTCAGGACGTGGTCGAGGCGGACCGGGGGCTGCTCGCCCTGGTCGCCGAGCACCTGCCCGTGCCCGACGGAGCGGGGATCACCGTCCATGGGGCCGACGCCCGCACCTGGCTGGAGTCGGCCGACGCCGACAGCGCCGACGTACTCGTGGCGGACGTCTTCGGCGGCTCCCGTGTCCCGGCCCATCTGACCACCGTGGCGTACGCCGAGGCCGCCGAGCGGGTCCTGCGCCCGACGGGCGTCTACGCGGCCAACCTCGCGGACGGCACGCCCTTCGCCTTCCTCCGCTCCCAACTCGCCACGTTCTCCACGGTGTTCGAGCATCTGGCGCTGATCGCGGAGCCCACCGTGCTGCGCGGCAGACGCTTCGGGAACACGGTCCTCGTGGCCTCCCACGAGGAACTCGACATCGTGGCGCTCGCCCGGCGCGCCGCCGCCGACGTGTTCCCGGCCCGCGTCGAGCACGGCGCTCAGCTGCGCCGCTTCACCGGCAGCGCGAAGCCCGTACGGGACGCGGAGGCGGTGCCGTCACCCGAGCCGCCCGGCGGCTCCTTCGGCATCGGCTGAGAGGAGCACCGGCTCGGGCGCGGGCCCGTGCTGCTCGACGGTGTCGGGGCGGCGCGTCAGCCGGCGTACCTCCGGCACGAACAGGACCGCGCCCGTCGCGACGACGACGAGCGCCGCGCAGCCCCACAGCGCGGGGGCCAGGCCGAAGGCGGCCTCCGCGGGACCCGCGAGCGCGGTGGCGACCGGCACCATCGCGACGGAGCCGAACCAGTCGTACGCGGAGACCCGGGACAGCTTGTCCTCCGGGATCTCCTGGTGCAGCGCCGTCATCCAGGAGACGCTGAACACCTCGATCGTCACGCCGCTCACGAACATCACGCAGACCAGCACGGCAAGAGGCACCGGTACCGCGAGCGCCGCCGAGGGCAGCGCCAGCGGGAACACGCACAGTGTCCCGGCGAGCAGCAGCCGGCGCGGCTTCCACCGCATCATCAGGAACGCCCCGGCGACGGTCCCGATGCCGAAAGCGCCGAGCGCGAGTCCCCAGGGCCCGGGGCCGCCGAGCGAGTCGCGCGCGACCAGCGGGCCGAAGACCGCGTCGGCGGCGCCGACCACCGCGACCACGACGGAGAACTGCGCGACGATGCCCCACAGCCACGGCCGGCCGATGAACTCGTGCCAGCCGTCCCGCATATCGGCGAGGAGGCCTCCGCCGGGCTCGCGCGGCGCGATGTGGCTGACGTCGAGGAAGGAGCGCAGGGTGCCCGCGACGGCGAACGCGACCGCGTCCACGGCGAGCACCCAGCCGGGCCCGACGGCCGCGACCATCGCACCGCCGAGCGCCGCGCCGCCCACGGCCGCGCCCGACATCGCCATCCGGAAGAGGGCGAAGGCGCGGCTCGCCTGCTCCCGGTCGACCGACGACATCAGCATGCCTTCGGCGGCGGGGTTGAAGAAGGCCTGCCCGGTGCCGCCGAGCGCGCTGAGCAGCATCATCTGCCACAGCTCGGGCCTGCCGGTCAGGACGAGCAGCGCGAAGGCGCCCTGGGAGAGGAAGTTGAGCGCGTTGGCCGCGACCATCACGTGGTGGCGGGGCAGCCGGTCGGCGACGGCTCCGCCGACGAGCAGGAACAGGACGAGCGTCAGGGTGCGTGACGCGGCGACGAGGCCGACGTCCCCGCCGTCGCCCCCCGTCTCGAGCACCGCGAACGCGGACGCGATCAGCGCGCCGTTGCTGCCGAGGGTCGTCACGAACGCCGCGAGCGCCAGCAGGCTGTAATTGCGGCCCGCCCACGCGGGTCGGCGGGGTCTGAGCGGGGAAACGGCGGCAGAGTTCACTGAGGGACTATCGCCGCAGTGGGTCCGACTTGCCAAACGAGATTCTTTCCACCCGGCCGAACGCGAGCGGTCCCGGCGCGTCACGCGGATGGATCGATCATGAATCTTCGTGTCATGGTCACGCCGCATCGGAGCCTCGTGGGCGCCGGCTGATCCTCGAGGAAAAGGGACGAGATGCGGAAGCAATTCTCGTCTCTTCGTGCGGCGGCGGCGCCGGCGAGCGTGGCCCCGGCCGCCGGCGATCACGGCCGTGATCGACCACATCCACAAGAACAACTCGGCGCACGCCTACTGGACCTGCACCGACAGCTCCGGCAACCCACTGGTGCGTACCGGCAGTTACCGGCGACCGAGGACGCGATCTTGGCAGGTGGGTCTGCCGGGACCACCCGAGCCGATCGCATCACGCCGCTGACAACGTCCGGCCTGCCCTCCATCGGGCGGACCGGACGCCGGCCCGTGCGGCTCACTCCACGCTGGGGTCACCCTGGAGCCGTACGGTGCTGAGGATCTTCTGCACCGTGGCGTCGGGGACCTCGTCCTTCACGCCCTTGGCGCCGTAGAACGTCCAGGAGACGAAGTCGCCCTGGGAGTTCTTGAAGGCGAACACGGTGGCCTTGCCGTCGGTGTCGCACTTGCCGGTCTTCGGCACACCGGACGAGAAGGTGGTCGCCACGCTGCCCTTGACGCCGGAAGCGGTCGTGAAGTCCTTCGGCTTACCGATCGTCAGGAGCTTCTTCGACGCTTTCTTCTGGTCCGTGTAGCCGCCGAACACCCACCACGCCGAGTCGTTGCGCGCGACGTCCTGGGTGTTCTTGGCGCCGTTCTGCCCCTTGGTGCCCGCCGCGGCGAGGGCGCTGTCGTCCTCGTTGCCGTCCTTGTCGTCGTCGGACGTGCACCACTTCTCCTTGAGGAACGCGGGTGCGGACATCGTGATGAGGGGCTTGCCGTTGTCGTCCTTCGCGTCCTCGAAGCCGGTGATCAGGCCGTCCGACTTGACGGCCCAGTCGGCCGGTACGTCGAACGCGGTCCCGTACTTGGGGTTCACGACGACCTGCCAGCCCGCGATGGTGGCCTTCGGCGCGTTCGCCGGGTCGCGCGGGTTGACGTCGTCGCTCGCGTCGGGACTCGGGTCCTTGGAGGCGGACTTCGTGGGGGACGTGGACGGCTTGGGGTCCGCCTTGTCCTCCTTGTCACCCCCGAGGACAAGGAAACCGGTCACGCCGGCGGCGACCACGACGGCCGCGGCCGCGACGATCGCGGTGATCTTCGTCTTGTTGCCGCCGTCGTTGCCGCTCGGCGGCTGGGGAGCGCCGAGCGGGACGGTGGGAGCGCCCCACTGCCCCGGAGGCTGCTGCCCGGGCTGCTGCTGGTACGGATTGGGCTGCTGCTGGTAGCCCGGCTGCTGATAGGGGTTGGGCTGCTGCTGGTACCCCGGCTGCTGGTACGGATTCTGGTCCTGCGGGTTCTGCTCGCCCCCGGGCGGCTGCTGTCCTGGCCACATGGCGCCCAACAATAGAGGTCCGGGCCGCCGCCGGCACCGTCGCCCTGTACCGGACGTGCAACGGTTCGCCGGCGGCCTCGTCGCCGCGTCGTGGCTCAGGAGTCGCTGACGTCCACGAGCCGCACGGTGCTGAGGATCTTCCGGACCGTGGAGTCGGGTACCTCGCCCTTGACGCCCGTGGGCCCGAAGAACGACCAGGACGCGAAGTCGCCGTCGGCGTCCTTGAAGGCGAACACGGCGGCCTTGCCGTCGGAGGAGCACTTGCCGTGCTTCTTCTGCTCGACGCCCGCCGAAGAGGCGGTCACCAGGCTGCCGTTGAGGCCGGACGCGGTGGTGTACGACTGGGCCGGCTTCGTGGTGATGCTCTTCTTGTCGGGCTGTGAGTACGCGCCGTAGACCCACATCGTGGCGTCCTTGGTGGCGGCTTCCTCGGTGCTCCTGGCGCCGTTGTTGCCCCGCGACCCGGTCGCGCCGAGCGAGGACTCCTCCTCGTTGCCGTCCTTGTCGTCGTCGGAGACGCACCACTTCTCTTCGAGGAACGCCGGGTTGCTCATGGCGATGAGCGGCTTCTCGCGCGGGTCGCCGTCCTTGGAGACCCAGTTGACCCAGCCGTTCGACTTCACCAGCCAGGTGGCGGGAACGTCGAACGCCATGCCGTGGTCGGTGTTCACGACCGTCTTCCAGCCGTGCACGGTCGGCTCGACAGCGCCGCCCGCACGCGGGTTGCCGGTCGCGCTCGGCGCGGCCGCCGAGGACTTCGTGGGGCCGGGCCCGGCGTTGTCGTCCTTCTTGTCCTTGTCGCCGCCGAGGACGAGGACTCCGGTGACCACGGACGCGACGACGACCACGGCGGCGGCCACCACGGCGATGAGAGCCGTCCGTCCGCGCTTCGGGGGTTCCGGCGACGGCTGGGGTGATCCGGCGGGCATCGTGGGCGCGTTCCAGACCTGCTGTCCGGACGGCTGCTGGTACGGGTTCGGCTGCTGGTACGGATTCGGTCGGCGGCCCTGCGGGTTCTGCTCGCCCCCGGGACCCTGCTCTCCTGGCCACATGGCGAGCAACGATAGAGCCACCGCCGGACCGAGGATGGCCAAGGTCGCTACTCGTGGGTAACATCACGCACCATGAGCGCAGAACAGATGTCGATCGGCGAGATGCTCGCCGCCACCGTGCCGATGGCCCGGACCCTGAACATCGAATTCCTCGAGACCACTCCGGAGAAGGCCGTCGTGGCCCTGCCGGACCAGAGCGAGTACCACAACCACGTCGGCGGACCGCACGCCGGAGCGATGTTCACGCTCGGCGAGTCCGCGAGCGGCGCGATCGTCCTCGCGGCGTTCGGGGACCAGCTGTCGCGGGCGGTGCCGCTCGCCGTGCGCGCGGACATCGCGTACAAGAAGCTCGCCATGGGCCCCGTCACGGCGACGGCCACGCTCGGCCGCCCGGCCGTCGACGTGGTCGCCGAGCTGGACGCGGGGGAGCGCCCCGAGTTCCCGGTGACGGTCGCGATCCAGCGCGCCGACGGTGCTGTGACCGGGGAAATGAGCGTCGTCTGGACGCTGCGCCCCAACAGCTGAGCCGCGTCCTGGTTTTCCTCGAGCAGGTAGGCTGCCCGGCATGCGCACCCGGGGGAGCGTGCGCCGGGCACACGCCCACCGACACGGGAGGAATCGGCGTTGCACGTCCAGGAATGGCTCGACACGGTACCGGCGGTCGCCATCTATGCCCTGGTGGCCGGGGTCATCGGGCTCGAAAGCCTGGGCATCCCGCTGCCGGGGGAGATCGTCCTGGTCTCGGCGGCGCTGCTGTCGTCCCAGCAGGGTGACGTCAACCCGATCGTCCTCGGCGCCTGCGCCAGCGCGGGAGCCGTCGTCGGCGACTCCATCGGATACGCCATCGGCCGCAAGGGCGGACGCCCCCTGCTGGCGTGGCTCGGCGACAAGTTCCCACGCCACTTCGGCGAGGCCCATGTCGCGACCGCCGAGCGCTCCTTCGAGAAGTGGGGCATGTGGGCGGTCTTCTTCGGCCGCTTCGTCGCCCTGCTGCGCATCTTCGCGGGCCCGCTCGCGGGCGTGCTGCACATGCCGTACTGGAAGTTCCTCATCGCGAACTTCCTGGGCGGGGTCATCTGGGCCGGCGGCACGACCGCCGTCATCTACTACATCGGCGTGGTCGCCGAGGACTGGCTCAAGCGGTTCTCGTACTACGGGCTCGCCGCGGCCGTGCTGATCGGCCTGGCGTCCATGCTGATCGTCAAGCGCAAGGCGAAGAAGGCGGCGGCCGAGGCGCAGTCGGTCCCGGCCGCCGAGTGACACGCGACGCCTGACGGCGGCCGTCAGCCGTCCGCGTGCGCCGCGCGGTGTGCCTTCGCCAGTTCCACGTAGAGCGTGCCGTTCAGGGTGATGCCCGCACGCTCCTCGTCGGTCAGCGGGCGCTTCACCTTGGCGGGCACCCCGGCGACGAGTGAGCCCGGCGGGACCTGCATCCCCTGCGGGACGAGCGCCTGGGCGGCGACCAGGGAGCCGGCGCCGATCACCGCGCCGTTGAGCACCGTGGCGCCCATGCCCACGAGGCAGTCGTCCTCGACGGTGCAGCCGTGCAGGACCGCGTTGTGTCCCACGGAGACCCGCTCGCCGACCGTCACCGGGAAGCCGGGGTCGACGTGGACGGTGCAGTTGTCCTGGATGTTGCTGTCGGCGCCGAGCACGATCGGGCCACAGTCCGCGCGCAGCACCGCGCCGTACCAGACACTCGCCCCGGCGTGCAGGGTGACCTCGCCGATCACGACCGAGGTCGGCGCGGCGAACGCCTCCTGGTCGAGCTCCGGGTCCTTGCCGCCGATCCCGGTGATGAGTGCCTGCTGGCCCATCGCTTCGTCTCCTCTTCGGTCTTCGCACAGCGGTGTCGCGCCAGAGCGAACCGTACGGGACCGCTTCGGGCTCGTGCCGCGTGGGGCGAAGATCACAGGCCAAGGCTCTGCGCGGCGGCGTACGGCTGAGTAACGTGTGGCTGTGCCGAAGAACTGGAACGCGTTCTCATCCCGCGCCTTCGCCGGACGTCTGGCCCATCGCGCGGTGCAGGCGGGCTGGCGCCTGGCGCAGCGCGCGGGCGCGGTCACCGCCGAGCATCCCGGCCGCTACCGCTTCGGGTCCCTCGGTCATGGCACCAAGCTGGCCTTCCCGCAGGGCACGGTCTTCGGCGAGCCCTGGATCCACCTCGGCGCGCACTGCATCGTCGCGGAACAGGTCACTCTGACCGCGGGCCTGATGCCCGACCTCGACCTCGGCACGGAACCGATCCTGCGCATCGGCGACGGCGTCGTCCTCGGCCGCGGCAGCCATGTCATCGCCGACACGACGGTGACGATCGGCAGCGACTGCTACTTGGGGCCGTACGTCTACGTGACCTCGACCAACCACTCGTACGACGACCCGCACCAGCCCATCGGCAGGCAGTGGCCGCGGATGGAGCCGGTGGAGATCGGGCCCGGCTGCTGGATCGGGACCGGCGCGGTGATCCTGCCGGGCGCGCGGATCGGACGGAACGTCGTGGTGGCCGCCGGCGCCGTCGTGCGCGGTGAGGTGCCGGACCACGCGGTGGTGGCCGGCGCGCCCGCCCGGGTCGTACGGAGCTGGGACGAGGAGAACGGCTGGCAGCCGCCGCTGCGCACACCCGCGCCCGCCCCGATCCCCGAAGGTGTCACCCCCGAGCAGCTCCTCGCGCTCGCCGACCTGGAAGAGCTCGACGAGGGCGTCCAGCCGGGCGCGAGCGCCTAGGGGCTTTCGTCCGGTCCGGATCGTGCCGGGCTCACGGGGCCGGTCCGGCATGATCCGAGCCGGAGTCCCCAAGGTCTGTCCGGACCGGTCCTAACCCGTGGCCAGCAGCACCGTGCCCACCAGTGCGAGGCCCGCCCCCGCGGCCTGCACCCCGCGCAGGCGCTCGCCGAGGAGGCCGCGCGCGGCGAGCGCTGTCACGACGGGGTAGAGCGAGGCGAGCACGGCGGCCACGGTGACCGGGCCCTGCTGCGCCGCCATCGCGTATGTGCCGTTGGCCGCCACGTCGGCGAGGCCCACGAACGCGAGCGCGGGGAGCGCGGACCGCACGGCCTGCATCCCACCGTCCTCGGGAAGCGCCCGGCCGCCGCGCCGCACGGACACGTACAGGGCCGTGCCGCCCGCCGCCACATTGGTCACCCGCTGCACGAAGAGCGCCAGGAAGAGCCCGGTCACGGTGGTCGAGGCCTCCGCGATCAGGGCCATCACCGCGCCGAAGCCGAACGCGGCGAGCAGCGTGAGCAGGACGGCCTGACGCTGCACGGGCGCGCCCCTGAACTGCGGGCCGCCGGCCAGGATCACCCCGGCGACGGCCACGCCGATGCCCGCGAACTGGAGCAGCCCGGGACGCTCCCCGAGCACCAGGCCCACGGCGACGGGCACGGTGACGCCGAGCGAGCCGAGGGGCGAGACGACGCCCATCGGGCCCAGGGCGAGCGCCTTGTAGAAGGCGAGCATGGCGACCGGGCCGACTAGGCCGGCCGCGACCGCGAACCACAGCTGTGGCCCCGCCTCGCTCCAGGCCCCGGTCGCGGCCACGATCGCGCCGAGCACCGCGACGGCGATGCTCTGCGAGACCACCACGACCGTGAGCGCGGGAGTTCGTCGCGTGAGGAGCCCTCCGCCGAAGTCGGCCAGGCCCCACATGAGGCTGGTGGCCAGGGCGAAGAGTGCTGTCATGGTCTGCCTCGCAGTACAGTGTGGTGAACGGCGGTGAATGCTTTGTTGCACCCCACGTTAGTTCAATGAATTGAACGCTGTCATCCAGAATATTGGACGGAATGTGTCGGACCTCGACCTGCTGACCCAGTCCCTCGGCCGCAACGTCAAGCGCTGGCGCACCGAGCGCGGCTTCACCCTCGACGGTCTCGCGACGCGCGCCGGGGTCAGCCGCGGCATGCTCATCCAGATCGAGCAGGCCCGCACCAACCCCAGCATCGGCACCGTGGTCAAGATCGGTGACGCGCTCGGCATCAGCATCACCACCCTGCTCGACTACGAACAGGGCCCGAAGGTCCGCATCGTCCCGCCCGAGCAGGCCGTGCGTCTGTGGAGCACGGACACCGGCAGCTACAACCGGCTGCTCGCCGGGACCGAGGCCCCCGGCCCCCTGGAGATGTGGGACTGGCACCTGGAACCCGGCGACGGCACTGGCTCCGACCCGCACCCCGCGGGCACGGTGGAGCTGCTCCATGTGACGGCCGGCGAGCTGACTCTCGTCGTGGACGGCGCCGAGTACCGCGTGCCCGCCGGATCCAGTGTCTCGTTCGAGGCCGACGCCTTGCACACCTACCGCAACGACGGCACCGAGGCGATGGAGATGACCATGGCCGTGTCGGTGCCGCCCGTACGCTGAGACGCCCGACTCGGCCGCCGCGGACGGCTGTTAGCGTGCCGACATGCGCGCACCCATCGGAAACTTCGACCACGTCCGCCCCGCTCCCGAGGCGCTCGACCTGCTGACGGAACCGGTGGCCGACGCCGTACGCAACTGGCACGGCACGGTCCCGGCGGAGCAGCTGATCCATGTCGACACCGAGCCCGAGTGGGCGGACACGGCCACGTTCGTCGAGCACTACGGCCCCGAACTGCTCGCGGACTCCGCGAACTGTGTCGTCGTCGCGGGCAAGCGCGGCGGCGAGACGACCCTCGCCGCCTGCCTGGTCCTCTCCGGCACCCGGGTCGACGTCAACGGAGTCGTACGCCGTCAACTGGGTTCCCGCAAGGCGTCGTTCGCCCCGATGGAGACGGCCACCGGCGCCACCGGCATGGAGTACGGCGGCATCACCCCGATCGGGCTGCCCGCCGACTGGCCGCTCCTCGTGGACGCGGCCGTCGTCGACCGGCCGCACGTCCTGATCGGCAGCGGAACGCGCCGCGGCAAGCTCATCGTGCCCGGCAAGGCCTTCCTCGACCTGCCCGGCGCGGTGGTCCTCGAAGGGCTCGGCGTGAACTGACCCCGCCCGGGGCCGAACGAACCCGGGGCCCGCCGCGTCTGAGGAGCGGCTCCGCGCACTGGCGCGGGGCGGTGCGGGGCGGAGGGATCGGGTGGGGCGAGGCATGAGAATCCGGACGGCGGCCGCGCTGGCGGCGGCGACGGCGTCGCTGGTGTCCGTGGCGGCCTGCGGCGCGGAAGTCCCCGAGGGCCTGGTGGTGGCCGGCTCGGCGCCGGCCGCCCCCTACCGCGGCCCTCTCCGGGCGACCGCGCCCGACATCGACGGCGACGAGGACGACGTCCAGGGCGGGGGTGCCTCCGTGCTCGCCCTCGAATGCGCGGGAGAGCCGTACCAGGGCGGCGCCGGGGACGACGGCTGGGGCGCGGCGGACGGCGCGGACTCGCCCGACGAGGCCCTGAACGGGCTCGTGGCCGACGAGTTCTCCCGGTCCCTGCCGCGGCGCGGCTATCGCGTCGAGCGCGAGGCGGGCCGCCGCGTCCTGTACTCGTACGACGTCGCCGGCCGCACCCGCGTGGCCGTGATCGTCGCCAAGGACCTCCCGCACAGGCCGGGTTGGGGTCTGGAGACGTACGCCCAGTGCGATCCGTCCGAGTTCGCCCGCCGGGACCGTGCCCACCTCGACATCCGGGTGTGGGCGGACCGCAAGGGGCACCCGGTGCCCGCGTCCGAGATCTTCAGCGCGGCCGGGCCCGAGCACTGCGACTGGCAGTCGGCGGAGTTCCTCCACCTCGGTGACCGTCAGTACCTCCGGGACCCCGAACACGCGCTGCCCCGCGAACTCCTGCATTCCTCGTACGCGCCGAGGACACGGCTGCCGGACGGGGCGACGGACACCGGGTACCGCGACGGGCGGCGCCGACTGTGGCTCTCCGCCGACAGGTCCGTGGCCTATGTGCGGACCGGGGGCGGCGTGGAGCGGTGGCCGGGGGCGATCGAGCCGATCGCGTGCAAGTGAGGACGGGGGTGCTCGGGCTCCCTCTCGGGGCAAGCACTCTCCCCGCCGTGTCGCCCCCCGCCGTGTCGCGGTCCGGGGTGACGCTGCCGCGGCGCGAGGAGCAACTGCCGCCTCGCGCACGGCGGTCACCCGGGTGGGGCGACTCAGCCCAGGCGCGGGATCTCGATCGCCGGGCACTTGTCCATGACCATCGCGAGCCCCGCGTCACGCGTGCGGTCGTAGGCCGCCTCGTCGATCACGCCGAGCTGGAACCAGACGGCCTCCGCCCCGATCGACCGGGCCTCGTCGGCGACCTGGCCCGCGAGGTGGGAGTTGACGAAGGTGTCGACCACGTCGACCTTGAACGGGATCTCTTCCAGGGACGCGTAGCCCTGCTCGCCGTGGACCGACTCGGCCTTCGGGTGGACCGGGACGACGCGCTTGCCGAAGCGCTGGAGGACCTCGGCGACGCCGTACGCGGCGCGCGCCCTGTTCGAGGAGAGGCCCACGACCGCCCAGGTGTCGCCGAGCTCCGTGAGGATCCTGCGGACCGTCTCCTGATCGCCGTACATGCGCTGCCTCCTGGGGGTCTACGGGTGTTCACCGTGGTCAACAGGGCGGTGTCGTGCGGGATTCCCGCCGGACGAGGTCACAGGAACGTGGCCGCGTGCAGGATGCGGATCATGGTCACCGCCGAGTTCGCCGACGACATCGCCGACGCCGCCGTGCCCACGGCCGCCGCCCACGCCGCCAGGCCGATCCCCGTGCCCACCGGTGGCCAGCTGTGCGCCGTGGGGGCCGGGCGCAGGAGGGCCGCGACCCGCCGCGGGACCGGGCCCGGCGCCGCGAGGCCCGCCAGCGTGGGGGCCGGCGCTGCGCGCGAGACGAGGGCGGCCTTGCCGATCGCACGGGCCACGACGCGGCGGTCGTGCACGGAGCGCGCCGCGTCCTCGTCGGCCCACCGCTCCGTCGAGTACGCCACCGCCGTGCGCAGCGGCAGCAGGAACGGATTGGCCCGCGCCGCCAACTGCGCCACCAGCAGATGACGATGGTGCCGGGCCGCCAGATGGGCCCGCTCGTGCGCGAACAGCGCCCTGCGCTCCGGCCCGGTGAGCACGGCCAGGAGCCCGGTCGTCACCACCACCCGGTCGCGGTCGCCACCGGGCAGGGCGTACGCGTACGGCACCGTGTCCGGCACGACCGCGACGCTCCGGTCGCGGGGCCCGGTGAGCGCGCGCCGGGCCCGCCGCCGCACCAAGTGGTGGCGGACGACGACCCGGGTACAGACCACGAGCACGACGGCGAGGGCGGGGATCGCGGCCCTGCCCGCCACCCCGTCGAACGGCACGGCCGCCCGCACCTCGGGGTCCGACCAGCCGTCGGGGAGGGGATTGCCGGGCAATTGGGCCGTGCCGACGACCATGAGCAGCGCCAGGCACAGCGTGCTGCACATGGCCATCACTGACGCGACGGCCGTCAGGAGACGGGTCGCGGTGCGCGGGTGCAGATGCTGCTGGGCGAGGCGCGCCACGGGCCAGGCCGTCAGCGGAAGCACCAGCGGCAGGAAGACGAAGACCCCCATCGCCCGGCTCAGCCCTCGCCGGGGCCGGGGGCTTCGTCCGGCCGTTCCGCCTGTTCGAGGAGGTCCCGCAGCAGTTGTTCGTCGCCCGGGGGGAGCGCGGTGACGAAGCGTGCGAGGACCGCCTCGCGGTTCGACTCGCCGTCGAGCACCTTGCGCATCCGCAGCGCCGCGAGCCCCGCCCCGTCGGCAGCCGGCGTCCACAGGAAGGAGCGGCCCTCGCGGGCGCGGGTCACCGCGCTCTTCGCGAGGAGCCGCGTCAGGATCGTCACCACGGTCGTGTAGGCGAGGTCGCCGCCGACCCGCTCCTGGACCCAGGCCGCCGTCACCGGGCCCGGCGCCTCGCACAGCGCCGAGAGGACCTGGGCCTCCAGCTCGCCCTGCCCCCGGCGCCGCGGCCGCCGGCCGTCGTGTCCGTCCCGCGTCATGTCCCGTCGCCCTCCGCCCCGGCCGTCACCCACACGTGGGCGCCACATCCTATTCCGCAGATGCGGGCGCGGGTCAGCCCACGTGGACGCGGGGCCGCCGGGCGGGGTCGGGCTCGGCGCGGCGCAGCACCTCGCGGGTGACCGGCGCGACCTCGCCGTCGCCGAACACCAGGAAGCGCAGCAGATGGCTGACGGGATGGCCCTCGGTCCAGTTGAAGTACGCGTGCGGCACCTCGCCCGTGCGGGCCCGCAGGCTCATCAGGACGGCCGCGATGGTGTTCGGCACGCCCGCGCCCTGGACACGCAGCCGTCGTACGCCGTGCTTCTCGTCGCCGTGGACCGCGACCGGCGCGGTGAAGTCCGACGAGTCGTGGACGAAGACCTCCAGGAACAGGACGGGCCGCCCGTCCGGGATGTGGGTCTGCTCGCGCTGGCTGTACTCCTTGGCGCGGTACTCGGCCTTGGAGTGCTCGTCGGGCTCGTTCGCGATGATCCGCAACGGGCCGTGGCCCGCGGCCTCGTCGACGATCCGCGCCGCCGTCTCGTCGAACGTCACCTCGCCCGCCCGCAGTTCGAAGGCGCGGTGCACGCGCGACGCGAACGAGGTGAGGAGGATCCCGACGATGAAGAGGAGGGCGATCTTGATGCCGTCGGGCCGCTCGATGACGTTCGTGACGAGCGTGTACCCGAACACGGCGGTGATCGCCCCGAAGCCGACGGTCGCGGCCTTGTGCCCGCGCGAGCGCACGGCGACCGTCGAGGCGAACGACGCCGACAGCATCAGGACCAGGACACCGGTCGCGTACGCGCCGCTCTGGTCATCGACGTTCGCGTTGAACCAGAGCGTGATGAAGACGGCGATCGCCATGAACAGGAGCACCAGCGGACGGACGGCGCGCGTCCACTCCGGGGCCATGCCGTAACGCGGCAGGTAGCGCGGCACCAGGTTGAGGAGCCCCGCGAGCGCCGAGGCTCCGGCGAACCACAGGATGGCGATGGTCGAGACGTCGTACACGGTGCCGAAACCCTCGCCCAGGTACTGGTGCGCGAGGAACGCGAGGGCGCGGCCGTTGGCCGGACCACCGCTCTCGAACGCGGACTGGGGGATGAGGATCGTCGTCGCGAGACTCGAGAGCAGCAGGAAACCGCTCATGATCAGCGCGGCCGTGGTGAGCAGCTTGCGGGTGTCCCGCACCCGTCCCTCGGGACGCGCGTACGTGTCCGTGGCGTCGCCGCGCACCTGGGGCATCACGGCGACGCCCGTCTCGAAGCCGGACATGCCGAGCGCCAACTTCGGGAAGACGAGGAGCGCCACGCCGATCATCGCGACGGGCGAGGAGTGCGCGGCGGTCATGGCGTCCCACCAGTTGCCGATCTTCACCGGCTCGGTCAGGACGTGCCAGGCGGCGGTCATGAGGACGACCACGTTCAGCATGAGGTAGAGGGCGACGAGCACGACCGCCACCCGTATCGCCTCACGGAACCCCTTGAGGAACACCGCGCCGAGGCCCGCCACCAGGAACAACGTGATCCAGATGTTCGCACCGTCGAGCGACGCGGGCGCGAAGGGGTTCTCGACGACGTGCGCCGCGGCGTCGGCCGCCGACAGCGTGATCGTGATCATGAAGTCGGTGGCGGCGAACCCGAGCAGAACGAGGACGAACAGCTTCCCCGCCCACCACGGCAGGAGCCGCTCCAGCATCGCGATGGAACCCTCGCCGTGCGGGGACTCCTTGGC
Source organism: Streptomyces sp. NPDC055955 (assembly GCF_042270245.1). NCBI lineage: Bacteria > Bacillati > Actinomycetota > Actinomycetes > Kitasatosporales > Streptomycetaceae > Streptomyces > Streptomyces sp. NPDC055955. The sequence continues at coordinate 66,381 of NZ_JBHJYS010000016.1, forward strand.
GACGCGCCGGTAGACCGGCAGCGCGCCGCCGAGGGTGAGCGCGATCAGGACGAGCGTGGCCAGCGGGGACAGGAGTCCCGCGGCGAGTGCGGCGATGCCCGGCTGGTAGCCGAGGGTCGAGAAGTAGTCCACGCCCGTCAGACACATCACCCGCCACCACGTGTGACCCTTGTGCTCGTCCGGCGGCGTGCCGTGCGGTCCGGGGTGCCGGGCCGTCGTCTCGCTCAGACCTTCGAGGAGCCAGGACCGCCATCGGGGGGACGGCGGCCGGACGGCCGTGCCTTCGACGGGTTCGGCCTGCGTGCCGGTCATGGGGGAACTGCTTTCTGTCGTGCCGGTACGGACCCGGGGAGTGCATCCGCGCAGGAAGCCACGGGAAGGGACGTCCCGCGAGCGCTGCGACGACGAGCGAGTATCCACCACCGCGTGACCGGGGCGACGGGCGGGGCGAGCGAACCCCGGCACGCGGCATACGCTGGCCGGATGCAGGACGAGTACCGCACCGTGGCCCGTGAGGGCGTGCACGAGACCGAGATCAACCGCTCCCGGTTCCTGTGCGCGCTCGCGCCCGCGGCCACCGAGCGCGAGGCCCAGGACTTCGTGGCGCGCATCCGCAGGGAGCACCCCACCGCGTCCCACAACTGCTACGCGTACGTCATCGGCGCCGACGCCGCCGTGCAGAAGGCGAGCGACGACGGTGAACCGGGCGGCACGGCCGGCGTCCCCATGCTCCAGATGCTCACGCGCCGCGAGATGCGGTACGTCGTCGCCGTCGTGACCCGCTACTACGGAGGCGTGAAGCTCGGTGCGGGCGGCCTCATCCGCGCCTACGGAGGAGCCGTCGGCGAGGCGCTCGACGCGCTGGGCACCCTCACCCGGCGCCGCTTCCGGCTCGCCACCGTCACCGTCGACCACCAGCGGGCCGGCAAGGTCCAGAACGATCTGCGGTCCACGGGACGTGAGGTGCGTGACGTCCATTACGGGGAGGCGGTCACGATCGAGATCGGTCTGCCGGACGCCGACGTGGACGCGTTCCGCGCGTGGCTGGCCGATGTCACCGCCGGCACCGCCAAGTTCGAGCTCGGGGGAGAGGCGTACGGGGACGCGTGACCGGCTTCGGCGGCCGGGGCGCGTGTGCGGCGGAGCAGGTACCGATACGCCGGTGGCCGCCCGTGATGTCCGACCCGCCCGTTAGTCTCGGGCATTATGAGGCTGCTGCACACTTCCGACTGGCATCTCGGCCGGGCGTTCCACCGGGTGAACATGCTCGGCGCCCAGGCCGAGTTCATCGGTCACCTCGTCGCGACCGTCCGTGAGCGGGGCGTCGACGCGGTGGTCGTGTCGGGCGACGTGTACGACCGCGCGGTGCCGCCCCTCGCCGCGGTCGAGCTGTTCGACGACGCCCTGCACCGCCTCGCCGACCAGGGCATCCCCACGGTGATGATCTCCGGGAACCACGACTCGGCGCGCCGCCTCGGGGTGGGCGCCGGGCTCATCGGCCGCGCCGGCATCCACCTGCGCACCGACCCCGGCGCGTGCGCGACCCCGGTGCTGATCCCGGACGCCACCGGTGACGTGGCGTTCTACGGGCTGCCCTATCTCGAACCGGCGCTGGTGAAGGACGAGTTCGGGGTGTCGAAGCCGGGCCACGAGGCCGTCCTGGCCGCCGCCATGGACCGGGTGCGGGCCGATCTCGCCGAGCGCCCTGCGGGGACCCGGTCCGTCGTCCTCGCCCATGCCTTCGTCACCGGCGGCGAGGCCAGCGACAGCGAGCGCGACATCACCGTCGGCGGAGTCGCCGCCGTCCCCTCCGGCGTGTTCGACGGCGTCGACTACGTGGCGCTCGGGCATCTGCACGGCAGCCAGATCATCTCCGAGCGCGTGCGCTACTCCGGCTCGCCGCTCCCGTACTCCTTCTCCGAGGCCGACCACCACAAGAGCATGTGGCTCGTCGACCTGGACGCGGACGGCTTCGCCGCCGCCGAGCGCGTCGACTGCCCGGTGCCCAGGCCCCTCGCCCGGATCCGCGGGGACCTCGCGGACCTGCTCGCGCGCCCGGACCTGAGCGCCCACGAGGAGTCCTGGGTCGAGGCCACGCTCACCGACCCGGTCAGGCCCGACGACCCCATGGCCCGCCTCGCCGAGCGGTTCCCGCACACCCTCAGCCTCGCCTTCGACCCGCAGCGCGCCCCCGAGGACCCCGACGTCTCGTACGCGCAGCGCCTCAAGGGGCGCGACGACCAGCAGATCGCGGAGGACTTCGTGACCCACGTGCGCGGCGCCGGACCCGACGAGCGCGAGCGCGCCGTCCTGCGTGAGGCCCTCGACGCGGTGCGCATCGACGACACCCGGCGCGAGGTCGCCCGATGAGGCTCCACCGGCTGCGGATCACCGCCTTCGGACCTTTCGGGGCCGGTCAGGAGGTCGACTTCGACAGCCTGTCCTCGGCGGGCCTCTTCCTGCTCCACGGCCCGACGGGCGCCGGCAAGACCTCCGTCCTCGACGCCGTCTGCTACGCCCTGTACGGCTCGGTCCCCGGCGCCCGGCAGGGCAGCGGCCAGGGCACCTCCCTGCGCAGCGACCACGCCGCGCCCGGCACCCGCACCGAGGTCACCCTCGACCTCACCGTCGCGGGGCGCCGCCTGGAGCTGACCCGGCAGCCCCCGTGGGAGCGCCCCAAGAAGCGTGGCACGGGCACCACCATGGACAAGGCCCAGAGCCGGCTGCGCGAGTACGACGCCGCGGCGGGCACCTGGAAGGACCTCAGTCGCTCCCATCAGGAGATCGGCGAGGAGATCAGCCAGCTCCTCGGGATGAGCAAGGAGCAGTTCTGCCAGGTCGTCCTGCTGCCGCAGGGGGACTTCGCGCGGTTCCTGCGGGCCGACGCCGAGGCCCGCGGCAAGCTCCTCGGACGGCTCTTCGACACGCGGCGCTTCGCCGCGGCCGAGCAGAGACTCGCCGAGCAGCGTCGCGCCGCCGAGAGCGAAGTCCGCGCGGCGGACGCCGAGTTGCTCGCCGACGCGCACCGTATGCAGCAGGCCGCCGGGAACATCGTCGAACTGCCCGCCACCGACGCCGCGCCCGGCGACCCGGGGCTCGCCGACTCCGTCCTCACGTGGGCCGCCGTCGCCCGCTCCGCCGCCCGCGAGCGGCTCACCGCGGCACACCTCGCGCTGACCGCCGCCGACGCGGCCCGCACGCAGGCGCAGCGCGAGTTGGACGACGTACAGGAAGTGCGCCGGCTCCAGCGGCGGTTCGAGGAGGCGCGGGAGCGGGCCGCGCGGCTCGACGAGCGCGCGGACGAGCACCGGCGGGTCCAGGAGCGCATGGCGCGGGGCCGCAAGGCCGAGGCCGTGGCGCCCGCCCTCGCGCTGCGCGAGGCCGCGGAGGCCGAACACCGCAGGGCCACGGGCGAGGACGCACGCGCGCGTGCCGCGCTGCCCGAGTCGTTCGACGGCGCCGGCGCGGCGGGTCTCGCCGCCGCCGCGCGGAAGGCGGCCGAGGAGCTGGGCGGCCTGGAGTCCGCCCGGCGCGCCGAACTGCGCCTGACGGAACTCGCCGGGCAGCGCCGAGGACTCGACCGCGAGGAGCGCGCCGACGACGAGCTGCTCCAGGACGCGGCGAGCTGGCTCGCCGGCTGGGACAGCGCCCGGGCCGCGCTCCAGGAAGCCGTCGAGTCCGCGCAGGAGGCCGCGACGCGCGCCGAGCACCTGGCGGGGCAACTGGAGCCCGCGCGACAGAAGTTGGAGGCCGCCCGGCGTCGCGACCTGCTTTCCGGCGAGGCCGCCGACGCCCGGACGCGCACCCTGCGGGCCCGCGAGGAGGCCGCGGCCGCCCATGAGTACTGGCTCGGCCTCAAGGAACAGCGGCTGAACGGGATCGCGGCCGAACTGGCCGCGCAGCTGGTCCCCGGCGAGAGCTGTGCGGTGTGCGGGTCCACCGAACACCCCGCCCCCATGCGCAAGACCGCGGAGCATGTCGGCCGCGACGCCGAGGAGTCCGCCCTCGCCGCATACCGCCGCGCGGACGAAGCGCGCACCGAGCAGGAGAGCCGGCTCGCCGCGGTGCGTGAGTCCCTCGCCGCCGCGACGGCCGCCGCCGGCGAGACATCCGCCCGGGAACTCGCCGATGCGGCCGAGGAGTTGGGCGCCCGACACGCCGAGGCGCGCGGCCTCGCCTCCGGGCTGCACGCCGCGCGTGAGGCCCTCGGACAGGCCGAGGGCGAGCACGACCGCAGACTCGCCGTACAGCAGGAAGCCGCACGTCGCGCCGCCGCCCGAGCCACGCTGCGTGAGAGCGTCGACCGCGAACAGGGCGTTCTGGAGCGCGAGTTGGTGCAGGCGCGCGGGGCGGAGGCCAGTGTGGGCGCGCGCGCCGCGCAGCTGGAGCGCCTCGCCGCGCAGCTCACGGCGGCCGCCGACGCCGCCCGGGGCGCCGACGAGTCCGCCACGCGGCTCAAGGACGCCGACGCGCGACTCGCCGACGCGGCGTTCCGCGCCGGGTTCGACACGCCGGAAGCCGCGGACGCCGCCCTTCTGGACGACGCCCAGCACAGGGACCTTCAGCACCGGCTCGACGCCCGCCAGTCCGAGGAGGCCGCGGTGCGTGCCGTCCTTGCCGAGGACGACACCGCGGCGGCGGCCCGTCAGGCGCCCGCCGATGTGCCCGCCGCGCAGCACACGGCCGAGGCGGCCGACCGGCGGGTGCGCGACGCGGCTTCCGCGCGTGACGAGGCGGACCGCCGCTGTACCGAGATCGACCGGCTCTCGGCTCGCTGCGCCACGGCCGTGCGACGACTCGCGCCGCTGCGCGCCGCGTACGACCGGGTGGCGCGCATGGCGGGCCTCGCCGCCGGCACGTCCGCGGACAACGAACGCAAGATGCGTCTGGAGTCCTACGTGCTCGCGGCCCGGCTCGAACAGGTCGCCGCCGCGGCGACCGCGCGACTGTCCCGCATGTCGTCCGGCCGGTACACGCTGGTGCACTCCGACGACCGTACGGGGCGCGGCCGTTCGGGCCTCGGCCTGCACGTCGTGGACGCGTGGACGGGGCGCGAGCGGGACACCGCGACACTCTCCGGCGGGGAGACGTTCTTCGCGTCGCTGGCCCTCGCCCTCGGTCTCGCGGACGTCGTCACGGACGAGGCGGGCGGTGTCCGCCTCGACACCCTCTTCATCGACGAGGGCTTCGGCAGTCTCGACGACCAGACCCTGGACGAGGTGCTCGACGTCCTGGACTCCCTGCGCGAGCGGGACCGCAGCGTCGGCATCGTCAGCCACGTCGCCGACCTGCGCCGCCGGGTGCACGCGCAACTGGAGATCGTGAAGGGGCGGTCGGGCTCGGTCGTACGGCAGCGGACCTGAGCCCGGCCGTGGCCGCCCGGCGGCGGGTCAGTGGCCGAGCGGCCGCCGGGGGAGCGGGGACGAGTAGACCACGCTGGTCGTCACCGAGCCGAGCGCGCCGATCCTGCCCGAGACCTCCTCCAGGTGCTTCATCGAGCGGGCCGCGACCTTGATGACGAAGCAGTCGTCACCGGTGACGTGGTGCGCCTCAAGGATCTCCGGCGTCACCTCGACGAGGTCGTGGAACGGCTTGTAGTGCCCGTTCGGATAGCGCAGCCGGACGAACGCGAGGATGGGCAGGCCGATCCGCTCGGGGACGACCACCGCCGCGTATCCCGCGATCACCCCGGCCTCCTCGAGGCGCTTCACCCGCTCGGTGACGGCGCTCGCGGACATGGAGACGGCCCTCGCGAGCTCGGCGTAGCTCGCGCGGCCCTCGCGCTGGAGGACGTCGAGGATGCGCCAGTCGGTGGCATCGGGGGTGTACGGGGATTCGCCGGTCATGTGGCAGGAATAGCAGGGACATCCCCGGCCGATCAAGAGGGATGCCGGGGATCGTCACTTCAGGAAGATCGCCACGGATCGTAGATTTCTGGTCGAGGGCGGCACGGTCGTGCGGCCCGCAGCGATCCGCCAGGGAGGCCGACATCATGACCGCGACCACCACCGCCACCCCCAACGCCGTGCTCCGTGTGCCCCCGGCGTCCCCCGCCGCGGCCGCCGCCCACTTCCGCGCGAGCCTCGCCTTCCACGCCGACGTGTCCGACGTCGCCTCCGCGCTCGCCGCCGGCGGGGACCCGGGCTTCGTCGTCATCGACACCCGCTCCACCGCCTCGTGGGACCAGGGACACGTACCCGGCGCCGTCCACCTGCCCACCGCGCTCATCGCCGAGCAGGCCGGGCAGCTCCTCGACAAGGCGGTGCCCGTCGTCACGTACTGCTGGGGCCCGGGCTGCAACGGCGCCACGCGCGCGGCCCTCGCCCTCGCCGAACTCGGCTTCCAGGTCAAGGAGATGCTCGGCGGCTTCGAGTACTGGGCGCGGGAGGGCTTCGCGTACGAGACGTGGGAGGGGCCCGCGCGGCGCGACGCCGACCCGCTGACGGCGCCGGTCGACTCGGACGACTGCGGCTGCTGACACCGCGAGAGGGACCGCCGTACGGGCGGCGGCCCCACCGGCCGCCGCCCGCGGCGGAGTCACAGCCGGGACAGCTCGTCCACCAGGTCGTCGAGGCCGAGCGACCCCTGTGAGAGAGCCGCCATGTGCCAGGCCTTCGCGTCGAACGCGTCCCCGTGCCTGGCCTGCGCGTTGGCCCGGCCGAGCAGCCACGCGCGCTCGCCCAGCTTGTAGCCGATCGCCTGCCCGGGGATGGACAGATAGCGGGTCAGCTCGCTCTCCACGAAGTCCGCGGGCCGGCTGCTGTGCGCCCCGAAGAACTCCTGCGCGAGATCGGGCGTCCACCGCTCGCCCGGGTGGAACGGCGAGTCCGCCGGGATCTCCAGCTCCAGATGCATACCGATGTCGACGATGACGCGGGCCGCGCGCATCATCTGCGCGTCCAGATACCCGAGCCGTTGCTCGGCGTCCTTGAGGAAGCCCAGTTCGTCCATCAGGCGCTCCGCGTACAGCGCCCACCCCTCGGCGTTGGCGCTCACCATCCCGATACCGGCCTGGTAGCGGGAGAGGCTGTCCGCGACGTGTGTCCACTGGGCGAGCTGGAGATGGTGTCCGGGCACGCCCTCGTGATACCAGGTGGACACCAGGTCGTACACGGGGAACCGGGTCTGGCCCATCGTCGGCAGCCAGGTGCGCCCCGGCCGCGTGAAGTCCTCGGACGGCGCCGTGTAGTAGGGCGCCGCGGCGCTGCCGGCCGGGGCGATCCGGGACTCCACCTTCCGCACCCGCTCGGCGAGTTCGAAGTGGGTGCCGTCGAGGGCCTCGATCGCCTCGTCCATCAGGTTCTGGAGCCAGCGCTGCACCTCCTCCACACCCTCGATGTGCGTGCCGTGCTCGTCGAGGTGCGCGAGCACCACCCACGGTGTCGCCGCCCCGGGAAGGATCTTCTCCGCCTCGGTCCTCATCTCGCCGAGCAGCCGGTGGTACTCCGCCCAGCCGTACGCGTACGCCTCGTCCAGGTCGAGGTCCGTGCCGTTGTAGTAGCGCGACCAGCGGGCGTACCGCTCACGGCCCACCGTGTCGGGCGCGCCCTCGATCGCGGAGGCGTACACGTCGCGCATCCAGTCGCGCAGCTCGACCACCGCGGCCGTCGCGGCGGCGCCCGCCGCGTCCAGCTCGGCGCGCAGCGCGTCGGGCCCGTCCGAGGTGAAGTCCTCGAACCAGCCGCGCCCTCCGCCCGCCCACTCGGTGAGCTGCTCGATGAACGTGGCGGTGGGACGCGGTCCCGCGTGGAGCTTCTTCGCCAGGCCCAGCGACAGCGTCTCGCGGTATCCGGCCAGCGCCGCCGGAACGGCGCGCAGCCGCTCGGCGACGGCCGCCCAGTCGGCGTCCGTCGTGGTCGGCGTGAGGGTGAAGACCTCCCGCACGTTGTGCACGGGCCCGCCGAGGTTGGTGACGGCGCGAAGGTGCTCCTCCGCGTCGTGCACGGCGAGTTCGGCCGTGAGCCGCTCCCGCAGGAGCCGCCCGCAGCGGCGCTCGATCGCGCTGTCGGCGCCGGGCCTGCGCTCGGCCTCGTCGAGCCGGGCCAGGGTCGCCCGGGCGAGACCGGCGAGGGCCTCCACACCTGCGGGTGAGAGATCGGGCAGCTTGCTGTGGCTCTCGGGCACGCCGAGGTAGGTGCCGGTGACGGGGTCGAGGGCGACGAGCTCGTCGACGTAGGCGTCGGCGACCTCGCGCGGGAGCGGTCCGGTGACGGCTGCTGCTGTGGCTGGCGAATCTGACATGACGCCATGGTCGTACGGGGTGGGGGGCCGCGTCATCAGGATTCACCCACGGCGTCGGCCGACGGGGGCAGGAGCGGGCCGCACTCCCACTGCTGGAAGATCAGCCGGGTCTCGACGCGCGCCACCTCGCGGCGCGCGGTGAACTCGTCGAGCACGAGCCGCTGGAGATCGGCGGTGTCGCGGACGGCGACATGCACCAAGTAGTCGTCGGGGCCCGTCAGATGGAAGACGGACCGCGCCTCAGGCAGTGCCCGGATCCGCTCCACGAACGGACCGACCAGCTCGCGCCGGTGCGGCCGCACCTGCACCGAGAGCAGCGCCTGGAGCCCGCGGCCCAGCTTCGCCGGGTCGAGGCGCAGCTGATGCCCGAGGATCACGCCGGACCGGCGCAGCCGGGTCACGCGGTCGAGGCAGGTGGACGGCGCGACGCCGACCTGCGCGGCGAGGTCCCGGTAGGTGATGCGGGCATCGTTCTGAAGGAGGCGCAGTATGTGCAGGTCAACCGGATCGAGTACGACAGAATCGGCCATCGGCCGAACGTAGCACGGGGTTCGTTCCGCCCTCTCCGGTCGTTGTTCAGGCTGTCGTCCATGGACAACGACCTGTACGCAGGCACGCGCCCGGGCCCCGCCCACCGGCGGGCCCTGGCGACCGAAGCCGTGCACGCCGGCCGCGACGACCTCGCCGGACTCGGGCTGCACGCCCCGCCCATCGACCTGTCCACCACCTACCCGTCGTACGACAGCCGCGGCGAGGCCGCCCGCATCGACGCGTTCGCGGCGGACGGCGTCGTCGACGAGGGCCCGCCGGTGTACGCCCGGCTCGGCAACCCGACCGTCGGCCGGTTCGAGACCGCGCTCGCCCGGCTCGAAGGGACCGAGAGCGCGGTCGCCTTCGCGAGCGGCATGGCCGCGCTGACCGCGGTGCTGCTCGTACGGGGCGGCGGCGGGCTGCGTCATGTCGTCGCCGTCCGGCCGCTGTACGGATGCAGCGACCACCTGCTCACCGCCGGGGCGCTCGGCACCGAGGTGACCTGGGTCGATCCGGCGGGCATCGCGGACGCGATCCGGCCCGACACCGGGCTCGTGATGGTGGAGTCACCCGCCAATCCGACGCTCGCCGAACTCGATCTGCGGGCCGTGGCCCACTCCTGCGGAACGGTCCCGCTCCTCGCGGACAACACCTTCGCCACGCCGGTGCTCCAGCGGCCCGTCGAGCACGGCGCGCGGCTGGTGCTGCACAGTGCGACCAAGTTCCTCGGCGGACACGGGGACGTCATGGGCGGGGTCGTGGCGTGCGACGAGGCGTTCGCCCGGCAACTGCGTCAGGTGCGGTTCGCGACGGGCGGCGTGCTGCATCCGCTCGCCGGCTATCTGCTGCTGCGCGGCCTCGCGACGCTGCCGGTGCGCGTGCGGGCCGCGTCGGCGGCGGCGGCCGAACTGGCGGCGCGGCTGTCCCGGGATCCGCGGGTCGCGCGCGTGCACTATCCGCGGATCGGCGGCGCGATGGTCGCCTTCGAGACCGTGGGCGACCCGCACGAGGTGATCCGGACGGTCCGGTTGGTGACACCGGCGGTCAGCCTCGGCAGCGTCGACTCGCTCATCCAGCACCCGGCGTCCATCAGCCACCGCATCGTGGACGCCTCCGACCGCAGGTCGGCCGGAGTGAGCGACAAGCTGCTGCGGCTGTCGGTGGGTCTGGAGGACGTCGAGGACCTGTGGGCGGACCTGGACCAGGCGCTGGGGGAGCCGGGCGGAGGTACGGGGCGTGCGACCACGGCGCGCCTGCGGGTGCCGGAGTGACGTAGAGCCGCCGGCCCGGACCGGCCGTATGGAGGAGCGGCGCCTGCCCGGACGGGGCCGGGAAGAGGGGCGCCGCCGGCCCGGACCGGCCGAAAGAGGAGGGGACCGGTCCGGGCCGGCTCACGTGGAGTCGGTCCCGGCCGGCCCGGCCCTCAGTGCTGTTCGGCCTGCTCGTACGCCGTGCGGGGACCGTCGTGCGGCAGCAGCGACCTGACCTCGGTCGCCTCCAGACGAGCCGTGATCACCAGCGTGCCCTCCTCGATCTGGTAGTCGAGGGGCAGCCCGAGACCGCGCATCGCCGCGACCATCCCGGTGTTGGACGCCTGCGTGACCGCGTACACGCTCTCGCAGCCCGCCTCGACCGCCATCGCCACGAGGCGGCCGAGCAGCTCGGAGCCGATGCCGCGGCGCTGCCAGTCGTCCTCGACGAGCAGCGCGATCTCCGTCTCGTCTCCGTCCCACAGCAGATGACCGAGGGCGACGATGCGGCCCGACGCGGTCTGCGCGGCGAGCGTGCGGCCGAAGCGGGGGCTGAGCAGGTGGTTGAGGTAGCGGTCCGCGTCGCCGACGGGCCCGTGGTAGCGCTTGCTCAGCGTCGCGCGTGAGCAGCGCTCCTGCATCGCCTTGGCCTCGTCCACGTCGTTCGAGTCGGCCCGGCGCACGGTGATCGCGTTGCCCTCGGGGAGCGTCAGGACGTCCTGGCTGCGCGGGATGCGCGGGCCGAGCCGCGCGTCGAGCTCGACCAGGGCGCGGGCCCGCGCGAACTCGGTCGGCGTGAACGGCAGATACGGCCGCTCCACGGTGATCACGCCGCCCTCGGGGGCCCGGAGCCGCATCACGGTCCCTTCGAGCGCCCCCTCCACCGGCGCGCTCTGCGTCCTTCGGCCGCTCGTCTGCGTGGCCGGCAGTGACCTGATGGTGCATCGGCCGAGCAACTGACGCAGCGCCAGCGGGAGTTCGGCGGCGTCCAGGGCCGTGCGCGTGGCGAGACCGAGGATGCGGGTGGGCGCGTCCACGAGGTCGTGGGCGTCGGCGCGCTCGATCCAGGTGCCGGAGCCACCGGCCCGGGACACGACTCGGGTGAGTTCGGCGGCGGGCAGCTCCTGCGGCGCGCGCAGCAGGAACTCGTCCACGGTGCCCTCACCCAGAGGGTGCGTCTGCAGGCTCAGGATGTCGACCCGCAGCGGGGCGAGCGCCGTGCACAGCGACGCGAGCGACCCCGGCTCGTCACGGACCGTCGTCCGCATGCGCCACAGCGCGGTGGCCGTGGCCGGGTGCGTCGCCTGCGGGCCGTCGCCCGCGGGGATCTCTGTGTCGGACCGTTCCGACTGCCCGGCGCGCTCCGTGGGGAGCCGCCGGGCCTCGGTATCGCCTGTCGGGGGTGCGTGGTTGTGGCGTCGTGCCCACCAGGTGTGGAATCCGGCCGTGGCGAGCAGTGCCACGGCCGAGACGGCGAGCAGCACGGGGCCGTCGGGGCCGTGGCCGACGAGGTTCGCCACGGCGTCCGCGACGGCCACGGCCGTGAACAGGGCGGCGAGCTCGACGACGTCGCGCCGCCAGTGGTGGACGGGGCGGCCGTTCCTGGTCCGCCTCACATCAGACATGTCTGGACTCATGCAGCCACTGTGAAGGAACGGTGTTGCGTGATCGCGAACGCATTGTGACCGATGAGTAAAGACTGCTTACGTCCCGTTTGGCGGCTACTGCCCCACTCGTCCCGGCTGGAGCACCTGGGAGAACAGCACGTCGCCGCCCTGCTGCCGCAGCCGTACCGTCAGTTCGCCGCTGCCGCCGTCGATGTCGACCTCGCCGAAATACTGCGGGGTCTCCATCGGGGAGGTGTTGGCCCGGTCCGGGGCCTTGATGAAGCTCTGCTCGGGGCCGAAGGTGGCGTCCAGCTTCACCGCCTGGAATCCGCCCGCCGCCAGCGGGCCGGAGACGAACTCCCAGAAGGGCTCGAAGTCCTGGAACGCGGCGCGCGACGGGTCGTAGTGCTGCGCCGACGTGTAGTGCACGTCCGCCGTGAGCCACAGCGTGCCCGTGATCCGGTCGTGCTTGATGTGGCGCAGCAGCTCCGCGATCTGCAGCTCGCGGCCGAGCGGCGCTCCCGGATCGCCCTGGGCGACGGCCTCGAAGTTCACCTTGCCGTCGGCCACGACCAGGCCGAGCGGCATGTCGGAGGCGATCACCTTCCAGACGGCCCGCGACCGCGACAGCTCGCGCTTGAGCCAGGCCAGCTGCCGCGCGCCGAGGATCCCCGTCGCGTCGTCGGGCTGCCGGCCCGGGGAGTTGGCGTTGCGGTACGAGCGCATGTCGAGCACGAACACATCGAGCAGAGGGCCGTGCCGCAGGACCCGGTACACGCGCCCCTCGTCGTCGCCCGGCGGCAGCGTGGACACGGGGAAGTACTCGCTGAACGCCCGCAGCGAGCGCGCGGCGAGGACGTTCGTGTCCTTCTCCGTGTAGCGGGCGTCGTCCAGGATCTGGCCCGGGTACCAGTTGTTGTGCACCTCGTGGTCGTCCCACTGGACGATCGACGGCACCTGCGCGTTGAACCGGCGCAGGTTCTCGTCGAGGAGGTTGTAGCGGAACGCGCCGCGGAACTCGGCCAGCGTCTCGGCGACCTTGGACTTCTCCTGGGTCGTGACGTTCCGCCACACGCGGCCGTCCGGCAGGGTGACGCTGGGCAGGATCGGGCCGTCGGCGTAGATGTTGTCGCCGCTGCACAGGAAGAAGTCGGGGTCCAGGGCGCGCATGTCCTCGTACACGCGATAGCCGCCGAGGTCCGGATTGATGCCCCAGCCCTGGCCCGCGATGTCGCCCGACCACAGGAAGCGCACCCCGTCACGGCGGCCCACGGGGGTGGTGCGGAACGTGCCGGTGACGGGTTCGCCCGTGCGGCGGGGGTCGTCGGGGTCGGCGAGCACCACGCGGTAGTGGATCTGCTCGCCCGGCGGCAGCCCGCGCAGGCGGGTGGTGCCCGTGAAGTCCGTGCCCGCGCCGATCAGCGGCCCGCGCCACGTGGTGGCCCGGCGGAACGACTCCGTCGCGGAGGTCTCCACGATCATGCGGGCGGGGCGGTCGGAGCGCGTCCAGATCAGCCCCGAGTTCGCGCCGACGTCGCCTGCCTGGACACCCCATGCCGCCTCGGGGCGACCCGACCGGGCGAAGGCCGGCGCGGCGGCCGCCCCCACGGCGGGCAGGGCCAGCGCGGCCGAGGCGGCGAGCGAACCGCGCAGCACTCCGCGGCGGCCGGGCAGAGAACTCGGCGGACGGTGTGACATGAATACGCCTCCAGAAACGGGTTCCGACGACAGTGCGGTGCCACCACTGCGGGGCGCCGCGGCGAAGCCACACCTACGGGCTCACCACGGCGCACACGCGAACCCCAAGTGAACAACTGCCCCTGGGGATCGGGGAACCCGGCGCGCTGCATCGCCTCACGCGACCACGCCGCCGTTCACGCGCGCGTGGCCCCCTCGCGGGCCGCGGCGCGCGCCAGGAGACGTACGCCTTCCACGATCCGGGCCGGCGGCAGATGCGCGTAGCCGAGGACGAGGCGCACCGCGCCGTCTCCGCCGTCCGAGGTGCCGTAGTGGGTCAGCGGGCGGACGGTGACCCCGGCCGCCGAGGCCCGTTCGAGGAGCTCGGACTGCGGCCCGCAGTGCTCGGGGAGCCGGACGATGACGTGCAGTCCGGCGGCGATCCCCGTCACCTGAGCGCCCGGCAGATGGGCGTGGAGCGCGGCCACGAGGGTGTCGCGGCGCTCGCGGTAGGCGCGCTGGCAGCGCCGCAGCTGACGGTCGTAGTCGCCCCGCTCGACGAAGCGGGCCAGAAGAGCCTGGTCGAGGGCCGGATTGCCGAGATCCATGTAGCGCTTGCGCTCGACGACCTCGTCGGTCAGCCCCGCGGGCACGATCATCCAGCCGAGCCTCAGCCCGGGAGCGAGCGACTTGCTCACCGATCCCGTGTACGCGACATGCTCCGGATCGAGGCCCTGAAGCGCGCCCACCGGCGCGCGGTCGTAGCGGAAGTCCCCGTCGTAGTCGTCCTCGACGACGAGGCCGTCCACCGACCGTGCCCAGTCGAGGAGTTGAGTGCGGCGCGCCGGTGAGTAGGCGATACCCGAGGGGAACTGGTGGGACGGCGTCGTCACCGCGGAGCGCACGCCCGAGTCCCGCAGCGGCCCGATGGCCAGCCCGTCGCCGTCCAGCGGGAGGGCGGTCGTGCCGACCCCGGCCGAGGCGAACAGCGCACCGAGATCGGGACTCCCCGGGTCCTCGACGCCCACGGACCGCTCCCCGCGCGCGTGCAGCACGAATCCGAGCAGGGTCACCGCCTGTGCCACCCCGGAACAGACGATGATCCGCTCCGGATCGGCGACCACGCCCCGCCGCCGCGTGAGGAGTTCGGCCAGCGCGGTCCGCAGCCGGGGGATGCCCCGCGGGTCGGGGTAGCCCATCATGTGGTGCGGCAGTTCGGCCAGCACGCCGCGCTGCGCCGCCGCCCACGCGGCGCGCGGGAACAGCGACAGGTCGGGGCTGCCCGCCACGAAGTCGGCCCGGGTACCCGGCGGGCGGGGCGCCAGGTCCCGCACACCGGCGGCCGCCGCGGCGCGCACCGCCCCGCCCACCCACGTCCCCGCACCTCGCCCGCTGCGCAGATACCCCTCGGCGGTCAACTGCTCGTACGCCTCGGTGATCAGCCCGCGCGAGACGCCGAGATCCGCGGCGAGATCACGGCTCGACGGCAGGCGTGTCCCGGGCGCGAGCCGCCCCGACCTGACGGCGTCCCGCAGCGCCGCCTGGAGACTGCGGCCACGCGCGCGTGCGGGCGCCGACGCGGCGGGCAGGAGTAACTCCCACGCGGCGGAGGGCGGTTGGCTCCCCTCGTCCGCCGTGCCCGGACCGGCCGCACGCGGATTGGTCCCCGATGACGTCATGGACGTGGACCTTAATCCGGGCCGCCACCCCTCCTAGCGTCAGGGCCATGAACGCGCACTCGATCCGAGGGGCCCTGCCGGCCGCCCTCGCCTGCGTCCTCGTCGGCGCCTCCTTCACCGCCAACAGCGTCCTCGGGAACTACCCCTACGCGGGCGGCCAGTTCCTTCGGTACGCCCTCGCCTGCCTGCTTCTGCTGCCGCTGCTGGGCAGGGGCGGCGCGGCGCCGCTGCGCCACCTCGCGGGGCGCCGATGGGGGCGGCTCGCCCTGCTGGCGGCCGTCGGGATGGTCGGCTTCAACCTCGCGGTGCTCGCCGCGGAGCGCAGCGCCGAACCGGCCGTCCCGGGCGTCTTCGTCGGATGCGCCCCGGTCGTCGTGGCGGTGCTCGTGCCCCTCCTCGCGGGCCGCCGGCCCCAACGGGTCGTTCTCCACGGGGCGTTGCTGGTCGCCTTCGGCGCGTTCACCGTCCAGGGCTGGGGGCGTACGGACGTGGCCGGTCTGCTGTTCTCCCTGGGGGCCCTCATCGGAGAGGTCGGTTTCGCCGTCCTCGCGGTGCCGGTGCTGCGCCTCCTCGGCCCGAAGCTGCTGTCCTGGGCGGTCTGCGGGATCGCCGCCCTGGAGTCGGCCCTCGTCGGCGTGGTGCTCGACGGCACGGACATGCTCCGCGTACCCGACGCCACCGAGGCGACGGCTCTGCTGTGGCAGGCCGCCGTCGTCACGGTGATCGGCTTCGTGTGCTGGTACGTCGGCATGCAGCGCGTCGGAGCCGAGCGCGCCACCCTGTTCTCCGGACTCATCCCCGTGGCGGCGGCGTGCACCGCGCCGCTCGTCGGCACCGGGACGTACGGCGCCGCGCAGGCCGTCGGCAGCGCGCTCGTCGGCGCCGGAGTGGCGCTCGGCTCGGGGGTGTTCGGGGTGCGGTCAGCGGCTGGTGTCCAGGATGACGCGGGAGACGAGCGCCGGGTCGTCGCTCATGGGGACGTGACCGCAGCCGGGCAGCCGCACAAGGCGGGCCCCGGGGACGGCGTGCTTGGCCCTGATGCCCTGGCGGCGCAGCAGCAGCCGGTCGCGGGTGCCCCAGGCGACGGTCACGGGGATGTCGGGCACGTCGTCCGTGAACTGCACCTCCAGACCCGCGGCGAGGGTCTGCGCGAACCCGGGAGCGTGGCGCAGGGCCAGCGTCTCCGCGACGACCGCATCGGGTGAACGGCGGCCGGGACGGGCGTAGATGGTGCTCGTCAGGGCCGCCCGGCCCGCGGCCGACCGCGCGAGCCGCTCGATCGCGGGAACCGGCAGCGCCCGCGCGCCCTGCCGCATCGCGCGCAGCGTGCCGAACGCGTAAAGGCGCTCGGCCTGCGACCAGAACCCGCCGGGCGACAGCGCGGTGACCGACCGTACGAGCTTCTCACGGCCGAGCTCCAGCGCGAGCAGACCGCCCAGGGAGTTGCCGGCCACATGCGGCCGCTCGATGCCGAGAGCCGCGCAGAGCGAGCCGAGCGTGGCCGTCACCGTCGGAAGGTCGTAGGCCACGCCGTCGGGCAGCGCGGGAGAGGAGCCGAAGCCCGGCAGATCGATCGCGATCACGTCGCGTTCGGCGGCCAGGACCGGGATCACGGGAGCCCAGGCCTGCCAGTGGTGGCCGATCCCGTGCAGCAGAAGCAGGGGCTCCCCGGTGCCCACGCGTTCGTACGCGACGGTCACCTCACGGGGGCCACCGGGGGTTTCGATGCTGAAGGACACCTCTGCGGCCATGTCGCTCCCTGTCCCCGACGCCCGAGCGACGGTTCCTTAGACGGCTTGTCAGCAACAATTACCGCTCAGTAGCCCCCAGTTCAAGGGGGAGGGGGCGAGAGAGGCCCGCGTCGAGCCGTTTGTGGTCACCGCCGCATCGATTCCGCCTGGACACGCGCCGTCGCGTCCGTTGGGATGGAGGAGTGGCAACCGACACCGTGATTGAGGTCTTCGAAGAGCACCGGCCGGTCCTGATGGGGGTCGCCTACCGCATGCTGGGCCGTGTGGCCGACGCCGAGGACGTCGTCCAGGACGCCTGGCTGCGCTGGGCGCAGGCCGACCGCGACGAGGTGCGCGAACCACGCGCCTATCTCGTCCGCGTCGCCACCCGCCTGGCCATCGACCGGCTGCGGCAGGCACAGGTCCGGCGCGAGGCGTACGTGGGTCCCTGGCTGCCGGAGCCGCTGGTCACCGACTTCGGGCCGACCGCGCCCGACACCGCGGAGGCGGCCGTGCTCGCCGAGTCGGTGTCGCTCGCCGTCCTCGTCGTCCTGGAGTCGCTCTCGCCGCTGGAGCGCGCCGTGTTCGTCCTGCGTGAGGCGTTCGGGTTCCCGTTCGCCGAGATCGCCACCACGCTCGAACGCAGCGAGTCCGCCGTGCGCCAGCTCGCGGGACGTGCCCGCAAGCACGTGGACGAGCGCCGGCCGCGCTTCGACGTCGACCCCGTCGAGCAGCGCGACCTCACCGAGCGCTTCCTCGCGGCAGCGACGCGCGGGGACCTGGAGGGTCTGATGGCGCTCCTCGCGCCCGACGCGCGTCTCGTCGGCGACAGCGGCGGCAAGTCCAAGGCGCCGCTGCGCGTCATCGAGTCCGCCGACAAGGTCGGCCGCTTCCTGGCCGGGGCCGCCAAGGGCGGCGGCGCCGGATTCACCTTCCGGATCGTGGAGCTCAACGCGCGGCCTGCGGTGCTGGCCCTGGTCGACGGCAAGCCGGACAGCGTCTTCCAGGTCGATGTCGCCGACGGCCACGTGCAGTGCGTATACATCGTGCGCAACCCGGACAAGCTCATGTCGCTCGCCTGACGTCCTCGCCACGGCGCCGGCCGTGCCGAAGCCCCCGCCCCGACCGGGCGGGGGCTTTCGTCGTTTCGCGAACGCGGCGTGAACGCTGTGCCGACCGCCGTGAACGCTCTGCGGCAAAGCCCCCGCGAGCCCCCGAGCGGACCGAGGATTGGTCTTGACCAAGTCGTAGGGCGGGCCTACCCTCGCAGAGATAGTGCAGGAACCTTTAATAAACAAGGGCGCTAAACGCCGCCGGGACACGGCGATTGCGGAGGACAGGGTGGGGACCACGCAGTTGGAGACGGCGCCGGAGCCGAAGTACTGGCACCTCAAGACCGTGCTGACCGAGGCACTCGACTCCGAGTTCGCGGTGGGAGAGATCCTGCCGAACGAGCGGGACCTCGCGGCCCGCTTCGGAGTCGCCCGTGCCACGCTCCGCCAGGCGCTCGAACAGCTCGAACTCGAAGGCAGGCTCCAGCGCCGCCGTGGCGTCGGCACCACCGTCGCCCCGCCGCGCGTGGGCGTGGCGGTCGACTCGTCCGACGACCAGGAGTGGCCCGGCGCCGCCGACGGTGAAGCCTGGCAGGCCGTCGACAGCGAGCCCGCGGTACCGCCGGCGGCCGTGGCCCGCATCCTCGGCACCGCGCCCGACGAGCGCGTCCACCGGGTGCGCCGTACGCGCGTGTCGCACGGCCAGCCCGTCGCCGCCGAACTGCTCTACGTACCGGCGTCGTCCGTGCCCGAACTCTCCGCCATAGACGCCCCGTCCGGGCCCTCGCGCGCGCGGGTCGTGCTCCGCGAACTGGGGCGGCTCGGGCTCGAGGGCCAGGACCGCGCCGTCGAGCTGGGCTCGGCCCGTGCCGACGACGCGAAGGAGCTCGACCGGCTGCCCGGCGCGCCCGTCCTCGTCGTCACGACCCGGTTCTTCTGCGAGGGCGGGACGGCCGCGGTCTCCGTGGCCACCTACCGAGCCGACACCTGCCGCCTCACCTTCGGCGACTCGGGCGGCGTCGAGATCCACCACGGCCCCGACCGCCGCGCCTCCTGACCCACGCGCGGCGAGACCCGCGCGCGTCGTGTTCCGTGAAAGGCCCACCGTGATGTTCCACGGTGGGCCTTCGGCGTCTGCACGTCTCCCGCTAGCGGCGCGCCGTGACCGTGCCCTCGACGGCGAACAGCTGCTCCTCGACATGATCCAGCGCGAGCCGCAGCGCCCCGGTCGCCACCGCCGCCTCGCCCAGCACCGACAGGGCCACGCGCGGCGGCCGCAGGCAGTAGCGGGCCAACTCCCGTCGCAGCGGCTCCAGTACGCCGTCCAGGCCGGCCGCCCAGCCGCCCACGACGACCAGCTCCGGGTCGAGGGCGAGCACCAGCGCCGCCACGTCGTGCACCAGGCGCTGGAGGAACCGGTCGACAGCCGCGCCGGCCCGCTCGTCGCCCTGGCGCGCGAGAGCGAAGACCTGCGCGACGGCCTGCTCGTCGAGCGGGTGCAGCGGCTCGTCCGTCGTCGACAGCAGCGTCTCGGGGCGCACCTCGCGCCCCAGGAGGTGCAGCGCGCCGATCTCCCCGGCCGCGCCGCCGTACCCGCGGTGCAGCCGACCGCCGATCAGCGCGCCGGCGCCCGGGCTGAGGCCCGCCAGCACGAACACGATGTCGTCGGACTCGGTCGCCGCGCCCTTCCAGTGCTCGGCCACCGCAGCCGCGTTCGCGTCGTTCTCCACCAGGACCGGGCACTTGAAGGAGCGCCGTAGCCGCTCGCCCAGCTGCAGCCCCGTCCACTCCGGCAGGGCGGTACCGAGGCGCACGGTGCCGTCGGCCTCCACGATGCCGGGGCTGCCGACGCCGACCGCCCGCAGCGAGTTCCGGGCGACGCCCGCGCGGCGCAGCAGGTCCGCGACCGCGGTCCGCAGCCGCTCGATGCGCTCGTCGGCCGGAGCGGTCTCGTCGACGTCCTTCGCGGCCGTGCCGAGCACCTTGCCGTCCAGGTCCGACAGGACGGCGGCCACGCGGTGCGGGCCGATCTCCAGGCCCAGCAGGTGTCCCGCCTCGGCCCGGAAGCGGAACCGCCGCGCGGGCCGCCCCTGACGCCGCGCCCCGCTGTCGTCGACGGCCGTCTCGACGACGAGCCCCGCCGCGATGAGCCCTTCGACGACGCCCTCGACCGTGGGCCGGGACAGCCCGGTGACCCGGGTGATCTCCGTGAGCGTCGCGAGATCCGTGGCGCGCAGGGCATGCAGCACCACCGCGGAGTTGATCCGCCGTAGCAGGGAAGGGTCCCCGCCGGTCAGCCGCCCCAACGTCCGTCCTCCCAGCTCGCGCGCGTGTTGGGCGGATCGTACTCGCCGCCGCGGACACCGGCGAGCGCGGGTGCACTTCTGCGTCGCGGGACGCTCAGCCGGGCGGGTCGCGGGGACGCTCAGCCGGGCGAGACGAAACCGGATTCGTACGCGGCGATGACGGCCTGCGTCCGGTCCCGCGCCCCGAGCTTGGCGAGAACCGCGCTCACATGCGACTTGACCGTCTCCGTTCCCACGACGAGCCGCTCGGCGATCTCCGCGTTGGACAGACCGCCCGTCATCAGGCGCAGCACGTCCGCCTCCCGCTCCGTGAGCGCGGCGCGGTCCATCGCCTCGCGTGCCGACCTGTTGCCGTACTCGGCCGCGAGCCGCCGTACTGCCGCGGGGAACAGCAGGGAATCGCCCTCGGCCACGAGCCGGACCGCGTTCACGATCTCGGTGGGCCGCGACCGCTTCAGCAGGAACCCGTCGGCGCCCGCCCGCAGCGCCCCGTACACGTACTCGTCGTTCTCGAACGTCGTGATGACCAAAATCTTGGGCGGTTCGGGCACACTGCGCAGCACCGCTCGCGTGGCCTCGATCCCGTCCAGGAGAGGCATACGCACATCCATCGCGACGACGTCCGGACGCAGCTGCCTGACGAGCGGGATCACCGCGGCGCCGTCGGCCGCCTCGCCCACGACCTCGATGTCCGGCTGCGCCGAGAGCACGGCACGCAACCCGGCGCGGACCAGCGGTTCGTCGTCGACAAGGAGCACGGTGAGCGGCATCCGGACAGCCTAGGGGAGCCGCCGGGGCGTACCTGAGGGCGGGGATCACCCGAGCGGCAGCTCGACGTGCACCCGCCACTGCCCCGCTTCGGGACCGGTCCGCGCCCGGCCGCCGAGAAGCGCCGCCCTCTCCCGGATGCCCCGCAGACCGCTGCCGCTGCCACCGCCGCCGCCGCTCACCGGCGCGCCCGCGGGAAGGGGATTGCGCACGTCGAGCCACAGGCGGGCGGCGTCGACCGTGACGGCGACCCGGATCGGGACGGTCCCCGAGTGACGCAGCACGTTCGTCAGCGCCTCCTGGAGAATGCGATAGCCCTCTCGGGAGACGGGACCGGGCACTGTGTCCAGCGCGCCGAGCACCTCCGCGTCGACCTCGGCGCCCGAGGCACGCGCCGAGTCCAGCAGGCGGTCCGCCTCCGTCAGCGTGGGCCGGCGGCTCGCGGGCTGCTCCGACTCGCGCAGCACCAACAGGACGCGCTCCAAGTCCTCCAGCGCCGCCCTGCCCGTCTCCTCGATGGCGTCCAGGGCGCGGTCGGTGAACGCCGGATCGGCGGCCGCCCGCGCCGCGCCCGCCTGCACGACGGCGACGGTCAGTGCGTGCCCGATGGAGTCGTGGAGTTCCCGGGCGATGCGATTGCGTTCGAGCAGCTGCTCGGTGCGCTCCTCCAGGGCGGCCAGACGCTCCGCCGCCGACGGCCCGAGCAGAGCGAGGGCGGCCGAGGCCATCAGGCGCCCGGCGAGCGCGACCGCTCCCACAAGCACCAGCGGCGGCACCGGCACGAGCAGCGCGTACGCCCAGCCGTACCCCGGTACGGGGACGAGGGACTCGGGTTCGGCGGGGCCGCCCGACGTGGCGTCCACCAGTTCCAGGGCGAGAGCCATGAGCTGGCCGGTCACGAACGCGACCGCGCAGCCTGCCCACAGACGCAGCGTCAGCCACACCGCGGTCCTGCCCCGGTCGCGCCATGACGCCGAGGGTGCCACGGAGACGCCCGCGTCCCGCGCGTCGCCGTCCACGCGCGCGTGGGCACCGGGGAACAGCATCAGCCGGGCCTGCAGCCCCTCGGCCCTGCGCACGACGGGGAACACGGCGGCCCCCAGGAGGAGCGGGACCGGTGTCACCAGCATGAGGAGCCAGTCCCCGTATCCCGGCCTGGTGAGCCCCGGGTACACCGCCCCGCACACGAGGGCGATGATCGCGCCGACGAGGAGGTGCAGCCAGCGGGTGTACGTGACCGCGCGGGTCAGCGGCGCGAGGAGGCGGGACATGCCGCCATCGTGCCAGCGATGCGGGTGCGGACGGCTCCCCCTCATGGGGGAGACGCTCTCCACGCCCGGGGGAGGTTCCGGCGGGGGCGCGGCCGGAAGGCTGGAGCCATGACCAGCATCGACGTCCAAGAGCTCACCAAGGAGTACGGCACGACCCGCGCGGTGGACCGCCTGACGTTCCGTGTCGGGCCCGGCCGGGTCACCGGATTCCTCGGCCCCAACGGCGCGGGGAAGTCCACCACCATGCGCCTCGTCCTCGGGCTCGACCGGCCCACGTCGGGCACCGCCACACTCGGCGGCCGCCCCTACACGACGCTCGGCGAACCCCTGCGCGAGGTCGGCGCCCTGCTCGACGCCCAGGCAGCACACGGCTCCCGTACCGCCCGCGACCACCTCCGCGTTCTTGCCGCCTCGAACCGCATTCCGGTACGCCGGGTCGACGAGGTCCTGGAGCTCGCCGGCATCGCGGCCGTCGCCGGACGCCGGATCAAGACGTTCTCGCTGGGCATGCGCCAGCGCCTCGGCATCGCCGCCGCGCTCCTCGGCGACCCGCAGGTCGTGATGCTCGACGAGCCGTCCAACGGCCTCGACCCCGAAGGCATCATCTGGATCCGCGAACTGATGCGGAGCCTCGCCCGCGAGGGCCGCACGGTCCTCGTCTCCAGCCACCTCATGAACGAGACCGCCACCTTCGCCGACCATCTCGTCGTCCTGGGCAGGGGCAGGCTGCTCGCCGACACCCCGATGCGGGACTTCATCGACGCGCACAGCGAGCGGCGCGTCCGCGTCCGCACCACCGACCCCGCGAGCCTGCACGCCGCACTTCGCCGCAAGGGACTCGAAGCCGTGGCGACCGGCGACGGCCGCTGGACCGTCGCGGGCGCGCGCGCCGAGGAGATCGGCGCGCTCGCCGCCACGGACGGCATCCCCGTCCTCGAACTCGCCGACGAATCGGCCTCCTTGGAGGATGCCTATCTCGCCCTCACCGCGGGCTCCACCGAGTTCGCGTCCGCCGCGACCCCCCTCCAGGAGGCCTGACGATGTCGACCACCGCCGTGCTGCGTTCCGAATGGATCAAGGTGAGGTCGGTGCGCGCGAGCGCCGGCTCACTCGTCGCGGTCTTCGTCACGACCGTCGCCATCAACATCCTGGCCTCCGCCGCGGTCGGGCAGGCCGAGGCCGACAACGAAGACGCCGACCTCCTTTTCGGAGCCTTCTACGCACTCAACTTCGGCCAGATCGCGGCCATCGCCTTCGGCACGACGGCCGTGTCGTCGGAGTACCTCAACGGCGCCCTGCGCGTCTCCCTCGCCGCGGTCCCCGACAGGAACCTGCTCTACGCCGCGAAGATGACGGTCGTCGGCGCCCTCGCCGTCGTCGCGGGCCAGGTCACCTCGTTCGTCACCTTCCTCTCCGGGCAGATGTTCATGGGGTCCTACGCCCTCGGGCTCGGTGATCCGGGCGCGCTGCGCGCCTGCGTCGGAGGCGGCCTCTACCTCGCGCTGATGTCCCTGTTCGCGGCCGGTCTCACCGTCGTCCTGCGCAGCGCGGTCGCCGTCCTGAGCCTGCTGATCCCGTTCATCCTGATCGTGTCCTTCGTCGTGGGCGACATGGCCGCCTCCGTCGCCGACTTCCTGCCGGACCACGCCGGACAACAGGTCCTGCGCCAGGACCCGGCCGGCACGCTCGGGCCGTGGACCGGGCTCGCCGTCACCGCCGGGTGGGCGGCGGCCGCGCTGCTCGCCGGCTGGTGGGCGCTGCGCCGCAGGGACGCGTGACGACAGAGGCTCGTAACCGCCGGACGCCCCGCCAGATGTCAGTGGTGGCCGCTTTACTGGACGTCATGAGCACCGCACAGCATCTCGCGACGATCGACCTGCTGCGCTCCCGTGAGTTCCCCGCGGAGCACGGCAGATCGGACGCGGGCTCCGGCGGACCGGGCTATCACATCGCGGAGTTGGCGACGTGCGACGAGCCCCAGGAGGCCGCCCTCAAGGGCGCCGCTCAGGAGCAGTGGGTCGCCGACCGGGACGGGCTCTCCTCGTTGCTCACCGAGCGTTGGGGAGAGCCGCAGTGGTTCAGTCTGTGGAGCGTCAGCCTGCGCGCCGTCGAGGGCGGCGAGGACATACCGGAGCCCTGGGCCGCGCTCAGCGCGTATGTGCCGGACGTCCAGGTGTGGCAGGCCGACGGGCGGTGGATCGTGCTGGGCATCCCGCTCGGCGCGGAGGACCTGCCGTTCAGGCTCGTCGCCGCCGTCACGGACGTGGACCCGCCCTGACGACGCGCCTCGGCCGTGCGGGCGGGAACTCCCGTGCCACCATGGGATCTTGGCACCGGAGCAGGGCACGACCGAGGCGAGGGAGAGCACGTGAGCGAGCAGAGCGGGCAGCAGCCGGGGGAGCAGACCGCGACCCACATCGCGCACAACGCCCGCGTGTGGAACTACTGGCTCGGCGGCAAGGACCACTACGAGGTGGACCAACAGGTCGGCGACCGGGTCACGTCCATGTACCCCAGCATCGGCGAAGTGGCGCGCGCCGACCGGGTCTTCCTCGGCAAGGCCGTCACCCACCTCGCCGGCCGGGCAGGCATCCGCCAGTACCTCGACATCGGCACCGGCCTGCCCACCGCGGAGAACACCCACGAGGTCGCCCAGCGCATCGCCCCCGAATCCCGCGTCGTCTACGTCGACAACGACCCGATCGTGCTCACGCACGCCCGGGCGCTCCTCACCAGCACGGACGAGGGCGCCACCAGCTATGTGGACGCGGACGCGCGCGACCCCGCGGCCATCCTGCGCGCCGCGTCCGGCACCCTCGACCTCGGCCGGCCGGTCGCCGTCATGATGCTCGGCATCCTGAACTTCGTCCTCGACACCGCCGAGGCCACGTCCATCGTGCGCCACCTCCTGGGCGCGGTCCCCTCGGGCAGCTACCTCGTGCTCACGCACCCCACACTGGAACTGGGCGGCGAGGGAAACGAGGCGGCGATGCGCTTCTGGAACGAGAACGCGACGCCGCCGATCACGGCACGCGGCCGGGCCGAGATCGAGGGCTTCCTCGACGGGCTCGACGTCCTGGAGCCGGGCCTCGTCTCCTGCGCGCGCTGGCGGACGGACGACGCCGACGAGGCGCCGATCGTCGCCCAGTTCGGCGTCGTGGCCCGCAAGCCCTGACGCACGCCACCACGCGACCCGTCACACGCCGCGTCAGCCGGGCAGCCCCGCGCCGTCGTCCCCCGAGGCGGCGGCGCGCAGCCGCCCGTACTCCTCGGCCATCGTCGCCGCCGTCCAATGCGCGTTCAGACCACTGGGGTTGGGCAGCGCCCACACCCGGGTCCCGCCGATCATCCGCTCCTGCGGGCCGATCCTCGCCTTCGGCTCCCCGAAGGCCGACCGGTACGCCGTCACGCCCACGACGGCGAGCCAGCGCGGCCGCAGCCGCTCCACCTTGGCGGTGAGCAGACGGCCGCCGTCGCGGTACTCCTTCGCGCTCAGCTCGTCCGCTCGCGCCGTGGCCCGCGCGACGACGTTCGTGATCCCGAGCCCGTACGACAGGAGTTCCTCCTGCTCGGCGGGGGCCAGCTGCCGGGGCGTGAACCCGGAGAGGTGGAGCACCGGCCAGAAGCGGTTGCCGGGGCGCGCGAAGTGGTGGCCGGTCGCCGCCGTCATCAGGCCCGGGTTGATCCCGCAGAAAAGCACGGAGAGGCCGCTCGCGACCACATCGGGAACGATGCGGTCACGGGCGGCCTCCAGGTCCGCGGGGGACAGCCGGGTCAGAGGATCGCTCCGGGCGCGTAACCGGCGGCCTCCGGGTGCTGCTTGACGATCTCCTCGACACGCGCGACGACGGTGGCTACCTGGTCGCTCGCGGCGCCCGTGAACGACAGCTTGTCGGCCATCAGCTCGTCGAGCCCGGCGCGGTCCAGCGGGATCCGGGTGTCCGCGGCGAGCTTGTCGAGCAGCTCGTTGCGCTCGGCGCCCTGCTCACGCATGGCGAGGGCCGACGCGACGGCGTTCTCCTTGATGGCCTCGTGGGCCTCCTCGCGGCCGACGCCCGCCCGAACGGAGGCCATCAGGACCTTCGTCGTGGCGAGGAACGGCAGGTAGCGGTCCAGCTCGCGGGCGACGACGGCCGGGAACGCGCCGAACTCGTCGAGCACGGTCAGGAACGTCTCCAGGAGACCGTCGAGCGCGAAGAACGCGTCCGGCAGCGCGACGCGGCGCACCACGGAGCAGGAGACGTCGCCCTCGTTCCACTGGTCGCCCGCCAGCTCCCCGGTCATCGACGCGTAGCCGCGCAGGATGACCATGAGGCCGTTGACGCGCTCGCAGGAGCGGGTGTTCATCTTGTGCGGCATCGCGGACGAGCCGACCTGGCCCGGCTTGAAGCCCTCGGTGACGAGCTCGTGCCCGGCCATCAGACGGATCGTCTTGGCGGTCGAGGACGGCGCGGCCGCGAGCTGTACGAGTGCGGTCACGACCTCGTAGTCGAGGGAGCGCGGGTAGACCTGGCCGACCGAGGTGAACGCCTGCGAGAAGCCCAGGTGGCCCGCGATGCGCTGCTCCAGCTCATCGAGCTTCGCCGCGTCGCCGCCGAGCAGGTCCAGCATGTCCTGCGCGGTGCCGACGGGGCCCTTGATGCCGCGCAGCGGGTAGCGGGAGAGCAGCTCCTCGACCCGGGCGTACGCGACGAGGAGCTCGTCGGTGGCGGTCGCGAAGCGCTTGCCGAGGGTCGTGGCCTGCGCCGCGACGTTGTGCGAACGGCCCGCGATCACCAGCTCGCCGTACTCGCCGGCCAGCTTGCCGAGGCGCGCGAGGACGGCGACGGCGCGGTCGCGGACCAGCTCGAGGGAGAGGCGGATCTGGAGCTGCTCGACGTTCTCCGTCAGGTCGCGGGACGTCATGCCCTTGTGGACCTGCTCATGGCCGGCGAGGGCGTTGAACTCCTCGATGCGGGCCTTCACGTCGTGGCGCGTGACCTTCTCGCGCTCGGCGATGGAGGCCAGGTCGACCTGGTCGAGGACGCGCTCGTAGTCGGCGAGTGCGGCGTCCGGCACCTCGATCCCGAGGTCCTTCTGCGCGCGCAGCACGGCGAGCCAGAGCTGACGCTCCAGCTTCACCTTCTGCTCGGGGGACCAGAGAGTGGCGAGCTCGGCGGAGGCGTAGCGTCCGGCGAGAACATTCGGGATACGGGGCTTTGCAGGCGCAGCAGTCACGTGTACGGATTCTACTGGCGATTCGTGCAGGCCAGCGCCAGGGTCCCGTTCGTCGGAAGCTACGAGGGCGGGGCGTCCGCCGCGCGCCCCCTCGTCACGGCAGGTCAGCCGCGCGGAGCCTCGTACGGCAGCAGCTCGGGGCGCTTCGCCGGGCGGCCGTCGCCGGAGGAGCGGCCCGTCAGGCGGCGGCCGATCCACGGGACCAGGTGCTGCTTGGCGAAGCGGACGTCGGCGAGCCTGCGTGTGCCCCACCCCGGCGGCGCGGTCGGCGGGAGCACGGCCTGCCAGTCGGCCTCGGGCTCGTGGCCGAGCGCCTGCCAGACGGCCTCGGCGACCCGGCGGTGCCCCTCCGCCGTCAGATGCAGCCGGTCCACGTCCCACATGCGGGGGTCACCGAGGGCGGGTGGCCCGTACAGGTCCACGACCACCGCGCCGTGCCGCGCCGCGAGGTCGTCGATGCAGGCGAACAGCTCCTCCATGCGCGGCCGGAAGCGCTCCAGCACGGGCCCGTTGCGTCCGGGGCTGCGCATCAGGACGAGCTGCTCACAGGCCGGCGCGAGCTTCTCGACGGCCTCTTCGAGGAGCCCGCGCACCCGGCCCATGTCGACCTTGGGGCGCAGGGTGTCGTTGAGGCCGCCCACCAGTGTGATGACATCGGCGCCCATCGCGGCCGCGACGTCCACCTGCTCGTCGACGATCTGGCCGATGAGCTTGCCGCGCACGGCGAGGTTCGCGTAGCGGAACCCGGGGGTGCGCGCCGCCATCCGGCCGGCCAGTACATCGGCCCAGCCGCGGTAGGAGCCGTCGGGCAGCAGGTCGGACATGCCCTCGGAGAACGAATCACCGATCGTGACGAGGCTGCTGTAACTGGTGTGGTTGGCATTTTTCTGCATGGCGGAAGCGATGGTAACCCGGGCCCCGGGCCGCCCGACGGGGCGCCGTGTGCCCGGCGTCGGGCACACGGCGCCGAGATCACACCGGCTGTCCGAACAGCTCCCGAAGGACGTCCTCCATCGTCACCAGACCGGCGAGCCGCCCGTCGGCGCCGAGGACCGCCGCCACGTGCGTACGGCTGCCGCGCATCGCCGAGAGGACGTCGTCGAGCGGCGTCGTCTCGCGGACGCGTGCGATCGGCCGCATGTCAGGAATGCGGAACGGCAGATCGCGCGGCGACGCGTCCAGGGCGTCCTTCACATGCAGATAGCCGACGATGCGGCGGTTGTCGTCGACGACGGGGAAGCGTGAGAACCCCGACCGGGCCGACAGCCGCTCCAGCTGCTCGGGTGTGACGCCCACATGGGCGTAGACCACCCGCTCCAGCGGCAGGACGACATCCCTGACCGGGCGCCGGCCCAGTTCGAGCGCGTCGCGCAGGCGCTCCTGGGCGCGGTCGTCGATGAGTCCCGCGTCGCCCGAGTCCTTGACCAGACGGGCCAGCTCGTCGTCCGAGAACGTCGCGGACACCTCGTCCTTGACGTCGACGCGCAACAGCTTGAGCAGCCCGTTCGCGAAGGCGTTGACGGTGAAGATCACGGGACGCAGCGCCCTGGCCAAGGCCACGAGCGGGGGACCGAGCAGCAGCGCGCTGCGCACCGGCTCGGCGAGCGCGACGTTCTTCGGGATCATCTCGCCGAGCAGCATGTGCAGATACGTGGCCACCGTCAGCGCGATCACGAACGAGATCGGGTGGATCAGACCGTGCGGCACGCCGACCGCGTCGAACACCGGCTCCAGAAGATGGGCGATGGCGGGTTCGGCGACGATGCCGAGCACCAGGGTGCACAGCGTGATGCCGAGCTGCGCCGCGGCCAGCAGGGCCGACACGTGCTGAAGGCCCCACAGGACGCTCTTCGCCCGCCGGTCGCCCTCGTCCGCGTGCGGTTCGATCTGGCTGCGGCGTACGGAGATCAGGGCGAACTCGCCACCCACGAAGAAGGCGTTGACGACGAGCGTCGCCAGGCCGATCAGGAGCTGGATCACGGTCATCGGTCCCCCTCCGGGACGTCGTCGGACCCCTCGGTGAGCGGCGCGTGCAGCAGGACGCGGGCCGCGCGGTGGCCCGCGGCGTCCACGACGTCGAGCCGCCATCCGGCGACCTCGACGCTGTCACCGACGGCCGGGATCCGGCCGAGCTCGGTGGCGACCAGGCCGGCGAGCGTCTCGTAGGGGCCGTGGGGGACGCGCAGGCCGACCCGCTGGAGCTGGTCGGTGCGGGCGGCTCCGTCGGCGGAGTAGAGGGCGTGGCCCTCGTCGTCCACGCCGGCCGGGGCGAGGTCGGGTGTCTCGTGCGGGTCGTGCTCGTCCCGCACCTCGCCGACGACCTCCTCGACGATGTCCTCCACGGTGGCGACGCCGGCGGTGCCGCCGTACTCGTCGATGACGACGGCCATCGTGCGCTTCCCGGAGAGCCGGTCGAGGAGCCGGTCGACGGTCAGGGTCTCGGGTACGAGGAGCGGCTCGCGCATCAGGTCGGACACGGGACGGCGGCCCCGGAGTTCGGCGGGCACGGCGAGGACGTCCTTGATGTGCGCGACGCCGACGACCGAGTCGAGGCTGCCGCGGTAGACGGGGAACCGGGACAGGCCCGTGGCCCGGGTCGCGTTCGCCACGTCCTCGCAGGTGGCCTGCGCGTCGAGCGCCACGACCTGGACGCGCGGCGTCATCACGTTCTCCGCGGTGAGGTCCGCGAGGTTCAGGGTGCGCATGAACAGTTCGGCGGTGTCCGCCTCGAGGGCGCCCTCCTTGGCGGAGTGCCGGGCCAGGGCCACCAGTTCCTGGGGTCCGCGCGCGGAGGCCAGCTCCTCGGCGGGCTCCATGCCGAGGCGGCGCACCGCCCGGTTGGCGGTGTTGTTCAGGTGCGTGATGAAGGGGCGGAACGCGGCGCTGAACAGGCGCTGCGGCGTGGCGACGCGCTTGGCGACGGCCAGCGGTGACGAGATCGCCCAGTTCTTGGGGACGAGCTCACCGACGACCATCAGGAAGACGGTGGACAGGCCCGTGCCGATGACCAGTGCGGTCGAGGAGGCGGCGGAGCGGGAGAGCCCGAGAGCCTCCAGGGGGCCGGCGATCAGTGTGGCGATGGACGGCTGGGCGAGCATGCCGACGACCAGATTGGTCACGGTGATCCCGAGCTGGGCGCCGGAGAGCTGGAAGGTCAGGTTCCGTACGGCCTTGAGGGCACCGGCGGCGCCCCGCTCACCGCGCTCGACGGCGCGCTCGAGGCCGGAACGCTCGACCGTGGTGAGGGAGAACTCGGCAGCGACGAACGCACCGCAGGCGAGCGAGAGCAGCACCGCCACGGCGAGCAGGAGCACTTCGGTCATCGGGTCACCTCCGTCCCATGATCGGGCAGGGCGGTGGGTATCGCGCGATGTCGCAGGCGCCGGGTACTGGGAGGCTCGCCCATGGGCGGACGCTCACACCTTTCGGGAGAAGGGGAAGACAGGTGGAGCGTCCATGGTAAAGGATCGGCAAAGCCCGTGTGGTCGGGGCGCCGCCGCCCATGCCGCGCAGGTCAGTCCGTGAGGTGCTTGACCCAGCGTGTCCACTGCGGCTCCGGCGCATAGCCCCCGGCGCGCCACGCGTGCTGCGCGCGTTCGTTGCGGTCCAGGACCATCGCGTCGCCCCGCCGCCCGCCGAGCCGTACGAACCGCTCCTCCGCGGCCGCGAGCAGCGCCGACCCCACACCCCGCCGCCGCGCGTCCGGATGCACCGCCAGCCGGTACAGATGGCAGCGCCACCCGTCGAAGCCGGCGATGACGGTCCCCACCAGCACCCCGTCGCGCTCGGCGAGCAGCAGCGACTCGGGGTCGCGGGCGACGAGCCGCTCCACGCCCGCGCGGTCGTCACTGATGCTGGTGCCCTCGGCGGCCAGCTTCCAGAAGGCGAGGGCGGCATCGAGGTCGTCGGGCGTCGCGGCCCGTATCCGAAGATCATCCATGGGGGCGATCCCATCATCGGGCGGCCGGGCCCGCGCGCCGTTTTCAGGATGTGGACAGCACCCCCGGCTCAGGCCTTCCGCAGCTCCTCGATGACCGGACCGAACGCCTCCATGTACGGCTCCAGGACCGTGAGGTACGTGAACCCGTAACGGTCGCGCTGCGCGCGCACCTGGTCCGCGATCTCACGGACCGTGCCGACGAGCAGCAGCGGCAGGTCCAGCGCCTCGTCCTCCGTGAACTGCGGGATGTGTTCGAGAACCGGCCGGATCGCCGCCCGCCGGTCGTCGGTCACCGTGACCATCTGGATCAGCAGATTGAGTTCGGCGGGCTCCGCGCGCCCCGCCGCGAAGCGCCGGTACACGGCGACGCGCTCGTCCAGCTCCTCAGGGGTGAGGTGCTCGAGCTTCCCGCCCGGGTGGCCGGGGACCGAGCGCGCCCCGGTGAACGCCGCGATCTGTGCGTGCTCGGCCGTCAGCTTCAGCATCCGGTCGCCGTTGCCGCCGATCAGGAGCGGCGGGCGGGGGTGCTGCACGGGCCGGGGCTGATGCTCGTCGGACCCGAGCAGCCGGTCCAGCTCCTCCACGACGTGCCGCAGATGGTCCACCCGCTCACCGGGCGACCCCCACGGCAGCCCGGCCGCCTCGTGCTCCGCCTGTACGTATCCTGCGCCCAGCCCCAGTTCGAGCCTGCCGCCGGTGAGCGCGTCCGTGGTCGCCACCTCGCGGGCGAGGAGCACCGGGTTCCAGAAGCCGGCGTTGAGGACGAACGTGCCCACTCGCGGACGCTCGGTCGCCTCGGCGGCGGCGACCAGGGAGGGGAACGGCGAGGGCACGCCCAGGTGGTCGGCGACGAGGATCACGTCGTAGTCGAGCTCCTCGGCCCTGCGGCAGCGCTTGCGCCACTCGTCGCCGGACGCGGGGGTGACCATGTTGACGCCGAAGCGGAACGCGCGACTCATGAACTCTCCTCGGTATCGGGCGAGTTGAACTCGCCGGCGCTGGTCGGTGGGAGCCCGTACGGCGAGTACATCATTCGTGGGCGATGGCCGCCAGCACGTTCATCCGCGAGGCGCGCAGCGCCGGAAGGAGCGCCGCCGCGAGCCCCACGACGACCGAACCGACCACGACCGTGACGATCGTGCCCCATGGGATGGCGAGCGCCTCCATGCCCTGGAGCGCGAGCACCTCGTGGATGGCCAGCCCCCACACGACACCGAGCGTGAGCCCGAGCACCGCGCCGAACACGGCGATCACCACGGACTCCAGGCGGATCATCCGGCGCAACTGGCGCCGGGAGAGCCCGATGGCGCGGAGCAGACCGATCTCCCGCGTCCGCTCGACGACCGACAGGGCCAGGGTGTTGACGACGCCCAGGACGGCGATGACGATCGCGAGCCCGACCAGCGCGTACACGAGGTACAGCAGCACCGCGATCTGGTCGTGCACGAGCTTCTTGTAGTCGGCCAGGTCGCGGACCTGCACCTGTGGGTACGGATCGAGGGCCTTCTCCAGGCGGGCGCGGAGCACGTCCACGCCCGTGCCGGGGGCGGCGTTCACGTACACCGCCGAGTCCTGGCCGTCGGGCAGGAACGTCTCCAGCGTCCCCATCCCCATGAACAGGCCGCCGGACATGCCGAATCCGTCGCCCCCGCCCTGGTCGGTGAGGGCCGCGACGGTGAGCCGGTCCGTGCGCCCGCCGGGCAGGTCCACGGGCACCACCGTGCCCACGCGCGCGTGGTGCTCCTTGGCGAACTCCGCGTCCATCGCGACCTTCCCGGGGGCGAGTGCGGCCGCCGAGTCGCCCTGGGAGTACGTGATGTGCGCGACGTCGTCGAGCTGTGCCTCGTAACCCGCGGCCGTCGTCTTCACGCGCTTGCCGTCCGGCAGACGCACCGCGAGCGGCACGAACCGCTGTCGCACGACGAGCCCCGCCCCTTTCGTGGCGCGGATCTTTTCAGTGACTTCTTCGGGGAAGGGCGCGAAGTTGGCATTCTGGACGGTGAAGTCGGCGCCCAGGGTCTTGTCGATCTGCTCGTCGAACGACTTGCTCATCGACGCGCTGGCCACGGACATGCCCGCCACCAGAGCGAGCCCGACCATCAGCGCGGCCGCGGTGGCCCCGGTGCGCCGCGGGTTGCGCAGCGCGTTGCGCTGGCTCAGCCGTCCCACCGAGCCGAACACGGCCGGGAACGCGCCGCCCAGGACGCGGATCACGGGACGTACGAGCAAGGGGCCCGCGATCACCATGGCCAGCAGCGTCAGGACGATGCCGGCCATCAGGAGCAGCGAGGCGCTCGCCGTCTTCGTGGCCGCGGCGCAGCCGGCGAGAGCGGCCGTCCCCGCCACGCCGACCACCGCTCCTGTCACCGCGCGCACCCGCAGCGGCCGTCCCGCACCCGCGATCTCGGCGTCCGCGAGCGCCGCCATGGGGGAGACCCGGGACGCTCGCCGCGACGGCAGATACGCGGCCACGAACGTGACCCCGACGCCGACCGCGAACGCGGCGACGGGCGTCCCCCAGCCGATCACGATCTCGGTCGACTTGAGGTTCATCCCGAACGCGCTCATGAGTCTGATGAGGCCGAGCGCCAGCCCGATGCCCGCCGCGAGGCCGAGCACCGAGCCCACCAGGCCGAGCAGCACCGCCTCGGTCAGGACGGAGCGGCGCACCTGCCGTCGGTCGGCGCCGAGCGCGCGCAGCAGTCCCAGCTCGCGGGTGCGCTGCGCGATCAGCATCGAGAACGTGTTCACGATCAGGAAGATCCCGACCAGGACCGCGATCCCGGCGAACCCCAGCATCACGTACTTGATCACGTCGAGGAACGGGCCGAGGTCCGCCGCGTCCGACGTGGCCTGTTCGCTTGCGGTCTTCAGGTCGTAGCCGGAACCGAGCTGTCGGGCGATCCGCCGCTTCAGCGCGGCGTCGCTCACCCCGGGCGCCGCGTCCACGGAGATGCTCGTCGCGCGGTCCGTCCCGCCGAGCAGCTTCGCCTGTGCCGTCGCCGTGTCCAGGAAGACGAGCGCGGCGCCGGGGTTGGTGGTGCGGAAGGTCGCGATGCCGACGATCCGGACGGTGAAGGAGCCCGGTTGCGCGAGGACGGTGAGGGAGTCGCCGATGCGCAGGTGCTTCTTGTCGGCGGTGTCCGCGTCGAGCAGTGCCTCGCCACTGCCGCGCGGGGCATGGCCCGAGGTCAGGCGGACCGGACTGCGGTCCGTGACGTACCAGTTGGTGGCGATGGTGGGTGCGCCGCTGGTCGGGCCGACCGAGTCGTGCCTGGCGTCCACGACGGTGATGTTCTGGGCGGCGGCGTCGATCCTGGCCGCGGCGACGCCGTCGACGGACCTGATCTGCCGGGCGAGCCGGGCGGGGACCGTCTCGACGGCCCCGGTCGGCACCGTCTCGCCGAGGGAGTCCTGCTTCGGATTCACCTGCACGTCGGCGGACGTGGACGCGAAGAGCCGGTCGAAGGTGCGGGTCACCGTGTCCGAGAAGATCAGGCTGCCCGCCACGAACGCGACCGAGAGAACGATGGCAAGCCCCGACAGGACCAGCCGGCCCTTGTGCGCGAGGAAACTCCTGAGCGTCGCCTTCAGCACAGCGGCCCCTCTAAGGCTGGGAGTTGTGGGGGTTGTTGCCCCCGGTGAACAGACGCATGCGCTCCAGGACCGCCTCCGCCGTGGGCCGCGGCATCTCGTCCACGAGGCGGCCGTCGGCGAGGAAGAGCACCAGGTCGGAGTGGCCCGCGGCGCCGGGGTCGTGCGTCACCATCACGACGGTCTGCCCGAGGCCGTCCACCGCCTCGCGCAGGAACCCGAGTACCTCCAGGCCCGCACGCGAGTCCAGGTTCCCGGTCGGCTCGTCCGCGAAGATGAGTTCCGGTCGCGAGGCGAGCGCCCTCGCGCAGGCCACCCGCTGCTGCTGACCTCCGGAGAGCTGCGCGGGACGGTGCCCCAGCCGGTCGCCGAGGCCCAGCGTGTCGATGACCTGCTTCAGCCACTCCGCGTCCGGGGTGCGGCCCGCGATGTCCATCGGCAGCGTGATGTTCTCCGCCGCGTTCAGCGTCGGAATGAGGTTGAAGGACTGGAACATGAAGCCGATCCGGTCGCGCCGCAACCGCGTCAGCTCCTTGTCGCGCAGGCCCGTGATCTCGGTGCCCCCGAGCCACACCTGGCCCGCGGAGACCGAGTCGAGCCCGGCCAGACAGTGCATCAGCGTGGACTTGCCCGATCCCGAGGGGCCCATGACCGCGGTGAACCGGCCGCGCGCGATGTCCACGTCGACCGAGTCGAGCGCGAGAACGGAGGTCTCCCCGGACCCGTACGCCTTGGTCAGGCCCCGAGCGCGGGCGGCGACGTCGCCCGCCTCCGCCAGGCCGTGGGGCTGTTCTGCTGCCGCTGTGGACAAGGCCGCCTCCTGGGTCTCGCCGTCGTCCTGGCCGTACCGACTCCCGTGTCGCGTACGAGAGTAGTGGGGTGCGTCACACGCGCGGTATCCCTCCGAGGTCGGGCTCCCGATACGCGTGTAAGGGGCACATTCGGCGTCTTCTTGCCGGTGCTAGCACGTCGGCGCTAGCGTGAAGTCATGGCGAAGACTCAGCTGAACGTACGGGTGGACGAGGACACCGCCCGAGCCGCGCGTGAGCGTGCGCTGGCGCGCGGCGTGAGTGTGAACCGGTACATCGAGGAGCTGGTCAGACAGGACGCGGGCGAGCTCGGCCGGACGTTCGTCGAGGCGGCCGCCGACTTCATGAAGCAGTACGAATCCGTGTTCGCCGAGGAATTCGGCGCGGAACGCGACGGCCGACGCTGAGCCCTTGAGCGAATCGAAGAACGTGCGGATCGACCTTGCCTGGCTTCTCATGATCGCCGAACAGAAGACGCCCGGAGACCCTCAGGTGACCGACTGGGGCGCGCTCGTCGCAGCCGTCAGCCGGCACGAGGCCGAGATATTCGGGACCGCCGTGTACGACAGCCCGCAGGCGCGGGCCGCCGCACTGCTCCAGCTGCTCCTCCACGTCCCTGCTCTCGAACGCTCGAACGCGATGTTCGCGTCGGCCGTCGCGTACGCCTATCTCGTCGCGAGCGGCCTGAAGGTCGCCACGTCGCCCGACCAGGTCAGGGAACTGGCCCGCCTGGTCAAGGACGGCGGGGCGACCGTGCACGACATCGCGGAGGAACTGCGCAGCTGGAGCCTGTGAGGCCCCTAGGCACTCACCGGGGGCACCTCGGCGCTCGTGGTGAACGCCGCCGCGTCCCATGTGCCCGACAGCTCCGGCGCCAGCCAACTCGGCGCGGCTGCGCGGAAGTCGGGGTGCGCACCGGCCCCCTCGGGGATCGCGCCGAGGAGCTTCGTCCCCGAGACCTCGGGGAAGTCCGCGAGGTTGCAGCGGGCCGCGAGGTCGGGATGCTCCGGCCAGCTGCCGACGACCACGCCGAGCGGCGTCAGGTCCCGGGCGCGCAGGGCCTCCGTCGTCAGGGCCGTCGAGTTGAGCGTGCCGAGCCCCGCCGCCGCGACGACGAGGACCGGCGCGCGCAGCTGCCCGGCGGCATCCGCGAGCGTGCCCCCGTCCGCGTCGAACCGCACGAGCAGGCCGCCCGCGCCCTCGACCAGGACCAGGTCGTGGTCCGTCGCCAGCTTCGCCGCCGCGTCGGCCACCTCGTGCGGGCGCACCGGGGGCAGGCCGGCGCGCAGAGCGGCCGTCGCGGGCGCCAGCGGCTCGGGGTACCGCGCCAGTTCCACGGCCGTCACCCCGCCGCCGACCAGGCGCGTCACCTCGTCGGCGTCCCCGCGCTCACCGGGCCCGACACCGGTCTGGGCCGGTTTCAGGACGGCCACCGAACGCCCCGCGGCCAGCGCGGCGGCCGCCACGGCCGCCGTCGTGACCGTCTTGCCGATCTCGGTTCCGGTCCCCGTGACCACCAGTACTGTCATGTGTTCAGCCCTCCCGCGCGGCCGCGCACACCGCGCGGCCGATCCGTGCCAGATCCTCGTCCCCCGTGATGTACGGAGGCATCGTGTACACGAGGTCGCGGAACGGCCGCAGCCACACGCCCTCGCGCACCGCCGCCCGCGTGGCCGCAGCCATGTCGATCTCGTGGTCCAGCTGCACGACCCCGATCGCGCCGAGCACGCGCACATCGCGCACTCCGGGCACCTCCGAGGCGGCGCCGAGCGATTCGCTCAGCCCCGACTCGATCCGCTTGACCTCCGTCGCCCAGTCCTGCCCGAGCAGGAGGTCGATCGAGGCGCAGGCCACCGCGGCGGCGAGGGGGTTCCCCATGAAGGTGGGCCCGTGCGCCAGCACCGGCACGTCGCCGCGCGAGATCCCGTCCGCCACACGCGCCGTGCACAGCGTCGCAGCCAGCGTCATGTAGCCGCCGGTCAGAGCCTTGCCGACACACATCACATCGGGAGTCACCGACGCGTGCTCAGCGGCGAACAGGGCCCCGGTCCGGCCGAACCCCGTGGCGATCTCGTCGAACACGAGGAGCACGTCGTGTGCGTCGCAGGCCTCGCGCAGGACCCGCAGATACGCGGGGGAGTGGAACCGCATCCCGCCCGCGCCCTGCACCACGGGCTCCACGATGACGGCCGCCAGCTCATGGGCGTGCCGCCCGATCAGCTCGTGCAGATGATCCGCGTAGGCCTGCTCGTACCCGGTGGGCGGGGCGTCGGCGAACACGTGCTTCGGCAGCGCCCCCGACCACAGCTCGTGCATGCCGCCCTCGGGGTCGCAGACCGCCATCGGCTGCCAGGTGTCGCCGTGATAGCCGCCGCGCCACGTCAACAGGCGGCGCTTCTCCGGCCGCCCGAGGGAACGCCAGTGCTGGAGACACATCTTGATCGCGACCTCGACGGACACGGAGCCCGAGTCGGCGAGGAACACATGCTCGAGCCCCTCCGGCGACATGTCGACAAGACGCTTCGCGAGCCCGACGGCGGGCTCGTGGGTGAGCCCGCCGAACATGACGTGGCTCATCCGGTCGAGCTGGTCGCGCACCGCCTCGTTGAGCACGGGGTGGTTGTAGCCGTGGATCGCCGACCACCACGACGACATCCCGTCGACCAGCTCGGCGCCCTGACCGCTCTCACCGGCGAGTCGCAGCCGTACCCCGGCCGCCGACTCGACGACCAACGGCTCCTGCCGCCCCGGCATCGGACCGTACGGATGCCAGACGTGCCGCCGGTCGAGGTCGAGCAGCTCCGCCACGGGCAGCCCCGTCACCGCGGGCCCGGGCAGCTCAGGCATTGGGCGCGAGATCCGTACCGGCACCCCGGCGGCGTACGGCGACCAGGTCCGTGCGCGCCTCGGGCACCTCGGCGACGGGGGACTGCGCAGCCTCTTCATGGGAGCCGCACCCCTCACCGGAACCGCAGGCCGAACCCGCGCCGGAACCGCAGGCCGCGTGCGCGCCGGAACCGCAGGCCGCCTCCGCGTCGGAACCACACGGCCCGCCCCGGTGCTCGGGCAGCGTGACCTGGTCGGTGCCCTCGACCTCGAACCCGGCGTCCGTGATCATGTCCAGGTCCGCCTTGCCCGCCTGGCCCTCACTCGTCAGGTAGTCGCCGAGGAAGATGGAGTTGGCGAGGTGGAGCGCCAGCGGCTGCATCGAGCGCAGGTGCACCTCGCGCCCGCCCGCGATCCGCACCTCGACATCGGGGCAGACGAAGCGGACCATCGCGAGGATCCGCAGGCAGCGCTGCGGAGTCAGGTTCCACTCCTTGGCGAGCGGCGTGCCCTCGAAGGGGATCAGGAAGTTGACCGGCACCGAGTCCGGGTCGAGCGCGCGCAGCGAGTAGACGACGTCGACCAGGTCCTCGTCGCTCTCGCCCATGCCCGCGATGAGCCCGGAGCAGGCGGACAGACCGGCCGCGTGGGCCTTCTGCACCGTGTCGACGCGGTCAGCGTAGGTGTGCGTCGTCGTGATGTCGCCGTACGTGCCCTCGGAGGTGTTGAGGTTGTGGTTGTACGCGTCGGCGCCCGCGCCGCGCAGCCGTTCGGCCTGGCCCTCGGAGAGCAGACCGAGGCAGGCGCACACCTCGACGCCCTCGTTCTGCTCCTTGATCGCGCCGATCGTCTCCGAGACACGGTCGACGTCGCGGTCCGTCGGCCCGCGCCCGGACGCCACCAGGCAGACCCGCTTCGCGCCGCCCGCGACACCGGCGGCCGCGGCCTTCGACGCCTCGTCGGGCTTCAGCCACGTGTACTTGAGGATCTCGGCCTTGGACCCCAACCGCTGCGAGCAGTACGAGCAGTCCTCGGGGCACAGGCCCGACTTGAGGTTCACCAGATAGTTGAGTTTCACCCGGCGCCCGAACCACTGCCGCCGCACCTTGCCGGCCGCGGCCACCACATCGAGCAGTTCGTCGTCGGAAGTCGCCAGAACGGCGAGCGCTTCTTCACGGCTGGGCAGCTCGCGCCGCAGCCCCTTGTCCACCAGCGTGTTCAGCAGGTCCATGGCCCGATCCTGGCCTACGCGCCCTGCTCAGGCCAAGGAGGCTTTGCACAACTCTGCCGGTTCGAGGTGTGGGTATTGCCACACCCTGGGCGGCTGGATGTCCCGCTAGTGTCTGTGCACTGCCTACAAAACTGTGTGCAGGACAGCAGCGGGCACGGGACTGCACACCCCACTCGAGAACCGGTCGCCCGACGGCCGGGCGGAGGGACTCACATGGCGGCATCGCCGTTCGGCTGGATCGACGAGCAGGAGCGCGTGCGCCGCGGCGCCGGACTCGTCCGCACGCTGCGCCCCCGCCCCGCATCGAACCCCCTCCTCGATCTCGCGAGCAACGACTACCTCGGCCTCACGCGACACCCCGAGATCACCGCAGGAGCGGCGGACGCGGCGCAGCGCTGGGGTGGCGGCGCCACCGGCTCGCGGCTCGTCACGGGCACCACGGAACTGCACGCCGAACTCGAGCGCGAACTGGCCGAGTTCTGCGGTTTCGAGGCGGCGCTGGTTCTGTCGTCCGGCTACGCCGCCAATCTCGCCGCCGTGACCGCTCTCGCCCCGCACGGATCGCTGATCGTCTCGGACGCGAGCAACCATGCCTCCCTCATCGACGGCTGCCGGCTCGCTCGCGGCGCGACGCAGGTCGTCCCGCACGCCGACCCCGACGCCGTCCGCAAGGCCCTCGACACGCATCAGGGACAGGCCGTCGTCGTCTCGGACTCCGTCTTCTCGGTGGACGGCGACGCGGCTCCACTGGACGAACTCGCGCGGGTGGCAAGGGAGTTCGGGGCAGGTCTGATCGTCGACGACGCGCACGGGCTCGGCGTGCTCGGTGACGGCGGCAGGGGCGCGCCGCAGGCGGCGGGGCTCGCGGGCGCGGACGACACCGTCGTCACGGTCACCCTCTCCAAGTCGTTCGGCAGTCAGGGCGGCGCCGTCCTCGGTCCGGCCCGGGTGATCGACCATCTCGTCAACACCGCTCGGACGTTCATCTTCGACACGGGCCTCGCGCCCGCGGCCGCCGGCGCCGCGCTCGCGGCCCTGCGTCTGCTGCGCCGCGAACCCGAGCGCGCCGAAAGGGCCCGCGCCGTGGCGTCCTCGCTGCACGAACTCCTCACGGCCGAGGGGCTCCAGGCCGTACGGCCCGACGCCGCCGTCGTCTCCGTGCGCGCGCCGTCCCCCGAGGAGGCGGTGCGCTGGGCGGCGGACTGCCGCGAAGCCGGCCTCGCCGTCGGCTGCTTCCGTCCCCCGTCGGTGCCGGACGGCATCTCACGGCTGCGGCTGACCGCCCGCGCCGACCTGACCGACGATCAAATCGCCCAGGCGGTACGGGTGATCAGCCGCAATGCTCCTGACTCGGCGTTCACCGCAAGGAGTTGAGGAATCCCTCCCAGGCGGAGGGCGAGAACAGCAGCGCGGGTCCGGCCGTGCGCTTGGAGTCGCGCACGGCGAGGAGTCCGGCCGAGGGGCCATGGTGCAGCGGAGCGGTCTCGACGCAGTTGTTCATTCCGGTGCTTCGGCTGCTTCGCCGCCATGGCGCGTCGTGCAGAGAGGTGCTGGGAACCGCGGCAGATGGTACGTACCGAGGCAGTGCTGACATGGTGCCTCCTTACGTGCTTTCACTGTCCCAAGGGCGGTGCGCTCCGGCGATCCCGGCGATGAAATCCAGCGAGTCCCCGGGCGAAAGGGCGTGGATCCGAAGGGTGTCAAAGGCGTCCGTGTACGCCTTGAGGTCTTCTTTCCGTTCGAGGTAGAGGCTACTCGTCAATTGGTCGAGAACCACTACGTCCAGATCAGAAGTGTTCGGAAATGAGAAAACAACGAAAGGGCCGGTTAGTCCGACATGCTCCCCTGCGGTGAACGGCAATACCTGAAGCCGTACATGGGGAAGTTTCGCCACGGCGGCCAGATGGCGCAGCTGCTCCGCCATCACCCGGGGACCGCCCACCGGCCGCCGCAGCACCGCCTCGTCGAGCACCGCGCTGAGCCGGAGCGGTGACGCGGAACGCAGCACGTCCTGCCGGGCGATCCGCACCTCGACCAGTGCGTCGACCTGTCCGTCCGGCAGCCCGCCGAGCGCGGCCCTGGTCACCGCACGCGCGTAGTCGGGCGTCTGGAGGAGGCCCGGCACGACGGACGTCTCGACCGTCCTGACCCGGCACGCCTGCGACTCCAGGCTGATGAAGTCCCGGTAGGCGGGCGGCAGAAGACCTCGGTAGGCGTGCCACCAGTGCCGGCCGCCGTCGTCGCCCGATCCGGCCAAGGCGACCAGCAGGTCCCGTATCCCGGGGTCCGTGACCTCGAACGCGTCCAGCAGGAGCCGGACGTCCGACGCTTTCACGCCGCTGTGCCCGGTCTCGATACGGCTCACTTTCGACTGGTGCCAGCCGACGAGCCGGGCCGTCTCACCACTGGTGAGTCCCGCGCGGGCACGCAGCGCGCGCAGTTCCGCGCCGAGCCTGCGGCGGCGCACCGCCGGACCGTGTTTCATCCCGTCTCCTCGGACCTGCGGCCCGGCTCCTTCAGGCCGGGCGGATCGGTGTGCTGAGCCGACCGTAGAGGAAGCCGGCGGCCTGCGCCCAAATGCGGGCCATCGACGCAGAGTTCACCGCTTCGAGCGACAGATATATGCATATCTCGGGGGATCGGCTCCACCGGCCGGGCGGGAGTGGCACTCTGGCGCGAAGCACCAGTCCGGGGGGCGCCTCGAGTCATCCGCCATGTGTCGGATTCAGGCCCCGGCGAAAAAAGGGACGACGTCGCCATGGCAGATCACCAGGAAGCATCCGTCACTCTGCCGAGCGATCCCGCCTCGGTCTCCTCGGCCCGCACATATGTCGGTGACGTACTCGCCGAATGGGGCATGCCGCGCGACGCGGAAACCGCCGACACGGTCCGGCTCATCGTCTCCGAACTCGCCACGAACGCCGTGATGCACACCCGCGGACAGTCGCCCGTCTTCAAGGTCGACGTGCAGCTGGAGCGTGACGAACACCTGCGCATCGGCGTCACGGACAGCCACCCTCGCCACCCGAAGCGGCTCCCGGCCGCCGTCCAGCAGGACAACGGGCGCGGCATGGTGATCATCCGTTGGCTGACCGCCGAGTGCGGCGGGAGCCTGTCGGTCATGCCCACCCCCGAAGGCGGCAAGACCGTGTGGATCGCCCTGCCGTGGACGGTCCCTGTCCAGCAGGTGTGAAAAGGCGGCGGGTGGCGAGCGGCTACGGGGACGGGGTGTCCGTCCCCTCCTTCGCCCGCGCGAGCGA
Source organism: Streptomyces sp. NPDC055955 (assembly GCF_042270245.1). Taxonomy (NCBI): domain Bacteria; kingdom Bacillati; phylum Actinomycetota; class Actinomycetes; order Kitasatosporales; family Streptomycetaceae; genus Streptomyces; species Streptomyces sp. NPDC055955. The sequence goes on from NZ_JBHJYS010000016.1 coordinate 109,370, forward strand.
GCGCCGCACCAGACGCGGCAGCACGCCCCACAGGCCCGCACAGACCGCGAACGTGCCCGCACCCGCCGCGATCCCGGCCGCCCGCCCCGCCGCGACGTCCACGACGAGCAGCACGGACCCGGTCAGGGCGAGCACCAGTACGCTCAGGCCGGCCGTGGCGAGGCGCGAGGACATCTGCACGATCTGCGGCTTGGCGCCGCGCCGGAACAAGGCGCGGTGCAGCGCCGCGGGCGCCGTGAACAGCGCGGCGGCGAGCACCGCGAGCAGCAGCGTCGCGATGTAGGTCGCGCGCTGCACGGAGTCCAGCGCCGCGAACCGCGGAGTGAACGCCAGCGTCAGCAGGAACGCGAAGAGGATCTGCACGCCTGTCTGGGTGACTCTCAGCTCCTGGAGCAGTTCGCCGAAGTTGCGGTCCGCGCGCTCCAGCGGCGTCTCGTGCCGGTCCCGGCCTCCGCTCGGCGGGCCCGGGTCGCGTGGGGCGGCCTCGTCGCCTGCCGTTCGCTCCTCGTCCATACGACCACGAGTACCCCATTGCGAGGTTCCGAGGCGGACGGGGCCGCGCGAGCACTCTCCGGCGCCTGACGGGTCCCCAGCGCTCCCGGGGACCCGTCAGGCGGCGCTAGCGCACGCGCCCGTACCAGACGCTCTTCGTCCAGATCCGCTCGAGCCGCACCACGGCACCGGTCTTCGGGGAGTGCCAGATCCTTCCCTTCCCGGCGTAGATGCCGACGTGGTAGACGCCGCGGCCCGAGTGGAAGAAGACCAGGTCCCCGCGTTTTCGATGGGACGCGGAGACATGGCGGGTCTTGTTGTACTGCTGGGCGGCGGTGCGGGGCAGCTTCTTGCCCGCAGCCTTGAACGAGTAGAGCGTCAGGCCCGAGCAGTCGAACGTGCGCGGCCCTGTGGCGCCCCATCGGTAGGGGCTCCCCTTCTTGGAGGCCGCGATCTGGAGTGCTTTCGTCGCCGGTGGCGCGGCGTCCGCTTCGGGCGCGGCTCCGGGGACCAGCAGGCTGCCACCCGCTACGGCGAGTGTGAGGGCCGAGGCCGTTCCGGCCCGGGTGAGCAGCGACGGGACACGATTGAGCGAGGTCATGCGCAACCCTTCGTCAGCCGCCTGTGAAGGATGACCTGTCGGATTCGGGCTGGCGAAGTTGCCCGGCCGCGCAGTGCGGCTTCACCCCAAGGGCCGGCCCGGAAAACAGCTCCGGCGGCCCGTCATGCTCGGGTCCTCCACTCCTGCCGATCCACTTCTGTCGACCTGGCATCCGCACGGCGGCAGGACTCGGCGTCCGCGCGGACCGCCCCGCCGCGGCGGCGGGGGCTTGTCGTCGGAAGGGATCTTCACGCAAGAACGCCAAGAACGCAGAGCCGAACCGGCGTTAAGTGAGTGTCCTCACGACTGGCCTGTTCGGGTGGACAGAGCACCTTTCCATCCCGGCGCGGGGGTCCCGACGACGCCCGCACCAGCAGCGGAAGGCGGAATCCAGGACTCCGCGTCGGCGTTCCGCGCAACTTTTCCGGTTCCCATGTGCGAGTGCCGGCTACTCCGTATGTGGGTACCTCTTCTGGTCCGTTTCGATCCGGCTCCGGACGGTTCGCATCGATCGCTTCGTTCTTGAACGTGCTGTCAGTTGACCGGCTCCGGTGGAACTGTGACCCGTTGTGTCCTCCTTTCTCCGTCCAGGACCCGCAAAGCCTGAGCCAGCGTCGTCGCGTGGACCTCGCTCTCGCCCCGGTGGTGCATGAGCGTCAGAGCGTCCCGGAGGGCCGTCGCCCTGCCGACGAGCGCTTGCGCGGCCCGCAGTCCGCCATACGTGTGGTTGCCCCTGGCCGGGTTGATCCTGCCGAGCAGGTCGACCACTTCCAGGTAGCGGTCGAGGAGTTCGCACTCGGCCCGTGTCAGTGCGGGCAGCGGGGGCAGTTCGGGTGGCAGCGTCACCGGATCACCTGGCGCCGCGGACCGGACCGGACGTCTTGCGGTTGTCGATGACCCGGTCCACGAGCCCGTACTCCAGGGCGTCCTGGGCCTGGAGGATCGTGTCCCGCTCGATGTCGGCGGCGATGCGCTCGTGACTCTGCCCGGTGTGCCGCGCGAGCAGTTCTTCCAGCTGGCCGCGCATACGCACCAGTTCACGGGCCTGGATCTCCAGGTCGGTCGGCATTCCCTGCGCGGGCTCGGGCAGTCCTGGCTGCCGGATCACCACGCGCGCGCCGGGCAGCGTGGCCCGCTTCCCCGGCGTCCCGGCCGCCAGGAGCACGGCGGCGGCGGAGGCGGCCTGCCCGAGGCACACGGTCTCGACCTCGCAGCTGACGAACCGGATCGTGTCGTAGATCGCCGTCATCGCGCTGAACGAGCCGCCGGGGGAGTTGATGTACAGCGAGATGTCCCGGTCCGGCGCGGCGTACTCGAGGTGCATGAACTGCGCCATCACGTCGTTCGCGGAGGTGTCGTCGATCGGCGTTCCCAGGAAGACGATCCGCTCCTCCAGGAGCTTGGAGTACGGATCGAGAGTGCGGTGCCCGGCCGAGGTGCGCTCGGTGAACTCGGGCAGGACGTAACGGGCGGAAGGTCGGTTCATGGCACATGCCTCCGTGAGCGCGTAACTCTGTCGCTGCTTCTGTAAAAAATGTACAGGACGTACGGACGATCGAGTAGGGCTCGGGCTGCGAGAGACGCGAGGGGAGGGCTTTGCCGCAAGGGACGCGATGGGAGGGCTTGTGCCGCCAGGGACGCGATGGGAGGGCTCGTGCTGCAAGGGGCGCGAAGGGAGGGCTTTGCCGCAAGGGGCGCGAAGGGAGGGTTTGGGCTGCAGGAGGCGTGAAAGGGGGTCGGCCCGCGCCCGAGGCGCCGGCCGACCCCCTGCTCCGTTCTCCCGTGTCGTGGCTACCGGTCGCCGTCGTCCGAACTGGACAGGCGCAGCGCGAGGTGCTGCAGGAGGTCGGCGGTCTTGATGTCCGTCCGGCCCGAGTCGTGCACCTCGGCGAGCTCGGAGAAGAGGAACGCGAACGCGCCCACCAAGGAGATCGTCACGGGCATCAGTGCCGCGACGGTGGCCTCCGCCGCCTCCTGCACGCTCGATTCCGCAGGGATCTCGATGGAGGGGAAGACCTCTGTCACCAGGCGCCCGAGCTGGGCGTCCTCGGTCTCGATGTCGGGCTCGGCATCCTTGCTGAGCCTGCGCACCATTTCCTGGGTCTCGGTCAGGACGCCGATTGCGCGCAAGATGATCTCGCTCTGTTCCATGCGCGGAGCCTAGGCGCGCGAGGCCCCGCCGCGGGCGCTGTTCCGGGCGGGGCTCCGTCGGATCCGCGCAAGCAGCCATGCAGCACGAACAGTTGACACGTCGACGCTACGCCCGGCCACTGACAACGGTGGCGGCTCGCATCTGCCCGCCCGGGCCGCCGTCCCACCCGTGGGTCGTCGCGCGATCACGGACCGTGTCCGTGCTGCGGGCCCGGTCTAAGCTGGAGGACATGGCCTACGAGATTCCGGTGACGCAAGCCCGCGCTGAGCTCGCCGATCTGATCAACCGCGTCGTGTACGGCGGGGAGCGCGTCGTCGTGACCCGGCACGGCAAGCCGCTCGTCGCGTTGGTCTCCGCCGCCGATCTCGAGCGCCTGGAGGCCCTGGGGGACCCGGAGGGCGAGCAAGTGATCAGCTCCGTCTCCAGCATCGGCTCGACCTCGTCCACCGGAGGCGACCGCCACCGCTTCGGCATCGCCGCGGAGCACCGAGGACCGGAGGCCAGGTAGGCCGGGGCAGGTCGGTCGGATCGGGAGGTCGGTCGGGTCGGGAGGCCGGTCTGGTCGGGAGGTCGGTCGGGTCGGGCCGGCCCGGCGAGTCTGACTGACCTGGTAGGTCGCATGCGTATGACGGGCCTCAAGTAGGGCCTGGATCAGATGACTTGGGCTCTCGATCGGACGACTTGGGCTCTCGGCCCCTTCGGCGGCGCCCGCTCCGCTTCTCGCACAGCCCGTCGAGCCGTACGTATACGAGCCCGAGCCCCTCGCGCCGCCCTCGTGATCGAGGGCGTCAAGACCCGTGCCCCGCCGAAGTGTTCCGCCGTGGCGCCCCACCGCACCGCACGCACCGCACTGCCCCGCCGAAGCGCCCCGTCGTCATACGGCAGGGGGTCCAGCAGCGCCCCGTCCGTGCCCGGCGTCATGAACTGGCCGATGCGGCCCACCCGTTCGGGCCGTCACGGCATGGTCGGTGCCGGCGGCCCCGCGCCCGGGTGCCCTTCGAGGGTCTCGGTGAGTCATCGTGCCTCGGCGATCACGCTCTGTCGCGGCCGCTTGACGGGGGCTGTTCAGGGAGGTCCATAGCGAAACTTTGCCGTGCGGCCTGCAGGCGCTGATGGGTATGGGTGAGCCCTGCTGGCGGTCATGAGCGGGTCAAAGGGTGGTTAACCTCGTTGAAACTCCCCGCAATTAGCCTGCACCGCACGTCACCAGGGGATTTCGTAACCCGGGATGCACAAGATCGTGTGCATTTCTTGTGTGTTACATCTATACCCGTCGCGGTGGCCGCGGCAGCCGGACCCCGCACGGTCCGGAGTGAAGGACTGTGAGGTGGGAGCCGTGCAACTGACCCCGCACGAGCAGGAGAGACTGCTCATTCATGTGGCCGCCGACGTGGCCGAGAAGCGCCGGGCCCGGGGTCTGAAGCTCAACCATCCCGAGGCGATCGCCCTTGTCACGTCACACATTCTCGAAGGCGCACGTGACGGCCGGACCGTGGCCGAACTCATGTCGTCCGGTCGCAAGGTGCTCACGCGCGACGACGTCATGGAGGGCATCCCCGAGATGATCCACGATGTGCAGGTCGAGGCGACCTTCCCCGACGGCACCAAGCTCGTCACTGTCCATGACCCGATCGTCTGACGGGGGGAGCGCTGCCATGATCCCCGGAGAGATCCTGTTCGCGGACGAGCCCGTCGTGTTCAACGCGGGCCGCGAGGTCACCCGTCTGACCGTGCTCAACGCCGCCGACCGGCCCGTCCAGGTCGGCTCCCACTACCACTTCGCCGAGGCCAATCCCGGTCTGGAGTTCGACCGTGCCGCGGCGCACGGTCTGCGACTCAACGTCGCCGCGGGGACCGCCGTGCGCTTCGAGCCCGGAATCCCCGTCGACATCGAACTCGTGCCCCTGGCCGGCCGGCGCATCGTGCCCGGTCTGCGGGGCCGGACCGGAGGTGCCCTCGATGGCTGAACTCTCCCGCGCCGCCTACGCCGACCTGTTCGGCCCCACCACAGGCGACCGCATCCGCCTCGCGGACACCGACCTGCTGATCGAGATCGAGGAGGACCGCTCCGGCGGCCCCGGACTCTCCGGTGACGAGTCGGTGTTCGGCGGCGGCAAGGTGATCCGCGAGTCCATGGGTCAGTCACGCGCTACGCGCGCAGACGGCGCCCCCGACACCGTCATCACCGGCGCCGTGATCATCGACCACTGGGGCATCGTCAAGGCCGACATCGGTATGCGGGACGGCCGGATCACCGCGATCGGCAAGTCCGGCAACCCGGACACGATGGACGGCGTCCACCCCGACCTCGTCATCGGCCCAGAGACCGAGATCCTCGCGGGCAACGGCAAGATCGTCACCGCCGGCGCCATCGACACCCACATCCACTTCATCTCGCCGACCATCGTCGACGAGGCGCTCGCCTCCGGTGTCACCACGCTCATCGGCGGCGGTACCGGCCCGGCAGAGGGTTCCAAGGCGACCACGATCACCCCTGGTGCGTGGCACCTTGCCCGCATGTTCGAGGCGATGGAGTCGAGCCCCGTCAACATCGGCTTCCTCGGCAAGGGCAACACCACGTCCGCCGAGTCGATGTACGCCCAACTGCGCGCGGGAGCCGTCAGTTTCAAGATCCACGAGGACTGGGGCGCGACCCCCGCCGTCATCGACGCCTGCCTGAACGTCTGCGAGGACACCGGCGCGCAGCTCGCCGTCCACACGGACACCCTGAACGAGGCGGGCTTCGTCGACGCCACGTTCGACGCCGTGGCCGGCCGCACCCTCCACGCCTTCCACGTCGAGGGCGCGGGCGGCGGGCACGCGCCCGACATGATCACGGCCGTCTCGCTGCCCAACATGCTGCCGAGCTCGACCAACCCGACGAGGCCGCACACCGTCAACACCGTCGAGGAACACCTCGACATGCTGATGGTCTGTCACCACCTCAACCCGGCGGTCCCCGAGGACCTGGCCTTCGCCGAGTCCCGGATCCGGCCGACCACCATCGCGGCCGAGGACGTCCTCCACGACATCGGCGCCATCTCGATCATGTCCTCGGACTCCCAGGCGATGGGCCGCGTCGGCGAGGTCGTCCTGCGGACCTGGCAGACCGCGCACGTCATGAAGCGCCGCCGCGGCCAACTCCCCGGCGACACCCGGGCCGACAACCGGCGCGCGCGTCGCTATGTCGCCAAATACACGATCAACGCGGCCGTCGCGCAGGGCATCGACCGCGAGATCGGCTCCGTCGAGACCGGCAAGCTCGCCGATCTCGTGCTCTGGGACCCCCAGTTCTTCGGTGTCAAGCCGCAGCTCGTCATCAAGGGCGGCCAGATCGCGTACGCACAAATGGGTGACGCCAACGCGTCCATCCCCACGCCGCAGCCCGTCCTGCCCCGCCCCATGTTCGGTGCCCACGGCAGGGCCCCGGCATCGAACTCGTTCTTCTACGTGACGCAGACCGCCCTCGACGACGGTCTGCCCGAACGCCTCAGTCTCGACAGGAAGTTCGTGCCGATCCGCTCGACGCGGGGACGCACGAAGGCGGACATGCGGGAGAACGACGCGCTGCCGCGGGTCGAGGTCACCCCCGACAGCTTCGCCGTCACCATCGACGGCGAACTCGTCGAGCCCGCGCCCGCCGCCGAACTGCCGCTCGCCCAGCGGTACTTCCTGTTCTGACGGGCCGAGAAGAAGAGTCATGACACGAGCCGCACTACTCGTCCTGGCCGACGGCCGCTTCCCCGCCGGAGGGCATGCCCACTCCGGCGGGGCGGAGGCCGCCGTCAAGGCGGGACGCATCACCGGCGCGGCGAGCCTGGAGGAGTTCTGCCGGGGCCGTCTGCACACCACGGGGCTGGTGTCGGCGTCCTTGGCGGCCGCCGCCGCGCTCGGCCTCGACCCGGTCACCCTGGACGAGGCCGCTGACGCCCGTACCCCTTCGCCCGCCCTGCGCGCCGCGGCGCGCAGGCTCGGCAGACAGCTCATGCGCGCCGCGCGCGCGGCCTGGCCGCACCCCGAACTCGACGCGCTCGCCCGGCGGTTCCCCAAGGGGGCGCACCAGCCGGTGGTCCTCGGCCTCACCGCACGGGCCGCGGGCCTCGGACCCGTCGACGCCGCCTACTGCTCCGCGTACGAGAGCGTCAGCGGGCCCGCCACCGCGACGGTCAGGCTGCTCAGCCTCGATCCGTTCGACGCGACGGCGGGGCTCGCGCGCCTCGCGGACGACATCGACCGCGTCGCGACGGCGGCCGCCGAGGCGGCGGCACGGGCCGTCACCGAAGGGGCGGATTCATTGCCCGCGGCGTCCGCGCCGCTGCTGGAGGTGGGGGCCGAGGCCCACGCGGCCTGGGCTGTGCGCCTGTTCGCGTCGTAGGACGCGACCTGGCACCCCAGGCGCCCCGTCCGCCACACAGAACGATTGGAGTCACACCATGCACCTCGACCACTCGCACGACGGCCCCGCCGCGGTCAGCGCCGACGCCCGCCGCCCCGACGGCACCCGCCGCGCCCTCCGTATAGGACTCGGCGGCCCCGTCGGCTCGGGAAAGACGGCCACCGTGGCCGCGCTCTGCCGCGCGCTGCGCGACGAGCTGTCCCTCGCCGTCGTGACGAACGACATCTACACGCGCGAGGACGCCGAGTTCCTGCTCCGTGAGGCCGTGCTGCCGCCCGAGCGCATCACGGCCGTGGAGACCGGCGCGTGCCCGCACACCGCCATCCGCGACGACATCTCCGCCAACCTGGAGGCCGTGGAGGACCTGGAGGACGAGGTCGGGCCGCTGGACCTGATCCTCGTCGAGTCCGGCGGCGACAACCTCACCGCCACGTTCTCGCGCGGTCTCGTCGACGCTCAGGTCTTCGTCATCGACGTCGCCGGAGGCGATGACATCCCGCGTAAGGGAGGCCCCGGCGTCACCACCGCCGACCTGCTCGTCATCAACAAGACGGACCTCGCCCCGTACGTGGGCTCCGACCTCGCCCGGATGTCCGCCGATGCCAAGGCGCAGCGCGCCGAACTCCCCGTCGTCCTGCAGTCCCTGCGTTCCACCGACGGGGTGCGCGAGGTCGCCGAGTGGGTGCGCGGACAGCTCACCGCGTGGACGGCATGACAGCAGGAGTACGCTCCACGGCCCGGATCACGGCGAGCGACGACGGCCGGGGCGGCACCTGTCTGCCCGTCCTCGACGGAGAGGGCTCGCTGGCCCTGCGCCGCGTTCGCTCGACCGGTCCCGACGCGCGCGTCATGCTCGTCGGCGCGATGGGCGGACCCCTCGGCGGCGACCACATGAGTGTCGAGGCGCGGGCGAAGGCCGGTGCCCGGCTGCGCATCGGGTCCGTCGCCGCGACGATCGCCCTGCCCGGCCAGAACAAGGGCGAGGCGCGCTACGACGTCCGCCTCACGGTCGACGACGAGGCCGAACTGCATTGGCTGCCCGAGCAGTTGATCTCCGCGTGCGAGAGCGACCTGCGCGTCACCACGCGGGCCGAGCTCGCCCCGGGCGCGCGGCTCGTGCTGCGTGAGGAGCAGGTGCTCGGTCGCACCGCGGAGGAACCCGGCCGGCTGACCAGCCGGCTCACCGTCCACCGCGCGGGCCGGCCACTGCTCGACCAGGAGCTGGCCTGCGGTCCGGGCGCACCCGGCGGCTGGGACGGCCCCGCCGTGCTCGGGGGACACCGGGCGCTCGGTCAACTCGTGCTCGTGAGACCCGAGTTCGAGAAGGACAGACCGCCACCCGCGCTGCTCGGCGAGAACGCCGCGCTGACGCCGCTCGCCGGGCCCGCAGTCCTGGTCACGGCCCTCGCGTCCGACGCGCTGCGGCTGCGCGGAACGCTCGACGACGCCCTGCGTCGCCTGGCCTGAGCGACGGCCCAGGGGGCCCGGCCGGTCCGAACCAAACGACCGTACGGGCCCATTCCGCTCACCGGGACGAGTTATACCGTTTATCGGATTGGTAAAGAACGTCAACTGTCCCTGTTGTCAGGGACGGTACAGGCGCAAGGATCCCCGTACTGATCGAGAACCCGATCGAAGTAATGATCGAATCGATGTACGGAGGCCTCAGTTGAGACGGACTCGACTTACCAGTCGAAGCAGCCGGACGGCGGTGATCGGCTCCGCCGGAACCCTGGTGGCGGCGACCCTGATTGCCGGAGCGATGGCGGCGCCGGTGGCGAGCGCGGACTCCCGGACCGGCCAGGACCGTGAGGCCCGCGGTGCGGCCGTCGCGGCGGCCCGTGCCGCCAAGGCCGGCATCGACTGGAAGGACTGCCCCGCCGACTGGGGCATAGCCAAGCCCATCCAGTGCGGCTGGGTGACGGTGCCGCTCGACTACGCGAAGCCGTACGGCAAGCAGATCAAGCTGGCCGTCGACCGCATCGGCTCCACCGGCACCAAGGACGAGCGCCAGGGCGCCCTCGTCTACAACCCGGGCGGCCCCGGCGGCTCCGGCATGCGCTTCCCGACGCGCGTCACCAGCAAGAACCCGCTGTGGACGAAGACGTCGAAGGCCTACGACTTCGTGGGCTTCGACCCGCGCGGCGTCGGCCACTCCGCGCCGATCTCCTGCATCGACCCGCAGGAGTTCGTGAAGGCCCCCAAGGCCGACCCGGTCCCCGACTCCGAGGCCGACAAGCTCGCCCAGCGCAAGCTGGCCAAGGAGTACGCGGACGGCTGCGCCGAGCGCAGCGGCGACATGCTGCCGCAGATGACCACGCCGAACACTGCGCGCGACCTCGACGTCATCCGCGCCGCCCTCGGCGAGAAGAAGCTCAACTACCTGGGCGTCTCCTACGGCACCTACCTGGGCGCCGTCTACGGCACGCTCTTCCCGGGCCACGTCCGCCGCATGATCGTCGACAGCGTCGTCGACCCGTCGCGCGACAACATCTGGTACGAGGCCAACCTCGGCCAGGACGTCGCCTTCCAGGGCCGCTGGAACGACTGGACGTCGTGGGTGGCGAAGAACGACGCCTCCTTCCACCTCGGTGACACGCAGGCCAAGGTCGAGGCCCAGTGGGTGAAGCTGCGCGCCGCCGCCAAGAAGAACCCCATCGGCGGCGTCGTCGGCCCCGCCGAGCTGATCGCCTTCTTCCAGAGCGCGCCGTACTACGACTCGTCGTGGGTGCCGGTCGCGCAGGTGTGGAGCAAGTACGTCGCCGGGGACACCCAGGCGCTCGTCGACGCCGCGGCCCCCGACATGTCGGACACCGCGGGCAACGCCGCGTCGGAGAACGGCAACGCGGTCTACACGGCCGTCGAGTGCGCCGACGCCAAGTGGCCCACCAGCTGGAACAAGTGGGACCGTGACAACACGCGCCTGCACAAGGACTATCCGTTCATGACGTGGGCGAACGCGTGGATGAACCTGCCGTGCGCCACCTGGCCCACCAAGCAGCAGACCCCCGTGAACGTGAAGACCGGCAAGGGCCTGCCCGCCGTGCTGATCGTCCAGTCCACGCGTGACGCGGCCACCCCCTACAAGGGCGCCGTCGAGCTGCACCAGCGCTTCAAGGGCTCGCGCCTGATCACCGAGAAGGACGCGGGCTCCCACGGTGTCACCGGCCTGACCAACCCGTGCATCAACGACCGGGTCGACACCTACCTGCTCACCGGCAAGACGGACGGCCAGGACGTGACCTGCACCCCGCACGCCACGCCCAAGCCGTGACCACCGACCCGCGGTGAACCCGTGACGGCCCGGCCTCGCCCAGAGGCCGGGCCGTCTGCATGCCGTCGCCGGGCGCCCGAACGCCCCGGGCTCAGCTCAGCGGCATCCGCGGGAACTTCCGTGCCTTCTCCTTGGCCGCTTCGGCCTCGGCCTTGACGTCGGCCGCGTACCTGTCGACGTACTCCTGGCCCGACAGGCCGAGGATCGCGTAGATGATCTCGTCCGTGACCGCGCGGAGGATCGCCTTCTCGCCGTCCATGCCCGCGTAGCGCGAGAAGTCCAGGGGCTCACCGAAGCGGATCGTCACCCGGTGGGGGTTCGGGATGACCTGGCCGGGCGGCTGGGCCTCGAAGGTGCCGATCATCGCGCAGGGGATCACCGGAACCTGCCCCTTCAGCGCCATCGCGGCCACGCCGACCTTGCCCTTGTAGAGCCGCCCGTCGTGCGAGCGCGTGCCCTCCGGGTAGATCCCGAGCAGCTCGCCCTTGCTCAGCACGCCGAGGCCCTCGCGGATCGCCGCCTGGCCCGCCTCCTTGCCGGAGCGGTCCACGGGGATCTGGCCGGCGCTGCGGAAGAACGCGGCCGTCAGCCGGCCCTTGACGCCGGGCCCCGTGAAGTACTCCGCCTTCGCCAGGAACGTGATGCGCCGCTTCAGGATGGCCGGCATCAGGAAGTGGTCCGAGAACGACAGGTGATTGCCCGCGACGATCGCCGCGCCCGACTCCGGTACGTGTTCGAGCCCCTCGATCCGGGGCCGGAAGACCAGCCGCAGCAGTGGGCCCAGAATCACGTACTTGAGCAGTCGGTAGAACATGCTGGGCCGCCTTCCCCGTGGATCAGATGCGTGCGCACAGTAACCAATCGGCGGCCCGCGCGCGAGAGCCCGTTCGGACCTCGCCGGACCTCCGGGCGGGGGACCGTACGGCGCGCCCGCTTGGCGGCGGCCCGGCGCAGGGAGTGCCCTGGCCTCCCTTCGTCCCGTGCCCTCACCGGAGGTCCCGCATGCGTCCGCACCCACTCGCCGCCGCGGCTCTCACCGCCCTCGCCGCCTTCGCCGCGGCAGGCCCCGCCCACGCCGCCGACCCACCCGTACCTCAGGGGGTCTTCCTCACCGTCTCCGGGGACCAGGGTTCGTGGATGCGCGGTGAGCTTCTGCGCTGCGAGCCGCAGGCGTGGGGACACCACCCGCACGCGTCACAGGCGTGCGGCGCGCTCGACCGGGCACACGGGGATCTGGACGCGCTCGCCGTGGATCCGGAGATGTGTACCCAGGTCTACGCGCCGGTCACCGCGAGTGCGAGCGGCACGTACCGGGGCAGGCAGATCACCTGGCGGAAGACGTTCGCCAACGCGTGCACGATGGAAGCGTCGACCGGATACGTCTTCCGCTTCTGAGGCCCGGGACCCGCTCTCGCGCGGCACCGGCCGGACGTCAGGTGCTGCGCGACGCGGCCATCCCGAGCGTGAGCAGACCGAGCACGACCCAGCCGAACCACAGCCAGCCGTTGCTCCCGAGTGCCACCGTGTAGGCCGTCACCGCGACGAGGGCGCCGACGGTGAGCACCCCCATAGTCTTCATCGATCCGGGCATCGCCCGCCTCCTCCCGGCAACCCGGACGACGCAGCGCCCGGACCACGGCTGAACACCATGGTCACCCCTCAGGGGCGTCGGGCGCTACTGCCCGCGGGTGTTCAGTGAGGCGAGGTACGCGTTGTACGCGGCCAGCTCCTGGTCGCCGTCACGGTCGGCGGCCCGGTCCTTGCGGCGGGCCTGCCGGTCCTCGGACTTCTTCCACTGGAACAGCAGTGCGAGCAGCACGAGCACCGAGGGCACCTCGCTGAACGCCCAGGCGATGCCGCCCGCCGCCGTCTGGTCCGCCAGCGCGTCGATCCCGAGCGAGGCCGGCGGGTGCTCGTACGTGCCGATCATCGGCCCCGACGCCATCATCAGCGCGATGCCGAAGAACGCGTGGAAGGGCATGCCCGCGAAGAGCTCCAGCATCCGCATCACGTAGCCGGGGCGGTGCGGGCCCGGGTCCACCCCCATGATCGGCCAGAAGAAGACCAGGCCGACGGCGAGGAAGTGCACCATCATGCCGATGTGCCCGACCTTCGAACCCATCAGGGTGTCGAAGATCGGAGTGAAGTAGAGCGCGTACAGGCTCGCGATGAACAGCGGGATCGTGAACGCGGGATGCGTGATGATCCGCATGTACCGGCTGTGCAGCAGCATCAGGAGCAGCTCGCGCGGCCCCTTGTCGCCGCGCCGCGCCACCGGCATCGCCCGCAGGGCGAGCGTGATCGGGGCGCCCATCAGGAGCAGGATCGGCGACAGCATGCTGATCACCATGTGCTGCACCATGTGCACGCTAAACATGACCATGCCGTAGTCGTTCAGCTTGGTGCACATCACCAGCATCACGGTCAGCACACCGACGACGAACGACAGCGTGCGGCCCACCGGCCAGCTGTCACCGCGCCGCGCGAGCCGCACGACAGCCCAGCCGTACAGGCCGAGCGCCATCAGGCACCCGATCAGGAAGAAGGGGTCCGCCGACCATGCGAGGCCTCGCCCCAGCGTGAACGGCGGCAGATCCATGTTCATGCCGTGCCCGCTGTGATCCATCCGCCGGCTCCTGATTGGTACTGGTTGTGGGCTGTCTGTCCGCACCAGAGTAGAACTGCCCCCGGTCGCGGCCGCGACCGGGGGCAGACTCTTCGAGCAGCGACTACAGAACGCACTCCGCCTCGGCGTACCGCTCCTGGGGAACCGTCTTCAGCGTCTCCACGGCCTCGGCGAGCGACACCATCACGATGTCCGTGCCGCGCAGCGCCGTCATCATGCCGAACTCGCCGCGGTGCACGGCCTCGACGGCGTGCCAGCCGAAGCGCGTGGCGAGCACCCGGTCGTACGCGGTGGGGGTGCCGCCGCGCTGGACGTGACCGAGGATCACCGGGCGGGCCTCCTTGCCGAGGCGCTGCTCCAGCTCACCGGAGAGCCGCGTGGCGATGCCCGCGAAGCGCTCGTGGCCGTACATGTCCTTGACGCCCTCGTCGAACTCCATGGAGCCGGGGGCGGGCTTGGCGCCCTCGGCGGCCACGACGATGGCGAACTTCTTGCCCGCGGAGAACCGCTCGCCGACCTTCGCGGCGAGCTCCTCGATGTCGAAGGGGCGCTCCGGCACGACGATGGCGTGGGCGCCGGCGGCCATGCCCGAGTGCAGCGCGATCCAGCCGGTGTGACGGCCCATGACCTCGACGATCAGGACGCGCTGGTGGGACTCGGCGGTCGTCTTGAGGCGGTCGAGCGCCTCGGTCGCGACGCCGACGGCCGTGTCGAAGCCGAAGGTGACGTCCGTGACGGCGATGTCGTTGTCGATCGTCTTCGGCACGCCGACGATCGGGAGGCCGCTGTCGGACAGGAGACGGGCCGCCTTCAGCGTGCCCTCTCCGCCGATCGGGATGATCGCGTCAAGACCCAGATCCGCGACATGGCCCCTGGCCCGCTCCACGCCGTCGCGCAGATGCGCGGGCTGGACCCGGGACGAGCCGAGGATCGTGCCGCCGCGGGCGAGGATGCCGCCCACCGCGTCCAGGTCGAGCTTGCGGTAGTCGCACTCCAGCAGGCCCTTCCAGCCGTCGTGGAAGCCGATGACCTCGTCGCCGTGGTCGACGACGGCACGGTGCACGACCGAACGAATCACCGCGTTCAGGCCGGGGCAGTCTCCGCCGGAGGTGAGGACACCAATACGCATAGCCCGAAAACCTTTGCAACGTGGGCCGATGACCGGACCACGTCGTCCGGGCTGGATCCCCGCCACCCTACCGGCGGGAGGGGGCGGGGCCGTACCAGGCGTCCGCCTGCTGGACTGACCCGCTCACTTGTGCGGGAGCGCGATCAGGCGGGCTGCTGAGCCGCCGTGATCCGCTCGTTGCGCAGCGCCTCGTACCAGCGGTCGTCGACCGGCGGCAGCGCGTTGACATCGAGGGCCAGCTTCAGCAGCAGGTCCGCGATCAGCGGGTTGCGGGCGAGGACGGGGCCGTGCATGTACGTGCCGAACACGGTGTCGTTGAACGCGCCCTCCGTGCCGTCACCCGTGCCGTTGCCCTTGCCGATCTGCACGCGGGCGAAGGGCCGCGCCGACGGACCGAGGTGCGTGATGCCCTGGTGGTTCTCGAAGCCCGTCAGCGGGGGGAGCCCCAACTGCGGGTCGATGTCGCCCAGTACGTCGCCGACGCACCGCTCGCCCTCACCACGCGTGGACACCACGTCGAGCAGGCCGAGGCCCTGCTCGCGCTCGCCCAGGTCGTTGATGAACTCGTGGCCGAGGATCTGGTACCCGGCGCAGACCGAGAAGACGATCGCGCCGTTGGCGACGGCCCGCTGGAGACCGCCGTCGCGGCGCAGCCGCTCCGCGGCGAGACGCTGCGGCCGGTCCTCACCGCCGCCGATCAGGTAGATGTCGCCGGAGGTGGGCACCGGCTGGTCGCTGCGCACGTCGAGGCGGTGCACGTCGAGGCGGCGCTGGCGGGCGCGGCGCTCCACGACGAGGGCGTTGCCCTGGTCGCCGTACGTGCTCAGGAGGTCGGGGTAGACCCAGACCAGACGAAGGCCGTTGTCGCTCATGCTCATGAATCCTCTGCGGGGTCTCAGTTGCCGACGCGGCGGCGGACGTCCTGGAACGCGGTGTAGTTGGCGATCAGCTCGATCCGCCCGGGCGGGGCGGACTGCACCGCCTCGTCGACGCTCTCGCAGACCCGGAAGTCCAGGCCGGCGACCTCGAGCCGCACGGCGAGGTCGAGCCTGCGGTCGCCGATCACGAAGATCGGATGCCCGGCCAGACGCGTGTAGTCGACGTCCCACAGCCAGGAGGTGTCGGTGCCGTCGGCGCCGCGCGCGTTGACCGAAAGGATCACCGGGGTGGGCGGCGGGTCGATCAGGGAAAACGTTTCGAGCCAGCCCGCCGGGTTCTTCGCGAGCAGCAGACGCAGGTCACGGCCGAGGAACTGCACGACGTCGTAGCGCCCCGCGACCGCCTGCACCTGGTACATCCGCTCGAGGGCCACCTGCGGCGGCACACCGAAGCACGCGGCGACGGCCGCCGACGAGGTCGCGTTCGCCTTGTTGGCGCGGCCGGGGAGCTGGAGGTGGATCGGCCAGGCCGAGCCGTGCGGGTCGAGGACGTAGTCGCCCTGGAGCGCCCAGCTGGGCGTCGGACGGCGGAAGCCGCACTCGCCGCAGTACCAGTCGTCGCCGGGACGCTGCATCACGCCGCCGCACGACGGGCAGGACCACGCGTCGTCCTTCCACTCCTGACCGGCGGCGACCCACACCACGTTCGGCGAGGAGGACGCGGCCCAGACGACCAGCGGGTCGTCCGCGTTCGCGATCACGATCGCCTTCGAACCGGCCAGGCCCTCGCGCCACTTCTCGGCGAGCATGCGGGTCTCGGCGGCACGGTCGAGCTGGTCGCGCGAGAGGTTGAGCAGCGCGATGGCCTTGGGAGCGGTGTCACGGGCGACGCCCGCGAGGTACTTCTCGTCGACCTCGATCACGCCGAACTTCGCGTCCGAGCCGCCGGCCAGCGCCGACGTGATGCCCGCGGGCATGTTCGCGCCGAGCGCGTTCGACACGACGGGGCCGGCGGCGCGCAGGGCCTCCGCGATCAGCCGCGTGGTGGTGGTCTTGCCGTTCGTCGCCGAGACGAGCACCACGTCCAGATGCTGGGCAAGTCGCCCCAGCAGCTCGGGGTCGAGCCTGAGCGCGACCTTGCCGCCGATCACCGATCCGCTGCCGCGGCCCGCCGCGCGGGACACCGCCGCGGCCGCCTTGCCCGCCGTGACGGCCAGCTTGGCCCGCGGAGTCAGCGGCTCCGAGTTGCCTGACATCGTTCTGGATCCTCCTTGCGTACGGCGCCGCGCCTGCCCCCGGCATCGCTTGGTGGAGTCAGCCTATCGAGATCCACCTTTGAGCCCGAACCGCGGCACCACCCCGGATCCGGGGCTCGCCCTGACCGTACCCTTACGGCCATGCGACACGGCTCGATCCCGGGCGCCTTTGGGCGCGTACGACCCCTGACCTTGCTCGGTGATCCCGTGCTGCACACGCCCTGCGAGGAGGTGACAGATTTCGGGCCCTCGCTCGGCCGTCTTGTGGAGGACCTGTTCGCGACGATGTACGCCGCCCGGGGTGTGGGCCTCGCGGCGAACCAGATCGGTGAGTCCACGCGGGTGTTCGTGTACGACTGCCCCGACGACGAGGACGTCCGCCACCTCGGGCACATCGTGAACCCGCGCCTCGTCGAGGCGGACGGCGTGGTCGTACGCGGCCCGGAGGGCTGTCTCTCGCTGCCGGGCCTGGAGGCGGGCACGCCCCGCTTCGACCATGTCCTCGTCGAGGGCGTGGACCTGCGGGGAGAGCCCTTGGTCGTGCACGGCACGGGCTGGTTCGCCCGCTGTCTCCAGCACGAGTGCGACCACCTGGAGGGGCGGGTCTACACGGACCACGTCACAGGGTGGCGCCGCCGCAGGGTGCTGCGCCAGGCGGCGCGGGCCTCCTGGGCGACCGGCAAGGCGGCGCCCTTCGGCTAGAACCCCGGCCCGCCCGCCTTGTCCCCCGCCGCCGCGAGCCTGCCCCACAGCAGGTCGGCGAGGCTGCGCACCAACTCGCTCCGCGAGCAGGGCCGTTCGCCGAGCCACCAGTCGCCCGCGGCGTGCATCATGCCGACGATTCCGTGACCCCAGACCCGGGCGAGCTGCTGGCTTCCGGGGCCGAGGTCGACGCGTTCCTCGATGACCTCGGCGAGCTCCTCGCCCATGCGGCGCAGCAGGGGAGCGGAGTGCTTGCCCACGTAGAAGCCCTGCTCGCCCGGCGCCGTGCTCTCGGACACGCTCTCCGAGGGGTGCATGAGGAAGCGGTACACCTGAGGGCTCGCCTCGATCGCCGCGAGATACGTGTCGAGCGTCGACTCGACCCGCTCCCGGCGATCGGCCGGGGCGTCGAGCGCGGCCCGCAGCGAGGCGAGGAGCGCGTCGGTGTGGCGCTTGGCGAGCGCGGCGTAGAGGCCGCCCTTGTCGCCGAAGTGCCGGTAGAGGATCGGCTTGGTGATGCCCGCCTCGGCCGCGATGGCGTTCATGGACGCACCGGGCCCGTCGCGGAGCACCACGCGGTCCGCGGCCTCCAGCAGCTCACGCCGCCGGCGCTCGGCAGACGTCTGCTGTTCCGTCCGCTGTGTGGTCTCCATGAGGTCTCTCCCCGCCCGTGCGATGGCCTGACGCACGCGAAACGTAACACTCGACGCCCCGGGGGCATCGAACGGGCTGCCGGGAGTTGACAGGGGCTACTGGCGAGTAACAGACTGCCGTTACCGCAAGTAACGTGTGAAGTGTACGCAGTGCTGGAGGGGTCATGGCCGAGTTCACGATGGATCTGAACGACGAGCAGAAGGAAGTCAGGGACTGGCTCCACGGGTTCGCCGCCGATGTGATCCGTCCCGCGGCCGCCGAGTGGGACGAGCGCGAAGAGACGCCGTGGCCGGTCATCCAGGAAGCCGCCAAGATCGGAATCTACTCCCTGGACTTCTACGCGCAGCAGTTCTTCGACCCGACCGGTCTCGGCATCCCGATGGCCATGGAGGAGCTGTTCTGGGGTGACGCGGGCATAGCCCTGTCGATCGTCGGGACCGGGCTCGCCGCGGTCGGCGTCCTCGCCAACGGCACCGAGGAGCAGATCGGCACCTGGATCCCCCAGATGTACGGCGACGCCGACGACGTCAAGGTCGCCGCCTTCTGCTCCTCCGAGCCGGACGCCGGATCCGATGTCGCCTCCATGCACACCCGCGCCGTCTACGACGCGGCCAAGGACGAGTGGGTGCTCAACGGCACCAAGACCTGGGCGACCAACGGCGGCATCGCCAACGTCCACGTCGTCGTCGCCGTCGTCGACCCCGAGCTCGGCTCCAAGGGCCACGCCTCCTTCATCGTCCCGCCGAACACGCCGGGTCTGTCCCAGGGCCAGAAGTTCAAGAAGCACGGCATCCGCGCCTCGCACACCGCCGAGGTCGTTCTCGAGGACGTACGCGTCCCCGGCTCCTGCCTGCTCGGCGGCAAGGACAAGCTCGACGAGCGCATGGCGCGCGCCCGTGAGCGTGCCAAGGCCGGCGGCGGCGAGCGCGTGAAGAACGCCGCCATGGCGACGTTCGAGGCGTCCCGACCGGCCGTCGGCGCGATGGCGGTGGGCACGGCCCGCGCCGCCTACGAGGAGGCCCTGGAGTACGCCAAGACGCGCACGCAGTTCGGTCGCCCGATCATCGACAACCAGGGCGTCGCCTTCCAGCTCGCCGACATGCGCACGCAGATCGACGCGGCGCGACTCCTGGTGTGGCGTGCCTCCTGGATGGCGACCACGGGCAAGAAGTTCGAGTCGGCCGAGGGCTCCATGTCGAAGCTCTTCGCGAGCGAGACCGCCAAGAAGGTCACCGGGCAGGCCGTCCAGATCCTCGGCGGCAACGGCTTCACCCGCGAGTATCCCGTCGAGCGCATGCACCGCGACGCCGCGATCTACACGATCTTCGAGGGCACCAGCGAGATCCAGCGCCTGGTGATCGCCCGCACCCTCTCGGGTCTGCCGATCCGCTAGCCGAATCGGCCGGTGCCCTTCGCGCGGCGGAGGGCACCGGCTTCAGCGGTCGGGCCGTGTGGTCAGAGCCGTGCGGCGACCTCGCGGGCGATCCTGACGATGTCGCCCGAAGGCCGTGCGGGGTACGCCGGGTGGTCGCGGACCCAGCCGTCCTCCAGGGCGTACCAGTCGACCGGCCGCGGTGTCGTGCCGTCGGCGAGTGCGGCCGCGAGTCCGTCGAAGCAGGTCCGCCAGCGCAGTGTGTAGAGGCCGCCGATGAGTCCGGCCCACTCGCGGTTCGCGTAGTCGTGCAGACCTCCGTCGTCGGCGCCCGAACGAGGACCCCACACCGTCACCAGGGACACCGCGTCGTACTCGAGGCGGTCCCGCTCCTCCTCGTCGGCGCCCCACGCGCGCGCGTCGGCGATCCAGCGCCCGAGCAGGTGCCGCGGCTGCGTGGCGACGGTCTCCTCCAGCAGCCCGAGCCACGTGAACCACTCACCCGTCAGCTCCTCGAACGCCGCGCGGTCCCCGGCGTCGTACGCGGCCTTGATCCGCGGCAGCAGGAGGCGGCTGCGGTGCGAGATCGTCTGCCGGGTGACGTCCATCAGGTCGTAGGCGTACGCGGAGCTGCGCCGCAGGCTCGGTGCGACCGCCAGCAGTTCGGGCAGGGCGCGTGCGAACTCCACGGGGTCGTAGCGCAGCGCGCCCGGCGACCAGGACGCGGCGCTGGAGACGTCCAGGTCGGGCCGGGCGCCGAAGAGTCCGTCGTGGCCCTCGCTCCAGCTGTCCGCGCGCGTGGTGCCGTACGCGGTGCGCCGCAGGACGTCCCAGGCGGCCACGGCGTGCGCGTCGTGCCCGCCGTAGCGCTGCACCGGCCACTGCTCGAACCAGGTCTTCAGCTCGACCGGGCCGTCCGTCCACGGCAGGTCGCTGAAGAGGGCGAACGCGGCCGGGTTGTTGTCGGCGCCCTCGGGCATGAGCGCGATGCCGTCCAGGGCGCTGTTCTCCTTGGTACGCCAACTCTCGTACAGCGTCGCCCAGTCGGGGGTGTTGGCGCCCATCGTCGTATGGCCGCCGAAATTCCAGATCGAGCCGAACGCGTAGGGCGTGCCCGCCCAGTCCTTGTCGCGGTCGGTCACCGAGGGGAAGCGGTCGGAGAGACCGTCGACGATGAACATCTTCGAGCGGTCGACGGCGTCGAGGATGTCGCGGCGCGGGTTGGTCTGCCAGCCGAGGATGTTCCAGATCGCGCCGGGACGGGCGGTGCGCAGCGCCTTCTCGACCGCCTTGGCGGCCTCGCCCACCGGCACGTCACCCGGCCTGCCGCCCTCGTGCAGCAGGTCGAGCTTGTACATCGTGGAGTCGCCGAGAAGTTCGCCCTGCACGCGGTAGAACGTCTCCGCGATCCTGGCGAAATGCGGGTCGCGCGGGTCGAGCCAGTCGGGGCGCGTGAAGCCGACCCAATCGCCCTGGGGAACTACGTGCGCGCCCGGGTTCCGGTCGGCGAAGCCGGGCGGGACCGTGCCGAAGTAGCCGGGGAACACCGGGGTCATGCCGAGTTCGCGGATCCGGTGGACGACTCTGCGGGCGAGCGCCGCACGACGGTCGAGGAGCCGCCGCGACACGGGGCCGCCGAACCCGGACATGTTCTGGAGCAGCCACCACGGCTGGTGGGCCGGGCCCGCGATCCACGCGCGCATCTCGGCGTCGTCGTAGCCGAACTGCTGGAACGTGCGGTGGTAGACGGTGTCGGCGCCGAGGTAGACCAGGACCTCGTTGAAGCCGTGCAGCGCGAGGACGTCGAGCTCGCGCTCCCAGTAGTCCCAGCCGTGATACGGGCCGGTGTAGCCGTCGTTGGTGTCGTTGAAGGCGAATCGGTGGGCGACGTTCGCGCCGCGTGTCAGGGGTGCGGCGAGGCCGGGCAGCCGCGTCGGCAGGGACTCGGTCTGCTCGCCGTTCCACGAGAAGTGTGCGTGGGCGTGGTGACGGAGGTACTGGTGGAAGCCCGTCAACTGCACTGCGGGCGTGGTGCCTTCGACGAGGATGTGGCCCTTGGACCCCGACACCCTGAACGCGTCGCCCGTGCCACCGGCAGGGCGGGGGACGGTGCGGAAGGTGACCTGGTCGTGGTGGCGCGGCAGCAGCCGGGCCAGGGCGTCGGCGGCCGGGGTGCGGGAGGCCGCCGCGCTCTCGGCGGTGGCACCGGGCGCGGACGCGGCAAGTGCGGTGGCGGAGCCGAGGGCGGTGAGCACGGTACGGCGACCGAGGTTCATGGAGCACTCCAAGCGCGTGAGTGGACTGGACCACTTGCGCCGGGGATCTTACGGAGAGCGGGGAGGGTTCGGTAGGGAGCGGGGGTAAGCGCTTGCCGGAGCCGGAGCCGGAGCCGGAGCCGGAGCCGGAGCCGGAGCCGGAGCTGGAGCCGGGACCGGGGCTGGAGTTGGAGCCGGAGCTGGGGCCGGAGCCGGAGTTGCAGCCGGATCCGGAGCCCGGTGCTCCGTGGGTGGTGGGTGGTGGGTGGTGCCCGGTGGGTGGGAGGCCGTGCCGGGGTGGGCGCGGCCGCGTGCTCACCCCGGCCGGACGTCACTCGTCCCCGGCGGCGGCCGACAGTGCCGCGGCCGGGTCGTGGGCCGCCGGGCCCGCCGGAAGCCACCGGCCATGGGTCTCGCGGAACGGCCACCAGCGGCCGTCGCGGCCGAGGCGGATCTGTGTGCCCGTGCCGGCGGCCGTCCATCGATTGCGGGTCGCCCGCAACGGCGGGCGCTCCCCGGCGTCCCAGGCGGCTTCGACGGTGGCACGCGCGCGTGCCGCGGTCTCCGCGTCCGGCGTCCACTCGTCCTCCAGGACGGACAGGCCGGCTGTGCCTCCGTGTTCCCATGCCAGCACGGCCGCCGCCAGACCCTCGCCGTCTCGCCCCGAGCCCTCCGCGAGCCGCGCCGCGATCCACGCCTCAGGAGCGCCCGCGGCCAGTCGGACCACATCCTGACCGATAGTCAATTCCTCCGTCGGTGTCCGGAGTTCATGGCCCGGAGTCAAGGCGTCCGTCAGCATCCGGAGCGCCTCGACGGCCGCGCGCGCCCCGAGGAACTCCAGTGCCGGCACATCCGTCCCGGCGGGCGGCTCCGTCTCCGTGTCCAGGGACGGTACGGGCCCCGCCTCGGGCGGCACCGGGGGAGCGGCGGGCAGCGGCGGCAGGATGCTCCCCGCCGCGAAGGCCTCCGTGGCGTCGACGCCGTCCGCGTCCGACGGCTCCTCTTCGGCCTCTTCGTCGGCGGACCCGGCCGAGGCGGACGCGACGCTGCGCACCTGGAGTTCGTCGAGCAGTACCCGCTCGCCACGCCCGCGCATCAGCAGCAGTACGAACGGATCCTCGTCGAGGAGGCGGGCCAGCTGGTAGCAGAGCGCCGCCGTGTGGGCGCAGTGGTCCCACGCGTCACACCCGCAGCGCGGCTCCAAGTCGCCGATTCCGGGCAGCAGTTCCACACCGGCCGCCGCCGCGTCCTCGACCAGGTGCGGCGGCATCTCACGGTCGAGCAGCGCCGCGATGTGCCCCGCCCGTTCGGCCGCCATCCCGAGGAAACGGTCCCAGTCCTCCTCGCTCAGCTGTTGCAGCAGCACGTCGGCGCGGTACGCGGCGCCGCCCCGGTCCCCGACGACCGCGGTGACTCGCCCTGGCCGCACCGAGACCGCTCCCACGGACCCGGCGCGCGCGAGCCGGCGCCCCGCCTTCAGCTGCTGGAGGTCGAGAGCCGTGTCCTCCAGTGCCTTGAGCCAGGTCCGGCCCCACCACGACTGCGTGAAGTCGCGTCCCCGGACGGGCTCCAGCGCCGCGAAGACACGCTCCTCGTCCGACGCGTCAGCCCCGTCCCTGTTGTCTTCGGTGTCGAACAGGTCGTCGTCGTACTCGTGACGGTCCGTCATCGCGCGCCCCCTCGCAGCTCGACCAGATCGGCCAGTTCGGAATCGGTCAGTTCGGTCAGGGCCGCCTCTCCGGTGCCGAGCACCGCGTCGGCCAACTCCCGCTTACGGACCAGCATGTCGGCGATCCGGTCCTCGATCGTCCCCTCCGCGATCAGGCGGTGCACCTGGACCGGCCTGTTCTGCCCGATCCGGTACGCGCGGTCCGTCGCCTGTGCCTCGACAGCGGGGTTCCACCAGCGGTCGTAGTGCACGACATGTTCGGCACGGGTGAGGTTGAGGCCCGTACCCGCGGCCTTCAGGGAGAGCAGGAAGACCGGCACCTCGCCCTCCTGGAAGCGCGCCACCATCGCCTCGCGCGCGGCGATGGGCGTGCCACCGTGAAGGAACTGCGAGGCCACGCCGCGAGCCGCCAGATGCTGCTCGATCAGGCGCCCCATCTGCACGTACTGCGTGAAGACCAGGACGCTCGCGTCCTCGGAGAGGATGGTGTCGAGCAGTTCGTCGAGCAGTTCCAGCTTGCCGGAGCGGCCGGGGATGCGTGGCTCGTCCTCCTTGAGGTACTGGGCCGGGTGGTTGCAGATCTGCTTGAGCCCCGTGAGGAGTTTGACGATCAGTCCGCGGCGGGCGATCCCGTCCGCCGCGGAGATCTCGGCGAGCGTCTCGCGCACCACGGCCTCGTAGAGCCCCGTCTGCTCGGTGGTGAGCGACACGGCGCGGTCGGTCTCGGTCTTCGGCGGGAGCTCGGGCGCGATGCCGGGGTCCGACTTGCGGCGCCTGAGCAGGAAGGGGCGTACCAGTTGGGACAGGCGCTGGGCGGCGGCCGGGTCCTTGCCCTCCTCCGCCGCGCGCGCGTAACGCGTGCGGAACGTGCCGAGCCTTCCGAGCAGCCCCGGGGTCGTCCAGTCGAGGATCGCCCACAGCTCGGACAGGTTGTTCTCCACGGGGGTGCCGGTGAGCGCCACGCGCGCGCGTGCACCGATGGTCCGCAGCTCCTTCGCGGTCGCCGAGTGCGGGTTCTTGACGTGTTGTGCCTCGTCGGTGACGACCATGCCCCAGTCGACGCCCGCGAGCTGCGCGGCGTCGAGCCGCATCGTGCCGTACGTGGTGAGGACGAACTCGCCGGCGGCGAGGTCCTCAAGGCTGCGGCGCCCGCCGTGAAAGCGGCGTACGGGGGTGCCGGGCGCGAACTTCTCGATCTCGCGCTGCCAGTTGCCCATGAGGGACGTGGGGCAGACGACGAGGGTCGGGGCGGCGGTCTCAGGGGCGGTCTGCCGGTGCAGGTGGAGCGCGATCAGCGTGATCGTCTTGCCCAGGCCCATGTCGTCGGCGAGGCAGGCGCCGAGGCCGAGGGATGTCATCCGGGCCAGCCAGTTCAGGCCGCGCAGCTGGTAGTCGCGCAGGTCGGCGGCCAGCGCGGCGGGCTGTCCGACGGGCTCCATGCCCTCCGGGTCGGCGAGCCGCTCCCGCAGCTCCGCGAGCCAGCCCGTCGGGTGGACGTCGACGCGGCGGCCGTCGACCTCCGTGGAGCCCGTCAGGACCGCGCCGAGGGCGTCGATCGGAGTGACCTTGCGGTCCTGGTGCTCGCGGGCGCGCCGGGCCTCCTCGGGGTCGATGAGGACCCACTGGTCGCGCAGCCTGACCACGGGCCGGTTGGCCTCGGCGAGCCGGTCGAGCTCTTCCCGGCTCAGCTCCTGGTCGCCCAGCGCGAAGCGCCAGTTGAACGCGAGGAGCGCGTCCGCCGCGAGGAACGACGGAGTGTCCGTCCGGAACCGGTCCGGGTCTCCCCCTCCGGGTGACATCCCGTCCGGCGGGCCGATGACCGCGCGTGCGCTCAGCCGGCGCGCCAGCTGCCGTGGCCAGTGCACATCCACGCCCGCCGCCGCGAGGGCACGCGCACCGGCGCCGAGCAGGTCGGTGATCTCCTCGTCCGCCAGATCGAGCGCGTCCGGGACTGCCGCCGAGAGCAGCGGCGTGAGAGGCGCCCAGGCGCGGGCCGCGCGGCGCAACGCGAGCAGGGCGTCCATGCGGGCCCGCGGCCCGAACGCCTTGGCCGAAGCGCCCGACGCCGCCCACACCTCGGCGGCGTCGCCGACCAGCGCGGGGTCGCTGACGCTGTGCATCTGCAGCACGGCGCGGAAGGCGACGTGTTCCTCGTCCTCGGCTCCCGTCACGTCCCGCTCGAGGCCGGGCACCTCGACGCGCAGTGAGATCCGTACACCGGCGTCGTGTCCCGCGGCGACATCGGCCGCCCACGCGCGGTGTTCCGGCACCTGCTGCGGCTCGGTCGCGGCGAAGGGCCGCGCGCCCGCCGCGAGGCTCGCCGCGGGGGAGCGGGGCAGGGTGTCGGCGACGGCGTCGAGGAAGGCGCGCAGCAGCGCCTCGGGCACGGGGAGGTGGAGCGGGCCCGGACCGTCCAGGGGCGTCGCGTGAGCCTCGGGCGGCATCGCGGCGGCCAGTTCCGCGACCCGCTCCAGGTCCTCGGCTCGTAGCGGGCCCGCGCGCCAGGCGTCGTGATCGGTCGGCGTGAGCCCGGGCAACAGCAGGCCGCGCGCCGCGAACTGGAGGGCGAGCACGGAGGCGGCGCCCCAGAAGACGGCGGTCGGGTGCGCCTGCGCGGCGGCACGCGCGCGCGTGAGGACCGGCAGCGCGGCGCGTACGGGCAGCAATACGGCGGGTACGGACGCGCGCTCGGCACCGGTGTCTGCGGGCGCGGCGAGGCACAGCTCCTCGGGCGCCCCGGCCTCGGTGTGCGGAGGTCGTCCGCCATCGGGGCGCCAGAAGGCGACTCTTCCTTCGCGTGCCGGGTCACCGGGCACGAAGACGGCGCAGCAGCGGACCAGTTCGGAGATCTCGGGGAGTGTTGCCACGGGACGCCTGTGGGCAGCGATGACGTATTCCTCAAATTTGACTACTGGGCGGAATCGCCGAGGGTACCCCATGACTCCGCTCGACGTGCCGCGTCACAAAGTGACGCCAGTCACTCCCTCCGAAAGGGGTGTAGGTAGCCCCCCTTCGGGGGCGGTGCTACCCCCGCGCTCGGTCGGGTGGGTGGCCTCATGGTCCCCAAGGCCGCCGATTCCTAGATTTGTTGAGGTCGGGCCGTCCCGTGAGCAGGACGTCCGGACGTACGCCCCCTCCCCCCCTCGTCACTCCCATCGCCATGCCCAGAGACCGGAGAGCTCGCCATGACCCTGGCCGTCGAACCCGTAGTGGACCCTTCCGCAGGAGCGGCCGGGACGCAGCCGCAAGGAAGCGAGTTCACGCCGTTGCTGCGCACCGTCAAGAGCCAGGACCTCCTGGAGCGGCGCACCGGCTGGTACGTGCGCACCATCGCGCTGAACGCCCTGTCCCTCGCCGCCGTCGGCACCGGGATGGCCCTCATCGGCGGTTCCTGGTGGGTCCTCGCGCTCGCGCCCGTCCTCGCGGTGCTCTGCGCGCGCACCGCCTTCGTGGGGCACGACGCCGGCCACGCGCAGATCACCGGAAACCGCGCCGTGAGCCGCGTCATCGGGCTCATCCACGGCAATCTCCTGCTCGGCATGAGCTACAGCTGGTGGAACGACAAGCACAACCGGCACCACGCCAACCCCAACCACATCGACAAAGACCCCGACGTGGCCGCCGACGTCCTCGTCTTCACGAGCAAGCAGGCCGCGACCCGCTCCGGATTCCGCCGCTGGCTCACCCGCAACCAGGCTTGGCTGTTCTTCCCGCTGACCCTCCTGGAGGGCCTCGCCCTGAAGCTGTACGGCTTCCAGGACCTGCGCCGCCAGCCCCCGCGCGAGCGCGCCGTGGAGGGGCTGTTCCTCGTCGCCCACGTCGTCGGCTACGTGACCCTGCTCCTGACCACCATGCCGCTCGGCCACGCCCTCGCCTTCGCGGCGATCCACCAGGCACTGTTCGGCCTCCACCTCGGCATGGCCTTCGCGCCGAACCACAAGGGCATGGAGATGCCCGACCCGGACGGCGAGCGCTGGGGCCACCTGCGCCGGCAGGTCCTCACCTCCCGCAACATCAAGGGCGGCGCACTGACCGACTGGTTCCTCGGCGGCCTCAACTACCAGATCGAGCACCACCTCTTCCCGAGCATGCCCCGCCCCCACCTGCGCCTGGCCCAGCCCCTCGTCAAGGCCCACTGCCGCGACCTGGGCATCCCGTTCACCGAGACCGGGCTCGTCGACTCCTACCGCCAGGCCCTGCGCCACATGTACGAGGTCGGGGAGCCGCTGCGCATGGAGTGAGGCGCTGTCCGGGTGGGGCGAGGCGCACCCCGTACGGGCCTGAGCCCCGGGTTGCTCGCCCCGGGCTCAGGCCCGTACGCCCTGCTTGAGCCGCGCCTGCCTCAGGGGCGGGTGTCCACCGGAGCTGCGCGGAGCTCGGGGGTGCGTCAGGGTGGAGGGTCAGGGATGCCTCAGGGTCGTGAACAGGAACCGCCCGGGCCGCGAGTCCGTTTCAGAGAGTAGAGGCGGGGGCCCGCCTCACATGGCGAGGGCGGTGTGCAGCCCCCGAAGGAGGCGACGGACATGTCGAGGAACGCGAAGATCGCCGCAGGAGGTGTGGCGGCCGGACTCATCCTGCTGATCTGGCTGCCCTGGTGGGCGTCACTCCTGATCGTGCTCGGGGTGCCCGCGGCGGCCTACCTGGCGCTGGACCCCTCCCAGCGGCGCAGGCTCCGCCGCGCCTCACGCCGGGAGATCGGCCGCTGACGGGCCGGTGCTACGAGCGGGTGGCGGCTGCTGCTGCCGTCACCGAGCAGCTGTTGACGACGTCGCCGCTCGCCGGCCGGTCGATCGTGTGGTCGGCCGGCGGCCGCGCGCCGTCCTCCACCCACGCGGTGAGCACGTCGAACGCGGACCGATAGCAGGGCAGCACGGGCCGCAGCCGGTCGGGATAGGTGTCATAGAGCCCATCGGTGTGCGTGCCGTCCTGCACGGTGTACGAGCGGTGCAGGCGGCCGCGCCCCCGGTCGTCCACCATCCGCCCGTAGACATCGGCGTCGGTCGCGATCGGCAGCAAGGTGTCCAGGTCGCCCTGGAGCGTGATCAGCGGCTTGCCGATCCGTCCGCTCAGCGCGACGCGTGCGACGGCCCGGTGGACCGAGGCGGGCCGTGCCGCGTAGTCGTAGGAGGCGTCGGACGCACATGGGGCGAGCAGCTCGTCGGTCGTCGAACCCGCCGACGGCCCGGGGCACTTGGGGTCGTACGCGGGGTCCAGCTCGGCGCGATAGATCTTCTGTGTGATCCCCCAGTAGGCCTTCTGGTGGTAGGCCCACAGGAATTCCGACCCACGCGCGAAGCCCACGCGGTACAGATCGTCGGCGTCGGCCTTCCCGAGCCCGTGGGCGACTGCGGTGGGCAGCGAGGTGAGCAGGTTCGGGCCGTCCGCCGTCCAGAGGGTGCCCTCCCAGTCCACGCCTCCGTCGTACAGCTCGGGATGGTTCTCCAGTTGCCAGCGCGTCAGATAGCCGGCGTTGGAGATGCCGGTCATGTAGGTCCGCCGCGGAGCCCGGCCGTAACGCTGGGCCACGGCCTTCTTCGCCGCTCTCGTGAGCTGGGTGGTCCGGTTGTTCCACTCGACGATCGCGTCGCCGGGACGCTTTCCGTCACGGTAGAAGTCGGGTCCGGTATTGCCCTTGTCGGTCGCCGCGTAGGCGTATCCCTGGGCCAGGACTCGGTCGGAGATCGCCGCGTCCGTCGAGTACTGCTTACGGTTTCCGGGTGAGCCGGTCACCACGAGGCCGCCGTTCCAGTGGTCGGGCAGCCTGATCACGAACTGGGCATCGTGCTGCCAGCCGTGCGTCGCGTTCGACGTGGAGTCGTCCGGGAAGTACCCGTCGATCTGCGAGCCGGGGACGCCGGACGGGTTGTGGGTCCCCTTCGCGATGAGGCCCGCCTGGTCGGCGGTGTCGGTGTACGGGGTTCCGGCCAGGGCGGCCGTCGTCAAGTCGTCCAGGCAGGCGCTCTGTTGAAGGGCGGCGCCCGGGACGTGCACCCGCTCCTGGCGCGAGCAGTGCGCCCCGCCTCCGCCGCTGTCCACGGCGGCCCCCGCCGGCACCGGCCCCGAGGCGGCCAGCGCCAGTAGAGCCGTGGCGAAGAGGGGAACTGTTCCGGGCACGCGCATGGTGAGCCTCCGCGACGACGAGGGACCGGCAAGGGGTGACGAGCGGGGCCATCGTGCGGGCGGGAACAGTCACCGGACCATGGGCCGGCGCCACATGGGGGAGGGGAGCGGTATGTGGGGCGGAGGTTCGGCACGGCCTGCGCGCGGTGGGCCGGGTGGCCCGCCGCGGCAAGGGTCAGGACGGGCGCACGGCCATCTTGTCGAGCGCTTCCAGGAGGCCGGGCAGCTCGGGGCCCCGCCCCACGGGCAGCACCTCACCGGGCTCGTCGTCCAGGAGCACGAACGCGATGTCGTCCGTCCGGGCCACCATCGACCAGCCGGGACCGTCGGCCCGGAGCGTCCGGGCGTCTCCGGACGCGAACGCCGACCGGACGCGGCCCAGGGGTGGAGGGCTGTCCACGTAGGCGCGCACCTCGGCGAGGACCCGCCGGATGCCGGCGTGCGGCGCGCGGGTGCCCTGCGCCTCGGTGTCACTGCCGGAGGCAGCGGTGGCCGTGGCGGCGTCGCCGGAATCGATGGCGGCGGGGGCGGCGGGGGCGGCCGTGCCGTCCGTGGCGGGGCCGTCGGCGTTCGTGCCGTCCGTCCCCTGCGCACCGGAGGAGTCGCCCGCGTCGTCCGTCTGGAAAGCGCGGTCGTCGATCTGCTCCCGCCAGGACGCCCACTGGAGCGCGATCTCGTCTGCGCCCAGGCGGCGTTGGGCCGGGCCCCACGTCTCCGTGTTCGGCGGAGTGAGGGGCGGACCGTCCATGATCTCGGGGTCGTGTTCCGGGTCGTGCGGGTCGGGGACGCCCGGCGCGGCCACGGACAGGGCGAGCGGCCACCCCGGCAGGGCCGAGACCACCGTGCGCTCGTCGGGCGACAACTCGTACTCCATGCCGCAGTCCCAGGACGCGATGGCTACGGCGACCAGGGACACGTCGTCGATGACGACGGTCCAGCGCGCCCCCGCCCCGTCCTGTCCGAGCACGAGTCCGTACCCGTCGGCGAGGGGTGCGAGCCCGAGCGCGGCGCATGCCTCCGGGTAGTCGTCCCCGAGCACACTGGGGAACTTCGCAGGGGTCAGCAACACCGCCGTCAGTACGTACAGCGCGTCGTCCCCGGCGGCGACCGCGTCGTCCGTCCCGGCCATGCCAGCCTCCCCTGAGCTTCGTCCGTCGGCGCACCCTAACCAGTCGCGGTGGAGATCGTCGAGGGCGTTGAGCTGGAAATTCTCCCCGGGGACCCGGTGTGTGCCCGACGGGTGGACCATGCCAAGATCCCGTGCGCACTTCGTGTCCTTCCCGTGGAGGGCCGACGGGAGCAGCGGGTCAGGTGGCGGTGGGCAGACCGAGCAGCGCCCGTGCCACCACCTCGGGCGATTCGTCGCGTTCCCGGGCGAGTGCGACGACCGCGCGGCACGCGAGTTCGTTGATGCCGAACGTCAGGGCCTCCGGAGACACCCAGGTCGCGGCCTCGGCGAGCCTGTCCTCGTCGTCCTCGACGGATGCCGACACGTAGGTGGCCGCCGCCTCGAAGAGGTTGGGCGGCCGCTTGCGCGGCGGTGTCGCGATGCTCGCCCCGGCCGGTGTCCGCGTGGCCAAGGCATTGCGGAGTCTGTCGAACATGTACGCCACCTTCCCCTGTGCGATGTGCGACGGAGCGTCACATCCTCAACGTAGAGCGGGAGTTCGACTGTCAGAAGGGTTTTGTCTCCGCGTGTTCGCGCAAGTCCGTGAGGGTGGAGCGCAGCCAGGCCAGTTCGGCCCGGCTGGTCGCGCGGGCGATGGTGAGGATGCCGCGGCGGAACGGGTCGTCCAGCTCCTCTGCGCGCAGGGGGCGTTCACCCTCGTAGAAGAAGCTGGCCGGTTCCTCCAGGAATGCCAGCCTGCGCGCGAGGACCGTCGCCTGCGCCGCCGGGTCGTCGAGGTGCCGCAGGAACGCGAGGACCGTGAACCAGCGGTTCTCGTCGGTGATGTCGGCCCGGCCGGGCTCCGCCAGCCTGCCGCGGAGCTCCTCCCGGCCCGCTGCCGTGAGGTTGAGGACGTGGCGCTGGGCGGCGACCGACCCCGGCTGTGTCTCGCGCGTGAGCAGGCCCGCCTTCTCCAGGCGCTTGATCGCCGGATAGAGCGTGCTCTCGGCGACGGGTCGCACGTGGCCGGTCAGTGCCGTGATCCGTTTGCGCAGCTCGTATCCGTGCAGGGGCGCGTCGTAGAGGAAGCCGAGGATGGCGAGTTCCAGCATGCCCCCATTGTGTCGCACGCCCTCCGAGGTCGGTGTACATCAATCTGGTAATACATCGGCACCGATGTATCCTCTACGGAGTGCCTCGTAAGGACGGGGCCGTGCGGTTGCTGGGGAGAGGGAGTGGGGGCGCATGATGAAGCAGGCCCGGTTCGACGCGCAGGGGAGCTGCATCCGCTGGGTCGAGGGCGACGGCGACGGGGTTCCGCTGGTGTACGTCCATGGGCTGGGGTCCGCCTCGACCGTGTACCACGCGCACATCGCCGGCAGGCCCGAGCTCGCCGGCCGGCGTTCGTTGTTCGTCGATCTGCCGGGGCACGGCATCAGCGACCGGCCCGCCGACTTCGGGTACGCGCTGGACGACCACGCCGATGCTCTGGCGGCCGCTCTCGACGCGGCCGGCGTGTCCGGGGCCGAGCTCGTCGCGCACAGCATGGGCGGCGCCGTGGCGATCGTCCTCGCCCATCGGCGCCGCGACCTCGTCGCGCGGCTCGTGCTCACCGAGGCGAACCTCGACCCGTACCCTCCCCGCGTGGAGGGCAGCAGTGGAATCGCCTCCTACGGAGAGGGCGAGTACGTCAACGGCGTCGGCCACGCGCGCGTGCTCGCCAAGGTCGGCCCCCTGTGGGCGGCCACCATGCGTCTCGCGGACCCCCTCGCCCTGCACCGCACCGCCGTCGGACTCGCCCACGGCACCCGCCCCACCATGCGGCGGATGCTCATGGACCTGGACATCGACCGGCTGTATCTGCAGGGCGCGCGCAGTGGTGAACTCGCGGACCGCGCGGGCCTCGAGGCCGCGGGCGTACGCGTGCGCACCGTGCCGGGCGCCGGGCACAACATCATGTTCGACAACGCGGATGCCTTCGCCGCGGCGGTCGCGGACCACGCTCTCGCGTCGCCCGGCACGCGTTAGGGCCTTTCGTCCGGATCGCGCCGGGCTCGCGGGTCCCGGTGCCGCGTCGCGCGGCGTTGTCCTCAGGCACCGACGCTCCGCGTCGGCTCCTTCCTCCGCCTTGCGACGCACGGCACCGGCGCCCGCTCCCTGGTCCGGCCTGCTCCGGACGACAGGCCCTAGTCCCGGCGCTCCGCCAGCGACAGAAATCGGGTGTCCTCATCCACGTACGACGTCATCCGCCAGCCCGAAGCGGCCAGCAGTGGGCGGAGGTTCGGTTCGGCGCGCAGGTCGTCCGGGGTGAGCTCGCGGCCCTGTCGTGCGGCCAGCGCCGCCCGCCCGATGGGGTGGAACAGCGCGAGGAGTCCACCCGGGCGCACCACCCTCGCCAACTCCCGCAGATTCTCCTTGGGTTGGGGGAGGTGCGCGACCAGGCCGGAACCGAAGACGGCGTCGAGCGATCCGGACCGTACGGGCAGGCGCGTCACGTCGGCGAGCATCAGTGAGCCGGCGCGATCCCGTCCCGCCCGCGCGGCGGCCTCCAGCATCGCGAGCGTCAGGTCGACCCCGAGGACGGCCCCGGACGGCCCCACGGCGTCCCTGAGCGCCGGCAGGGCGCGTCCCGTGCCGCATCCCGCGTCGAGCACGCGGTCGCCCGTGCCGAGCCCCAGCTCGGCGACGGCCGCCTCGAAGCGCGGAACGTCGTCGGGGAAACGCGTGTCCCAGTTCGCCGCGCGGGCCGAGAAGAACTCCTGTACGTGCGTGTGGTCGTCGCTCATGTCCCCATGATCCCTCGCATGCGGGTGCGCGTGGGCGGGCGCGGGGGATCGAAAACTCCGCATGCGACCGATGGGAACCGATGCGAACCGAAACCGCCGCATGCGCGAACGGTGCACATGTTCGAGCCTGACGCGATCGTTCACGCGCGTCTCTCTGTCATATTCCAGCAGCTTTCGAAAGGCGCCCCTGTAGTGCGCCCCCGAGAGGTCTAGCGTCCCGGAGCCATGGGACACCTGGACCACGCCACCTTCGGCTGGCTTACCCCCGTGCTGTCATACGTGATGGCCTCCATCGGCGCCGCGCTCGGTCTGCGCTGCACCGTCCGCGCCCTCGGCGCCACCGGCCGCTCGCGGCGCAACTGGCTGATCACCGCGGCGTCCGCGATCGGCACGGGCATCTGGACGATGCACTTCGTGGCGATGCTCGGCTTCGGCGTCACCGGTACGGAGATCCGCTACGACGTGCCGCTCACCGTCCTCAGCCTGGTCGTCGCCGTGGCCGTCGTGGGCATCGGTGTCTTCGCCGTCGGCTACGGCCGTGACCGCAACCGCGCCCTCGCCCTCGGCGGGCTCACCACGGGACTCGGCGTCGCGAGCATGCACTACCTGGGCATGGCGGCGCTGCGCCTGCACGGCCAGGTGCGCTACGACCCACTGCTCGTGGGGCTCTCCGTCGCCATCGCCGTCGTCGCCGCGACGGCCGCCCTCTGGGCCGGACTCAATATCAAGTCGCCCGCCGCGGTCGCGGTCGCGTCCCTCGTCATGGGCGGCGCGGTGAGCAGCATGCACTACACCGGGATGACAGCGGTGAGTGTGAAGGTCGCGTCCTCCGCGGCGGCCCTGCCCGGGGCCACGGCGATGCAGTTCATCTTCCCCCTCGCCGTCGGCCTCGGGTCCTACCTCTTCCTGACGTCCGCGTTCGTCGCGCTGTCACCCACCACGGGGGAGCGCGAGGCCTCCGCGTCGGCTCAGCGACCCGTCGAGAGCGTCGCCCGCTGACGGCGGACCGGCGTCACGACCCTTCCCACCACGAGCGCACCACGCGCGAGGAGGCCATGCGTACACCCCGTAGGACCCCCATCAACGGCGCGCCGCCCAAGCCCGCGCCCCCGGCGCGCGGACGGCGCGCGCACGCCGGACCGCCCGCGGAAGAGGACCACACAGGGGACGATCCGTCCGCTGCGACCGCGCCTCCCACGCGCGCGGGCAATCGAGGACTGAGGCCCCGCACCGTCCGTGCCAAGATCGTGTGCCTCCTGATGGTGCCCGTCGTCTCGTTGCTCGCCCTGTGGGCGTACGCGACGGTCACCACCGCCCAGGACGTCGCGCGAATGCGGCAGTTGCAGCGGGTCGACTCCACGGTCCGTGGCCCGGTCGCCGACGCGGTCGTCGCGCTCCAGGCCGAACGCACCGCCGCCGTCGCCTACGCCGCCAAGCCGGCGGCCGAGCGCGGGGACGAGCTCAGGCAGCGCACCTCGGCGACCGACAAGGCCGTGGCGAAACTTCGCCTCGGCGACGAGGGCAACACCGTCGCGGACGGCGCAGATCTGCCCGCCCGGGTCGGTGAGCGTCTCTCGGTGTTCGTCATCGGCGCCGAGAAGCTGCGCTCCGTGCGCAGTGGGGTGCTCGACCGACGCACCGGCTGGGAGGGCACGTACGGGCAGTACACGAAGACGATCGACTCGGCGTTCGCGGTGATCGGCGCGGTGACCGGGATCCAGGACGACCGTCTGGGCTCCGACGCGCGCGTGCTGCTCGAATTCTCACGGTCCGGGGAGATGCTCGCCCGCGAGGACTCCCTGCTCGCCGCCGCCCGTCTCGCGGGCTCTCTGGACGGCGCACGGCTGCGGCTGTTCACCGGAGCGGTCGACACCCGGCGGACCCTCGCCGAATCGGCCGTCGCCGACCTCCCGGCACCGCAACGGACCGCCTGGCGCGACCTCGTGGAGGGGAGCGCGTACGGCGACGTACAAGCCGTCGAGGACAAGGCGCTCGCCGCCAGGCCCGGCAGTGCCGCGCTCGCCGCGGCACCCGCACTCACCTGGGACAGTGCGCACACGACCGTGCAGAACCGGTTCCGCTCGATCGAGTCGGACGCAGCGCGCACGGCCGGGGTCCGGGCGGATCCGTTCACCCGCGGACTGCTCACGCCCGCGGGCGCCGCGGTCCTCTTCGGCCTGCTGGCCGTCGCCGCCTCCCTCGTGATCTCCGTACGCATCGGCCGGGGCCTGGTCATCGAACTGGTCAGTCTGCGCAACAGCGCCCTGGAGATCGCTCGGCGCAAACTCCCGCAGGCCATGCGGAAACTGCGCGCCGGCGAGGAGATCGATGTCCTTGCCGAGGCGCCGGAAGGCCCTCCCGCCGAGGACGAGACCGGACAGGTCGCCGAGGCGCTCGGCACGGTGCACAGGGCAGCCCTGCGCGCCGCGGCCGAACGCGCGGAACTCGCCAGCGGGATCTCCGGGGTCTTCGTCAATCTCGCCCGCCGCAGCCAGGTCCTCGTGCACCGGCAACTCGGCCTCCTCGACACCATGGAGCGCAGGGCCGAGGACCCGAACGAACTCAGCGACCTCTTCCGCCTCGACCACCTCACGACCCGCATGAGGCGCCACGCGGAAAGCCTGATCATCCTCTCGGGAGCCGCCCCGGGCCGCGCCTGGCGCACCCCCGTCTCGCTGACCAACGTGGTCCGCGCGGCCGTCTCCGAAGTCGAGGACTACGCGCGCGTGGAGGTACGGCAACTGCCCGCCGCCTCCGTGCAGGGCGCTGCGGTCGCCGACCTCACCCACCTCCTGGCCGAACTCGTCGAGAACGCCGCCCAGTTCTCCCCACCGCACACCAAGGTGAGGGTCAGTGGCGAACCCGTCGGAAACGGCTACGCCCTGGAGATCGAGGACCGGGGCCTCGGCATGGGCAAGGAGACGCTCGCCGAGGCCAACAACCGCATCGCCCACTCCGAAGCGCTCGACCTGTTCGACAGCGACCGGCTCGGGCTCTTCGTGGTCAGCCGCCTCGCCCACCGCCACGAGATCAAGGTGCATCTGCGCACTTCGCCCTATGGCGGCACCACCACGGTCGTCCTGTTGCCCACACCTCTCCTGCACGCGGGAACTCCGGAACGGGCGGACACCACCCAGGAACACGCGACGGAGCACCACTACGCGCGCGTGCCCGATCCGGAAGCACCCCACATGAACGGTAACTCCGTGCCGGCCCAGGGGCCGCGCCCCGCCATCGCCGCCGCCGTACACGCCGTGCCGGACGCCGACACGGCGCACGACGCCTCACCGCCCCCCGGAGTCACCGCCCTGCGCCTGCACCGGGAGCCCGCCGACAACGCGGACGACACCGACGACGCCTCGCCGGACGGACTGCCCAAGCGGGTGCGGCAGGCGAGCCTCGCGCCCCAACTGCGTGAGCGGCCCGAGGAGCAGAACGGCGCCGCACCGCACCAGGAACCCGACGCACGGACACCCGAACAGGCACGGCAGCGCATGGCGGCCTTCCGTGACGGCTGGGTCCGGGGCGGCGGCCGCCCACCAGGAACCGGCTCAGGACCCGTGCCCGGCAGCGACAGCACCGAAGGAGATCCCACATGATCCAGGACCCGACCACGGGCGCCGCGCCCCGGTCCGGAGAACTCGACTGGCTCCTCGACGACCTGGTGCAGCGCGTGACCGAGCTGAGGCACGCGGTCGTCCTGTCCAACGACGGGCTCGCCGTCGGCGCGTCGAGCGGTCTCGGCCGCGAGGACGCCGAACACCTGGCCGCCGTCGCCTCCGGCTTCCACAGCCTCGCCAAGGGGGCCGGCCGGCACTTCGGAGCGGGCGGCGTCCGCCAGACCATGGTCGAGATGGACGACGGCTTCCTCTTCGTCGCGGCCGCGGGCGACGGTTCGTGCCTCGCCGTCCTCAGCACGGCCGACGCCGACATCGGCCTCGTCGCGTACGAGATGGCCCGCATGGTCAAGCGGGTCGGCGAACACCTCTACACGCCGGCGCGGTTCGCCGCCCACCCGCCCGCCGCCGGATGACCGGACGTCCACGACGATGAACGATCACGGGAACAGAGACGACCAGGGGCGGGGCAGCCCGGACCTGGCAGGCAGCCAGTGGTACGACAACGAGGCAGGACCCCTGGTCCGCCCCTACGCGATGACCGGCGGGCGCACCTCACCCGGACCCAGAGGGGTGCGCTTCGACCTGATCGCACTCGTCGAACTCGACGACGCCGCGCCCGGCAAGGACGACGACACGGCGCTCGGGCCCGAGCACAGGGCGCTCATCGAGCTGTGCCGCACCGAGACGCAGTCGGTCGCCGAACTCGCCGCCGGCACCGACCTCCCCGTGGGGGTGGTCAGGGTGCTCCTGGGCGACCTGCTCGACATGGGTTGCGTCAAGGTCAGCCGGCCCGTGCCGCCCGCTCAGCTACCCGACGAAAGAATCTTGAGGGAAGTCATCGATGGCCTCCGAGCACTCTGAAGAGACGAACGCCGACAACTCCGCCCTGGCTCTGAAGATCCTGGTCGCGGGCGGATTCGGGGTGGGCAAGACCACCTTGGTCGGCGCCGTGAGCGAGATCCGGCCGCTGCGCACCGAGGAACTGCTCAGCGAGCTCGGCCAGAACGTGGACGACACCGGGGCCGTGGAGCGCAAGACCACCACGACCGTGGCCATGGACTTCGGCCGCATCACCATCCGCTCCGGCCTCTCGCTCTACCTGTTCGGCACGCCGGGCCAGGACCGTTTCTGGTTCCTCTGGGACGAACTCTCGCAGGGCGCGCTGGGCGCCGTCGTCCTCGCGGACACCCGCCGGCTCGCGGACAGTTTCCCCGCCGTGGACTATTTCGAGCACCGCCGCATCCCGTTCGTGGTGGCGGTCAACTGCTTCACGAACGCCCGTGCTTACGGCGCTCTCGAGGTGTCGCGCGCCCTCGACCTCGACCGCGGGACACCCGTCGTGCTGTGCGACGCCCGCGACCGCGACTCGGGAAAGGAGGTGCTGATCCGGCTCGTCGAGTACGCCGGGCGGATGCACACCGCCCGGCTCCTCGACTCCGTGGGCTGAGGTGCGACGTCGTCAGTCGGTGAGCCCCGTGAGGGCCACGACCTTGTCGATCCGTACGCGCACCAGGAGCTCGCCGGGCACGCCGTTGCGCTCGCCGAACTCCTGGGCGCGGTCCTCACCCATGTAGCGCGCGCCGATCCTCGTCGCCGAGTCCCGCAACTGCCCAAGGTCCTCGCTGAGTTCGGCACGGCCCTCGATCACGGTGAACGAGAACGGCGGCCGTTCGTCGTCCACGCACAGGGCCACCCGGTTGTCCCGGGCGAGATTGCGGCCCTTCACGGTGTCCTTGCCGGTGTTGAACAAGAGGTCCGCGCCGTCGAGGACGAACCAGACAGGCGCGATGTGCGGGCTGCCGTCGGGCCGCACGGTGGACAGCTTGGCGGTACGGGTCCCCTCGGAGACGAACGCCCGCCATTCCTCATCGGTCATCTTGTGTGCCATGGGGTCATCCTGCTTGCCCAGACGCCGGGCGTGGGGAAGGCTGGCGAGACAGATCCTCCGGGTAGGGGAGAGATCGGGAATGGGGGAGACGGGATCATGGCGGACAACGAGGGGCTCGGCTGGCTGCTGGACGACCTGACAGAGCGTGTCGAACATGTACGCCACGCTCTCGTCCTGTCCAACGACGGTCTGGTCACCGGGGCGAGCAGCGACCTCAGGCGGGAGGACGCCGAGCATCTGGCGGCCGTGTCGTCCGGTCTGCACAGCCTGGCCAAGGGATCCGGGCGGCACTTCGGCGCCGGTGGCGTCCGGCAGACGATGGTCGAGTTCGACGACGCCGTACTGTTCGTGACGGCGGCGGGCGACGGCAGCTGCCTGTGCGTCCTCAGCTCGGCCGAGGCCGACATCGGCCAGGTCGCCTACGAGATGACGCTCCTCGTCAATCGGGTCGGCGAGCACCTCGGTGTGGGAGCCCGCCGGGCAGAAGGCACCTGACCTGCGCAGACGTCGGACCAGTCAGAGTTATCCACAGGCTCGGCGGCGCGGGCGGGATTCGGGCTACGGTTTTTCCCGGGAGCGATCACGACTCACGGGGGAGATCAGACATGGGTGGCGACACCATCGCGACACCGGCCACGCGAGTACCTGCCGCCTCGCTCGCACAGAGCAGGGCGGCTCGCGAACTGGGCCTGAAGCGTGGCGAGTTCGAGCTGGCGGTGCGACTCGGACGCGTCCGCACCGTACCGGCCCACGACGGCGGGCGCCGCCGCGTGGCCCGCGAGGAGATCGAGCGGGTGCGTGACACCGCGGGCTTCCCGGATTCGCTGAGGGAGCATGTCCGGGCCGTGGGGACCACGGAAGGCGCCGGCCTCATGGACATCACCACAGCCAGGTTCACCCGGCTCGCCCGCGCGGGGATGCTGACGCCGGTCCGCTTCTACCTGAACCGGTACCGAGCGGTGGTCTGGCTCTATCTGGCCGAAGAGCTGAGGGAGTTCGCGGCGGCCGAGGTCAACGCACCACTGATGACAGGACGCGCACCCGACCGTATGCGCGCCCGCCTCGACGCGGGGATCGACCTGCGGGCCAGGAACTGGCGCTCGCGGCACGCGGGCCACCTGCTCGGGCAGAGCTCCGACGCATGGGAGCGCGCCGCCGCCGTCGCGTCCCTCCTGCACCCGGTGACGGTCCTGGAACTCGTCAAGTGCCCGTACGAGCGCGGCTATCTGAGCACACTGCGGCCCGAGTCGACCGGACACGGGGCGCCCGACTCGCCATCGGCACGCATCTCCGAGCGGATCATGACAGCGGACGACCCGCACGAGGTCAGCTGGCTCAGGGCGAGTCTGCTGCTCAGCCTGGCGGAGGCGCGACGCCTGCGGCCCGCGCCGCGACCGAACGCGGGCACGTCCGTCGCCGCGGACCGAGAACCCCTCACGCCGACCGCGTACGCGCACGGAGTGGTGCCGCCGGAGCCGGACACCGCACCCACGGGAGGGGTGACCGGGACGGCGGGTGAGCAGCGTCCGGTCGGGGCCGAGCCACCTCGCCCCTCGCGTGGACTGTTCGGCTGGCTCCGCCGCAGAGAATCCTGAACGCGGCCTGGGACGGGGGCAGTTCCCAGGCACGGCCCTACTCGACGGCGTCGAGACCCGTGGCGTCGAGACCCGTGGCGTCGAGACCCGTGGCGTCGAGGTCGGTGGCGTCGAGGTCCTTGGCGTAGTGCTCGATG
Organism: Streptomyces sp. NPDC055955; assembly: GCF_042270245.1. Taxonomy (NCBI): domain Bacteria; kingdom Bacillati; phylum Actinomycetota; class Actinomycetes; order Kitasatosporales; family Streptomycetaceae; genus Streptomyces; species Streptomyces sp. NPDC055955. The sequence goes on from NZ_JBHJYS010000016.1 coordinate 150,080, forward strand.
GCCGGCCGGTACGCGAGGAGGTCCGGATCGCCGCTCGTCGCCGCGAGAACGGTCAGCAGGAGCCGCATCCCGTCGTGCGCGCGGCCCACGTTGTACAGGGCCATGGCCAGGAACGTCTGGAGGGCCCTGTCCTGCGGGAACTCGGTGACTCCGGCGCTCAGCGTGGCGACCGCCTCCGGGTAGCGGCCGAGCGTGCGGTACGTGCTGCCCAGACCGAGCAGAGCGCCACGCCGGTCGTCCGGGCTCAGGCCGGAGCCGGCGAGTGCCCGCACGTAGTACGGAACGGCGTCCGCCTCGAGTCCGAGGGCGTCGTGGACCCAGGCCGTCTGGTACGCGATGCCGGCGTCGTCGGGGAACCGGGCGGACAGCTCGACGAGCCGCTCGCGGGCCTCCTCGCGCAGGCCGTCCTCGCGCAGCCGCACGGCCCGGGCGAGCGACGCGTCCCGGTCGACGGATCCGGTCACTCCCCGAGCTTCCGGAAGAGGCCCTCTTGCACCACGGACACGAGGAGGTGTCCGTCGGTGTCATAGATCCGGCCGCGCGCCAGGCCGCGGCCACCCGTCGCGATCGGGGACTCCTGGTCGTACAGGAACCACTCGTCCGCACGGAAGGGACGGTGGAACCACATGGCGTGGTCGAGCGAGGCCATGTCGAAACCGCGCTGACCCCACAGCGGTTCCACGGGGATGCGCACGGCATCGAGGAGGGTCATGTCGCTCGCGTACGTGAGAGCGCAGGTGTGCACGAGCGGGTCGTCGCCGAGGGGTCCGACCGCGCGCATCCACACCGCGCTGCGCGGCTCGGCGCTCTCGATGTCCTCGGGTGACCAGCGCAGGCGGTCCACGTACCGGATGTCGAAGGGCTGGCGCCGCGCCATGAGCTCCAACGTCTCGGGCAGCGCGCCCAGATGGGCTTTGACCTCGTCGGCGATCGTCGGCAGGGACTCCGGATCGGGAACCTCGCGCGCCGGCGGCAGCTGGTGCTCGAAGCTCCCGTCCTCGGGCCTGTGGAAGGAGGCGGTGAGATTGAAGATCGTGCGGCCCTGCTGCACGGCGGTGACACGGCGTGTCGTGAACGACCGGCCGTCGCGGACCCGTTCGACCTGGTACACGATGGGCACGCCGGGGCGGCCCGGACGCAGGAAGTACGCGTGCAGCGAGTGCACGGGGCGGTCGCCCTCGGTGGTGCGGCCCGCCGCGACGAGCGCCTGGCCGGCCACCTGGCCGCCGAAGACCCGCTGCAGAGACTCCTGCGGGCTGCGGCCCCGGAAGATGTTGACCTCGATCTGCTCCAGGTCGAGCAGGTCGACGAGCCGCTCAGCCGGGTTCGTCATGCGTTGTTCTCCCATCTCTGCGCCGCGCTCCGAGCGCTGCGTCCGGGGTGCGCGTCCGGGGCAGGGCCTACAGCTGGCTGACATCCGTGACGCGGACGACCGCACGGCCCTCCGCGTCGGACGCCTCCAGATCGACCTCGGCGCTGATGCCCCAGTCGTGATCGCCGTTCGGATCGGCGAACGTCTGGCGCACCCGCCACAGGCCGTGCGCGGTGTCCTCCTCGATCTGCAGCAGCTTCGGCCCGCGGGCGTCGGGACCGGTGCCGAGATCTTCGTACTCGTCCCAGTACTTGTCCATGGCCTCGCCCCAGGCGTCCGCGTCCCAGCCCGCGTCGGCGTCCAGCTCGCCCAGTTCGTCGACGTTGTCGAGGGCGGCCAGCTCGACCCGTCGGAACATGGCGTTGCGGACGAGCACCCGGAACGCGCGCGCGTTCGCCGTGACCGGCTTGACCTGGTCGGCCTTCTCCTGGGCCTCCTCGGCCGTCATGACCTCGGGGTTGGCGAGCTGCTCCCACTCGTCGAGGAGGCTGGAGTCGACCTGGCGGACCATCTCTCCCAGCCAGGCGATCAGGTCCTCGAGGTCCTCGGACTTGAGATCGTCGGGGACCGTGTGCTCAAGCGTCTTGTAGGCGCCGGCCAGGTAGCGCAGCACGATGCCCTCGGTGCGGGCGAGCTCGTAGAAGGACACGAACTCCGTGAAGGTCATGGCCCGTTCGTACATGTCACGGATCACGGACTTCGGCGACAGCGGGTGGTCACCCACCCACGGGTGGCTCCTGCGGTACACGTCGTACGCGTGGTACAGCAGCTCGTCCAGGGGCTTCGGGTACGTGACGTCCTGGAGCCGCTCCATGCGGTCCTCGTACTCGACGCCGTCGGACTTCATCGCCGCGACGGCCTCGCCGCGCGCCTTGTTCTGCTGGGCGGCGAGGATCTGCCGCGGGTCGTCGAGCGTCGACTCCACGACGGACACCATGTCGAGCGCGTAGGACGGCGAGTCCTTGTCGAGCAGGTCGAAGGAGGCGAGGGCGAACGTCGACAGCGGCTGGTTGAGCGCGAAGTCCTGCTGGAGATCGACCGTCAGGCGCACGATCCGGCCCGTCGGGTCGGGCTCGTCGAGCTTCTCCACGATGCCGCCGTCGAGGAGCGAGCGGTAGATGGCGATCGCACGGCGGATGTGCCGCAGCTGCTGCTTGCGCGGCTCGTGGTTGTCCTCGAGGAGGCGGCGCATGGCGTCGAAGGCGTTGCCCGGGCGGGCGATGACCGCGAGCAGCATCATGTGCGTCACGCGGAAGCGGGACGTCAGCGGCTCCGGAGCGGAGCCGATCAGCTTCTCGAAGGTGTTCTCGGTCCAGCCGACGAAGCCCTCGGGCGCCTTCTTGCGGACCACCTTGCGGCGCTTCTTCGGGTCGTCCCCCGCCTTCGAGAGGGCCTTCTCGTTCTCGATGACGTGCTCGGGCGCCTGCGCCACGACGAGGCCCGCCGTGTCGAACCCGGCCCGCCCGGCCCGGCCCGCGATCTGGTGGAACTCCCGCGCGCGCAGCGTCCGCACCCGCGTCCCGTCGTACTTCGTCAGAGCGGTGAACAGAACGGTACGAATGGGCACGTTGACGCCCACGCCCAGCGTGTCCGTACCGCAGATGACCTTCAAGAGGCCGGCCTGCGCGAGCTTCTCCACCAGGCGTCGGTACTTGGGCAGCATGCCCGCGTGGTGCACGCCGATCCCGTGCCGCACGTAGCGCGACAGATTGCGGCCGAACTTGGTGGTGAAGCGGAAGTTGCCGATCAGGTCGGCGATCTTCTCCTTCTCCTCGCGCGTGCACATGTTGATGCTCATGAGTGCCTGCGCGCGCTCGACGGCCTGCGCCTGCGTGAAGTGCACGATGTAGACCGGGGCCTGCCGGGTGTCGAGGAGCTCGGTCAGCGTCTCCGTGAGCGGCGTGAGCCGGTACTCGTAGGAAAGGGGGACCGGACGCGTCGCGGAGCTGACCACGGACGTGGGGCGGCCGGTGCGCCGCGTCAGATCCTTCTCGAACATCGACACGTCGCCGAGCGTCGCCGACATGAGGATGAACTGCGCCTGGGGCAGTTCGAGCAGGGGAATCTGCCAGGCCCAGCCGCGGTCGCCCTCCGCGTAGAAGTGGAACTCGTCCATCACGACCTGGCCGATGTCGGCCCGCGCCCCGTCGCGCAGCGCGATGGACGCGAGGATCTCGGCGGTGCAGCAGATCACGGGGGCGTCGGCGTTGACCGACGCGTCACCCGTGAGCATGCCGACGTTCTCCGTGCCGAAGAGCTTGCACAGCTCGAAGAACTTCTCGGAGACCAGCGCCTTGATCGGTGCCGTGTAGAAGGTGACCTCGTCCCGTGCGAGCGCCGCGAAGTGCGCACCGGCGGCGATCATGCTCTTGCCGGACCCGGTGGGCGTCGAGACGATCACGTTCGCCCCGGACACCACCTCGATCAGCGCCTCCTCCTGGTGGGGATAGAGGGTGATCCCGCGCTCCTCGGCCCACGACTCGAAAGCCTCGTAGAGGGCGTCGGGGTCGGCGGTCTGCGGCAGCTGATCGATAAGGGTCACGCCCCCATCTTGCCTGCCTTCCGACCCGATCCGGCAATCGGTTGCCCGGACGAAGATCACGAAAGGTACGCTGTGGCGCCGACGGAGCGTCAGGACGCCGGGGCCCGGGTGGGGACAACTGGGCACCCGCACAAGTGGAATGGGGCGGAACACAGCCATGATGGGACCGGCACACTCGCTGTCAGGAGCAGCGGCCTGGCTGGGGGTGGGCGCGGCCGCGGCCGCCGCCGGGCACCCCATGCCCTGGCCCGTCGTGCTCGTCGGGGCACTGATCTGCGCGGGCGCGGCCCTCGCCCCCGACCTGGACCACAAGGCGGCCACCATCTCCCGGGCCTTCGGCCCCCTGTCGCGCGGCCTGTGCGAGATCGTCGACAAGCTGTCGTACGCGGTCTACAAGGCGACCCGTATGAAGGGCGACCCGCGCCGTTCCGGCGGACACCGCACCCTCACGCACACCTGGCTGTGGGCCGTCCTCATCGGCGCCGGCGCCTCGGCCGCGGCGATCTTCGGCGGGCGCTGGGCGGTCCTCGCCCTCCTCTTCGTCCACATGGTCCTCGCCATCGAAGGCCTGCTGTGGCGGGCGGCGCGCGGCTCCAGCAGCGACGTCCTGGTGTGGCTGCTCGCCGGGACCAGCGCCTGGATACTCGCCGGAATCCTCGACAAGCCGGGCAACGGGTCGGACTGGCTGTTCACGCAGCCCGGCCAGGAGTACCTGTGGCTGGGCCTGCCGATCGTCCTGGGCGCTCTGGTCCACGACATCGGGGACGCGCTCACGGTCTCCGGCTGCCCGATCCTGTGGCCCATCCCCGTCGGCCGCAAGCGCTGGTACCCGATCGGTCCGCCCAAGGTGATGCGCTTCCGCGCGGGCAGCTGGGTCGAGCTCAAGGTGCTGATGCCGGTGTTCATGCTGCTCGGCGGAGTGGGGTGCGCGGCCGCGCTCAACGTCATCTGAGCCGCCGCGCACTCCCTGCCCCGCGCGGGCGGTCACCCGTGCCAGGACCGCCACAGCGCCGCGTACGCACCGTCGGCCGCGACCAACTGGTCGTGGCTGCCGAGCTCCCTGATCCGGCCCTCCTCGACCACGGCGATCACATCCGCGTCATGAGCGGTGTGCAGCCGGTGGGCGATCGCGACGACCGTGCGGCCGTCGAGGACCCTGCCGAGCGAGCGCTCCAGGTTCCTGGCCGCCCGAGGATCGAGCAGCGAGGTCGCCTCGTCCAGGACCAGGGTGTGCGGATCGGCGAGGACCAGGCGCGCCAGGGCGATCTGCTGCGCCTGCGCCGAGGTCAGCGCCACCGCGCCCGAGCCGACCTCGGTATCGAGACCTCCGTCGAGCGCCCGCGCCCAGCCGTCCGCGTCGACCGCGCCGAGAGCCGCCCACAGCTCGGCGTCCTTGGCCCCGGTACGCGCGAGCCGCAGATTGTCGCGCAGGGAGCCGACGAACACGTGGTGCTCCTGGTTGACCAGCGCCACATGCGAGCGCACGTGCTCGGCGGGCATTCGGGAGAGCTCGGCGCCCCCCAGCGTGACCTGCCCGGTGCGCGGCGCGTAGATCCCGGCGAGCAGCCGGCCGAGCGTGGATTTGCCCGCCCCGGAGGGCCCGACCAGCGCGAGCCGTGTCCCGGGGCGCACGTCGAGGGAGACCTGACGCAGTACGTCGACGCCCGCCCGGTACCCGAAGTGCACGTCGTCGGCCTGCACGTGCCGGCCGTCCGGAGCCACCGAGCCGTCGCCCGCGTCCGGCTCGATGTCCCTGACCCCCACGAGCCTGGCCAGCGACACCTGGGCGACCTGGAGCTCGTCGTACCAGCGCAGGATCAGGCCGAGCGGGTCGACCAGCATCTGGGCGATGAGCGCGCCCGTGGTCAGCTGCCCCACGTCGATCCAGCCCTGGAGTGCGAAGACACCGCCGATCAGGAGCACCGAGCACAGCACCGTCACATGGGTGGCGTTGATGACCGGGAAGAGCACCGATCGGAGATAGAGCGTGTAGCGCTCCCACGCGGTCCACTCCCTGACCCGCCGGTCGGACATGGCCACGCGGCGGTCGCCGAGCCGGTGGGCCTCGATGGTGCGCCCGGCGTCGACGGTCTCCGCGAGGGCCGCGGCCACAGCGGCGTAGCCGGCGGCCTCCGAGCGGTAGGCGGACGGGGCCCGCTTGAAGTACCAGCGGCAGCCGACGACGAGCAGCGGTACCGCGACGAGGACGGCCGGTACCAGCGGCGGCGCGGTCACGGCGAGACCGCCGAGGAGCAGCCCCACCCACACGACGCCGATGGACAGCTGGGGAACGGCCTCGCGCATCGCGTTGGCGAGCCGGTCGATGTCGGTGGTGATACGGGAGAGGAGGTCACCGGTACCGGCCCGTTCGAGCACGCCGGGCGGCAGGCCGACCGCTCGTACGAGGAAGTCCTCGCGCAGGTCCGCCAGCATTCGCTCGCCGAGCATCGCGCCCCGCAGCCGCACCTGCCGCACGAACACGGCCTGGAGGACGAGCGCGACGACGAACACGGCGATGGTGCCGCCCAGATGTTCCACATGCAGCCGGTCCGAGCCGTCGGAGACGTCCTGGACCAGGGCGCCGAGCAGATAGGGGCCGACCATGGACGCCACGACGGCGATCGTGTTCACGCCGATGAGCAGCAGGAACGCGCGGCGGTGTCGCCGGTACAGCTCGCGGACGTAGGACCGCACGGTCGCCGGGGCACCGACGGGCAGGGTGTTCGCCGTGGTCGGGGCCGCCGGGTCGTAGGCCGGTGGCGCCAGGCCGATCATGCCGTCTCCTCGATCTCGGTGAGTTCTTCGATGCCGGCGCCGCCGATGCCCGGATCTCCGTGCAGAGAGGTGTCGGCGTTCCGGGACAGCGCCGTCGACGCCGCCTCCTCGTCGGTCTCGCGGGTCACGACGGCCCGGTACCGGGGGTCGGTGAGCACCAGCTCCCGGTGCTCACCCACCGCCGCGACCGTGCCCTCGTGGACCAGGACGACGCGGTCCGCCCGGTCGAGCAGCAGCGGTGACGAGGTGAGTACGACGGTCGTACGGCCGCTGCGCAGCGCCCGTAGGCCCTCGGCGATCCTGGCCTCGGTGTGGGAGTCGACGGCGGACGTCGGCTCGTCGAGGACCAGGGCCTCCGGGTCGGTGACCAGGGACCGCGCCAGCGCGAGCCGCTGCCGCTGGCCTCCGGAGAGGGAACGGCCGCGCTCGGTGATCCGCGCGTTCATCGGGTCGTCGTCGAGGGACGCCTGCGAGAGCGCGTCCAGCACGTCGGCGCACTGTGCCGCGTCCAGCGCCTGCTCGGGACGCACGGATCCCGAGGCCGGGACGTCGAGCAGTTCGGCGAGCGTGCCCGACAGCAGCACGGGGTCCTTGTCCTGCACGAGCACGGCGGTGCGGGCTGTGTCGAGCGGCAGCTCGTCGAGCGGTACCCCGCCGAGCAGCACGGAGGGCAGGGCGGTGACGGGCGGTGTCGGCCTGCCGAGATCGCTTCCGGAACCGGACCCGGACCCGGAATCCGAATCCGCTCCGGGTCCGGACTCTGTACCCGAACCCGAACCCGAACCCGAACCCGAACTTGAACCCGACGCGGTACTCGAACTGGTCCCGGTGTCCGCCTCCGTGGGGTGTCCCCCGAGTCGGTCCGCGAGTCGGCCCGCGAGATCGGGGTCGCCGCACACCACGGCGGTGAGCCGGCCCGCGGGGGCCAGCAGCCCCGTCACCGGGTCGTACAGGTCACCGGCCGGTGCCTCGGCGGCGCGGAGTCCGCCCGGCTCCGTGACCCGTTCTAGGGAGAGGACGCGCGCCGCGCGTTGGGCCGAGGGGCGCGAGAAGGAGTACGCCATGGCGATCTCCTCGAAGTGCCGCAACGGGTAGTTGAGGATCATCACGGCGCTGTACACGGTGACGAGTTCACCGACGGTGATCCGGCCCTGGCGGGCCAGTTCGATGCCGTACCAGACGACCGCGATCAGGAGCAGGCCAGGCAGCAGCACCTGGACCGCGGAGATCAGGGACCACATGCGCGCGCTGCGCACGGCGGCGGTACGGACCTCCTGCGAGGCGCGGCGGTAGCGGTCGAGGAACAGTTCCTCGCCGCCGATGCCGCGCAGGACACGCAGTCCCGCGACGGTGTCCGAGGCGAGTTCCGTGGCGCGGCCCGCCTTCTCGCGCTGTTGGTCGGCGCGGCGGGTGGCGCGGGGGAGGAGCGGCAGGACGGCGAGCGCGAGGACCGGCATGCCGACGGCGACGACGATGCCGAGCGCCGGCTGGTAGAGGACCAGGCCGACGCAGACCACGACGACGGTGAGCGCGGCGGCGGCGAAACGCGACAGCGCCTCGACGAACCAGCCGATCTTCTCGACGTCACCCGTGGAGACCGCGACGACCTCACCGGCGGCGACCCGCCGGGTCAGCGCGGCGCCCAGGGCCGCCGTCCGGCGGGCGAGGAGCTGCTGGACCCGGGCCGCCGCGGTGATCCAGTTGGTGACCGCCGTCCGGTGCAGCATCGTGTCGCCGAGAGCCAGCGCGGCGCCGAGGAGCAGGATGAGCCCGCCCGCGAGGGCGAGCCGTGAGCCTGAACCGTCGACCACGGCCTGCACGGCGAAGCCGACGCCATAGGGAAGGGAGGCGACGGACAGGAAGTGGAGGAGTCCCCAGCACAGGGACTTGAACTGGCCGCCGAGCTGGTTCCGGCCGAGCCAGAGCAGGAAGCGCGGGCCGGAGCGGGCGTCTGGCAGGCCCGGGTCGGGATACGGAAGATCGTGGATCTGCATGGTGTCCCAGGGCTTGGAAGGGGAGTGCGAAGTCGGGGTACGGATGGAACAAACCGTGCAAGGTTCGCGGGATTCAGGCACCGGAGGCAAACGGTTTTCCGCCGTGGGGCAAAGTTTCGGCCCGTGTTCGACGCCGGGGGCGGGGCCGGTCGGGGGCACCTGGTGCGTGGTGCGACCATGGACCGCATGCGTAACGCGGGTGCGGTTCGAACGGCGGTCGCTGCGGCGGCCTGCAGCGTCCTTCTCATGACCCTGTCCGCCTGCGGCGGTTCGAGCGGGGGCGACGGGAGCGGGCGCAAGGCCGGGGCGGGCTCGGCCGACAGCCGGCAGGAGGACCGCCCGGCCGTCGACCTCAAGCGCATTCCGGACGTCGGGGACCAACTCCAGTCGAAGATCCCGCAGAACGCGGGGCAGGTCGTCGCGGTCTACGGCGACGGCAAGAACTCCGGTGACTCGACCGTCGTGCTCTACACGAAGTCCGGTTCCACCTGGGACAAGACGCGGAGCTGGCCCGCCCACAACGGCAAGAAGGGCTGGACCGCCGACCACCGCGAGGGCGACAAGCGAAGCCCCATAGGAGTGTTCACGCTCACCGACGCGGGCGGTGTCCTCGCCGACCCGGGCGCGAAGCTGCCCTACACGCAAGCGGCGTCTTTCCAGGCCCCGCACTACTGGGCCAAGTCGCACTGGCACGACTTCGACTACGTCATCGCCATCGACTACAACCGTGTGAAGGGCACCTCGCCGAACGACCCGACCCGGCCCGAGGGGCAGACCAAGGGCGGCAGCATCTGGCTCCACATGGACCACGGCAGCGGCACATCGGCATGCGTGAGCCTGTCGAAGTCCGGCATGGAGTACCTGCTGCGCACGATCGACCCCGCGCAGCACCCGGTCGTGGTCATGGGCGACAAGGCGTCACTGAAAGGGCTGAAGAATTGAAAGGGCTGAAGAACTGACGCATCGCCCGGCGCGGGCACGGGCTGTTGCGGGGGCCGCGTCCACCCCGTACAACACCCCTCATGAGAAGACGCGTCATGTCCATGCTGGCAGCGGTGACCCTCGCGGCCGCTGCCCTCGCCGGCCAGGCCACCGCCGCCTCCGCTGAAGCCCGTCCCGCCGAGGCCTCCGCCGACAGTCGTCCTGTCGCAGGCCAACCCGCCGACCCGCCAACGGAGTTCGGCACCGACTGGCACGACCCGATCACCGCCACGCCGCCGGTGGCCAAGCCCACCACCAAGTCCTGCCGCGTGACGCTCGCGGAGACCGAGTTCCGTGACTTCACGCCCTACAAGGGCAGTTACACCCCGCCCAAGGGCTGCGGCGACCGGTGGAGCAAGGTCGTCCTGCGCCTCGAAGGCAAGGTCAAGGGGCGACAGTTCGACCGTCTCGGCTATCTGCACATCGGTGGCGTCGAAGTGCTGCGCACCTCCACCCCCGAGCCCTCGCCCGACGGCATCGCCTGGAACGTGGAAAAGGACGTCACCCGCTACAGCGACACCCTGCGGGCCGACCAGCCGGTCGAGATGCTCATAGGCAACGTTGTCGACGACACCTACACCGGCGTCATCGAGATCAGGGCCACCCTCACCTTCTATGCCGCCGAGCCGGGCGCGAAGCGTCGGCCCGCCACGGACACGCCCGACCGTGTACTCACCCTCGACCAGGGCACACTCACCACCCCGCGTAACAGCGAGCGCATCGTCGCCGAGGTGTACGCGACCGGATCCGGTGGCGGCTGCGAGGAGTTCTGGTACCTGGCGGTGCCGGGCGAGGTCCCGTACTCGTGCAAGGCGGACGACGGACCGTACCGCGAGGTGCAGATCTCCGTGGACGGCCAACTCGCGGGCATCGCCTCGCCGTTCCCGAACGTCTGGACGGGAGGCTGGTCCAATCCCTTCCTCTGGTACGTCGTTCCGGCTCCCGGAGCCTTCGACGTACGACCCCTGCAGTACGACCTGACGCCGTTCGCCGGACTCCTCGACGACGGTCGTCCGCACCGGGTCGACGTCTCCGTCGTGGGTGTCCCGAAGGGCCAGAGCGGCTGGAGCGCCCCGGTCAACGTGCTCGTCTGGCAGGACGGCGGGAGTGCGCGCGTCACCGGCGGGCTGACCGGCCACAAGGAGAGCGAGCCGGACATCTCGACGACGTACACGCCCGGCACGGACGAGCACCGCCTGGACGCGAAGGGCGGGCACAGCCTGACGGTGTCCGGTTACGTGAACACCTCGCACGGCCGCGTCGCCACCACCGTCACCCGCGATCTCGCCGGCGAGTCCACGCACCGCTGGACCGACGGCGAGAACAACGACGCGCTGAAGGGGACCTGGACCGACCGCCAGACGGTCGTCTCCGGCCGTCACACCCTTCGTACGAACCGGACCTACACGATGGACGGCGCCACCACGCTCGACGCGGACAACCGGCTGCGGACCGTGATCGAGCTCGGTGACCGGGCGAAGACGGGACGGGCCACGGGGGCGGGCCACGCGGCGTGGACGGTGCTCGACGACACCTATGCGGGCGACGCCTCGTACACGGCGAACGTGCCGCGTGACGAACGGCACGCTGTCGGCACAAGTCGCGAGCGATACCGTCTGACCAGCCCCGACGGTTGTTACGACCGCGAGCTGGCCACGGCGCAGGGTGCGCTGACGGTGGACCGCAGGCGCTGCTGAGGGGCGCGGTCAGGCACGGACGTTCAGGACTTGGAGCAATATCCAAGATTTACGCCGATGTGACATCGGGGTCTTCTACGAGAGCCGCCACTCCGACATAGTGACGCTTCGCGGAACAGATATTGGAATCAAGTTTCCGCATAGCAGAATCCGCACAAGTCACTGACATTGCTCCGGAGGAATGCCCCGTGCCGCAGTCCGTACCGTCCCTGCCGCGACGCGCCGCACGCGTACTACGTACCTCATTGTTCGCGCAGGTCGCCTGCGCACTCGTGATCGGAGTCGTCGTGGGACGGCTGTGGCCCCACGCGGGCACAGCCGTCCAACCGCTCGGCGACGGCTTCGTACGTCTCATCAAGGCGATGATCGCGCCCCTGGTCTTCTGCGTGGTCGTCGCCGGAATCACCAAGGCCGGAGACCTCAAGGCCTTCGGCCGCATCGGGCTCAAGGCGCTCCTCTGGTTCGAGGTGGCGACGACCGTCGCCCTCGTCGTCGGACTGCTCGCCGGAAACCTGGCCGGCCCCGGCGTCGGCATGAACGTCGACCCGTCCAAGCTGGACGCCTCCGCCGTGGCGGACAAGACCGGTGGCGGCTCCCTCCCGTCGACCGGCGACTTCATCCTGCACTCGCTCCCCGACAGCGCCGTCGGCGCCTTCGCCGAGAACTCGCTGCTCCAAGTGCTCGTCCTCGCCTGCCTGGTAGGCGCCGCGCTGCTGCATCTCGGCAACACCAAGGTCCCCGCGATCCTGCCCGCCATCGAACAGGGCCAGGAAGTGGTCTTCGCCGTCGTCGGCTTCATCATGAAGCTGGCCCCGCTCGCCGTGTTCGGCGCGACGGCGCACCTGGTGGGGGAGTACGGCCTCGGCGCCCTGTCGACGTACGGCAAGCTCATCGGTGTCTGTTACGCCGTCGCCGTGGTCTTCCTCGTGCTCCTCGGCCTCGCCATGAAGGCGGTCACCGGACTGAGCCTGTGGAAGTTCGTCCGCTACACGCGCGAGGAGCTGCTCCTCGCGCTCGGCACCGCCTCCAGCGAGACGGTCATGCCCCGCATGATGCAGAAGCTGCGCCACGCCGGCTGCCGCGACGACGCCGTGGGCCTGGTCCTGCCGACGGGGTACTCGTTCAACCTCGACGGGGCGTCGATCTATCTCTCCATCGGTACGCTCTTCATCGCGCAGGCCGTGGGCGTGGACCTCTCGCTCGGTCAGCAGATCACCGTGGTGGTCGTCCTGATGCTCACCAGCAAGGGTATGGCGGGGGTGCCCGGTTCGGCCTTCCTCGCCCTGTCGGCCACCGCGTCCGCCCTCGGGGTCATCCCGGCGGGTGCCGTCGCCCTGCTGCTCGGCGTCGACCGCATCATGGATGCCATGCGCGTCTCCACGAACCTGCTCGGCAACTGTGTGGCCGTCTTCGTGGTATCCCGCTGGGAGGGCGCGCTCGACACGGTCAAGGCCAAGAAGGTGCTGGGCGGCGAGATCCCGTTCGTACCGGAGGAGGACCGTGACGAGCCGGCCGAGGCGCCGGAACTCGCGAAGCCCCGGGGCCCCAAGTCCGCTGCGGAGTCGGTGGGTTGAGACCTGGCGGGGGCCCGGTACACGCGCGCCCGTGTGCCGGGCCCCCGCACCGTCAGGCTTCCTCGGGCTTCTCGGAGTCCACCCCGGGCCGCGCCTTCTTCCACATCCCGCGCGTGAAGTCGGGGATCGCCTGAGGCGCGCCCTTCGCCTTGATGGACAAGTGACTCAGCGGCACCGGAGACGTCCACGTGGCGGCGTCGTACACGTCGAAGTCCGGTACGAGACCCACCCGCAGACACTGCATCAGACGGAACACCATGATGTAGTCCATGCCGCCGTGGCCGCCCGGCGGATTGGAGTGCTCCTTCCACAGCCAGTGGTCGAAGTCGGTGTACTTGGAGAAGTCACCCCAGGAGTCGTTCGTGTGGTCCGGCTCTATATAGATCCGCTCCGGGTAGTCCTCGAACACACCCTTCGTGCCACCGAGGCTGTTGATCCGCGAGTAGGGGTGGGGCGTGGACACATCGTGTTCGAGCCGAATGACGCGCCCCTTCGCCGTCTGGACCAGACTGATGGTGCGGTCGGACTCGATGTACGTCTCCTTCCAGCTCGGGTCGCCCTTCGGCATGTGGGCCTCGCGGTACTGGGCGAGGCCCAGCGAGGGCGTGCCGAAGCTGGAGATGTGTGTGACGCGGTCACCGCGGTTGATGTCCATGTAGTTGGCGACCGGGCCGAAGCCGTGGTTGGGGTACAGATCGCCGCGCAGTCGCGTGTGCCACAGGCGCCGCCACGGGCCCTCGTAGTAGTCGGGGTCGAACATCAGGCCGCGCAGGTCGTGGTTGTAGGCGCCCGCTCCGTGCAGCAGGTCGCCGAACTTGCCGGCGTGCGCCATCCGCAGGACTCGCATCTCGTTCCTGCCGTAGCAGCAGTTCTCCAGCTGCATGCAGTGTCTGCGGGTGCGCTCGGAGAGATCGACCAACTCCCAGAGCTGGTCGAGCTGGAGGGCGATGGGGCACTCCACGCCGACGTGCTTGCCGTTCAGCATCGCCGTCTTCGCCATCTCGAAGTGCCAGTCCCAGGGCGTCGCCGCGTACACGAAGTCGATGTCGCCCCGCTTGCACAGATTCTCGAAGTCGTGATCGCCCTTGGTGTACGTGGCAGGGGCGGGCTGCCCCGCGGCTGTCACCTTGGCCGCCGCACGCGCGGTCTTGTCCTTCACCGGGTCGCAGAGCGCCACTACTTGGACCCCTGGGATCGCCAGGAACAGGTCGATCATGCTGCCGCCGCGGTTGCCGAGCCCGATGATGCCGACCCGGACGGTGGAACGCCCCTCGAAGGGCACGCCGACCATGGTCTCGCCCTTGCGGGCCGGGGCCTCCGCGGCCTGCCCGGCCCCGCCGCGATCGGCCTCGGCCGGCCCGCCGGCGGCCTGCGCCGTGCCACCGCTGAAGGCGCTGAGCCCGAGCCCCGCCCCGGCGATGCCGGCCGTCCGTAGGACGGACCTGCGGGACTGCCCGCCGTCGCTCTGCTCGGGGTGCTCGTGGCTCGCGTCGGGTGCCGGTGTCGCGTTGTCGTCGTGCATCGGACCTCCATCGATGGGTGGGTGCGCTGCAAGCGCTAGCCACCCTGGAGGGGACGACACCGGGGCGCAAGGGACAGAAGTGGTCAGGGAGTTGGACTTTCTTTACGGACTCTTTGGGACTCTTGGGTAGCGGGGAGGAGTCCGCGCTCTCGCGCGTCCCGCAGGGCGCCATGCTTCCTGCCGCCACATCGGGGAGCCCTGACCGCCACGTTCGCCGATACGCAGACAGGGTCCCCGCCCAGGAGGCGGGGACCCTGCCGACGAGCGTGGCCCTGGACTCCGGATCCACGCCCCTGCGGGCGGACATCGGGAATACGACGACACGGGGCCTGAAACTCGGTGTCCACGTCCCACCGGGCGGCCACCGCGAACCGGTGCGACAGACCCTAGGGACGCGTCGCGCGCTCCAGCTCCACGATCACGGAGTGATAGCTGCGGCCCGTCGCGTGATCCATGCCCACCTCGCACATCCGGTTCGCCGAGAGATGCGCGTCGAAGCCACGGGCGGTCACCTCGGCCGCCTCCTTGAGGGTGGCCGACTCGGTGAGTTCCTTGTGGAGCATGCCCCGGTCGCCCGCGAAGGCACAGCACCCCGCGTCGTCCGGGACGACGACCTCGTCGGCACAGGCCTCGGCGACGGCCCGCAACTGCGCCACATCGCCCAGGTGTTCCATGGAACACGTCGGATGAAGGACCGCCGAACCGACCGTCCGGTGCACCGTCAGGTGCGGCAGCAGCTCGTCCGCCGCCCACACGATCGAGTCGACGATCTTGAGCTCCTTGTGCAACTCCCTGTTGTCGTCCGTCAGATAGGGGACGACCTCATGGGCGATGCCGAGCGTGCACGACGAGGCGTCCACGACGAGCGGCAGTGCGCCGCCGGCGGTCCAGCCCCAGGCCGCCTCGACGATCCGGTTCGCCATGACGGTGTTGCCCTCGTCGTAGCCCTTCGAGTGCCAGATCGTGGCGCAGCATGTCCCCGCGACATCGTCCGGAATCCAGACCGACCGCCCCGCGCGCGCGGAGACGGCGACCATGGCCTGCGCGAGGGACACGTCCCCCGGGGTGCCGAAGATACGGTTGACGCAGGCAGGGTAGTAGACCGCGGCGGCTCCCACGCGTGCGGTGCGCGGCAGCTTCCGGGCCGCGGCAGCGGGGATCTCGGGCAGCCACTCCGGCACGAGGTCGGGGCGTACGGCCTTGCGGGCGGCCTGCGTCACAGAGGTCAGGAGCCGGTCGCCGATCTTGCCGGCGGCCGCCACGGCGAGTCGCGCCGACGCCTCCACGGCCTTGAAGTTCTTCGCCGTGAACGCGGCCACCTTCTCCTCGCGCGGGGTGTGCCGCGCGTGCCGGAACTCCTTCATGTAGGCACCCGTGTCGATACCGACCGGGCAGGCCAGCTTGCAGGTCGAGTCGCCCGCGCACGTGTCCACCGCGTCGTACCCGTACGCCTCGACGAGCCCGTCCTCGACCGGCGAACCGGACGGCTGGCGCATCATCTCGCGGCGCAGGACGATCCGTTGGCGGGGCGTGGTCGTCAGGTCCTCGCTGGGACACGTGGGTTCACAGAAACCGCACTCGATGCACGGGTCGGCGATCAGCTCCACCTTGGGGATCGTCTTGAGGCCGCGCAGGTGGGCCTTGGGATCGCGGTCGAGGACGATGCGCGGCGCGAGGACGCCGTCCGGGTCGATGACCTGCTTGGTGCGCCACATCAACTCCGTGGCCTTCGCGCCCCATTCGAGCTCCAGGAACGGCGCGATGTTGCGCCCAGTGGCGTGCTCGGCCTTGAGTGAGCCGTCGAAGCGCTCGACGGTGAGGCGGCAGAACTCGTCCATGAACGCCGCGTACCGCTCGACGTCCTCGGGCCTGCCGGCGTCGAAGGCGAGCAGGAAGTGCAGGTTGCCGTGCGCCGCATGACCGGCGACGGCGGCGTCGAAGCCGTGCCGCGTCTGGAGTTCGAGGAGCGCCTCGCACGCCTCGGCCAGGCGCGAGGGCGGCACCGCGAAGTCCTCGGTGATCAGCGTCGTCCCGGAGGGGCGTGATCCGCCGACCGCCGTCACGAACGCCTTGCGGGCCTTCCAATAGCCACCGATCGTCTTCGCGTCCCGCGTGAACGCGTTGGTCACCGAGGCCACGGGCGCCACCAGTTCGAGCCCGTCCAGCACCGCGGCGGCCGCCGCCTCGTAGCGCTCCTGGGCCGCCTCGTCCGGCGCGCGGAACTCCACCAGGAGCGCCGTCGTCGACCCGGGCAGGTGCGCCCAGTCGGCGGGCACCCCCTCGACGCGCACCGAGGCACGCAGCGTATTGCCGTCCATCACCTCGACGGCGATCGCGCCCGCCTCGTTGAACAGCGGGACCGCCGCTGCCGCCGCGGGCAGCGAGGGGAAGAACAGCAGCGCCGTGGACACCTTCCGGTCGAGGGGCAGGGTGTCGAAGACGACCTCGGAGATGAAGCCGAACGTCCCCTCGGACCCCACCATGAGGCCGCGCAGGATCTCCACCGGGGTCGACCCGTCCAGGAACGCGTCCAGGCGGTAGCCGTTGGTGTTCTTGATCTCGTACTTGGCGCGGATACGGGCGACCAGCTCCGGGTCGGCCTCGATCTCGCCCTTGATCTCCAACAGGCCCACACAAAGCGCCGGTTCCGCGTGCTCGAGCAGCGCGTTCGCGTCGGGGTCGGCCGTGTCCACCACGGTGCCCGAGGGCAGGACGAAGGTGAGCGAGGCGACCGTCCGGTACGAGTTCCTGGTGGTGCCCGCCGTCATGCCCGAGGCGTTGTTCGCGACGACCCCGCCGATGGTGCAGGCGATCGCGCTGGCCGGGTCCGGGCCGAGCACGCGCCCGTGCCGCGCGAGCGTCGTGTTGGCACGCACGATCGTCGTGCCCGGGCCGATCCTGGCCCGCTCGCCGTCACCGATGACCTCGACGCCCGCCCAGTGCTTGCGGACGTCCACGAGGATGTCCTCGCCCTGCGCCTGCCCGTTCAGCGACGTGCCCGCCGCGCGGAAGACCACCTCGCGGCCCTTGCCGTGCGCGTACGACAGGACGGCCGACACGTCGTCGATGTCCTCGGCGACCACCACGACCTGCGGCACGAAACGGTAGGGACTCGCGTCGGACGCGTACCGGACGAGGTCCGAGATGTGCGTGAGGACCTTGTCCGCCCCCAGGAGCCCGGACAGCTCGGAGCGCAGAGGCTCCGGGGTCCCGCCGGCCTGCGCGTCCGGCACCCGGTCGGGCGCCGGATCTCCCGTGTGCGGTCCCGGGCGCAGCGCTTCCGGCTTCGGCTCCAGCAGGGGCATGCTTCTTCAACCTCTCCTCGGCTGCTGTCGGCCCGCGGCTAACAGCGGTGGTCGTACGGCGTCTCGAACAGCGCGTTCAGCAGGATGCCCAGCTGGGCGCGCTGGTCGGGGCTCAATGGAGCCAGGATGTCCTCTGCGGCGGTCCTGCGCGCGCTGCGCAGCTCACGCAGCGCCTTGCGGCCCTGTTCGGTGAGCTCGATGCGGATCACCCTGCGATTGGTGGGATCGGGCACCCGGCGCACCAGGTCGGCCGTCTCCAGGCCGTCGACCAGGGTCGTCACGGCGCGGGGCACGACTTCGAGGCGCTCGGCGAGGTCGGCCATGCGCGGCGGTGTGTCGTAGTGCACGAGGGTGCGCAGGAGCCGGGACTGGGCGGGCGTGATCCCGACCGGCTCCAGATGGCGCTTCTGGATCCGCTGCAGCCGCCGCGTCAGCCGGAGCAGCTGTTCCGCGAGAAGGCCGTCGGCGTCCGGGGTACTCATGTACGGAACAATATCAGGACCTTGTGCATTGTGAGTATAGGTAACAATGAGCTATGCTCCCTGAGAACTTGAATCGCCACTCGTAGGAGGCTCATGCATCACGACGAACCCGGCTGGACGCCGTCGCCCTCCGACGCCACGTCGCCGGAGCCGCGGCAGATGCGCCGCATCCTGGCCCTCTTCCGCCCCTACCGCGCCCGCCTCGCGCTGGTCGGCCTGCTCGTCGGCGCCGCCTCGCTGGTCTCGGTCGCCACGCCCTTCCTGCTCAAGGAGATCCTCGACACCGCGATCCCGCAGGGCCGCACGGGCCTGCTGAGCCTGCTCGCCCTGGGCATGATCCTCAGTGCCGTCATGACCAGCATCTTCGGCGTCCTGCAGACCCTCATCTCCACGACGGTCGGCCAGCGCGTCATGCATGACCTGCGCACCGCCGTGTACGGCCGGCTCCAGCGCATGTCGCTCGCCTTCTTC
This sequence comes from Streptomyces sp. NPDC055955, assembly GCF_042270245.1. NCBI lineage: Bacteria > Bacillati > Actinomycetota > Actinomycetes > Kitasatosporales > Streptomycetaceae > Streptomyces > Streptomyces sp. NPDC055955. Next base: position 168,795 of record NZ_JBHJYS010000016.1, read on the forward strand.
ACCAGGACCCGCACGGGCGAGGTCCAGTCCCGCATCGCCAACGACATCGGCGGCATGCAGGCGACGGTCACCTCCACCGCCACGTCCCTGGTCTCGAACCTCACCAGTGTGGTCGCGACCGTCGTGGCGATGGTCGCGCTCGACTGGCGGCTCACGGCCGTCTCGCTGCTCCTGCTGCCCGTCTTCGTGTGGATCAGCCGCCGTGTCGGTCGCGAGCGCAAGAAGATCACCACGGAACGCCAGAGGCAGATGGCCGCGATGGCCGCCACGGTCACCGAGTCCCTCTCCGTGAGCGGCATCCTCCTCGGCCGCACCATGGGCCGCGCCGACTCGCTCACCCGGTCGTTCGCCGACGAGTCCGAGCAGCTCGTCGGGCTCGAGGTCCGGTCGAACATGGCGGGGCGCTGGCGCATGGCCGTCATCACGATCGTCATGGCCGCCATGCCCGCCGTCATCTACTGGGTCGCGGGCGTCGCGCTCCAGTTCGGCGGTCCGTCGGTGTCGATCGGCACCCTGGTCGCCTTCGTCTCGCTCCAGCAGGGCCTGTTCCGGCCGACCGTGAGCCTGCTCGCCACCGGCGTCCAGATCCAGACCTCGCTGGCGCTCTTCCAGCGCATCTTCGAGTACCTCGACCTGCCGATCGACATCACCGAGCCCGAGAAGCCCGTCCACCTCGACACGATCAAGGGCGAAGTCCGCTTCGAGGACGTCGAGTTCCGTTACGACGCCGCCGACGGCAAGAGCGCGGCGATTCTCGACGGGATCGACGTCATCGTCCCCGCGGGCGGCAGCCTGGCCGTCGTCGGTCCCACCGGTTCCGGCAAGTCCACGCTCAGCTACCTGGTCCCGCGTCTGTACGACGTCACGGGCGGCCGCGTCACGCTCGACGGAGTGGACGTGCGCGACCTGGACTTCGACACCCTCGCGAGGGCCGTCGGCGTCGTCTCCCAGGAGACGTACCTCTTTCACGCCTCCGTCGCGGAGAACCTCCGCTTCGCCAAGCCCGACGCCACGGAGGAGGAGCTGCACGCGGCCGCCAGGGCGGCCCAGATCCATGAACACATCGCTTCTTTGCCCGACGGGTACGACACCGTCGTCGGTGAGCGCGGCCACCGGTTCTCCGGCGGCGAGAAGCAGCGCCTCGCCATCGCCCGCACGATCCTGCGCGACCCGCCGATCCTCATCCTCGACGAGGCGACGAGCGCACTGGACACCCGCACCGAGTTCGCCGTGCAGGAGGCCATCGACGCGCTGTCGGCCAACCGCACGACCGTGACCATTGCCCATCGGCTCTCCACGATCCGGAGCGCCGACCAGATCGTCGTTCTCGACGGCGGGCAGGTGGCCGAGCGCGGCACCCATGAGGAGCTGCTGGAGCGGGACGGCCGCTATGCCGCCCTGGTCCGCAGAGACTCCCAACTGGAGCCCGCACGCTAGGCCGTGGTCGGGCCGCCTGCGGAGGACACCCGGGAGGAACCGACGGCAGTACGGTATGCCCGGGTCGATGCCTCTGAGGGTTCGGGTCCCAGGGAGTGTGCGTGAGGGAGTGTGCCCGACCGGGCCGCGCCGGGGGCGTTCCGTTCCGAGGTGTCACACGGCGACCGGCGCCTCTGCCAGCAGGCGCTTGATGTCCCGTACAGCCGCGCGTCCCGCGCGGTTGGCGCCGATCGTGCTGGCCGACGGCCCGTAGCCCACCAAGTGGATCCGCGGATCAGCGACCACCCGCGTGTCCTCGGCCTGGATGCCGCCGCCGGGCCCGCGCAGCTTCAGCGGTGCCAGATGCTCGATCGCGGGCCGGAAGCCCGTGGCCCACAGGATGACGTCCGCGTCGACCCGCCGGCCGTCGTCCCACTCCACGCCGGACGGCGTGATCCTGTCGAACATCGGCAGCCGGTCGAGCACACCGTCGGCGCGGGCCTGCCGGATCGCATCGTTCAGCGGCAGCCCCGTCACCGACACCACGCTCTGCGGGGGCAGCCCCGCCCGGACCCGCTCGTCCACCAGGGCGACGGCCGCGCGGCCGAGATTCTCGTCGAAGGGGCCCTCGTTGTAGACGGGCGGCCGGCGCGTCACCCAGGTCGTCGCGGCAGCGTAGGGCGCGATCTCCATCAGGTGCTGAGTCCCGGAGGCGCCGCCGCCGACGACGATCACCCGCTGTCCGCGGAACGCCTCCGGGCCCGGGTAGATCGCGGTGTGGAGCTGACGCCCGCGGAACGTTTCCTGTCCCGGGTAGCGCGGCCAGAACGGCCGGTCCCAGGTCCCCGTCGCATTGATCAGCGCCCGTGTCGACCACGTTCCGTCGGACGTCTCGACGAGCAGCCTCCCGCCGTCCCCTTCCCGCACGGCACGCACATCCACGGGACGCCGCACCCGCAGGTCGAACGTCTCCTCGTACGAGGCGAAGTAGGCCGCGATCACCTCCGACGACGGCCGGGCCGGGTCCGCGCCGGTCAGTTCCATGCCCGGCAGCGCGTGCATGCCGTGCACCTTGCCGTACGTCAGCGAGGGCCAGCGGAACTGCCAGGCGCCGCCGGGGCGCGGGGAGTGGTCGAGCACGACGAAGTCCCGCTCCGGCTCGAAGCCGGCCCGGCGCAGGTGATAGGCGCTGGACAGGCCCGCCTGTCCAGCGCCTATGACGACCACGTCGACCTCGCGTACGTCCGCTGTGTCCCGCACCCCGATATCGTTCACGCTTCCACTAACTGCGCGGGGAGCGTGGATCTTCCCGCGGTCAGCGCGCGACGGTTCAGCGGCCCCCGGCGACCAGAAGCGGCGCGCCCCCGAGAGCGGGACCGGTGAGCGGCGACGCCGGTATCCGCGGCAGCAGACCGCGCGCCGCCAGATCCGGGATCACCCCCTCTCCGAACCAGTACGCCTCCTCCAGATGGGGGTAGCCCGACAGGACGAAGTGCTCGACGCCCAGCGCGTGGTACTCCTCGATCCGGTCCGCGACGTCGGCATGGCTGCCGACGAGCGCCGTGCCCGCGCCACCGCGCACCAGACCGACGCCCGCCCACAGGTTCGGGGAGATCTCCAGGTCGTCGCGCGAACCCCCGTGGAGCGCCAGCATCCGCTGCTGCCCGACCGACTCGCTGCGGCCGAGCGCCTCCTGGGCGGCGGCCACCGTCTCCGGAGACAGGTCGTCGAGCAGCCGGTTCGCCGTCGCCCACGCCTCCGCCGACGAGTCGCGCGAGATGGTGTGCAGCCGGATCCCGAAGCGGACCGTGCGCCCCTCATTCTCGGCGAGCCCCCGGATCCAGTCGATCTTCTGCTTCACCTGCTCGGGCGGCTCGCCCCAGGTCAGATAGACATCGGTGTGGCGCGCGGCGACCGGACCGGCCGCGGCCGACGAACCGCCGAAGAAGATCTCCGGGAGCGGGTCCGGCGGCAGCGCGGTGAGGCCGCCCTCCACCTGGTAGTGCTCACCGTCGAAGTCGAACGGCCGTCCGCTCCACACACCCCGCACGACCGACAGGAACTCGTCGGTCCGCGCATAGCGCCGGTCGTGGTCCAGGTGGTCGCCGAAGCGCCGCTGCTCGGTCGAGTCACCACCCGTCACCACGTTCAGGAGCAGCCGTCCGCGTGTGATCCGCTGATACGTCGCCGCCATCTGGGCGGCGAGCACCGGCGAGATCACCCCGGGCCGGAACGCCACCAGGAACTTCAGCCGCTCCGTGTGCTGGGCGAGGGCCACCGTCGTCAGCCACGCGTCCTCGCACCACGTGCCCGTCGGCGTCAGGACCGCCTCGAAACCCAACTGCTCGGCGGCCTTGGCTATTTGGGTCAGATAGTCGATGTCGGGCGCGCGCACGCCGCTGACCGGAGCGATCCGCGAGCGCTTGACACCCCCGTCGGTGTAGGCGTGCCGGTCCACGAGCGTGCGGCCGTCGCCGCCGGTCGGCAGAAACCAGTGAAGGTGGACGCTCATCGTCAGGACTCCTTGCCGAAGGTGCGGGGTGCGGTCGTCGACGCGGGCAGACCGGCGTTGAACCGGGTGTCCACGAACGATGCGAAGTCGACCTTCCGGGGGATCAGCTTCAGTGTCGCGAAGGTGTCGGCGATCTGCTGCTCCGAGGCGATGGCGGGCTTGTCGACGGCGACGGTGACCCGGGTGCCGTTGGTGCGCTTCACCGCGTCCAGGGCGACGTCGTAGGGCAGCCCGGTGTCCTTCGCCCAGACCTTCGCCCATGCCTCGGGGTGCTTGAAGACCCAGTCCTGGGCGCGCTTGAGCCGCTTGAGGTAGTCGCCGATCGCGGCGGCCTTCTTGCTGTCCTTGAGAGCGGAGGGCGACGCGACCTGGAACGCGAGCCCATTGGTGAGCCCGTCCCCGTCGGTCAGGACCCGCCCCTGCTTCCCCCGCAGGACCTGGGAGGTGTACGGGTCCCAGACGGCCCAGGCGTCCACCTTGCCGCCGGTGAACGCGGCGAGCGCATCGGCCGGCTGGAGGTACTTGACCTGTACGTCCTTCAGGGAAAGTCCGGCCTTCTTCAAGGACGCGACCAGCTGGTAGTGCGCGGACGAGCCCTGGGCCACGGCGATGGACCTGCCCTTGAGGTCCTCGGGCGTCTTCAGCTTGGAGTCGGTCGGGACGAGGATCGTGTCGCCCTTCGCGGTCCCGTGGCTGGCCGCCACGATGGTGATCTTCGAGTTGGCGCCGGCCGCGAACACGGGCGGGGTGTTGCCGACCCCTCCGATGTCGACCGCCTTGGCGTTGACGGCCTCGAGGAGTGGCGGCCCGGAAGTGAAGGTCGACCAGTGGATCTTGTAGTCGAGGTGGTCGAGCTCTCCGGCGGCCCGCAGCACGGCTTCCGAACCGCCCTTCTGGTCGCCGACGTCGAGCGTGAGGTCTCCCTTGCCGTCGGTCCGGCCGCCGCCCGAGCCACCGGTGGACGTATCGGCGGCGGAGGTACCGGAGCAGGCGGCGAGCAGCAGGGCCAGGGGGAGGAGCAGGGCGGGGGCGAGGCGTCGTCGCATGGGTAGTCCGTTTCGTGGTTTCATGTCCGGCCGGTCGTGGTCGGCGCCGGTCTGTCGGCGCAGGCCGGAACGGCCGTAGGGCGGTGCGCCGCTACGGGGGGGGTGTGCAGGAGGGATGCCTGATGAAACGTCAGGCGGCGGCAGGGGTAGAGGTCTCCGGAGCGTCGACCCCCAGTCGGTGGAGCAGCTCGGCGCGCAGTTCGGCGAAGCGCGGGTCGGATATCCCGCGGGGACGCTCCAGATCGATCTCGGTCTCGTACGCGATGACGCCTTCGTCCATCACGAGCACACGGTCGGCGAGCAGGACGGCCTCCTCCACGTCGTGGGTGACCAGGAGGACGGCGCAGCCGCGTCGCTGCCACAGCTCGTCGACGAGGCGCTGCGCCTTGATGCGGGTGAGCGCGTCGAGTGCGCCGAACGGCTCGTCGAGCAGCAGCAGATCGGGCTCGCGCACCAGGGCGCGGGCCAGCGATGCGCGCTGGGCCTCACCGCCGGACAGGGTCTTGGGCCACGCGTTCGTGCGATGGTCGAGACCGACCTCTTCCAACGCCCTCTCGGCACGCACCCGTTCGGGCTTGCCCGGCAACCCGAGCAGCACATTGCGCCACACCCGCTTCCACGGCATGAGGCGCGGCGCCTGGAAGGCGACGGCCTTGCGGCGCGGTACGAGCACGGTGCCCTCGATGTCGCGGTCGAGTCCGGCGAGGATGCGCAGCAGGGTCGACTTGCCGCAGCCGCTGCGGCCGAGCAGTGCCACGAACTCGCCCGGCTTGACGTCGAGATCGAGGCGGTCGATGACGGCACGCCCGTCGAAGGAGCGGGTGAGTCCCTCCACGCGTACGGCCGAACGGGTCTGCGTGGACGGGGACTTGATGGTGGTCACCGGCCGGTGAACGTCGGTCGCCATTGCAGCAGCAGCCTTTCGAGGGTACGGACGACGAAGTCGGCGAGCAGGCCGAGGAACGCGTAGACGATCAGGCAGACGACGATGACGTCGGTCCGCAGGAAGTCGCGGGCCTGCACCATCAGGAAGCCGATGCCGGCGTCCGCGTTGATCTGCTCGGCGAAGACGAGGGCCAGCCAGGAGATGCCGAGCGAGTACCGCAGTCCGGTCATGGCGCCGGGCAGCGCGCCCGGCAGGACCACATGGCGTACGAGACCCCGGCGGGAGAGTCCGAGTGATTCCCCGGCCTCGATCAACTGCGCGTCCACGCCCCGGATTCCGGCGTACACGTTCAGATACAGCGGGAACGAGACGCCCAGCGTGATGATGGCGATCTTCGGCGCCTCACCGATCCCGAACCAGATGATGAACAGCGGGATCAGCCCTACGAACGGCACGGTCCGCAGCATCTGCACGCTGGCGTCGACGAGGTCCTCGCCGACCCGGAACAGGCCTGAGACGAGGGCGAGTCCGGTACCGACGACGACGCCGAACAGCAGGCCGAGCGCGACGCGCTGGAGCGAGACCCCCATGGCGTCGGGCAGCGACCCGTCGGAGACGAGGTCGCCGGCGACCCGGGCGATGGTGCCGGGCGAGGCGAGGACGTCGCGGGTCAACACGCCGGTGCTGCTGAGCAGTTGCCACAAAATGAGCAGCAGGACGGGACCGGAGGTGCGGCGCAGCCACCGCGGGACCCGAGTGCGTCGGGTGGAGGAGGGGACGAGGCGGACGAGCTCGGGACGGCCGACGGAGTCGGTGTCGCAATGGGCCGGGGCGGCTTCCGGCGCCGGCGACTTGGCGACGACGTCCGGATCCGGCGGGGCATGGCTGATGCTCATGGGTGCTCCACGCAGAAGGCAGGGGAGGGCAGCGGAGAAGGCGAAAGGGGTACGCGTATGCGTCAGCGCCCCCGCGTGGGTTCACGCGGGGTCGAGGCAGGGGCGTACGGGGCTACGCGACGTAGCCGGAGATGCGGGGAAAGGGCGTCAGCAGCCGCGGCGACACGCGGCGGAGGCCACCCGCAGCAGGTCGATGTGACCGCGCGTGGTGAGCAGAACTGAACGCAACATGCCGCAGAAAGTAGCCACCCTGTCGACGCAAGGTCAATGCCGTCTCGATGGATGGACGCGCCGTATCAGGTGACGGGCTCGGATCGGGCGCGGACGGCGCCCGATGGGTGAGGATGGACGCATGTCCGACGCCTTCACCACCCGCATCCTGAACGTGTCCACCGGCTCCGCGGAGCGGGTCGTCGACCTGACCCACGACTGCGAGGCCTTCCTGAGCGAGGTCGCCGCGGGCCGCGACGGCCTGCTCAACATCTTCGTGCCCCACGCGACGGCCGGGGTGGCCGTCATCGAGACGGGCGCCGGCAGCGACGACGATCTCCTCGCCGCCCTCCACTCCCTGCTTCCCGCGGACGACCGCTGGCAGCACCGCCACGGCTCCCCGGGTCACGGCCGCGACCATGTCCTCCCGGCCCTGGTCCCGCCCCACGCCACCCTCCCGGTGATCGCCGGCGCCCTGGAAATGGGTACGTGGCAGTCGGTGTGCCTGGTGGACACGAACAAGGACAACGCGGACCGTCGGGTGCGCTTGAGCTTCCTCGGCTAGGGACCTACTTCGGTGAGACCGTATCGACGAGGTCCGGCCACGCCGAACGACCAGTGGAACGATGAGAGGTGCCGGCATCGAGGCCGAGTCCTCGTGTGCCCATTTCCGAGTGGCAGCCCCGGACTCTGCGCGGCTGGGTGCTCGTTCACAGATCTGGATGCTTCGTCGCCACGTGGTAGTACCCCGAGTGGAACACCAGAGGGGTGCCGCCTTCGGCCTCGTACTGTTCGACCTCGCCGAGGAAGATGATGTGGTCGCCGGCGTCCAGGCGTTGGACGGTGCGGCATTGGAAGCGGGCGACCGCGCCGTCCAGGAGGGGGGTGCCGGCGATGCCGGGGGTGGTGGAGATGCCGCGGAATTTGTCGTCGGCCGGGGTGGCGAACTGGCGGGAGAGGTGCTGCTGGTCGGCGGCCAGTACGTGGACGGCGAAGTGCGAGGCGTCGGTGAAGTCGGGCAGGCTCGGGGCGTTCTTGCCGGGGCACCACAGGACGAGGGGCGGGTCCAGGGATACGGAGGTGAAGGAGTTCGCGGTCATGCCGACGTTGCGGCCGTCGGGGGCGCGGGCCGTCACCACGGTCACGCCGGTGGCGTACTGGCCCAGTGCGCGTCGCAGTTCCCGTCCGTCGAAGCGGGCGGCGTGCTGGGCGCGCTTCTCGGCGAGGAAGCGGTGTGCTTCGGCCTCTTCGAACCACCAGCGGTACAGGGTGCGCGGGTCGTCGAAGCCGGTGGCCAGCGCGCTTGCGACCGAGGGGATGTCGGCTGCCGCGGTGAGGAGTTCGCGATGGTGCGGACTCGGCTCGGTCAGCAGGGAGTTGGTCCAGCCGACGGCCCATTGAGCCCAGCCGCGCCAGAAGTTGTCGAAGGTGTGCTGCATCCACCGTGGGGTGAACTCGGCGGTGCCGTGGCGGAGGATGCTTTCGAGGTAGTGGCTCGCGGCCTGGGCCGCGTTGTTCGAACCCTGGCCGGTGATGGGGTCGTTGAGGACGACGGCGTCGGCCATGCCGAGGACGTGCCGGCCGGAGGCGAGGCGGGCGACGGGGTGCCGGACGGTCGGGGTGACCCGGCCGCGCAATACGCCACCGCTGTCGGTGAGTTGGGCGTGCCGGTAGCGCTCGTACGCGTCGGGGAAGAACCGGTGAAGGATTTCCAGCGAGCGGGTGAGGTGGGCTTCGGGGGTGTGGATGTCGTCCCAGCAGTCCATCGGGCCGCCGGGGACGCCCTCGAAGACCATGATGTCGCAGGGTCCGGTGGTGGTGAAGGCGGGGAAGGAGAAGTACTCGCCTACGCCCGGGACCATGCGGTAGTGGACGGCGGCCTCCCCCTCCCGCGGCGCCGTTCCCGTGACGTACGTCAGAGCCAGCGCACGGCGCGGCCGGTCGTACGGGGAGAGTTCGGCATTGCGCGGGAAGAGTCGGCTCAGCTCGCCCTTGCCCGTGGAGACCACGACGAGATCGTGCGTACGGGCGTACCACTCGAGGTCGCTGACGCCCGCCTCGTGCAGCACGATCTCGCCGTGGCCGCCGGCCGCGAACTGCTCCATCCAGGCCGCACACTTGACCCGCTGGTCGACGGAGTGGGCGGGGCCTTCCAGCGGCGCGCGCCAGGATACGTCCGGAGTGCCGTGCGGACCGATGAGAGAGAACGCGATGCCGGAGATGTCCGGGGCCTGGTCCTCCCAGTGGTGCAGGCCGAGTCCGCGCTCGCTCTGCAGCGCGGTGTCGAACATGCACTGGCTGGACATGACCGGGCCGCGACGAATCTCGTCGGGGCCGCGGTCGCTGACCAGGGTGACGTCATAGCCGTGCGCCTGGAGTCCCAGAGCGAGTTGAGCACCCGCCTGCCCGGCGCCGATCACCGCGATCCTTCTCATGTCCTGCTGTCCTGCTCTCGTCACGTACGTATCGCCGACGCGCGCCGTCAGGGCGCGGCGTGTCTGCTCCTGGTGGCCGCTCAGGCACTGACCTCGGTCAGGTAGTTCTTCGCCGCGACCGGGTCCATGAACCAGTGGAAGAAGTCACGCGGGTCGTCGAAGCCGTTGACGAAGCGGGCAGCGACACGGGAGTCGGCGCTCGCGGCGCCGAAGAGCTCGAGGACGTGCTGCGGAGGGGCGCCGAGCATCGCGTTGGTCCAGGTCGTGGCGGACTGCGCGGTGTCCCAGAAGCGGCCGAAGGCCAGCTCCATGAACGCCGCGTCGTAGGGGCGCTCACCGTGGTCCAGGATGGTGGCGAGGTAGGAGGCCGCGCACTTCGAGGCGTTGTTGGACCCCTGACCGGTGATCGGGTCGTTGAGGACGACGACGTCGGCGAGGCCGAGCACCTGCGCGCCGGAGGGCAGCGTGGCGACGGGACGGCGGACGGTCGGCGCGAAGCGGCCCGCGAGGGTGCCGTTCTGGTCGGTGAGCGCGACATCGGTGCAGCGCTCGGCCTCCCACGGGACGTAGGTCCGCAGCAACTCCTGGAACTTCGCCAGCTGCTGGTCGGGGGTGAGTCCGTCGAAGCAGTCGAGCGGGCCGCCGGGGATGCCCTCGAAGAACATGATGTCGCAGGCGCCGCTGGTGGTGAGGCTGGGCATGGTGAAGTACTCGCCCACACCGGGGACGACGTTGAAGCTGACGCCGGGGCGGTGGGGCAGCGGCGCCATGCCGGTGACGTACGCCAGGGCCAGCGCGCGCTGCGGAGCGTCGTAGGGGGAACGCTGGGCGTCCCGCTGGAACAGTCCGGCGATCTCACCCTTGCCGGCCGCGACGATCACCAGGTCGGACTCGGCGGCGTAGCGCTCCAGGTCCTCGATGCCGGCCTCGCGAATGACCAGTCGGCCGCCGCGGCGCGCGAACTCGCCCATCCAGATCGGCATTTTGACGCGCTGGTCGATGGAGCGGGCGGTGGCGTCGAGGCGGGCGTCGAAGGCGAGCGCCCGGCCGCCCTGGCCGTCGGCGATGTTCACGCCGATACCGGCGATCGACGGGCAGGCGTCGCCCCAGAAGTCGAGGCCGATGTTGCGCTCGTGAGCCAGCGCGGTGCCGAACATGGCCTGGCTGGACATGACCCGGCCCTCGCGGATCTGGTCTCCGGTGCGGTTGGAGACGACGGTGACGTCGTAACCGTGGCTGAGCAGACCGATACCGAGCTGGAGACCGGCCTGGCCGGCTCCGACGATGGTGATCTTGCGCATGGGGGGACCTCCGGGGTCGGTGTGTGCGGTTGTGAGCGGTGCCGTGCACTGGTGCAGAGCTCCGGCGACGTGCCGACGTCAGCGAGTGGGGGTTCGCATGCGTGACATACGGCTGCCTGCCGGAGAGGGCCGTCGAGCGGTGCCGGGAAGGCGGGACACCCGTAGGCCCGGGGGAGGGGTCGCGGGGCGCCCTGCCGATCCGGCGAGCCGGGGCGGCAGGGGCGAGGGCACCGCGACGAGCGCAGTCCGGCCCCGCACTCCCTGCATCGTCGATTCCCTGGTTTCTTCTCGAGGCGGCCGGGGATCAACCTTGGTATGGAAAGATCATCTTCGCTATCCGGATCACGCGGGTTGCTGTCCTGATCGCGCATCTCGGCGGTGGAGGTTCACATGCCCGCTGAAGAGCCCCCTCTCGCAAATCATCAGAGGTTTCACACAGCGGACATCTGGGAGGCCCGCGCCGAGGTCGGCCGCGCCTTCTGTCCGCATGAGCTGCGCATCACGCAGCGCTCGGCGACGCTCGACGCCCGGCTGCACGGCGCACCCTTTGACCGGACGGGTCTGTATTACCTCGATTACGGAACGGAGGTCCAGATCACGCCGGGAGACCTGGAGAGCTTCTTCCTGGTCCAGATCCCGCTCGCCGGTTACGCCGAAATCACCTGCGGCCGCGAGGAGATCATTTCCTCCCCCGAACTCGCCTCTGTCCCCTCTCCGACCGGAAAGTTGGACATGCGCTGGGGGAGTGGCAATCCGCAGCTGATTGTGTGGTTCGACCGGTCGTCCCTGGAATCGCACCTGGGCAGCCTGCTCGGCCGCACCCTGCGCCGCCCGATCCACTTCTCGCTCGGTATGGACCTCACCGCGCCGGGCTCCCGCTCCTGGCTCAACATCGTCGATCTCATGCGCCGGGAGGCGGAGGGGCCTGACGGCATGACAAACCGGCGCATCGTGACAGAGCAGCTCGAATCACTCCTCATGACCCAGCTGTTGATGGCCCAGCCCCACAACTACACGCCGGCGCTGCTCGGCAAGCAGCCGCGCGTCGCCCCGCTCGCGGTCCGCCGCGCCATGGAGATCATCGAGGGGCACGCCGCCGAGCCGCTCACGGTCGCTGAGATCGCGGAATGCGTCGGCGTCGGTGTGCGGGCCCTTCAGGAAGGCTTCCGCCGGCACATCGACACGACGCCGCTCGCGTACCTGCGCGAGGTCCGCCTGGACCGCGTACGCAAGGAACTCCTGACCTCCGACCCGGGTGCCACGACCGTGACCGCCGTCGCGTCCCGCTGGGGCTTCTTGCACCCAGGCCGCTTCTCGCTCGCGTACCGCCAACAGTTCGGGGAGTCTCCTTCGCAGACGTTGCGGTCGTAGGAGAGGTTCGGTCGTGGCAGGGGGCGGACGGACGGACGGGGCAGTCGAGAATGCGTCGTTCCTTGTGGCTGGCACGGCCGGGTCGGGGCCGTCGAGCGCGAAGCAGCGCTGGGATCCGATCCTCCGGCCCGGCAGGGCGGCGTCTGCCCTGTGCTCGAGACGCGATGGCGTGGGGCTGCCGATGCGTTCGGCGCGGGGGCGAGGCCCAAGGGGTCAGGCGAGAGATATCTGGCGGTTTCCGGGTCGTAGTGCCGGAAGTGGTTGTAGTGCAGACCTGTTTCGGGGTCGAAGTACTGGCCGGGAAGGCGCAGCGGTGTCTACGTGGTCGCGCTCGTGTTCCACGTGGTCGTGCCCCACAGGGTGGAGACCCCCTCCGGAACCGTCCCTTGGGGAGGCGCTCCGTCCGGCCAGGTCAGGGGCCGTTTTCGGCCAAGAGAGTTGACGGACCATCAAATAGGTCATCTGTCCCGGACTATTGACTCGTTGTCAGGCCCGCGTCATCCTCGACGGGACCTACGCGCGAGTAAGTTGGCGCGCGCCCGTCCCGGACAGCGAAGGTAGCCCGGATGACCCTCCTCCGCAGACGCAGCCTGTTTGCCGTCGTCGTCACCCTCCTGCTGGCTCTCGGCGTGGGCTCCCCTCCGGCCGTCGGCGCCGACACCCCCTGGTGGGAGCCCACGGCCCGGCCCGCCGCCGACTCCCAGATCGACGTCACCGGCGAACCCTTCCACGGCACGGACAGTCAGGGCCGGGTCCGCGGCTTCGTCGACGCGCACAATCACCTGATGTCCAACGAGGGCTTCGGCGGTCGCATCATCTGCGGCAAGCCGTTCTCCGAAGCGGGCGTCGCCGACGCCCTCAAGGACTGCCCCGAGCACTATCCCGACGGCTCGCTCGCCCTCTTCGAGAACGTCACCGGCGGTGCGGACGGCCACCACGACCCGGTGGGCTGGCCGACGTTCAAGGACTGGCCGGCCCACAACTCCCTCAGCCACCAGCAGAACTACTACGCGTGGCTGGAGCGCGCCTGGCGCGGCGGCCAGCGGGTGCTGGTCAACGACCTGGTCACCAACGGCCTGTTGTGCTCGATCTACGTCAGGGACCGCGGCTGCAACGAGATGGACGCCATCCGCCTGGAGGCCCGCAAGTCCTACGAGATGCAGGACTACGTCGACAAGATCTACGGCGGAAAGGGCAAAGGCTTCTTCCGCATCGTCACCGACTCCGCCCAGGCCCGCCAGGTCGTCGCGGAGGGCAAGCTCGCCGTGGTGCTCGGCGTCGAGACCTCGGAGCCCTTCGGCTGCAAGCAGATCCTCGACGTCCCGCAGTGCAGCCAGGCCGACATCGACAGCGGTCTGGACGAGCTGTACAAGCTGGGTGTGCGCAGCATGTTCCTGTGCCACAAGTTCGACAACGCGCTGTGCGGCGTGCGGATGGACTCCGGCACCATCGGAACGGCCGTGGACATCGGCCAGTTCCTCTCCACCGGCACCTTCTGGAACACGGAGAAGTGCAGCGGTCCGCAGCACGACAACCCCACCGGCAACGCGGCCGCCCCGGCCGAGGTGACCAAGCTGCTCCCCGCAGGCACCAAGGTGCCCACGTACGACAGCGACGCGCAGTGCAACAGCCGTGGTCTGACCCGCCTCGGTGAGTACGCGGTCAAGGGGCTGATGAAGCGCAACATGATGGTCGAGGTCGACCACATGAGCGTCAAGGCGGCCGGCCGCACCCTCGACCTGCTGGAGTCGGCGGACTACCCCGGTGTGCTCTCCAGCCACAGCTGGATGGACGACGGCTGGCTGGAGCGCGTCTACCGCCTCGGCGGCTTCAAGGCCTCGTACATGTCCAGCGCCGACAGCTTCGCCAAGGAGTCCGCCGGGACCAGGGCGCTGCGCCAGAAGTACGGCGTCGGACTCGGCTACGGCACCGACATGAACGGCGTCGGCGGCTGGCCGGGACCGGTCGGACCCGACGCCCCCAACGCGGTCAAGTACCCCTTCCGCACCGCCGACGGCGGTTCCGTCGTCGACCGTCAGCGAACCGGCGAACGCACCTGGGACTTCAACACTGACGGTGCGGCCCACGTCGGCATGGTGCCCGACTGGATCGAGCAGATACGGCTCAGCGGCGGCAAGGACACCGTGCAGGACCTGCTCGGCGGCGCGGAGTCCTACCTCCGCACCTGGAAGGCGACCGAACTCCACGAGCCCGCGCCCGACCTCGCCGCCGGCGCCCCGGCGAGCGCCAGCTCGACGGAGTGGAACCCGTTCACCAGCTACGCCGCGGGGCGGGCCGTGGACGGTGACACCGGCACGAGATGGGCGAGCGGCTGGTCGGACGACCAGTGGCTGCGGCTGGACCTCGGCAGCTCCCGTACGGTCGGCAAGGTCTCCCTCGACTGGGAGAAGGCCTACGCGCGGGCCTACCGGATCGAGGTCTCCGACGACGGCAGCACCTGGCGGACCGTGTGGTCCACGGACAGCGGCGACGGGGGTCTGGACAACGCGGTGTTCAGCCCGGTCCAGGCGCGGTACGTCCGCGTCCACGGCGTGACACGCGCCACCAAGTACGGCTACTCGATCAACGAGGCAGCGGTGTACGGCCGCTGAGCTACTCCCGCACCAACGTCAGGATCTGGTCCGCGACGACGTCGAGGACGTCGCCCGCCTTCTCCTCGTCGCCCAGCACGAGGAAGTTGAGGGTGAGCCCGTCGGTCAGCGCGGCCAGATACCTGGCGGCCGCGGGCTCGGGCACGGTCAGGTCCACGCCCAGGGCCGAGGGGAGTTGACGGAGCACCTTGGTGTGGGCCGCGAGATAGCGCTCGTACTGCCGCCGGGCGAGATGCTCGTAGCCGGGCTCCCGCAGGGCGTACTGGGTGAGTTCGTACGTCAGCATGTGCTCGCCGGGATGGGCCAGTACGTGGTCCCAGTACGCCTGGAGCCCGGCGCGGATCGTCTCGCGCAGGGTGGCCCTGCGGGTGAGCGTGGTGAGGACGTCCGACTCGGAGTGCTCGGAGATGGTGTCCATCACCGCTTCGAGCAACTCCTGCTTGGAGTCGAAGCAGTAGTGGAAGACGCTCAGCGAGACGCCCGCCTCCGCCACGACGGACCGCGTGGTGGTCTTCGCGACGCCGTCGCGGGCCATGACCCGGATGGCAGCCTCGACCAGTTGCCTGCGCCGCTGCGCCGACGGCATTCGCCCCATGGTGCCTCCTCCCCTGACCTGCGCAAGCATACGCCGCGGGGTGCGGCGCACCGGGCTTCGCTGTGACGGCTCCAGGTTCTTGGGGAATCACGCCGCGCATGCGCCGCCCGGTCCGCGACGCCAACCTGTACATCTGCGGAGACGCCTGTTCGACCGGGCAGGTATGGGTCTACGGCGCGCTCACCCCGACCGAGTTGACGCTCGAGGACCACTCTGGCCTGCCCCGTCCGACGTGACTCCCGCCGAGCGTCTGTCCCGGTTCGTAGGCGGCCGAGGGCGACCGAAGTGGCCAGGGCGGGATCGTCGGAAGGTGGGACCGGAGCGTCAGGCGCGGTCGACCGCTCCGTTCCGGGGTGATGAGGTGGCGGCCGGCAGAGGGTCAGGAAGACGTCGACGGCGTGGAGAGGAGCTTCTCCACGTCGAGCGCGCCACCGGCCGCCGCGAACTCGTCGGCCACCGCGGCACGCAATTCCGCGTCCGCGGCGAAGTCCGCAACCGTGCGCGCGAGTGTCGCGGCCGCGTCGAGAACGGTGCGGTCGGCCGCCTCGCCGGCGACGAGAGCGGCGAAGTCGACCGTGTGCAGGGCCACACCGCCGGGGCCGATGGCCAGCATGGGATGGATGGCGGGAACGCGGACACTGACGTTGCCGAGATCGGTGGAGCCCTGCCCGGCGTCGGGCGACGCGCTGCCCGGGAGCGCGGTCCGGCCACGGCGTCGGAGGTGCTGCGCGAAGCGGGACGCGAGCGCGTCGTTGGAGCGAACGGGCAGACAAGGCGGGCAGTCGTCCCAGCGGACCGCGACGCGCGTGCCCGTCATCGCGGCCGCGCCCTCGAAGATGCGCTGGACGCGCTGCGACAGCTCACCGAGCGCCTCGACCGTCGCGGCGCGCAGGTAGAAGTGCGCGGCGGCGTGCTCGGGCACCACATTGGGCCGGGTACCGCCCTGCGTGATCACTCCGTGCACCCGGTCGGTGGGCGGGATGTGCTGTCGCAGTGCGGAGACTCCCTGATACGCGGCGACCACCGCGTCGAGCGCGTTGACCCCCATGAACGGGGACGCGGAAGCATGGGCCGCGAGCCCGGTGTACTCGACCACGACCTCGCGCAGCCCGAGGAACGGCGCGTCGCTGAGATCAGGACCGGCATGAGGGTGCACCATCACCGCCGCGTCGACCCCCTCGAACGCCCCCGCACGCGCCATGAGTTCCTTGCCGGTGCCGTTCTCCTCGGCGGGGGTACCGAGGAGCAGTACGGTCGCCCCGATGTCGTCGGCCACACGGCACAGCGCCAGGAACGCGCCGACGCCGGCCGCGCAGATGATGTTGTGGCCGCAACCGTGTCCTATCCCGGGCAGGGCGTCGTACTCGGCCAGTACCGCGACGGTCGGGCCCGTGCCGTCTCCGACCTGCGCCCGCAGCGCGGTGGGCAGCCCGTGGACGCCGACCTCCGCCTCGATGCCGCGCGCGCCGAGCAGAGCCACGATCCGGGAGACTGCCCGGTGCTCCTCGAAGCCGGGTTCGGGGTCCTCGTGGAGGGCGTGGCTGAGGGCGAGGAGTTCAGGACCGTCCTCTTCGACGGCCGCGTCGATCCGCGCGCCGAGTTCCTCCGAGGCCCCCTTGTGCGGTGACGCCGGTGCGGGAGCGGTGGCTGCTGCTCGGGCCGCCGAGTGGGCGTTGCGCTCCAAGTGGGCCAGACCCGCTCGGCTGGCCGTCAGGGTCTGGTCGGGGGTGCGGTGCATCATGCCTCCACCATCGAGGGAGTGGACAAGAGGGAGTCGGCGCCGCCGTCGCGGCGCATCGATCTGAGCTGGATGTGTCGTGCAGTGGAGACGGTGGGAGAGCATGTGGCCGACGGTGGACCGCCGGATGGAGCATCCAGCCCTCGGAAATGGATCCAGCCGGACCCATGGATCGCGACGGTATGGGCACGTCAACGGAGCTGTCAATAGGGTTCATTGAGACCCATTTAATTCCTGCTCCACCCTCCACCCCGCCCCTCACCGGCGCCGGGGCGGCGGTCCCGGTCTGGATCGGTCCCCGGCGGACCGGCGCCACGGCGGGCAGTCGCCGTGGCAACTCGCCTCACCAGTCGTGCACGGATCCGTCCCGCAGCCTGTTCACGGGCAGGTACTTGCGCTCGTACGGGAAGCGCTCTGCGGCCTTCTCGTCGAACTCGACGCCGATGCCGGGGCGGTCGCCGGGGTGCATCAGGCCGTCCTCGAACGTCCAGGACGTTTCGAACACCGCCTCGTAGCCCGGAAGATGGGCCATGTACTCCTGCATGCCGAAGTTCGGGATCGACAGGTCGACATGGAGTGCGGCCGCGAGCGACGCGGGGGAGAGGTCGCCCGCGCCGTGCGAGCCGGAGCGGACCCCGTACAGCTCGGCGAGCGAGAAGATCTTGCGCAGGTGCGTGATGCCGCCCGCGTGCGAGACGGACGTACGGATGTAGTCGATGAGGCGGTTCGTGATCAGGTGCTGGCAGTCCCAGATCGAGTTGAAGATCTCGCCGACCGCGAGCGGCGTCGTGGTGTGCTGCCGGATGAGGCGGAAGGCCTCCTGGTCCTCGGCCGGCGTGGGGTCCTCGATCCAGAACAGGCGGTAGGGCTCCAGGGACTTGCCCAGGCGGCCCGCCTCGATGGGGCTGAGCCGGTGGTGCACGTCGTGCAGCAGGTGGAAGTCGTAGCCGAACCGCTCACGGACGGCCGACATGTAGGTCGGCACGAAGTCCAAGTAGGCGCCGGTGTCCCACATTTCCTCGCTGGGCAGCGCCCCGTCGGCCGGCTCGTAGGTGTCTCCGTCGCCCTTGCGCATGCCGTACACCCGCTCCAGACCGGGCACCGCCGCCTGCGCGCGCACCGCGCGGAAGCCCTTGTCGAGGAAGCGCTGTACGTCGTCGAGGAGTTCCGGGACCGTGTTGCCGCTGGCGTGACCGTAGACGGTGACGCCGTCGCGGGCCGCGCCGCCGAGCAGCTGGTACACGGGCAGGCCCGCGACCTTGCCCTTGATGTCCCACAGGGCGACGTCGACGGCGGCGACGGCCGTCATCGTGACGGGGCCGCGCCGCCAGTAGGCACCCTTGTACAGGTACTGCCACACCTGCTCGATGCGGGCCGGGTCCTTGCCGATCAGGGTGGGGCAGACGTGGTCGCGCAGGTAGGAGGCGACGGACAGCTCGCGGCCGTTGAGGGTGGCGTCGCCGATGCCGGTGACACCGTCCGAAGTGGTGATCTTCAGGGTGACGTAGTTGCGGCCGGGGCAGGTGACGAAGACCTCGGCCGAGGTGATGGTGGCCATGGGTGCCGTTCTTCTCGATGGGGGAGCGCGGGGCAGGGGGAGGTGCCGGCCGGCGCATGGGTTCGGCGGCCGGGACTTGGATCAGGTGAGCGCTGAGCGCAGCGCGGCCTCGACGCCGTGCACGGCGAGCGTGTGCGCGAACTCACCGACCGTGTAACCGAGTTCGGGGTGCTGGGCGACGTCCGGCGGCAGGAGGCCGCCTTCGGAGAGCAGAAGACGGGCTGTGTCGGCGGGACCGCTCGCTCGGGCCGCGAGCTCGGTCAGGCGTTGCCGGGCACCGTCATGGAGCGTGCCGAGCGCACGCACGTCGTACGCGTCGTCGGCCGTGATGACGCGTACGTACGCGGCGAGGCCGAGAGCGAGGACGCGCGGGACGCGCCCCGCGGTCAGCGACTCGGCGAGCACCCCGGCCCAGCGGACCGGGATCTTCAGGGAACCGTCGGAGCCGACCTGCGCGGTGCGGTGGCCGAGCGCCGGATTGGCGAACCGGTCGAGGAGTTCGGTGACGTACGTCTTGCCCGGCATTCCCTCGGGCTCCGGGACCGTGGGCAGGATCTCCTCGCGCATCGCGAACTCCACTGCGCCGCCCAGGAGTTCGTCCGTCACCGCCTCGTCGATGCAGCGGTGTCCGCGCAGCAGGCCGAGGTAGGCGAGGAGCGAGTGGGCGCCGTTGAGGAGCCGCAGCTTCATCAGCTCGTACGGGGCGACGTCGTCCGTGAACAGCGCGCCCGCGTGCTCCCAGGCCGGGCGGCCGGCGCGGAAGTCGTCCTGCATGACCCACAGCCGGTACGGCTCGGCGGGCACCGGCACCGAGTCGCGGACGCCGAAGGCGCGGGCGACCAGATCGCGGTGCTCGTCGGTGGTGGCGGGCGCGATCCGGTCGACCATGGTGTTCGGCGTGGTCAGCGAGGTCGCGACGTAGGCCTGCAGCTCGGGGCGTTCCGCGGCGGGCAGCGCGTCGACGAACTCGTCGATGAGAGTGCGCAGTCGGTGCCCGTTGTCCATGAGGTTGTCGCAGCTGAGCACGGTGACCGGCGACCCGTCCGTGCGGGCCCGGTGCTGGAGCCCGCGCACGATCAGGCCGAGAGCGGTGCGGGGCGTGCCTCCCGACAGGTCGGCGCGGACCGCAGGGGAGTCGAGATCGAGGCGGCCGTCGGCGCCGAAGGTGTACCCCTTCTCGGTCACCGTGACGGAGACGATGCGCGTGGCGGCGCTGCCGATCGCGGCGACGACCTCGGCGCCCTGCCCGTCGGCGGCGAGGCCCGGATGATGCACCCCGGGCACGCTCGCCGCGACGCCCGCGTCGCGGCGCAGGGTGAGGACGGTATAGAGCTGGCCCTGCTCCGCCATGCCGGTCAGCACCGGGCGCGGACCTCGTGCCGGGCTCGTCGAGACACCCGTGATGCCCCAGGGGCCGGGGCTGTGACGCAGTGCGTCGGCCGTGTGGACGGCCTGGTGGGCGCGGTGGAAGTTGCCCAGGCCCAGATGGACGATGCCGGGTTCGGGGAGGGGCGGGGGCAGCTTCAGACCGGCCACGGGCAGGGCGGTACGGGACAGGCGGGGCAGGGCGCTGGGCGACAGGCGGGGCAGGGTGCGCGCGGTCATGGTCAGGCCTCCCGCGCCGGCTCGACCAGGACCTTCATCTGCGACGGGTCGGTCAGCGCGACCTCGAGCGCCTCGGCCGCCCGCTCCAGCGGGAAGGCGGAGGTGACCAGTTCGGCCAGTCGGACACGGTCCGCCAGCGCGGCCGCCGCCGCGAAGTCCCCCGCCCCGTACCGGAACGACGTCACGAGGGACAGTTCCTGACGCTGCATCCACGCCAGCGGCAGTTCGGTCAGCGGCCGGCTCGGATTGCCGACGACCACGGCGGTGCCGCCGGGTCGCAGCGCGCGGATCCCCGACACCAGGGCGGGCCCCACACCGGAGCAGTCGAACACGGTGTCGTAGCCGTCCGGAGGGGCGAGCGCGTGGGCCCGTTCCGGATCGGGCGCGAGGCCGGCCGCGTCCACCGTGTGCAGGCCGAGCCGCTGCGCGAACTCCCGCCGCTCGACCGCCACATCGGACACCGTCACGGACGCGGCGCCGACGGCCGCAGCGACCTGGGCGACCAGCACCCCGATCGGCCCCGCCCCCGTGACCAGCACACGCTGACCGGGGGCGAGCGCGGCGCGGCGCACCGCGTGCACGGCGACGGCGAGCGGCTCGATCAGCGCGCCGAGCCGGACGTCCGTCGACTCAGGCAGCGGATGGACGAAGTCCCGCGGCACGCACACGTACTCGGCGAGCGCGCCGTCGGTCGGCGGCGATCCGAAACAGGTGCCCTTCGGGCAGAGGTTGTAGCGCCCGGCCCGGCACAGCGCGCATGTCCCGCACGGGTGCGCCGGTTCGACGGCCACGGCCGTGCCGTGGGGCAGGCCGTCGGCGCCGGCGCCGTGGCCCACGACCACGCCGGCCGGCTCGTGGCCGAGGACGGTCGGCTGCCGCAGGACGTTGGGGCCGTTCTCGCCGTGGGCGTAGTAGTGCAGGTCGGACCCGCACAGTCCGACGGCACGGACGGCGACCAGGACCTGGCCCGGCCCGGGCTCCGGCACCGGGCGTTCCTCGACGCGCACGTCCTTGGGACCGTGCAGCACGGCGGCGCGATGCATGGACTCGACGGGCTCGACCGACTGGGCCGACTCGACCGACTGGGCCACGGGGCGTCCCTCTCTTTCGTACGGGGATGGAGCGGGCCGAAGAGCGCTAGCGCACCGGCAGCGGTTCGACGCGCTTGATGACGAACGCGTAGGTGAGGGCGCCGACGACGGACAGGGCGCCGGACACCAGGAGCGGCAACAGGTAGGAGCCTCCGGAGGACGCCAGCAGGAATCCGGTGACGATCGGGCCGAGGATCCCCGCCACGTTCGAGGCGAAGTTCTGGATGCCGGCGAGCGAGGCGACATGCCCTGCGGTCGGCGCCACGTCGGCGGGCAGCGACGCCACGGACGCGGTCGAGAAGGTCAGCGAGGCGTAGCTGAGGGAGAGCAACGCGAGGGCGCCGGACGCGGTCGGCACGACGACGGTGAGCGCGATCACGGACGAGCACAGCGTGCCGGAGACCAGGCAGGTCTTGCGGACCCTTGTGGTGGACCAGCCCTTGCGGAGCAGCCGGTCGGCGGTGAAGCCGCCGAGCAGCGACCCGAAGATGGCGACCAGACCCGGGACCGTTCCGAAGAAGCCGAGCTTGAGGAGGTCGAAGCCGCGCTCGTCGACGAGGTAGCTGGGGAACCAGGTGATGAAGAAGTAGATGACGTAGTTGAGGCAGAAGAAGCCGAGCATCATGCCCCAGACCGTCCGGTAGCGGAACAGGTCCCGCCAGCGGACCTCGGGCGCGTCCGCCTCCTGAGCGGCCGTCCCGTCGGTGTGGGCGCCGCCCGCCTCGATGTAGGCGCGCTCCTCCGCGGTCAGCTTCGGGTGGTCGGCGGGCTCGTGGTAGAGCCGCCACCAGCCGACGATCCACAGAAAGCCGAGCAGGCCGCAGGCGATGAACGCGACCCGCCAGTGGAACGCGGAGACCAGCATCGTCACCAGCGGAAGGGCGATGGCGGTGCCGACGCGCGCGCCGTTGTCCCAGACGCTGTTGGCGAGGGTTCGTTCGTGACGGGGGAACCAGCGGGAGACGGCCTTCGCGGGGGCGGGATATCCGGCGGCCTCACCGGCGCCGAGCAGCATCCGGGCGCCGACGAGCGAGCCGACGCCGCGGACCAGGCCCATCCCGACGGTGGCCACCGACCACCAGATGGCGCCGATCGCGAAGACCCGCTTCACGCCGTACTTGTCCAGGAGTGCCCCGGCGGGCAGTTGGCACAGCGCGTACGTGAAGAAGAAGGCGCTGAGGATGAAGCCCTGCGTCTCGGGACCGATGTGCAGGTCGTCCGACATGGACGGCAACGCGACGCTGAGCGTGGAGCGGTCCAGGTAGTTGACCGCGAGGCCGCCGAAGCACAGGACGGCTATGCCCCAGCGGACGTTCTTGCCCCGGCCGCGCGGGCGGGCGGGGAGTGAGGTGCCGGGCGGGGCGGCCGGCGCCTCACTCTCGGTGACGGAGCGGGTGGTCATCGTTGACCTCCGGTCGAGGGGACGTGCGGACGTGCGGACGTGACGGAAGCGGTTCGCGAGACCGGGGCGCAGGAGTGTCCGCAGCGGGGACAGGGACACGGGCGTCGCCAGGGGTCCGTCGACCCCCGCGTCATTTTCTACCCTCGCCCAGGCTTACATACAAGCCTTGTATGTAAGTAACCTTGCAGCTGAGGTGAGAAAGTGAGCGTCATGGCAGCTCAGCGGCAGGAACCGAGAAAGATGCGACGGGTCGAAGCGGAGGCGCCGCGTCCGCGCGAGTCCGTCCGGACTCGGGTGCACGCCCTGCTGCGGGCGCGCATCACCTCCCTCGAACTCCTGCCGGGCGCGCCCCTGTCGGAGAACGAGCTGGCCGCGGAGCTGGACGTCAGCCGCACCCCGGTGCGCGAGGCGCTGATCCTGCTGGGCGAGGAGTCGCTGGTCGACGTCTTTCCCAAGCTCGGTACGTTCGTCTCGCGGATCAGCGTCGACGCCGTACTGGAAGCCCAGTTCATGCGGGAGGCGCTCGAACTGGCGGCGCTGCGCGAGGCGGTGACGAAGTCCGGCGCGCAGGACATCACGGCGCTGCGCGCCATCCTCGACGCACAGCGGGCCGCGCTGAAGGCGGGGGACGCGGGTCTGTTCTTCGAGCAGGACGAGGCCTTCCACCGTCGCCTGATGGAGGCGAGCGGGCACCGCACGCTGTGGCGCACGGTGGCGACCGCCAAGGCGCACCTCGACCGGGCTCGCCGGCTGAGTCTGCCGCTGCCGCACCGGATCGAGACGCTGGTCGACGAGCACGCCGCGGTGGTCGACGCCCTGGAACAGCGCGACGCGGCGCGCGCGGAGGACGCGCTGCGCGGGCACCTTCAGGGCGTCTTCGACGACATCGGAACGATCAGGGCGAGCCATCCGGAGCTGTTCGCGGATCCGCACGAGCAGCCGGGCGGCGCCCCGGCCCGCCCACGGGTCCATCCCGGGCTGCGCGCCTGACGTCACTCACTCCGGGGGGGGGGGGGGCTCGTCCGCCGGTCGAGGGGTGAGCGGCATTGCGCCCGGTTCCCCGGTACCGGTGAGTGGCCTCACCATCCGCAGTCGATGTCGGTCGATCCTCCGTCGAGGACCGGATCGCTGGCCGTACCCCTGATCAGCAGCGCACCGCCGTCCGGCCCCCACCTCACGTCGTACGCGCCTGCGTCGACGGGTCGGAAACCGTCGTCGACCGTCCAGGACCCCGACGTGCCCAGCGCCAGGCCGGCGCGCCCGACGGCGTACGCCTCTCCCCTGCCGATCACGAGGAACGACGTCTCCCGCACCACGACCGTGCAGCCTCCCGGCCCGGCGGGGCGCAGCACGTGGTACTCCGCGTCCGAGATCAGGTCGTCCACCGCTCCCCAGCCAGTGCCCAGCACGGCGGTGACGATCAGCAGGCCGTTCCCCAGCCGGGCCCATCGGGCGCGCTTGTGGGGGAGGCGCAAAGCGTCCGCCGGGTCGTCCACCCGGGTGAGGTCCCGTCGGAGAACGAACGACATGACCAAGAGAGCCGCGCTCACGCCCCAGCCGGGGATCACCCGCCCCTGCACGACCAGCAGGAGGCTGCTCCAGCTCGCCACGGCGGCGAGAACCAGGCTGCCGATGCCCACCGCGGTGGAGGCGGTGGGCGACGGGCTCACGCTGTGCTGCGCACGTTCTTCGGTCACGGCGGGTACGACTCTTCGAACGCGCCGTCAGTTGCGCTGAGAGCCGTGCCGCGGTCCGAGCATGTGACGCCGGGTCGGCGGGGTGACGGGTCGTCCCCGCGGGGCCCGCCGACCCGAGCAAGGACAAACCGGGGCGCTGGCCGGTTTGTCCTTGCTCGTGTGAGGCGTCGTGGAGGGCGCCATGGAGGGCGAACCCAGGACTGGAAGCGGGACCTAGCTGAGGGTCTTGAGCGCTGCTGCCGCGTCGTACGGCTTCAGCTCGTCGAAGCGGCCCTCCAGGACCTTCGCCGCCCACTCCGGGTCCTGGAGCAGGGCGCGGCCGATGGCGACCATGTCGAACTCGTCGCGCTCCAGGCGGTCGAGGAGGTCGTCGATGCCCTTGACCGCGGAACCCTCGCCCATGAAGGCGCGGATGAAGTCGCCGTCGAGGCCGACGGAGCCGACCGTGATGGTGGGCTTGCCGGTGAGCTTCTTGGTCCAGCCCGCCAGGTTCAGCTCCGAGCCGTCGAACTCCGGGCTCCAGTAGCGGCGGGTGGAGGCGTGGAAGGCGTCGACGCCGGCCGCGGCGAGCGGGTTGAGGATCGCCTCGAGCTCGTCCGGGGTCTCGGCGAGCCGCGCGTCGTAGGCCTCCTGCTTCCACTGCGAGTAGCGGAAGACGACCGGGAACGCGGGGGAGACGTTCTCGCGGATCGCGGCGACGATCTCGGCGGCGAACCGCGTGCGGGCCACGGGGTCGCCGCCGTAGCCGTCGGTACGGCGGTTGGTCCCGGCCCAGAGGAACTGGTCGAGCAGGTAGCCGTGGGCGCCGTGCACCTCGACGCCGTCGAAGCCGATGCGCTCGGCGTCCTTGGCGGCCTGCGCGAACGCGCCGATGACGTCGTCCAGATCGCTCTGGGTCATCGCCTTGCCCGTGCCCTCGGTGCCGTCGACGCGAAGGCCCGACGGGCCGACGGCCGGGGCCTCGGCGAAGGGCGGCTTGCCCTGCCGGCGCACCATGCCGATGTGCCACAGCTGCGGCACGATCGTGCCGCCCGCCGCGTGCACGTCCTCGGCGACCTTCGCCCAGCCGGCCAGCTGCTCCTCGCCGTGGAAGCGCGGCACCCGGTCGCTCTCTCCGGCCGACTCGTGGCCGACGTAGGTCCCCTCGGTGACGATCAGGCCCACGCCCGCGGCGGCGCGGCGGGAGTAGTAGGACCGAACGTCCTCACCCGGGACGCCGTTCGGCGAGAACATGCGCGTCATGGGCGCCATCGCGATGCGGTTCGGGACCTTCAGACCGTTCAGGGCGACAGGGCGGGACAGGATCTCGGCAGCGCGGGAAACGGGCGACGCGGCGTCAGTCACAGAGTGCTCCTCTTGGGTACCAGTCGGTATGTGCACAAGCATGCAATCTGCGTGTGCCAACCGTTCCGGCCCCCATGGCATTCCGCAGGTCAGCATCGCCCTCATGTGATCCGGGCCACGGCCTGGGAGGTCTGGCGGTGGCCGGCGGAGCCCTGGACGACACCGCGGCACGTCGGTCGGCGGCGCGAGCGTCCCTCCGGGGAGCATGCCCAGGGGTCCCGGTCATCGAGACGCTGGGACATGTGGCCGAGACGGAAGGCTATTCAGCGGCTCGTTCGATCTCCCTATGGTTGGGGGCATCGAGCGGGGCGCCGGGCCGGATCCCGGGCCGGCGCCCCCAACCCCGCCTGGAAAAGGGAGAGTTACCGTGCGCGCAGTGATTCAGAAGTCCTTCGGCGGTCCCGAGGTTCTCGAGGTCGTCGAGAGGGAGCGGCCGAAGCCGCTCGCCGGTGAGGTGCTCGTCAAGGTGCACGCGAGCGCGGTCAACCCGGTGGACGTGGCGGTCAGGTCCGGCGCCTTCCCGCTACTAGGCCAGCCCCCGTTCGGCGTCGGCTGGGACATCTCGGGGGTTGTCGAGGAGGCCGCCCCCGGCAGCCGGTTCGCCGTGGGCGACGAGGTCTACGGGATGCCGTTCTTCCCCCGCGCCGCCACCGGTTACGCCGAGTATGTCGCGGCCCCGTCCCGCCACCTGGCCCGTAAGCCCGCGTCCGTCGATCACGTGCACGCCGCCGCCGTTCCCCTCGCCGCACTCACCGCCTGGCAGGGACTCGTGCGGGCCGCGGGCGTGAAGGCGGGCGACCGGGTCCTCGTCCAGCGGGCGGCGGGCGGTGTCGGCCACTTCGCCGTTCAGATCGCCAAGGCGCGGGGTGCCCATGTGACCGCCATGGGCAGTGCGGCCCGGCACGACTTCCTCCGCGGCCTCGGCGCGGACGAGGTCATCGACTACCGGACCACCGATTTCACCGACGTGGTCAAGGACGCCGACATCGTCCTCGACTCGCTCGCCCAGGGGGACCGCTCGCTCGGGGCGCTGCGTCCCGGCGGTGTGCTCATCAGCATCCTGGAGCACCGTGACCCGGAGCTCGCCGCGCGCGTGGAGGCGGCCGGGCGGCGCTTCGCCGGCATCTCGGTCGAGCCGGACCACGCCGCGCTCGAGGCGATCGCCGAACTCGTCGACGCGGGAGCGATCCGTCCCCACGTCGAGGAGACGTTCGCTCTGGCGGAGGCGGGCAAGGCGCACGAGCTGGTCGCCTCGGGACATGTGCAGGGCAAGATTGTCCTGACGGTCTGACCGGGACGGGCCGCACCAGGGAGGGCGAGGCCGGATGGACATCCTCACCGAGGCGCTGGCCTCGATGCGCACGGGACGCCCGGCGTCCGTCCGCACCAACGGCCGCGCCCCCTGGGGCCTGCGCCTGCCCCCGGTCGCCGGCGCGGGATTCCACGTGGTGCTGTACGGGACCTGCTGGCTGGTCCCGCTGGAGGACTCGGCCCCGCATCTGGAGCCGATCCCGCTGAGCCCCGGCGATGTCGTCTTCCTGCGCGACGGGCGGGGCCACATCCTCGCCGACCACCCGTCCAGCGCGGCCGAGGAGCCCAGGGCCGAGCACTTCCGGGAGGGGTCGCCGATCGGCTCGGTGACGCTCGGCGGGGACGGCCCCGAGACCCGCCTGCTGTGCGGCAATTACCACCTGGATCAGGGGCGCCCGCATCCCTTGGTGCGCCAGCTGCCCGAGGTGGTCCACCTGCCGACGCGGCACGGGCGCCACCCGGAGCTGAGCGCCGCGGTCCAGCTCCTCGGCTCCGAACTGGAGAATCCGCGGATCGGTTCGGACGGCATCGTGCCCACGCTGATCGACTCGCTGCTCCTCTACATCCTGCGCGCCTGGCTGGACGAGCAGCCCGCCTCCGCCGCGCCGGGCTGGGCCGCGGCGCTCGGCGACTCGGCCGTCGCACCCGCGCTGGCGGCCATGCACGGCGACCCGTCGGCCCAGTGGACCGTCGAGGCGCTGGCCGAGCGGGCCGGGCTGTCCCGCGCCGCGTTCGCCAGGCGGTTCACCGCGCTGGTGGGGGAGCCGCCCATGGCGTACCTGACCCGCTGGCGCATGACGACGGCGGCCCGGCTGCTACGGGAGTCCGACGCGCCCCTGACGACGGTCGCCGCCCGCACCGGCTACGGCTCGGAGTTCGCCTTCGCCAAGGCGTTCAAGCGGGAGTACGGGCTCGCCCCGGGCGGCTACCGGCGGCAGGCCGGGGCGGCGTAGACGGGGCGGCGTGGGCGCTGCCGGGTCTTCGAATCCAAGTTCGAGCGGGGGTGCATTTTCGGGTTGGCGGGACCATTCTTGAGGTATGCCCGAAGGTGCGCCCGTGACCGTGCACCCGCCTCTGCCCGACGGCGGTCGGCGGGTGACGATTCGCGGCAAGGACGTGGGGACCGCCTACAACCTGCTCGACGTCCTGGAGTTCCTGCGCGCCGCGGGCCTTCCCGAGGCGGACACGGCCGTCGACGACCCCGAGCTGATCGACTGGCACGACGCGGGGCCCGACTCCTGGGGCCCGGACGTACCGGACAAGGCGTCGTGAGCGGTCGGGCGCAGGGAGTCGCTCGCGCTGGTCGGAACCTCGCGCAAACCGGCCGACCGGCATGCTCGGGTACGTGAGCCGGTTCGGCTAGGGCGTTCGCGCGAGCCGGTCGAGGAGGTCGTGCCAGCCTGCCTCCACGCGGTCCGGCGGCATACCCCGCTCGACGGTCAGATGGTGGACGAGCGCGGGGTCCGCGGCGGCCAGCAGCGTGTGGGCGAGGAGATCGGTGTCGCCCTGCGTGCCCGCCTGGCGCAGCAGCAGCATGACGTGCGTGTGGCGCAGGCGGTTCGCCGGGACCGTGTAGTTGCGCAGGGCGTCGGTGCGGGCGGCGAGGATCAGCTCGTGGTGGTCCCGCTCGTGGCGCATGAGGGCGGGTCCGAAGGCGTGCAGGCGCTCCAGGGCGGGCGCGTCCGGACCCAGGGGCGGTGGGCCCGAGAGGAACGCGGCCTGAAGCTGCTGCTCCCGGTGGTCCAGGAGGGCGATGAGCAGCCCGGTCCGGTCGCCGAAGCGCCGGAAGACCGTCCCCTTGCCGACCCCGGCCGCCGTCGCCACCGCTTCCATGGTCAGGTTCGCCGCCCCGCACTCGGACATCAGGCGTGATGCGGCCTCCAGCAGGCGCGTGCGGTTGCGTGCCGCGTCCGCCCGCAGCGCGGGCCGCTCGCCCGTCGGTGTGAGGGCGAGGTCGGTCGGTCCGCCCTGGGTGCCGGACGTCGTGACGAGGGGAGGGATGGGGCCGGTCATGGCTTCAGAGTAGCGCCGGGAAAGGACAAGTGGACCGCGGTCCGGATAGGTGGTACAACTTTAAACGGACTTCGGTCCGGTTGGACCGTGCATGAGATCCGTTCGCCCTTATCTGGAGTTATGCCATGTCTGTTCGCATCCTCGCCCTCGTCGGCAGCCTCCGCGCCGGTTCGCACAACCGTCAGCTCGCCGAGGCCGCCGCCAAGCACGCGCCCGCCGGCGCCGACATCCAGCTCTTCGAGGGCCTCGCCGACGTGCCCTTCTACAACGAGGACATCGACGTCGAGGGCAGTGTCCCCGCCGCCGCCGCGCGCCTGCGCGAGGCCGCCGGTCAGGCCGACGCCTTCCTCCTCTTCTCGCCCGAGTACAACGGCACCATGCCGGCCGTCCTGAAGAACGCCATCGACTGGCTGTCCCGCCCGTACGGCGCCGGCGCGATCTCCGGCAAGCCGGTCGCCGTCGTCGGCACCGCGTTCGGCCAGTACGGCGGCGTGTGGGCGCAGGACGACGCGCGCAAGGCCGCGGGCATCGCCGGTGCCGCGGTGCTCGAGGACGTGAAGCTGTCCATCCCCGGCTCCGTGACGCGCTTCGCCGAGACGCACCCCGCCGACGACTCCGAGGTCGCGACCGCGCTGACCGAGGTCGTCGGCCGCCTCAGCGAGCAGGCCACCCCCGCCGCTGCCTGAGGCTCCTGACGCGCGTGCGGCCACAGGCCCGGGACGACGATGTCCCGGGCCTGTGGCCGCACCCGTTCGAGGCGAGCCCTCACGTGTTCCGGAGGAACCCCGGCCGGGCCACGAACGGCTGATCCGTGGCGGCCCCCGAGCGCGCACACCCGTCCTCTCTGCCTACGATGCAGCGGTGACCACCCGCCTCGGACCGCCCGCGCGACCGCAGTTGACGCTGCGGCTCCTCGGGCTGCTCGTCGGCGTCGTGCTCCTGGGGCTGCTCGGTATGCACGGCCTGGGACCCGTACCGGCAGTCGCGCACAGCGAGATGCATCCCGCAGCCGGGTCCGCCATGGGCGCGGGTGGCGCCGCGGACGCGGGTGGCCGTGCCGGGCCCGGACAACAGGGCGTCAAGGCTTCCGCTTCCGGCCTGTGCGACCACGATGGCGGCGGCTGCGGCGGGCACATGGCGCACGCGGACTCGGTCTGCGCCGCCGCCTCTGTCGCCGTGCCCCCGGCGCTCGCGCCCGCGATGCTGCCCGACGTGATCGCCTGCCCCGCCCGCCCGGACGCCCGCACCTCGGCGGCCGGCAGCGGCCCCGACGGCGGCCGCGCCCCACCGTCACTGTCGGAACTCCAGCTCCTGCGGATCTAGAACGGCCCGCGCGGCACCGCACGCCCCAAGGGGCGGCGCCGCGCTCGCGCGAGCCCTTCACCCAGGATCAGCACCAGGAGTTCCGCATGACCGCACACCGCACGACCGCACACCGCACGTTCGTCCGCCGCGCCGCCTTCGCCGCCACCGCGGGGGTGGCCGCCCTGGCGCTCGCCGCCTGTGGCAGCGACAAGCCGGCCGGGGGACACGACAAGGGGGCGAAGGAATCCGGCTCGTCCGCGGCCGCCTCGCCCCAGGCCGACGGCCACGACAAGACAGCAGGCCGCAGCAGCGCCGACGGTCACAACAGCGCCGACGTCTCCTTCGCCAAGGAGATGATTCAGCACCACCGTCAGGCCGTCGAGATGGCCGAACTGGCCGAGGGCCGCGCAGCGTCCAAGGACGTCAAGAGCCTCGCCGCCAGGATCGAGGGAGCCCAGGACCCCGAGATCGAGAACATGTCCGGCTGGCTCACCGCATGGGGTGAGGAAGTCCCCGCCGACATGTCCGGCATGGGCCACGACATGTCCTCGTCGATGCCCGGCATGATGAGCGCCGGGGACATGGCCGAGCTCAAGAAGGCCTCCGGCGGCGACTTCGACAAGAAGTTCCTCGCGATGATGGTCCGGCACCACGAGGGCGCCGTCACGATGGGCAGGGCCGAGAAGTCCGACGGCGAGTACGGCCCCGCGACGCGGCTCGCCGCCGACGTGGTGACCTCGCAGACGGCCGAGATCGAGCAGATGAACAAGATGCTCGGCAAGAGCTGATGCGCAAGGCGCTCGGCAGGAGCTGAGGGATCCGGAGGATCCGAAGGGGCTGACGGATCCGAAAGAGTTCAACGGTCCGAAAGGGTTCAACGGTCCGAAAGGGTTCAACGGTCCGAAAGAGTTCAACGGTCCGAAAGGGCTGGCGGATCCGAAAGCTCTGGCGAAAAGCCCTGGACGGACGTGCCGTACACCCCAGGGGTGTGGCCGACAGGCACCCTGTCGGCCACACCCCGGCGGGATGCGCACACGGCTGCTTGCCGCCGGACCCGTGACGACACGCGCGATCGGGGGCATGGTGGGAGACCCTCACCGCAACGGCCGCCCGGCACCCGAGCCGACCGTGAACCGTGACCCGCCACGGCCTGATCGGGCCGGCCCGGGGCACGCGTCCGGTTCGGGAACCGGCGCCGGTGTGTGCGAGGCTCGACGCCAAGGCCTTCGTACGTCGGCCGGATGGAGGTGCGATGTCCACGCAGAGCCACCGTTTGATGATCACCGAGCTGGCGAGCTGTGAAGGCTGCGCGGTGCTGCGGGTCAGCGGCGAACTCGACCAGAGCGGTGAGGAACTCTTCCTGAGCACGCTCGGTGCCTGCGTCGACGCAGGCCACCCGTACCTCGTCCTCGACGTCACCGCGCTCGCCTTCTGCGACTCACGCGGTCTGTACTGTCTGCTGGCCATGCGGTGGCTGCTCGACCGCCGGGGCGGCCGGCTCCTCCTGGCCGGGGCGGGGCGACGGCTGACCGAACTCCTCACCCAGACAGGCAGTGTCGATCTGCTTCCCGCCCAACGGTCCGTCGGCCAGGCCCTGTTGTCGCTGCCTCCCTCACACCGGCCGGTCTGGCCGCCGGTGACGAGCCCCGACACACTGGACGACAGGCCGCCCAGACCCCCGCGTCCCCGGCCCCCTTCACCCTGAGGGGCGCCCGTCCGGAGACACGCGCGACTCATGCGCCTCGTGCGGCACCCGGCGCACCCGCGCGCAGCCCGTCCATCACGAGGTCGAACAGCCACTCGGCGCGCGACTGCCAGTCGCCGTGCGGGTCCATCTGCCAGAGCCCGGCGATGGCGAGTGCGAAGTCCTCCGGTGTCACCCCGGGGCGGATCGTGCCCGCTTCCTCGTTCGCCGTGAGCAGGAGCGACATGGCCGACGTCACCGGGCCGTGGCCGAGGGCGGCCAGGCTGCCGCGCGCGGTGGCCTGCCGCAGCGCGTCCGCCAGGCCGGCCTTCGCCATGGCGTACTGGGCGAGGCGGTCCATCCATGCGCGCAGGGCCTCGTCGGGAGCGCGGTCCGCGAGCAGCTGGGACGCGGTGGCGGCGACCTGCTGCATCTCGTAGCGGTAGACCTCGAGGACGAGGGACTCGCGGTTGGGGAAGTTGCGGTAGAACGTGCCCTGGCCGACGCCCGCCTTCTTCGCGATCGCGCTCAGCGGGGCGTCCGCCGACCGCGTCAGCTCGACCAGCGCCACCTCCAGGATGCGGTCGCGATTGCGTTGCGCGTCCGAGCGCAGCGGCGCGTCCTTCTTCGGCTGCACCCGTCCCCCTTCCGGGAATCACGAATCCGTAGGCCGGTGCCAAGAACCGGTACGCCCTTGATAAGCGGACAGCTGTCCGCTAGGTTCGACGTAGTGGACACTTGTCCGCTTAGGTCCACCATAGCGGCAGATCCGGTTCGAGTTAACGGCGGCCGCCCACCGCAAGCGGCCTTTCGGCCGACGAGCGCGCGGGCAGGCACGCCACCCTGAAGTTCTCCCACCAAGCACATCCCTCGTACACGTACAGCCCTCGCACCCCATGAGCGAAAGAAGGCTGATCATGGCCCCATCGACGTCCAGCGTCATCACGCTGAACATCAATGGTGAGAAGTACACGCTGCCCGTCGACCACCGCACCACCCTGCTCGACGCCCTGCGCGAGCGACTCGATCTGCCGGGCACCAAGAAGGGCTGTGACCAGGGCCAGTGCGGCGCCTGCACCGTGCTCCTCGACGGCCGCCGCGCCGTCTCCTGCCTACAGCTCGCGGTCGCCGCCGAGGGGCGGGAGATCACCACCATCGAGGGCGTGGCCGACGCCGACGGACTGCATCCGGTGCAGCAGGCGTTCCTCGACCTCGACGGGTACCAGTGCGGTTACTGCACCCCCGGCCAGATCTGTTCGGCGCTCGCCGTCATCGAGGAGCACGCGGCGGGCTGGCCCAGCGCCGTCACCGCCGACGTGCGGCCCCAGGCGGGTGTCCCACCGCTGACCGCCGACGAGATCAGGGAGCGGATGAGCGGCAACCTGTGCCGCTGCGGCGCCTACGTGTCGATCGTCAAGGCCGTCGCACGCGCCGCCGGAACGGAGGCAGTCGCATGAGAGAGTTCGGCTACGAGCGCGTGTTCGACGTGCCCGCCGCGGTCGCCCTGCTCGACGCCGACCCCGACGCGCGCTGTCTGGGCGGCGGCACCAACCTCGTCGACCTGATGAAGACGGGCGTCGAGAGGCCGGCCCGACTCGTCGACGTACGAGAACTGCCGCTCGGAGAGATCGAGTCGACGCCGGACGGGGGCCTGCGCATCGGCGCGACGGTCACCAACAGCGACCTCGCCGCCCATCCCGACGTGCGGCGCCGCTACCCGATGCTCGCGCAGGCCGTCCTCGCCGGCGCCTCGGGCCAGCTGCGCAACATGGCCACCGTCGGTGGCAATCTGCTCCAGCGCACCCGCTGCGGCTACTTCACCGACCTGGCCAAACCCTGCAACAAGCGCACGCCGGGCAGCGGCTGCCCCGCCATCGAGGGGGAGCACCACAACGCCGCGATCCTCGGTGCCTCCGCACACTGCGTGGCCGTGCACCCCTCCGACATGGGAGTGGCGCTCGCCGCACTCGACGCCGTCGTCGCGTACGAAACGGTGGACGGGGCCGGTGAGTTGGCGCTTGCGGAGTTCTATGCGCCCGTGGGGGAGACCCCGCACGTGGAGACCGCGCTGCCGCCCGGCGCGCTCATCACCGCCGTCACGCTGCCCCCGGCGCCCGTCGCCGCCCTCTCCCGCTACCGCAAGGTCCGCGAACGCGCGTCCTACGCGTTCGCGATCGGCTCCGTCGCCGCCGCGCTCGACGTCCGGGACGCAGCCGTCCACGAAGTGCGCCTCGCCTTCGGGGCGGTGGCGTCACGACCCTGGCGCGCACGCGCGGCCGAACGCGCCCTGACCGGCGGCCCCGCGACCGCTGAGGCCTTCGCCGCCGCCGCGGACGCCGAACTCGCGGCCGCCGAGACGCTGCCCCACAATGGATACAAGGTGACACTGATGCGCAATCTCGTCGTGGCCGTGCTCACCGAGCTCGCCGAGGAGGCCGTCCGATGACCACGACGACCACGGCAGTCCCGGTGACGGGCACCGTCGGCGCCTCGTACACCCGGGTGGAGGGGCTGGCGAAGGTCACCGGGGCGGCCCGGTACGCGGGCGACGTCCCCGCCGCCGAACTCGCCCACGGCTGGCTGGTGTTGTCCACCGTCGCGCGCGGCCGCATCCGCTCGATCGAATCGGACCCCGTCCGCGCGATGCCCGGGGTGCTGGACGTGCTGCACCACGGCAACGCGCCGCGCGTCGACGGGAACTACGTCGGCATGCTGGGGCGGCCCGACCCGATCGTCGAGGTCTTCCAGCACGACCGGGTGCCGTTCGTGGGCTGGCCGGTGGCGCTGGTCGTCGCCGAGACCACCGAGCAGGCCAGGGAGGCCGCCGAGGCGCTGGTGGTGCGGTACGACGAGGAGCCGCACGACGTCGCGTTCTCCGCCGGACACGCCGGCGTCTACACACCGGACGGCGACGGCATGCTGGCGGAGAAGGGCGACCTCGAGGCCGAACTCGCCGCGTCCGTCCACGTCGTGGACGCGGAGTACACCACCCCGGAAGAGCACCACAGCTCGATGGAACCCCACGCGGCGATGGCGCGCTGGGACGGCGGACGCCTCGAGGTCGTCGACTCCAACCAGGGCAGCATGTGGGTGGCGCAGGAGCTGGCGAAGCTGTTCTCGCTCGACCCGGCCTCGGTGCGGGTGCGGTCCGAGCACATCGGCGGTGCCTTCGGGTCCAAGGGTGTGCGCGTGCACCAGATCCTCGCCGTGATGGCGGCGACGGTGCTCGACCGGCCGGTCAGGGTCGTCATGACCCGGCGTCAGATGTTCTCGCTCGTCGGCTACCGCAGCCCCACGGCCCAGCGCGTCAGGCTCGGCGCCGACGCCGACGGGCGGCTGCGTGCTCTCGACCACCAGGCGCACAGCCTCACGTCGACGGTCCACGAATTCGTCGAGAACAGCGCCGGGTTCGGGCGTCCGATGTACGCCGCCGACGCTCACCGCAGCGTCAACCGGGTCGTGCGCCTGGACGTGCCGACGCCGACCTTCATGCGCGCGCCCGGTGAGGCTCCGGGCTCGTTCGCCCTGGAGTCCGCGCTCGACGAGCTCGCCGAACGGTGCGGCATGGACCCGATCGCGCTGCGCGCCCGCAACGAGCCGGACGTGGGCCCGGTCTCCGGACTGCCGTTCGGCTCCCGCAACCTGCTGGCCTGCTTCGAGGAGGGCGCCCGCAGATTCGGCTGGGCGGACCGGGACTCACGTCCCGGGGTGCGGCGCGAAGGGCGCTGGCTGCTGGGCACCGGCACGGCGGCGGCCACCTTCCCGGTGATCGTGGCACCGTCCACGGCGGCCGTGACCGCCGAGGCCGACGGCACGTTCACGGTACGGATCGGCGCGTCGGACGTCGGGACGGGGGCGCGGACCGCGTTGACCCTGCTCGCCGCGGAGGCCCTCGGCGTGGCCGGGGAGCGCGTCCATGTGCGCATCGGCGACAGTGACTTCGGCCCGGCGGCGATCTCGGGCGGCTCGATGGGCACCCGCTCCTGGGGCTGGGCCGTCACGGCCGCCGGGCGAGAGCTTCGGGAGCAGTTGGCCCTGGGCGGCGACATTCCGCCGCAGGGCATCACCGTACGATCCGACACCAGCGCCGCCGTCGGCTCCCTCCCCCAGAAGGAACGGCACTCCTTCGGCGCCCAGTTCGCCGAGGTCGCCGTCGACGTCACCACCGGCGAGGTGCGCGTACGGCGCATGCTCGGCGTCTTCGCGGCAGGCAGGATCGTCAACCCGCTGACCGCGCGCAGCCAGTTCGTCGGCGGGATGATCTGGGGACTGTCCATGGCGCTGCACGAGGAGGCGATCCGGGACCGGGTCACGGGCGGCCACGTCGGCGCCGACCTCGCGGGCTACCACTTCGCCGCGAACGCCGACGTACCGCTGATCGAGGCGGACTGGGTCGACGACCCGGACGCCGACGACCCTGTCGGGATCAAGGGCATCGGGGAGATCGGCATCGTGGGGGCGGCCGCCGCCGTCGCCAACGCGGTGTGGCACGCGACGGGCGTCCGCCACCGCCACCTGCCGATCCGGCCCGACCGTGTCCTGTCGGCCGGGGCGGCAGCCGAGGGTGACGTCGATGCTTGACATCGCCGACGAGCTGAACCGGTGGGCCGGGCAGGGCCGGGACTTCGCCGTCGCCACCGTCGTCTCGGTGGGCGGCAGCGCACCCCGCCCGCCCGGCGCCACCCTCGCCGTCGACAGCGAGGGAACGGTCATCGGCTCGGTCTCCGGGGGCTGCGTCGAGGCGGCCGTCTACGAGCTGTGCGTGCAGGTGCTCCAGGACGGTGTGTCCGTCCTGGAGCGGTTCGGCTACAGCGACGAGGACGCCTTCGCCGTGGGGCTCACCTGCGGCGGTGTCATCGACGTCCTGGTCACGCCGGTGCGCGCCGACGCTCCGGACAGGCCCGTCTTCGCGGCGGCGTTCGCGGCCGCCGCCCGCGGCGAGACGGCCGCGCTCGCCAGGCCGGCCCGCGGGCCGGCCGAACTGCGGGGCGGGGCACTGCTGGTGAGGGCCGACGGATCGTACGAGGGAGGGCTCGCCGGGGGCTCCGGTCTCGAGCGCACCGTGGCGGGCGAGGCGCGGTCCCTCCTCGCCGCGGGCCGCACCGGCACGTTCGACCTCTCGGCCGACGGCTCCCACTGCGGCGCCGACCTGACCCTGTTCGTCGAGTCGAGCGTGCCCCCGCCCCGGATGATCGTCTTCGGCGCCGTCGACTTCGCCGCGGCCCTGGTCCGTACGGGCAAGTTCCTCGGCTACCACGTGACACTGTGCGACGCACGCCCCGTCTTCGCCACGCGGGCCCGCTTCCCCGACGCCGACGACATCGTCGTCGACTGGCCGGACCGCTACCTGCGGCGCACCACGACCGACGAGCGCACGGTCCTGTGCGTGCTCACCCATGACGCGAAGTTCGACATCCCGCTCCTGGAGATCGCGCTCCGTCTGCCCGTCGCGTTCGTCGGGGCGATGGGCTCACGCCGAACCCACGAGGACCGCGACCGCCGCCTCCGTGAAGTCGGCCTGACCAGCGAGGAGTTGTCCCGCCTGCACTCACCGATCGGCCTGGACCTCGGCGCCCGCACACCTGAGGAGACGGCCCTGTCCATCGCGGCGGAGATCATCGCGTCGAGACAGGGCGGCACGGGCGCGCCCCTGACCACCTCGCGCACACCGATCCATCACGACGGCGAAGCGGGGGAGCCGCGCCGGATGATGTCGGGGCGGATCTGAGACACGACACGACCGTGGCCGGACAGGGCGGGCCGCATTCGGTGCGTCCGGCCTCAACGACCCGTTCGGGGAGGCGCGTGGAGGCCCCCGGGGTCCTGGTCCGACACGGCGGCTCGGAAGGGGAGCCGCGCCGTACGGGCCGCCTTCTCCGGCGACAGGTTCGTACCGTCCGCGAACGCCTCCGCGAAGGCCGGTTCACCCAGCACGGCCGTCGCCCTCGCCGTGATGCGGTCCACGTCGCCGCGTTCCGCGGGCGGGAGCGGTGCGCCCGCGCCGCGGCGGGCCGCGTCCGCGGCGCCGAGGAGTGCCGCTGCCCGGCCCCCGTCCTCAGCCAGTGCGGCCGCGCCTGCCAGACCCTCCAGGGAGAGGGCCACGGCGCGCGGCTCGCCGATGGCACAGGCGACGTCCAGACCGAGGAGATGGTGTGCGGCCGCCCCGGCCGCGTCCCCGCGCAGTTCGGCGACGAAGCCCAGTTCGGCCTGGAGCAGATGGTCACCCGCCTGCGACGACACGTCGCCGAACCGGTCGCGGATACGCAGCAGGTACGCCTGGGCCGCATCGAGGTCGCCGCAGCGGCGTGCGCCGAGGGCGAGGCCCATCTCCGCGTGGAGCTCGCCGTACTTGTAGCCCTGTTCGGACGCTGATCGCCGCGCCTGCTCGTGCAGTTCGGCGGCCCGGTCCCAGTCGCGGTCGAGCAGCGCGAGCCGGCCCAGGCCGGAGAGCCGCGCGGAGACCTCCGCGTCCAGGCCGAGTTCGCGCGCCATACGCAGTCCCTCCTCGTGGCGCCGGGCGGACTCCGCGTACTCACCCTTGATCTCGGCGAGCGCCGCCAGTGGCTCCACCGTCTGCAACTCGCCCCACCGGTCGCCGAGTTCGCGAAAGAGCGTCGCGCTGTGCAGGCCGTCGCGCCCCAGGGCGTCCAGGTCGCCACGGATCAGCGCGTGCATCGACCGCAGTCCGAGAGCCGCGGCCGTACCCCACCGGTCGTCCGCGGCGGCGAAGAGAGCCAGCGCCCGTGAGACGGCCTCTTCGCTGGCGGCGAGGTCGCCCGACCTGAACAGGCCGTACGCGCAGAACCACACGGCGCGCCCCCGCCGGACAGGATCGGCGATGGCCACGTCGGGGCGAGCCGTCGCCGGCGGACGCTCTCCGATCATCAGCCCGAACGCATCGCTCAACAAACGGAGTTCGCCCGCGGACGGCACCACGGCGAGCACGGCGGACAGGGCCCGACGGGCCTCGCTCAGGCGCCCGCGCAGCAGCCACCACCAGGACAGGGCGGTGGCCAGGCGCACGGCGTCGTCGGCAGCGCCACTCGTCGACGCCCGCCGCGTCGCCTCGTCGAGCGCCGCCCGCAGATTGGCGGTCTCGGCGTCGAGCCGGCCGAGCCACTCGCGCTGCCCGCCGCCACGCAGGGCGGGTTCGGCGCGCTCGGCCAGTTCGGCGTAGTGCCGCAGATGGCGGTGGCGCACCGCGGCGAGTTCCGCCGTCTCGTGCAGCCGCTCCTTCGCATACGCGGCGACGGACTCGAGGAGCCGGTAGCGGGGGCCGTCGGGGCCGGTCACCGCGACGACCAGCGACCGGTCGACCAGTCGCGTCACGAGGTCGAGTACCTCGTCGCGGCGCACCCCGTCGCCCGCGCACACCTCCTCCGCCGCATCCAGAGTGCAGCCGTCGCGCTGCACCGCCAGGCGGCGCAGCACGGTCCGCTCAGGGGCGCCGAGCAGCTCCCAGCTCCAGTCGATCACGGCCCGCAGAGTCTGCTGACGTGGTGGCGCACCCCGCCGCCCCGACGTCAGCACCCGGAAACGGTCCTCGAGCCGGGAAGCCAACTCCCCTACGCCCAGGGCCCGTACGCGCGTCGCCGCCAGTTCGAGGGCGAGCGGGATGCCGTCGAGCCGCCGACAGATCTCCAGAACCGCCGCACGGGTCTCAGGAGTGGCGTCGTCGGGCGAGAAGCCGGGGGAGGCCGCCGCCGCGCGCGCCGTGAACAGGCGTACCGCGTCCGCGGGTTCCAGCGGCTCGACCACACGCACCGTCTCCCCGGCGAGGCACAGCGGCTCCTGGGTGGTGGTCAGGATCCGCAGCTGCGGTGCGCGGCCCAGCAGCGTCTCGACGAGTCGCGCCACGGCATCGACGACCTGCTCGCAGTTGTCCAGGACGAGGACGGCCCTGCGGTCCCGCAGGGCCGTGGCGAGCCGTTGCTCGGGCGCGGCCGCCGCGCCGTGTCCCGGCGCACCCGAAAGCGCGTCGTCACGCAAGCCCAGCGCCGCGGAGACGACCTGCGCGAGATCGGCCACGCTCCCGCGCTCACCGGAGAGTTCGACCAGCCACACCCCGTCGGGGGCGTCCTGGATCCGCCGGGCCGCCTCGACCGCGAGGCGCGTCTTGCCGACCCCGCCGGGGCCGGTGAGCGTGACGAGGCGTTCCGTGGTGAGGAGTCGACCGATCTCGGTGAGGGAGCGGTCACGGCCCACGAGCGCCGTGAGCGGGGCGGGAAGGTTCGACCGAGGGCGTTCGGACTGCGGCGGCGCGGCACCCGCAGGAGAGGCCGGGGGAGGGGTGAGCGCCGGGTCCTGGCGCAGGATCGCCTCGTGGAGTGCGGCCAGTTCGGGGCTCGGGTCGACGCCGAGCTCGTCCGCGAGCCGGCCCCGCAGCTCCGCGTACGAGGCGAGCGCCTCGCTCTGCCGGCCTGTCAGATACAGCGCCCTCAGCTGGACGGCGCGCAGCCGTTCCCGGAGCGGGTGGCGCGCGACGAGGTCCGCCAGCTCTCCGGTGAGGAGCGTGAGATCGCCCGACTCCAGGAGCGCCTCGGCCCGCTCCTCCCGGACGGCCAGCCGCTGCTCCGTCAGGCGCTGCGCGGCGGTACGCGCGAACT
This sequence comes from Streptomyces sp. NPDC055955, assembly GCF_042270245.1. Lineage (NCBI taxonomy): Bacteria > Bacillati > Actinomycetota > Actinomycetes > Kitasatosporales > Streptomycetaceae > Streptomyces > Streptomyces sp. NPDC055955. Next base: position 209,429 of record NZ_JBHJYS010000016.1, read on the forward strand.
CCTCGTCCGCGAAATCCGCGTAGGCCGGGCCCCGCCACAACTCCAGTGCCTCGGTGAGGATTTCGGCCCGATCGCGCGGGCTCGCCGCGGACCCCGCCCGGTCCACCAGGGACAGGAAGCGGTCGGCGTCCACCTCGTCCCCGGCCCCGTCGAGACGGAGCCGGTAGCCGGGGGCCTGGCGCACCACGCGGTCGCGTCCGAGCGCCTTGCGCAGCTGAGAGACCTTCGCCTGGAGGGCGTTGGCGGGATTCCCGGGAAGGTCGTCGCCCCAGAGGCCGTCGATGAGACGGTCGGCGGAGACGGGCCGCCCCTCGTGGACCAGGAGGGCGGCGAGGAGTGCCCTGACCTTCATCTCGGGAACCGCGACCGGATCCCCGTCGCCGTCCCGCACCGTCAGTGGACCAAGCACCCCGAACCGCATGCGAGCACCGTACACACGCCGTGGCCGCCGGCCGTCAGCGGACCGTCAGCGTTTCCGAAGCGCGGACCTGCACTGTCGTCGCATGACCGGAACAGACGTCACCAGAACAGGGCGGACCCGCACACCACCCGCTTCCGCCACCGGCTTCGCCCGTGAGAACCGCACGCTGCCCCTCCCCGCCCTGCTGGCCCTCGCCACCGCCGTCTTCGTCACGAGCCTGACGGAGACCCTGCCCGCGGGTCTGCTGCCCGCGATGAGCCATGACCTGGGCGTCGGCGAATCGGCCACCGGGCAGACCGTGACGGTCTACGCGATCGGCACCGCCCTCACCGCCATCCCCCTCACCGCGGCCACCGCCGGATGGCGCCGCAAGCGGCTCCTGATGACGGCGATGGCGGGGTTCGGCGTCGCCAACACGATCACCGCCCTCTCGACGAACTTCCCTCTGACGATGGCGGCCCGGTTCGTGGCGGGGGTCGCGGCCGGCCTGGCCTGGGCGCTGCTCGCCGGTTACGCCCGGCGCCTGGCACCCGCCCACCTTGAGGGCAGGGCCCTCGCGATCGCGATGGCGGGCATCCCGGTCGCCCTGTCCCTCGGCGTCCCGGCGGGCACGTTCCTGGGCGAGGCCGTGAACTGGCAGATCGCGTTCCTGAGCATGACCGTCCTCACCGTCGCCCTCCTCGGCTGGATCGCCGCGACCGTCCCCGACCAGCCAGGACGGCGGCCGGGAGCCCGGCCGCCGATGTTGCGGGCACTCCGTGTCCCCGGCGTGTTGCCGGTCCTCTTCGTCACCCTCGTCTTCGTCCTCGCCCACACCGTCCTCTATACGTACGTCGCGACGTTCCTCGACGCAGTGGGCATGGGCGACTCCACCGATCTCGTGCTCCTCGTCTTCGGCGCCGCGTCACTGGCGAGCATCTGGATCGTGGGCGCACTGATCAACCGCCACCTGCGCGCCCTGACCGTCGCGGCCGCCCTGCTGGTCGCCGTGGCGGCGGCCGTCCTGGCCCTGCTGTCCGACCGTTCCGCCCTGGTCTACGCGGCGGTGACGCTGTGGGGCCTCGGCTGGGGCGGCGCCCCCACGCTCCTGCAGACCGCCGCGGGCGACGCGGGGGGCGAGTCGGCGGACGCCGCGCAGGCCATGCTCGTCACCCTCTGGAACGTGGCGATGGCCGGCGGCGGAATCGCCGGCGGGATCCTCCTCGACCTGGTCGGCTCCCGCTCCTTGCCCTGGACCGTCCTCCTGCTCCTGGTTCCGGTACTCGCCGTGGTCGTCGCCGCCCGCGCCCACGGATTCCCCGCCCGCCGAACGGCGCGGACCTCATGAACGCCCACACCGCACCCCGTCACACCACTCACCCCGATGCGAGGAGCACCGCCATGACGACGTCCCGCCTGTTCGACACCGCCCGCCTCGGCGCGCTGACCCTGCCCAACCGCCTGGTCATGGCGCCCATGACCCGCAACCGCGCCTCCGCGGACGGCGTCCCGCAGCCCGTCATGGCCACCTACTACGCTCAGCGCGCCACCGCGGGCCTGATCATCGCCGAGGCGTCCACGCCCAACGCCGTCGGGCAGACGTACGCCAACATCACGGCCATCCACAACGCGGCCCATGTCGAGGGCTGGCGACACGTGACCGACGAGGTCCGCGCCGCCGGCGGCCGGATGTTCCTCCAGCTCCAGCACGGCGGCCGGATCGGCCACCCCGACAACAGCGGCGGACTGACCCCGATCGCCCCCTCACCGGTGCCGCTCCCCGACACCATCCACACCCCGACCGGCCACCAGCCCGCGGTCGTACCGAGGGAGATGACGCCCGACGACATCCGCGCCACCGTGGCCGACTTCGCCGAGGCCGCCCGCAAGGCCGTGGCGGCGGGCTTCGAAGGCGTCGAGGTGCACGGGGCCAACGGCTACCTCCTCCACCAGTTCCTCGGCCAGGGCACCAACCACCGCACCGATGCCTACGGAGGGGCGGTGGAGGGCCGCGTCCGGTTCGTGGTCGAGGTCGTACGCGCCGTCGCGGACGCGATCGGCCCCGAGCGGGTGGGCCTGAGGATCTCTCCGGGACTCACCGTCAACGGCATGGACGAGAAAGACACCGGCGACATCTACCCCGCACTCGTCGACGCCCTCGCGGACCTGGACCTCGCCTATCTGCACATCGTCTTCGCCGACCCCGACAATCCGCTCTTCCAGGATCTCCGCAAGCGCTGGACCGGCACGCTGATCGCCAACCCGGTGCTGCCGCGGGAGCGTATTCCCGCGGACGGCGGCAGAAGCGCGGGCGAGCGCCTCCTGGAAGCCGGCGCCGACCTGGTGGCGCTCGGCCGTCCGTTCCTGGCCAACCCTGACCTGGTCGAGCGGCTGCGCGTGGGCGCGCCGCTCAACCAGGTCAGGGACAGGTACCTGATGTACGTGGGAGGCGAGACGGGGTACACGGACTATCCGTTCCTGTCCGACAGCCGCCGATGAAGTGAATATCAGGCGCCGAGGGCCCCTGGATTTGCTCAATCCGGGGTGAAGGTTCACGACGACGCGCGAAATATTTCTGGCTCACCGTGCTCCGAAGCCCGGTCCGTGCTAGTCTTGATCTCAGTTGCAGTTGTGGTTCCCATAGATACTTCAAGTGCCTAGGTGACTTCACGTTGCCGGGCGCTTTTCTATTTCCGGATGCATTTTTCCGGACGGGGCAATCATTGCGGCGACGCCGAGGTCCACACAGTGTGGGCCACGGGCACTGCCCCGAAGGAGAATTTGCATATGGCTACTGGCACCGTGAAGTGGTTCAACTCGGAAAAGGGCTTCGGCTTCATCGAGCAGGAGGGTGGCGGCCCCGACGTCTTCGCCCACTACTCGAACATCGCCACCCAGGGCTTCCGTGAGCTTCAGGAAGGCCAGAAGGTGAACTTCGATGTCACGCAGGGCCAGAAGGGCCCGCAGGCGGAGAACATCGTTCCCGCCTGACGCTGAAGCGTCGAGCGCAGCTGGTGCCCGTACCCTGGTGGTACGGGCACCAGCTCGTTGCTGTTTGCGGGGTATCCCGCCCGGGTAGGCGCGACCACCGGGTGGTACACCACCCCGGCGGGGCGCCAAGACCCCCGCACCCCATTGAACCGGCCCGTCCGAGAGCCGCGCCTGTCGCAGCGGAATCCCGGTATTCCGATGTCAGGCGTCGCCATTCTCCGTACCGGCGCGCCGGCTGATTTTCAGTCTGTTATTCGGCTCGTTCTTGCAATTCGTCCGGCACTCATGCGCCGGGAATTCCTCGATACGTGCCATATCGAGGAAGGTTCTCCATGAACCGTTCAGCTCGCACGAACGACCGTTACTCCAACCCCCGCAGGGGTTCCGCCGGCGGTGACCGGGGCGCCCGTTTTCGACCCCAGGGTCAGGGCCAGGGGCGCCCCGGCGGCAAGAGCTCCGGCGGCTACGGGCGCAGGCCCTCCGCACCCCAGGGAGAGTTCGCGCTGCCCGTCACCGTCACGCCCGCTCTCCCCGCGGTGGAGACCTTCGGTGAGCTCGACCTGCCGGCCGAGATCCTCAAGACGCTCACCGGCCTCGGCGTGACCGTGCCGTTCCCGATCCAGGCGGCCACCCTGCCGAACTCGCTCGCGGGCCGGGACGTCCTCGGCCGCGGCCGCACCGGCTCCGGCAAGACCCTCGCCTTCGGGCTCGCGCTCCTCGCACGCCTCGCGGGACAGCGCGCCGACGCCAAGCAGCCCTTCGGCCTGATCCTCGTCCCCACGCGTGAGCTCGCCCAGCAGGTCACCGAGGCGCTCACCCCGTACGCCCGGTCGCTGAAGCTGCGGATGGCCACCGTCGTCGGCGGTATGTCCATCGGCCGTCAGGCCAGTGCCCTGCGCGGTGGCGCCGAGGTCGTCGTCGCGACGCCCGGACGCCTCAAGGACCTCATCGAGCGCAAGGACTGCCGCCTGGACCGGGTGAAGATCACCGTCCTGGACGAGGCCGACCAGATGGCCGACATGGGCTTCATGCCGCAGGTCACCGAGCTGCTCGACCTCGTGCAGCCCGAGGGCCAGCGCATGCTGTTCTCGGCGACCCTGGACCGCAACGTCGACCTGCTGGTGCGCCGCTACCTGAACGACCCGGTCGTCCACTCCGTCGACCCGTCGGCGGGCGCCGTCACCACGATGGAGCACCACGAACTGCATGTGCACGGCGCCGACAAGTTCGCCGCCGCCACCGAGATCGCCGCCCGCGACGGGCGGGTCATCATGTTCCTGGACACCAAGCACGCCGTCGACCAGTTCACCAAGCACCTGCTCGGCAGCGGTGTGCGGGCCGCGGCCCTGCACGGCGGCAAGTCCCAGCCGCAGCGCACCCGCACCCTGGCCCAGTTCAAGGCCGGTACGGTCACGGCGCTCGTCGCCACCAACGTCGCGGCGCGCGGCATCCACGTCGACAACCTCGACCTCGTGGTCAACGTCGACCCGCCGAGCGACCACAAGGACTACCTGCACCGCGGCGGCCGTACGGCCCGTGCCGGTGAGTCCGGGAGCGTCGTCACCCTGGTCCTGCCCAACCAGCGCCGCGACATGAGCCGGCTGATGCGCGACGCCGGCATCCGGCCGCAGATCACCCAAGTCCGTTCGGGCGAGGCCGAGTTGAGCCGTATCACCGGTGCTCAGGCGCCCTCAGGCGTCCCGATCACCGGCACCGCGCCGGCCTCGGAGCGCCCCAAGCGCGGCGGTGCCCCGTTCCGCGGCATGGGATCGCGCCCCGGCCGCGCCGGTGGTGACTCGCGCCGCGCCTCCGAGGCCCGCCAGCTCGCCGACGCCCGCAAGGCCGCGCGAGTCCGTCGCGCCGGCTGAGGCATACGCACGCAGGCCACAGGCCCTGGACCGACATCGGTCCAGGGCCTTCGGCCGTTCTGCTGCTGTCAGCCCTTGCGGGTGTTGATTTCCTCGGTGAGCTGGGGGACGACGTCGAAGAGGTCGCCGACGACGCCGTAGTCGACGAGGTCGAAGATCGGGGCCTCGGCGTCCTTGTTGACCG